>JBAXOB010000038.1:0-48557 GCA_037133475.1 Bacteroidota bacterium
ATAAATCTAGGATTGATAGATTTATATTTCATTTATTATATTAAGATTAGTATGACACAAAAATAGTGAAACATTTTAATAAAAATCAAGTCCTGTTGAAAATAGTTTTTATTTTTGGAGAACATTCATAAAACCAAGGCCTTAAAATGAAAATTATTGTCATTAGCTTTTTCCTGTTCATCCCCTTTTTTTTCAGCGGCTGCATCCATATGAAAGAGAAAGCTGACCTAATCATCACAAACGGAACAATTTACACGGCTGATTCAACGAACAGCCATTGCTCCTCCATGGCTGTCAGGGATGGAAAAATCCTTGAAACGGGCGCTTCCGATAAAATTTTGCACCGGTATCGTGCCTCTGAAACCATCGACCTGGAAGGGAAAGCCCTGTTCCCGGGGTTCATTGATGCACATTGTCATTTCTTTGGCTACGCCGAAGGACTGCTCTATATCGACCTGGATGGGGCGGCCTCCTTCGCTGAAGTTCTCAACCGGCTTAAGGTGCAGGCCGCTCCTGGTGCTCAAGGGTGGATCGTTGGCAGGGGATGGGACCAGAATTTGTGGGATACCAGGGAATTTCCCGATAATGAGCAGCTCAACAAATTATTTTCTGCCGTTCCCGTCATGCTGATCAGGGTTGACGGCCATGTGGTGCTGGCAAACCAGGAGGCGCTGAACCGGGCAGGGATCGGGTTGAACAACAAATTCGGGCAGGGACAGGTTGGCGTTAAAACGGGTCGTCTGACCGGGATCCTTAGTGAAACTGCCGCAGACGCCATGCGGGCCAGCGTACCCCGGCCTGCTGGCAAAGAACTCGTCAGCCTCCTGAAAAAGGCCCAGGAGCGTTGTTTTGCCGTTGGGCTGACCTGTGTGAGCGATGCCGGGCTTGATTTCAGCCAGGTGATGGCGATCGATTCATTGCAAAAATCAGGAATACTGAAGATGCAGGTCTATGCCATGCTGACACCCAACCCTGAAAATATCAGCAAGTTTCTCATGAAGGGGCTGTTTATCACCGATAAACTGGTTGTCAGGTCCATCAAACTATATGCCGACGGGAGTCTCGGCAGCAGGACGGCGCGGTTAAAGAAACCCTATTCGGATGCTCCAGGGACCTCCGGGTTGATCGTGACCAAGTCAGATTCAATCATTGCTTTATGTAAATTAGCATATAATCATGGATATCAGGTTAACACGCATTGTATTGGCGATTCGGCCAACAAAATGGTACTGCAGCTTTACGGTGCCTTTCTAAAGGGGAAGAATGACCTCCGCTGGCGGATCGAGCATGCACAGGTGGTTGACAGGGAGGATATCCATTTTTTTGGCGACTATTCCGTTGTTCCCTCGGTACAGGCTACCCACGCCACTTCCGATATGTACTGGGCCGGCAGGCGGCTGGGTAGCGAGCGGATTAAAGGGGCCTATGCCTATAAGACGCTGAAGGAGCAGAATGGCTGGCTGGCGAATGGCACCGATTTTCCCATTGAGAATATTTCACCGCTGTTCACCTTTTATGCCGCGGTTGGGCGGATGGACCAGAAAGGGTATCCCGGCGGCGGTTTCCAGGCCGACGAGGCCCTTTCGCGGGCCGATGCCCTGCGGTCGGTCACCTGCTGGGCGGCCAAAGCCGATTTCCTCGAAAAAAGAAAAGGTAGTCTTGAGACCGGCAAAGATGCAGATTTTGTAGTTCTTGACCAGGATATCATGGAGATCCCTGTTCGGGAAATCCCCGGAGTCAAGGTTCTCAGGACCTATATCGGCGGGAAAGAGGTCTTCAGGAAATAAGGCCGTTCCTGTCGCGGTTATCGATGAATTTAACTGGTTTCCTGCTGGTTTCAGGGTTTTTCATCTTTTGAATTTCAGTTTCTGTGACAAAGTTGATCAGGGGGGCTACCCTTAGTTTGGCACGAAAATGATCTTTGATATCTTTCTCCTTTTCCTCTCCGATTCCCTTCCCGCTGATATGGATCAGGATTTCATCGGTACCGATGGTATTGGTAAACACCTCGACCACGTAATTGGAAATGAGATCTATGTTGTCAAGGATGTCATAGAGTGCCGGCGGGAAGAGGGTGGTGCCCTTGTATTTTATCATCTGGTTTTTCCTCCCGATGAGGGGGCCAAGCCTGATGGTATTCCGGCCGCATTTACAAGGCGTGTTAAAATGGTGGCAGATATCGCCTGTTTTAAACCGGAGCAGGGGCATTCCTTCAACGCCAAGCGTTGTGATGGTGACCTCGCCCGGTTCGCCGGGTTTCACCGGGATGTTGTTTTCATCAAGGAATTCGACGATGATCAGCTCCGGGTGGTGATGGCCGCCAAGACCTTCGGGACATTCGGTGAACGATGTGCCCATTTCGGTGGAGGCATAAGTCGAGAAAAGCTTTAAGGGCCACTTATCGGTGATCTTCCTGCCTAGCGTATTCAGCGACATATCCGTTTTCCGAAGGGGCTCCCCGATGCAGATGGCATTTTTAAGGCTGCTGGCGCGGTAATCGATGCCATGCTGTTCAGCATATTCAATGATCTTCAGGATAAAAGAGGGAACCGCAACGATCGAATCGGGTCTGATCCGCTGAATGGTATCCCATTGTAATTCAGGAATGCCGTTTCCCACCCTCACGACGCTGGCGCCAAGCATCCTGATGCCCAGGAAATAAGCCAGTCCGGCCATAAACCTGCGATCGATGGTGGTCATGAGCTGGTAGATGTTTCCCGGGGCTCCCCCTGCACAGGTAAAGGATATGGCCTCGTTGTATGCCAGCCTGTCGAGATCCTTGTCGGTCATGGCAAAGGTTACCGGATCGCCAAGGGTTCCCGAGGTGGTAATGTAATCGATGATCCTGCTTGCGGGAACACAAAGAAAATCCTGGTTCCGTTGCTGCAACTCCTGCTTGGTGGTTACCGGGAAATGTACAAGGTCGGCAGTGGTCCTGATGGCCGAAACATCAATCTTTTCCTTGTCAAACAGTTCCCTGTAAAAAGGCGATTTTGCAGATAAAAATGATAAGGCCTCCCGGAGCCGCAGGTCCTGATACGCTGAAATGACCGGAAGTGGCTGTTTCTCGATATCAGGGAAAAACTCAATACTCATGATCAGAATATCAGGCCAACCATGATCCGCAGGGTATTTGTCTGGATCATCTGAGAAGGACGCGTTTTATCTAGGTTATCGTACGTCATCTTCCCCCAGTTGTACTGCAGTGCAAACTTCATGATAAGATAGCGGATCGAAACACTCATTTCATTTTGCGTCAGGTTGGCGCCATATTTCGAAAAACTGTTATCCGCATAGCTGTGCCATTCTCCAAAATGGTAGGCCAGGTTGAAATTTAACTTATAGGAAAGGTCGATCATCAAACGGTCAACCGGGTTTATCGTGATCACCGGCCCGAATTTCTGTCCGCCATAATAATAGTAATTGTCCGTAGCGGTTGTTGCACTGTCGGGCTTCGAAGAGTTATACCAGACACTCAGGAAGGTGGCGTCAATTCCGGCGCGAATACGTTTGTTGGCAAAAGCAGGGCCTATATAAATCAGGAATCCCAAATCGAGACCCGCTCCAATTTTTGCAGGGAGATAGGAGATGCCATGACCCGGGATTGAATGCACACCTGAACTGGTCAGCACCTGGGGATCACCCGCTGCATATTGCCCTTGCGGGAAGACCGGCCCCAGCTGAAAGTAAAAACCGCTGTTGATACTCGACTGCGCCTGGACCAGGTTAGAAATCAGGAAAGTTATAAAAATCGCTGAAATAAGGGTTCTTTTCATGGAAAATACTGTTTAGGGTAATTAATTTACCCCAAAGTTATTAAAATTAAGAATCGGATGAAAAATTGAAAAAAAAAAGTGGTTTCAGCGATCAGACTGCTGTTGACAGCTGATTTGTAATAAACCCGGCAATTGTATTAACCGACCGTACAACCTCTCTTCCGAGTGCCTGGTCTGCTATCCGGATCCCGTATTTTCGCTGGATCGCCATAATGATCTCAATCGAATCGACCGAGTCGAGTGCAAGTTTATTTTCCCCGCTGAACAGGGGAATTTCATTATCCACCTCGTCAGGATCCACATCCTTGATATTCAGCGTTGTCATGATCATTATCTTGATTTCCCGTTTTAGTTCATCGGATAGCGTAGTCATATTTTCGTTTTGTAGTTACCTATTTAATCGCAGCAGAGAGGGATCTGAAAAAGCGTTCTTCCACGGTGGCCCTTTCGGAGATCATCATACCCAGTTTCTTCAATGTTTCCGGGCCGAGATCCCTGTTTTTGCCGATACGTGCCGAAAAAAGGGAAATTTCCCGCCAGCCGTCGCCAATTTCCATCAGTTCAGCCGAAAGCTCCTTCAGACGCGGGTTTCCGGTGATCCCGGCTGCCTCCTGGAGAAAGGTGGCGTAAATAAACCTGAATCCCGCTCCACCCGTTCCCTGGTCCTCAAGCAGGATATTGATCTTCATGATTTCATGTGAAAGATGCTCATTATCCCGTGCAAATTTCGGCCATTCGGTCACCTTCGCACCAAACATGCGCATCCCCGTGATCCCCACAAACGGCACGGGAAGCTTCAACATGTTGAAACAGGCTTTTTGAATGCCTTTCAGGATGGCCTTCTGGTAATCAATCCCTGCCGGAACTTTGTCAAGGTGAAAGACAAATCCCCCGGGAGACATCATTCCCCCCGCAAAGCGGCCTTTCTCAAGCGAAACTGCCTCCAGTCTGACCATGTTCGGGAAATAGGAATCACTGATGACATACCTGCTTTCCTCTTTCCCTGCGACTACCAGGAAATGCACGTTGATATGCACGCGTTCCCATGAAGGCACGTAGTCCATATAAAAGAAATCGACCTGGGCCCCCGTGGGAATCCCTTGTTCAAGCAACTGATCGAGCGCCAGCTGACCCTTAAGGGGATCCCGGAAGTCCTTGGTTTTAAACCTGACGCCAAGCCTTTTCTCAATGTTGGTGCGGATCTGCCCGGGCCTGTTCCTGACGATAAAGGTCGGAAACGGAAAGGATTTCATTTTGTGGAAGTAGCCGAAAAAAATGCCGCTTGCAATACCAAACACCAGCGGTTCCGTAATGGCCAGTCCGCCATGGTTCAGCAGGGAGGTGATGGTCCCTGATTCACAATGGGCGGCCATTTTATGCGTATAGTCAGGGATAATCATCTGTTTTTTAATTCAATTTTTGTCACAACAACGAAAGGATTGGCAGTTGACGGTTGTTCAACAGAGATACCGCCCCGCTGGTCATCCGGCATCAGGCTTGATTCGGCGCTGTCTTCCGGCCGGATCAGGATAACCTGCAGAAGGTTGGCAGCCGGAACATTGAAAACACTGGCATAACGTCGCAGTTCATCCAGGGAGGCCGACCCAAAATGTTTCGGATCAAGGTGTTTTTTTACGCGTGATTTGCGGATACCCGCCCTGGAGGCCAGTTCTGAGAGGGAGAGTTCTTCCAGAACCATAAAATATTTTACCGGGCTGATCAGGTTTCCGGTAAGCTGTTCCCGCAATTCCAGCTCCAGGTTCCTGCGCTTAAAGAAATAGTCATCCAGGTAATTGGCTGAAAGAAAAGAGCCGGTTTGCATAGGGCCAAATTTCCCGTCCTCCTTTTCCACATAGATGATCATCTGCTGGTCAGGGTAATCCACGAACCCCTCATTTTCTTTCATAGCATTAAGTTAGGAATTTTTCTCCTATTGCCGTTTTGCAAAAGTAACAAGGCTGACGGTCATTGCAAAACCAAAAAACAGGATCAGCAAAATTGTCCCGGGTATGATACTTGCAAGGTTGCCTTCACGGATAAACAGGTTGAGATAATTGTCAATTCCCCAGCGGATCGGGGAGAAGTGGCTGATAAACCGGATATAGGACGGCATGATATGGATGGGCATAAAGGTCCCGCTGATCACCCCCAGTAATACGACGATCACCGAACCAAACAGGGCAGCCTGGCCATGCGTGGAGGCTGCCGCCCCGACCATGCACCCGAAGCCGATGGCGGCCATGGAGGCGGCGACCGTTGCAACCGCAATGGCCAGGTATTGATGGCCGGTCTGTAGCTGCGGCAGTCCGAAAAAGGTTGGAAAAACCCAGGTTCCGATGATCATCATCAGTAAAAACTGGATGAGGCACACCACGATATAGGTGAGGGCTTTTCCGCCAAGGAACAGTGAAAGGCTGACCGGTAAGGAGCGCAGGCGCTGGAAACTGCCCTCGTTTTTTTCGGTGATCAGGCTGCCGGCAAGCGGGATCACGATAAAAAACATGGCAAAAAGAATGAAACCCGGCACGTTGTTCTGGATCACATTGGGTTGTATGGTGGAAAGCTCTTTTGTGGCAAAGGTTTCCACGACCGGAGGCAGCTTTTGCAGCGACCGGGCGATCATGCCTTCGATTACAGGTTGCATGCTCCCAGGCATGGTGGCCAGAATCGCGTTCATCGCCTCGCGGGTCTGGGTCCCTTTAATGACATAGGTAAGCGCATTGCCGACCGACTTCCGGTAACTCTCCTGGAGGGTTGGATCGAGCAGCAGGGTGATGGAAGAGTCGCCAGGGCCGACGACTACACCGAACCTGTATTCCCCGCTTGCGATAAGGGCCCTGGCCGACGTGGCCGTAACCGGTTTACCACGGAGCGATTTTACGGGTTCAAAAATACCGGAGGAGTCAAGGTTTGCCAGCAGTTTTTTCGAAAAGGAGCTGTTCGATTCATCTGCATAAACAACCTTTGTTTTTGAATTCTGGCTTTTCAGCGCGTTTTCCTGTGCCAGCGTGACGACGAATATCAGCAGGATGGGCATCATGAACAGGATGATGAGCCCCGGTATATCCCTGAAAAGCAACAGAAATTCCTTTTTCAGGATAAATAACAACTTTTGCATGGAGCAAAAATAGGAAGAATTATCCATTCTTCGCGGCCTCAATCAGGCTGATGGGCGCGATGGTAGGGATGATCCGGGTTATCGTAAAGCCTGAGCTTTTCAGCAGCGTGCGGTATTCCGTTTCCGTGCGTTCCCTTCCCTCGTTCATGGTGGCCATCATCTGGATATCCAGCAATTTGGACAGGGATGATGCATTTCCGGCGGGCACGATCATTTCGATGATCAGGATCCGCCCGTTTGGTCTGATACTCCTGCCGATGTTATTCAACAACTTAATGCAGGCTTCATCACCCCAGTTGTGGAGGATGTTTTTCATCAGGAAAAGGTCGGCAGTAAGGGTTATCCCGCTGAAAAAATCACCTGCCATCAACGTAATCCTGTTTTCAGCCTGGAAGCGTGAAACCATTTCCGGGGCCCTGGCAAGCGCTTCCCTGGAATCGAAAAGAATCCCCCGGCAGCCGGGGTTTTGCTGCATGATGTTGGCAAGTAAAAATCCCTCGCCGCCGCCGATATCGGCAATCAACGGGAATTTTGAAAAGTCATAGGCTTGCATGACGGGTGCCAGTCCAAGGCCTGAGAGATTGGTCATTGACAGGTCAAACAGTTCATTTTCAGCGGGATGATCTTTCAGGTAATCATATACCGGCTTGCCATATTTGCCGGTGAAGGCATCGTTCCCCGTTCGCACGGCATATTCGAGGTTACTCATCAGCTCCCAGTTTACGGGACCGAGATGGTGCAGCACCATGTACCTGAGCGACCCCGGTTCATCAAGGAGCGCCCTGGACATGGCATTGAGGTGGTACCGACCGTCGCGGGTCTGCCTGAAAATTCCCTGGCTGGCGAGGGCGCGCATGATACGCGAGAGGTTGACGGGGTCGGCCTGAAGTTGTTCAGCCAGCCCGGCAACAGAGAGGGGGGCGGCTTTGAGCCTGGTCGCGATATCCATTTTTGCCGCGACATACAGCGACGGTAACAGCCAGAAATACTGGAACTGTTCGTATAACACGACATTCCCGGGGAATATTTTCCTGTTCAGCTGCAGTAAAAAGGTACGAAAACCGTTGAGGGCTTTCACAAGCCATACCGGGGGAAGTTTTCGAGAGGAGGGTGTATGGTTCATCAGCAGGATATCCCTCAGGTTCAAACAGATATTATGGAAATTGCCGGCTGCAGGGATTTACCTTACAGGAAGATTCTTAAGCTGGATTTCAAAATTCTCAAGGTCTGCAATCAGCTTGGCCTTTTTATCTTTGAGATTCAGCTTCACGTTCGAAAAAAGCTCCTTATAATACTGGATGCCTTTGCCGAGGTTATCACGGAAGGTGGTGAAATACTCCTCCTGTTTTTCAGTCCATGGGCGGGCTGTCTCATCCAGCTTTGTTTTCAGGTAATCAACATAGATGGTTAATTCCTTCATGAACATGTTAGGCCTGTCATTTCGCTTGATAACATTGATTTTGCCGTAAATATGGTCCACCATCTCCTGGAGGGTCATCACTTCGGAAAAATAGGCCATGTTGGGGCCCGGACAAACAGATACCCCAGGTTTTTCAACCCTGGTATCCAGGTGGTTGACGAGCAGTGCAGAGGTTCCGAGGCCAACGCAGATACATGCCTTGTCGACCACTTTATTAAACTCATGTTGAAATTCTTTGTCGCTCAGTCCCCTGTTTTTCAGCTCCTCGATTTTCAGCTTCTGGAATTTCCTGGAGGCGGTGCAAAGCCCGGGTTCGCCGTATTCGGTGCTGAGCGCGGCATATTTTTTGGGACAGGGATTCCCGGGAGTATGATGTTTAATATACTCCTCTTTTTCAATATCCTTGGTATTTCCCCTGAGGTTGTTGAAGGGAACGCCCAGCGGGCTGATCTCACTCAGGAAAAGGTCATCTTCTTTAGCATTGCAGAGTAGTTCCAGGGTTGTTTCATCAACATTTACCACTTCGGGAACCAGCAGGAACGGAGTGCCCCAGCCTACCGAATCAATCTGGTAATGATCGGCAAGGAACTGGTGCTCTTCGGCAGTGCCGACGCCACCCTGTGCCGTGATCTTTATTTCAAGCGGTTCTTCAGGGCAGGGGCGGTTTTTTGCCTTCAGGGCAACCTTGAGCAGGTCAAACGTTTGTTTGACCAGGTCCTCGCGCAGGCGGTTGATCTCTTCAAGAACCGGTCCCAGCAGGTAACCGTTGGTGGGGAAGGCATGGCCGCCGCAGTTAAGGCCCGATTCAATGCGGTATTCCGATACCCACAGACCTTTTTTTGCCAGGTATTTGCCCTGGATCAGGGCCGACCGGTGATCGCTAACCTTAAGGGTAATCTTCTTTTTCAACCTGAAATCCTGGTCGGGATAAAATTCGTCAAATGATTCAAGGTAGTTGTATAACCGCGGGCTCATCCCGGCCGAAAGGACAACGGATGAGGAGAGATCGCTGTTTACGAAACCGCGCAGGGCGGCGTGTCCGTCATTGTATTCAATAGGCAGCTTTACATGGTTCCGGAAATTTTCCTTATCCACCTTGGTCATGATGTTGACATCAATACTGCCCATGGAGAGGTTCTCCTGGATCCACTGCTTTACATCCAGCTTATCCCAGTCCTGTTTGAGTTGCTCGAATTTCTGCTTCAGGGTTGAAGATTCATGAAGCATGTCAATATATTTGTGGAATTCGCTGCTTTTCTGATCGTAGGTCGCCTTCAGCTCTTCGAATTTATCTTTCGCAATTTTGTCAACCAGGTTGAGGTAGGCGGTGATTCTCTTAGCCCTGAAATCATCAATTTTCTCAGAGATGGCCTGGAACGGCAGGTCGAATTTTTGACTGTAAAACTCTCTTAACTTTTCCATCAACATGTCATCCAGCAGCGAAATCACAGAGGATATTCCCAGATGTGCGACCTTTACCGGAGTATCAATTGAATATCCAATACCCAGTACCGGGATATGGAATGAATGAGGAGGGACTTTATTCATTGGTGAAATTATGGATTTGCAAAGATACGGCTTTTTTAGCGATTTATTCATTCATCAACATATCTACCTGTTCCGGAGTCAGGCGTGTCCACCTGGGATTGACCAGGATTTGCCCGCTGACATCAAACGAAACCTGGTCAAATGTCTCATTGTAGAAGTCCAGTTTGCTTTGCAGGTCGGGGGTGTGTTCGATGAAGATAAAGTCATCGGGTTTGCAGTTGAGTTCTTTCAAAATCCTTGCTGCCAGTGGTGCGCACCATTCGGTGACCGGTGTTCCGGGGTTCTGCCTGTAAATTTCGGTCACAATGACTAGGGTTCTGCCATCTTTGCGGTTTACCACCTTTATCCCGCACCGTGACGGCGCTTCCCATTGTCCCGGAAAGGGATAAATGCGGTCCATATATTTATTGAATTCGGGGTTGGTCTCCATAGTTCACAAAACGGTAACAAATCAGGTTCAGGCAATTTTTACGACTTTTTTCCCAAAGCTCAGGTTGGCCAGGTCACGGCGGCGGGGGGTGAAGGTTCCGTCGGCCATTTCCCTTGTGACCACACGGCTGATGAGGTTAAACATCTTTTTTGACTGTGATTCATCCTTGTAAAAGGTGTCCCAGGCGTACTGAAAGAGTTCCGACAATCTTTCAGGCGACATATGTTTCGGTTGATAAACAACCTTGCCGGCGTTGTAGTGGTTCCAGTCGGTATCGATGATGCGCCCCTGTTTGAGCAGGTCGCTGTATGCTTTTGTGTGGGGAAAGGGTGCCAGCACCGTGAATTCGGCAAGGTCCAGTTCGATTTCAAGAAGGAAGTCCACCAGTCGCTTGATATCATCTTCGGTTTGGTTATCAAGCCCCAGGAGGATGGTTCCTTCAACGGCAATGCCGTAATCATGGTACTGTTTTATGCGGTTCCTGATATAATCGGAAGTGTCGAAAACAGCCTGGTAGACATACCAGGCGCCTGCCTGGGCTGCGAGGTCGAGCACGTCGTTTTTATCCTCGATGGTATGGCTAACCCATTTTTTCTTCAGCGGGATCATGGCTTTGAAGAGCTCCTTTTCCCATTTGGTATCGAGAGCAAGGGAATTATCAACCATAAAGATCCTGCTGTTGTCCATCTGCGACAATTCCTCGACTACCCGTTCGACAGGGCGGGGGCGGAAGCCGCGGCCACCCAGGTATCGCACGGCACATGGATAACAGTCGTAAATGCAGCCGCGCGAGGCGTGGAAAAGGTCCACCATCCTGAAACCTTTATGGTAGTAGAGGTCTTTTTTCAGGATATCTCTCCGGGCGGGTCCGACAAGTTTCATGTCGGGCGGATCGCTGATAAAGTTATAGATTCTTTTCAGCTCGTTTTTATGAAAATCAAGAAACACCTGATCCAGGCGCCCTTCCACCTCCCCCAGGAATATGGAATCGGCATGCAGCATGGTTTCCTCGGCATGCAGCATCGTAGAGATACCACCGAATATGACCCTCTTTCCCAGCCTGCGATATTGATCAGCTATCTCCCATCCCCGCTTGACCTGGGTGGTAAGCATCATCGAAATTCCCACAAAATCTGGACTTTCGTCGATAACCAGTTCTTCGACATTTTCATCGGTAAAGTCGATGGCAACATGTCCGGGTATCGCGGCAGCCATAACAACCGGGCCATGCGGAGGCAGGTTGAAAATAGTCTGACCTTCGAGCTTTTCCCAGCGGGGATATATAAGTTTAAAATTCATCGGTGCAATTTTTCAATTCATTATCCACTGAAGGAATCCGTTATCCATCAGCATTCCTGAAAATCAATCCTCTTTACTCAATTTGTTACAAGTTTGACATTTGCCCGGGAATGGGGTCAGACATACAGTGGTTAAGGGCTCTCTCAAAAAAGTTGTTACTGAAGTCCGGCAAAGTTATAAAAAATTAGTTACAGGGCACTTCGGACGCTGGCTTACGGTTTGACAACGGCCATTTATCTGTCAGTCACCCTTAATTTTTCCCAGGAGATACTCAAGTCCGACAATTTCCCCGCAAGTTGCAACCGCTCCGATGGTAACGCCAAGCAGCCCGTGCAGGTTGGTATTTTGCCCGGTAAAATAGAAATCTGCAATTTTTGTTCTTGGCAGCACGGTGGTAAACATGGGTTCAGTGTAATTTTTCCGGATGCCATAGAGCGAACCCTCCGGAATCCCCGTGAAATCGCGATAGGTAAGCGGTGTTGAAATATCGGTGCGGCTTATCGCCCCCTGCAGTTCAGGGAACTTCCGGAACACACCTTGTAACAGTTTTTCCGCTCTTTCGCTCTTGAAATCTTCATATGCGGCGCCCCGGTTCCCGGTGCGGGACTCACTCCATCCGGCAACCTCTCCATATTGCATATAGGTAAGGATGGTCATGGTTTCAGCGAATTTCTGACCGGCATGCTGGCAGGCTGTGGTCAGCAGGTACATCCCAGGCCAATCCTGGCCTGTCAGATTATATTCATGCCAGGCATTGAAGGAATTATGATAATAAACATTATGGTTCAGGTAGGGGAAGGAACCGGGTTTCAGCGTCAGGTGCAGGATAAAGGAAGATACGGTATTTTCGAGTGACTCAATCCGTTTCCGGTAGGCAGGGCGTACCATTCCGACAGGCAACAGGGACAGGGCCACAGCAGGATGGATATCAGAGATGATCCTGGAGGCCAGGCAGGTATCGCCGGCAGAGGGAATAACCGAAAACTGCCCATCCTGCCGTTCGATCCTGATGACCTCACTGTTAAAGCGGATGGTTCCTCCGTTTGAGATTAATTTGTGTTCAAGGCTGATGGCGACCTGGTCGCTTCCCCCGATGATCCTGCAGGCGCCTGAAATAAAGGAATGGCTGATGAGGGAGGATACATGAACCGGCGTTTGGGGATGCCCTCCGTACAGGAAGTTATTCCCGGCAAGCACGGCTGAAAGCGGGGTGGCGGCATGAGAATTGGGTGGTGAAACCGATTGCCTTCGATTATCACAACGGGTTTGGGAGAAACCTTGTAAAAATTCAAGGGCGCTTTTGTTGGTGTAATGTTGTTCTCGATGATTGACGGGCAGTTCAAGATTATAAAGCGGGAAGGCTGATACCACCTCCTCAATTTTTCCGGTATAGCGTTGAAGTTCAGCAGCAGCACCGGGAAAGAAGGGGAGGAGCTGTTCGGTGAAGTTTCCGAAGCCCTGTGCCAGCGGGAATTCCCGGTCTCCGAAGGTGATCCTGTCGAAACCGTCGCGATCCAGTTTTTGGAGAGGGAGGGCTTCGGTTAGTCCCAGGTATTTCCAGTAACGATGCAGCGTTTGCCCGGGTTCGAGGGATCCTGTGTAGTGGACGCCCGTTTCAAATTTTTGACCATGGCGTGTAAAGCTACGCAAATTGCCACCTGCCTGGCGCTCCTTTTCGAAGATTCCGACCTTCATCCCCTCCCTGGAGAGGATATTGCCACAGATCAACCCTCCCAGGCCGGAACCGATAATGATCACATCGAATTTCTCCATGGACTTTACAACCCCTTTTTTCTGAAAGCCGAAAGCAGCAGGTAGGTCAGGGGGCCGATCACCGCGGCCAGCAGCGCACCGAAGGTAAGGCTTCCCAGGAGGTACTGGACCAGGTTCTCCTTGATCCAGTGCAGTCCCAGCCCCTGGGTATAGTGCAGGTTCGACATCTTAACCCCCATCACCAGGCCTCCCATCCAGTAACTCAGGAAAATGATGAAGGGCATGACCGGCGGGAGACTGATATTGGAAACCGTTACTGCCACAAATTTGTTCAGCTTCAAAAGGTGCGCCAGGCCGAAGGTGGTCACGATCTGCCATCCCCAGATGGGTGTAACACCCATAAAGAGACCCAATGCCACGGAAAATGCCAGTTTGGCATTTGAATCGGTGCTGTTGACAACATATTCCATGAAAAACTCCCGGATGGTCTTCTTCCGCAAACCCCTGAAAAAAGATAACGGTCTGACCCACAGCAGGGCCGTGAAGACCAGGATGCTGTTGGCAATGCTCACACGGGTAAAATCGGTGAATTTCCTGAAGTGGGAAACCCGCGTTTCTTTGGGGGCATAGTATACCTTTACCGGTACCGACAATACCCTGACCCCACGCCAGGCAAGCCGTACGAGGATCTCAACTTCATATTCGTATTTTTTCGAAAAGACCCACCCGATCTCGCTGATCCGTTCAAGCGGGTACAGCCGGAACCCTGTCTGAACATCCAGTACGGTAATGCCTGTCTCAACTTTAAACCAGAAAATCGAAAACTTATGGCCGAAGCTGCTCGTACCGGGAACCTCCTCCTGCGACATATCACGTGCCCCCAGGATCATGGATCCGGGCTGTTTTTCAATCAGATCGAGAAACCGGGGAAGATCCTCCGGGAAATGCTGCCCGTCGCTGTCGATGGTCACGGCATACCTGAACCCCTTTTCGATCGCCATGGTAAATCCCTGCCTCAAGGCCCATCCCTTGCCGGTATTGACAGGAATGGTGACAACATCCACCTGAGGGATCCGTTGCAGGATGACCTTGGTCTGATCGGTTGAACCGTCATCAACAATGATCACATCACTTGTAAAGGACAAAACCCCCATGATAACGCTTTCCAAAGCATGGTCGTTGTTGTAGGTAGGAATAATGCAGCAACAACGCAGGTCGGTAAACTGCTGCCTCACCTTTTGTAGATCAACCATAAAATCTGTGGATACTTGAAACTGTTTTATGGAACAAAAGTAGGATAAATCAGCGACTTTTAAAAATGACCGTTTTCATCTATTTGCGTAAATTTGGTCCATGAAAATATTGCTTATTAATCCGCCACGTTCGCCGGAGAACAACATCCTCAGATTTGCTCCGGAGAAGGCAAAACCCTTCATTCACAGGAAACTGATCGGTCCGCCGCTTGGTTTGCTGACCATTGCCGCTGCGGTCAAGGACCATGATGTGACGGTTTTTGATTCCAAGGGAGAATATGATCTTGTACCTGATACTCCTTCACTGGAGAAACTGATAGAATCACTGATAGAGCGGTTACAACCCGACCTGGTTGGCGTTACGGTGATCACTTCTGAATTTGATTACAGCATCGCGATCTTTCGAACGGTAAAAAAATGCAATCCCGCAATTCTTACGGTTGCCGGTGGTTTGCATGCAACCTTGTGCCCTGATGATTTTACTGATGCGTCGGTTGATATCATCATCCCGGGGCAATGCCCCCATATTTTCAGGGAGGTGGTGAAGGCATGGGAAAAGAGGAGCGACTGGAATGGTGTTCCCGGCATCATCCTCAATACGCCCGGGGGGCTGAAAAGAACCAAAGGTACCCCGTCTGCCTGGGACGGGGCGGGGAGTGATTACCTGATGCCCGACCGGAATCACCTGAAGCGCTGGATTGACACCTACAAGGTCGGCAACAGCCCCTATCCGAGCACCTATGTCTTTACTTCGCTGGGGTGCCCCTATAAATGTACCTTTTGTTCCATCTGGACCCAGTTCAAAGGAAAATATTACCAGCGTACGGTTGAAAGCCTGATCACGGAACTCAAAAGCATTGATGAATACCCGGTTGTGAGGTTTGCCGATGCCAATACCGTGGTGGATGAGCATTTCATGCTGGATTTGTTCAAACGAATAGGCGAGGAGGGGATCAGCAAGACTTTCATCATGGATATCCGCGCCGATATTGCCGCGCACAGACCCGATATTATCGAAAAGCTTGCGAAAGGCGGGCTGAAGGTGGTTATCTGCGGGTTTGAGTCCTTCCGGGATGAGGAGTTGAAAAAATACCATAAGAACTCTCCGGCTCATGACAACCGGCAGGCGGTGAAGGTCTTCCAGGAAAACGGAATCATGGTGCGCGGAAACTATGTCGTTCCTGTTGATTATAACCATGATGATTTTAAGGCCCTTGCTGATTATGCAAGTCAGAACAAGGTGGTTTATGCCGGTTATACCATCCTGACCCCGATGCCGGGAACGCTCTACCACCAGGAAGTTAAGGACAGGATTACCGATTATGATTACCGTAAATACAATTTTTTTAATGCCGTGATGAAAACCACCCTGCCCCACGATGAATTTCATGCCAGTGTTGCCGCCCTGTGGCTGATCAGGCAGGGAACCGACGTGATATAGTTTGCAGTAATTTTAACCGGAAGAGCTGATGAAGAAGATCCTGCTGATCAATACGAATACCGAGAAGGCACCCTACCCGGTTCCGCCGCTGGGGTTATGTATGCTGGCATCGCGGCTGGAGGATCAGTTCGAGGTGAAAATCTATGATGGTGTTTTTGATGAAGGCAGGAACCTGGTTCCGGTAGTACAGCAATTTAATCCCGATTTTATCGGTTTCAGCATCCGCAATATCGATGATACGGTCCAGGAACGTACCGTTTTTTATATGGACGGCATCCTGGAAAAGTTTATCCGTCCCGTACAGCAGGTAACGACTGTGCCTTTAATCCTGGGTGGCAGCGGTTTCAGTATCTTTCCCGGGGAGCTGATGAAACTCACCGGAGCCGGCTATGGCATCACAGGAGAGGCAGAAGAGCTGCTGCCCGTGTTATTGTCAAGGATCATATTGCAGCAGGATTTGTCGGATCTTCCCAACGTGATTACCGCGGAAACCATGAAAATCAAAGGTAGCCGGCAAGAATCATTCTGTACTCCATCCGACCTGCGGTTTCCTGAAATTGACAGGTGGATCGACTTCAACCCCTATATGGCCAGGGGGGTCTATTCGGTCCAGACCAAACGCGGATGCTCGCATGGCTGCATCTACTGCACCTACCCGCTGATCGAGGGCAGAAAGTTCAGGATCCGCAACCCGGCCGGCATTGCCGATGAGATCGAACAGGCACACAAACGGTTAGGATATGTCACCTTTGAATTTGTCGATTCCACCTTTAACGATCCCAGCGGTCATGCCGAGGCGATCTGCCGGGAAATCATCAAGAAGAATATCCGTGTCAGGCTAAGGACCATGGGGATGAATCCGCGCCATACCAGCGCCGGGTTGTTCGATCTCATGATACAGGCCGGTTTTACGCAAATCGATGCAACCCCCGACAGCGCCTCCCCCAGGATGCTGAAAAACCTTGACAAGGGCTTTACCCGTGCCGAAATTGAAAAGATGGCCGTGTTGATCGCGAAGTTCAACCTGCCCACCATGTGGTTTTTCCTCTTCGGCGGCCCCGGTGAAGATGCGGGTACCTTTCGGGAAACACTTGATTTTATTGATAATTTCATTAATCCTGAAGATTTGGTCTATATGAATTCAGGATTACGGATCTACCCGGGTACCCCCCTGTACACCCTTGCTGTGAAAGAGGCCAGGATAACCGCCGGGCAATCGGTGTTTCAGCCGGCAGCCTTTTATTGTTCAGCCGGAATAGCGAAAACAGAACTTGACAGGCTGATCCTGGATGCCGCCCTGCTCAGGCCAAATTGCCTGTCGGCCGCCGAAACAGCGCCACCGCCCGCCATGATAGCGGCTGCCAATGAATTCAGGAAAAACAGCAATACCACGGAACCTATGTTCCGTACATTGCTCAGGATCAGGAAACAATGGAGAACGGAAGGGAAATTGTAAAAGTGATTTCGGTTTTCAGGTAATTCCCAGGTTATCGAGTGAGGCAAACCGGTAATTTCCGTCAATAAATTTCGCATTTTTCACCAGCCCTTTCGAGGGCCCGCATTCCACAAGGAGCCCTGTGTTCAGGGCAATTAATTTCCGCTGGGTGGCAAGCCAGTCTAACGACCGGAAAAGGTTACGGCTCACCTCGTTACGCAGGGATGCTTCGGATGTGAGGATTTCCTGGTCGACCAGCGAAAGGAGCGGGGTTTCTGCCACTGAAAAGTTCAAATGGCGGGTCCTGGTTGCAAATTCACGGGCGGCATCCGTCAAAAGACCCGAATGATAAGGAATCGAAACCCCCAGGTCGCGGACATGCAGGGCTCCCTCATCCCTGGCATCCTCCATAAACGAGGTAAGATGATCACCTCTTCCGGAAACGACAAATGAATGGGGGGCATTCCGGTTGGCGATTTCCACCTCAAGTTTCCGCTGGTGGATCAATTGCTCAATATCCTTCCTGTCAAGACCGATCACGGTTGCCATGCCAAACTGCCTCTCTTTCAATTTCCCCGACACAATTTCAAAGGCCAGGCGGATGAGTTCCAGTCCGGTTTCAAAGGTAAACACCCCTGAATCGAACAGTGCAGCGTAGATGCCCATGCTGTACCCCGCGTTAAAATCCGGTTTGAAATGATAAGTCCTGAGCGTAAGGGAAGCCGCACAACTGTAGATGTAGGTAAGGTACTGGGTGGCGAGTTCATCTTCCGGGGCCTTCATCGCTGCATACAGAAATCCTTCGAACGGGGAACCGCTCATTTTCGATGCAGCCACCATCAACAGGTTGAATTGCTGTTCAAAGAAGGGTAGGGCAGCTCCCGGGTGATCTCTGTAATCCCTCGAGAAAGCAGGGAAAATAAAGGCTGATTGTGTTACAGGCACAATGAAGCGGGTTAAGGATGGAGTTCAAGTAACCTGTTTTCATGTTCAATGATCAGCAGCTGCATGTCGATGAGCTCGCCGATGGTGGCAACCGGGTGTTTTACAGCATATTTGCCGATTACCTTCAGCTCAATATCGAGGCTGTACCGCTTCTTGAATATCTCGATCAGCTCGAGGAACATCAGCGAATCTCCGTCGAGATCATTGATAATGTTTGTATCGTCGGTAAGTTTCGATATATCTGTTTCACATTCTTCGGCAAAAAAATTGTACACGACCTCTTTTACCTCATTCCTTGTCTGTTCTGTAATGACTGCCATTTGCGGTTACTTTTTGTAATTTTTTGTTTATTCGAATCGGTCACGACCCGTATTTTTTCAGGACCAGGGTCGCATTGTGCCCACCGAAACCAAAAGAGTTTGAAAGGGCCACCCTGCAATTTTTAGCCCTTGCGACGTTGGGGATATAATCGAGATCCAGGTCAGGGTCGGGCAGGTTGTAGTTGATGGTGGGGGGGAGGATACCGGCCCGTAAACTCAACACGGTGATGATCGCCTCAATGGCCCCGGCAGCGCCGATGGTATGCCCGGTCATCGATTTGGTGGAAGATACCGGTATGGTCTTTGCAAGATCACCGAAAACCTTCCTGATTGCCATGGTTTCGTACCGGTCATTCAGTTCGGTGGAGGTACCATGGGCATTGATGTACCCGACCTCGTCTTTTTGAATTCCTGCGTTTTTAAGCGCCAGTTCCATCGTTGCTGCCATTCCATCACCGTCTTTCATCGGGGCCATAATGTTGTAACCCTCGCTGGTAAGGGCAACGCCGGCAAGCGTGGCATAAATCCGGCTGTTACGGGCCAATGCATGTTGTTTTGATTCCAGGATCACGACGCCGGCACCCTCCCCGATAACGAATCCGTCCCTGTCGAGCGAAAAGGGCTTGCTGGCGCATCCGGGGTTGTCATTGGCGACCGACAGGGCATACAACGCGTTAAACCCGTTGATCTCCTCTGCATTGATGATGGAATCGGCTCCGCCTGCAATGACGATATCGGCCTGCCCGTTCCTGATCATCTCAAACCCGAAGGCTATGGCATAGGCCGAAGATGCGCAGGCGGTATTGACCGAGAAGCTGGGACCCAGCAGGTGGTATTCCAGCGAAATCCAGGCAGGCATGGAGTTGGTCATCGATTTGAAAATGGTGTTCTGCAGGGTTGTTTCCTTTTCAACGCTTGAATTGCCAGTATTTACAACTCCCATAATAACGCTGCCCCTCGTCCGGTCAAGGTTTTCAAATTGAATCCCCGAATCAGCAACTGCCATTTTCGCCGCTGTAACACACATCCGGGTGACCCGGGTCATCTGTCCGGCGGCCCTCTTTTTTATATAGGTGTGTGAAAGATCTTCAAACCCGCCCGGCAGTTCGGCGGCAATTCTCGTGGCACATGAACCGGCATCGAAAAGCGATATTTTTTGAACGCCGCTTTTGCCTGCCACCAGGTTCTCCCAGTTTTCATCCAACGACAATCCCAGGGATGAGATCAATCCCATCCCGGTAATGACAACTTCCTGCAACATCACTGGTTAGTTCTGCAAATTGTTAGCCCACCTGCACATCATATCGATATCGGCCTGGGTTGGCAGTTTATCAGGGTTGTTCTTGCGCCATTTGCCGGTAGGCATCGATTTTTTAGTCAACTCCTTACAGATCTGCTTTGACTTTTCCTGCTGTTTTTCAACGTTGTATTTATCCCAAACCGAGAAGTTAAGTTTGCCTTTTGCCATGAAATTGCCGTCATCGGCATGACAATCCATACAGGTTTTTTTCACAAACTGCAGGACGCTGTCGGGCAGGGGCATGGATACTCCGGCATTCCGGGTCTCTTTGGAACCAACAGCCTTCCGGGGGTTAAAAACAAGGGCTATGGAAAACAAAACGCTCAACGAAATGAACGCTACCAGGGCGATTTTTTTCATGGGTGGATAGAGTTTTTTACAAAGATAACCAAGAAACCCAATCGAAACGCAGAATTTTTATTCGGCAGGCCCATGTCTGAATGAAGTTTCAATATGAACAGGCTGGTTTGAATAGAAGAAAATTAATAACTTTGCAACTGAAATAAACATCAAAAACCAATCCAATATGCGACAAACAGGATTTTTTTTAGCGGTACTACTTTTAGCAGGAATGACAATCATTACCTCCTGCAGCAAAAAAAGCACGGAAACAACGGTTGATCAGACCCCGACGATCAGCTTTGCCACGGTTAACGGCTTCCTGTCACATGATGTCAATTATCCTGTCGACAGCCTCTTCAAGGTGCGGATCATTGCTGCCTCCAATACCAGTTCGAAGGCACCACTGACGAAGCTTACCATCACCACTACTTTTAGCAGCCACACCTATACCCAGGATACTACCTTCAGCACCTCCGCCCTGAATCTCGATATCACGGCAAAGACATTTACCACCCCCGGTGCTGAAAAGTGGGCCTTCAAGGTTACCGATCAGAAGGGCCAGAGCAAGGAGATCAGCCTGACCATTACCGGTATTGTCACGATGCTGCATGCCGTAAAATCGGATCCCATTGTTAAGACGGTTGACAGTCAATACATTTCCTTTACAGGGAAAAAAGACTGATTGTCAATTCTTTTGGTTTGCCGTTAGAAGGCTGCCCAGGGGTTACCTGTTAAAATTCAGCAGTAGTTTTCCCAGGGGATCCTGGCTGATGCCGAAATATTCCTCGATGGCATGGGTCATGCCTTGCTGGGGTACCGGCAGGCTTGCCGTGAATCTTTCGCAGGCGGAAAGCCAGGTATGACGCAGGTGTTCTTCGATGTCATCTGCATATTCCGGTGGCTCAACGGTATGGTCCGTCAGGGGATACCGGTAAAATCCTTCATGGGTTTTAACACCAAGTTTTCCGGCAGCTACGAGCTTTTCAAGGGCAGCAATAAACTCCTCATAGGGCGCCTTCTGGGGATATTCGCGGGTATAATTCCTGATGGCAATCACCATGGTATCCAGGCCGACGGCATCGCAAAAATCAAAAATGCCAAAGGGGAACAGATTCGACTTAACCAGCTGGTCCATTTGTTCAAAGGTACAGGAGCCATCCTTCACGATACGGAATGCCGCATTCTGCACCTCCAGGAAAATCCTGTTGAGAATAAAACTGTTTTGCTCGTCAAGGGTGATGTGCGACCGGCCTATGGTCTTAAGAAATGATTCAAGTTTTTTGACCGAACCAGCTGTTAACCCTGACGGAAGTGTGATTTCAACGATGTCGACCACCTGTACCGGGTAAAAAAAATGAAGACCTGCCACCTGGCGCAGGCCATCGTTCCCGGGCAACAGCGCCGACGGGTTGATCGAGGAGGAGTTCGATGTCAAAATGGCCTCCTTATGAATGATCCGGTCAATCTCCCCAAACAGTTTTTGCTTCTCTTCCAGGTTTTCGGTGATTGCTTCAATCACAAGGTCACAATCCTGCAATGCTGCCAGGTCTGGCGTGACGGGCGTAAGCACCAGGGCGTCATACCTGGCCTTGTCGATGGTTCCGGTTTCAAGCGCCCGCCTGATCCTCTTTGCAAACTGTTTTGTTATCTTTTCAAGGTTCGTGCGCTCACTGCAGATCCAAACCAGTTCGAATGGCTGGCTGATCAGAAAATAAAAGATGCCGGATCCCATTTTCCCGGCGCCGATGATGCCGACTTTTGTCATATGAATGCATTACAATAAATACGATTGTTGAATTTACGGTTTGTTTGATTTTTTGTCATTTTTATGTGAGTCCTGTTCCGATCATCCAAACAAAAAATTTAACCACAATGGCCACAATGACTCACACAATGGTCACAATGAACTCTTTGTGTGCTTTGTGCCTTCTTTGTGTCTTTGTGGTTAATAATTATAAGTCTTTACGACCCGTTAATTCCAGTATCGACTTCTATCCCTGCGGATAAAGTTTCTGTCGTAACCTCCGCTGCCATCTTCCCCTGCTTCAACTGGTCGCGCCATGAACCCCGGTCCTGGCTGATTACCATGTCCCTGTAGGCTGTAAGATGCCGGTGATGGTCCATTACATGCCTGTGGTAACCAAGCATCGATATCATGAATCCCAGCCCTTTGTCGATAGCCAGTTTGCGGGTCCGGATCTGTTTCAGGATGAAGGCCGCCAGCTTTCTCCGTTCCGGGTCGGAGGCGAGGAAAAAGGCCTTGAAAGTAACCCAGGTGACCCTCATTTTCATCCATGCCGAAATATCACCTCCCTCGCGGGTAAAGGCACCGTTGCTGAAGAGCGCCTCTGCCTTCGCACGGATGGTGCCGAAGGAGTAAAGGCGGCTGACAGTTTCCATATAACGGTCGAAAAGATCCGTCTGCGACATGTTCATATAGTGCAGGGTAGGGAAGTGGCCTACTCCCAGTTCGGGGTTACATGAAAACAGCCGCCCCTCCTCTTTGAATTTCCGGTGGGTTTCGGTTCCCGGCGAGGCATTCAGCAGGTGCAGGTTGACATAGGCCAGGTTATGCTCCAGGCAAAAATCATAGATCCTGTCAAATTCAGCAAGGGTGTCATTGTCAAAACCAACGACAAAACTGGCGCTGATATGAATCCCGGCGGCATGGATCTTCCGGATCGCCTCTGCATATATTTTGCCGCCGCGGTTGTGGTGCTTGTGCGACTCATCGAGACTGTCAGCATTGAGTGACTCAAAACCCACCAGGATATTAAAACAACCCGCGTCGGCCATCAGCCCGAGGAGTTCATCATCGGTGGCAACATCCAGGCTGCACATGCATCCCCAGGAGATCTTCAGCGGGATGATGGCTTTCAACAGCTCCTTCACATATTTTTTCCCGATGGTGAGATTATCATCGACAAAGAAAAAATAGTTGGATGGTGCGGCCTTTATCTCCTCAACGACATTCTCGATGGCGCGGTACCGCATTTTGGTGCCGAAATTTTTTGAAACCAGGCAAAAGTCGCAGTTGAAGGGACATCCGCGCGATACCTGGATGCCGACCTGGAATACCCGGTTCATCCTGACAAGGTCCCAGCGGGGAGGTTTCTGTGAAGCATAGGCCACGAATTCCTGCGTTTCATAAACAGGCTTCAGGCAGCCATTTTCAAAGTCAGCCAGGCACTGTTCCCATTTTCCTTCAGCCTCGCCGGTAACCACACAATCCCCGTGCCTGAGGGCATCTTCCTGCGAAAAAGAGGCGTAGGGGCCGCCGTAAACAACCGTCGCCCCCAACGCACGGTAACGGTCGCCCAGTTCAAATGCCCTTTTTGCGGTGGCATCGAGGGTGGTGATCCCCACGATATCGGGTTTGCCATGTGTTGGCAGGTTCTCAATCTCCTCATCAAAGATCCGGATATCATAATTTTCAGGCGTAAGCGCCGCAATCGTCGGAAGCGCCAGCGGGACCATCGGTCTCCTCTTCCCAAACATCCTGGCCATCTCGCTGTTCAGCGGGTAGTTGACATAACGTTGCCGGGGACTGATCAGGTAGAGTAAATATCTTTTTTTTCCAGACATCATATTACTTAAAGTACACAAACAATACAACCATGGAGCAACACCCGCGCCGGGTCTGCATTTTCTTCAATTACGACCTCCCGGATCACCATTGTTGAATGATATACCCGGCCTGCATGAATTTGCTCACCTCGGTGACAAAGCTCAGGATCACGTCGCCCCTGGCCAGTGTTTCCTCTTTCCTGATCCTGTCGAGGCAAAGCAGCGCCATCGGCGGACCGATATATCCCATGGAGGCCATCCTTGAATAGAGAGTATACCGGTTGATCCCGAGTTCACCGCATTCATCCATGATCAGTTCGGAGATATGTTTCGAAGGAAAATTGACCTGGAAGAATTTTACCAGGCCGGGATCCAGCGGGTATTTTGCCAGCATTCGTTTCAATCCTTTTAAAAATACGGAGCCACCCTCCTCATGAAAATTTTCCCGCAGTTCCTCCTGGAACATCTGCGCCAGGTGATGGTAACCAAGTTCAAATTCCACCTTCGGGTTCATGAAATAGGCGGGTCTTTTATTCCCCATGGCGGCAGGTTTCAGCCCTCCGACCGACTCCATGTAGTTATATTCCACAAACAAACCGTCGGTGTGTTCGCCGGAAGCCTGGAGCACGATGGCAGAGGCACCGTCGCTGAGAAAATAGCGCAGGAAAAGCTCCTCCTTTTTCACCAGGGGCTGGTTATAATATTCCGCCACCAGTTCGGAGGAGGAGATGTTGGCCGAAACAACCAGGGCCGTTTTATAACGGCCGTTGCGGACCAGGTCGGCCGCGATCAGCAGGGCCTTGTAGGCTGAGGTACAGTTAGCGTGTACCGAGATCTCGGCACATTGTTCAATCCCAAGTGCCTCCTGTATCCTGACACTGGCCGTGGGCATCTGGTCCTGGTGCGCGCTCCCGTAAACGATCAGCTCAATTTCGGAAGGGGTAAGCGCTGCATCGGCAATCGCCTCAACGGCAGCCTTTACCGCCATGGTTACGTTATCCTCGGTGAAGCGCCGGGTAACGGGATCTATGGCAAAATGGTAATAATCAACATCAACCAGCTCCTTCATCAGCACCCTGACGCGCTTCAGCCATCTCCTGGTTTTCTCCGGGGCTTCGGTCAGTTCTCCAAGGTAATGATCGACCTCCTCCGGGGCAATGGGTTTGCCCGGGAGAAAGGAGCCGCTTCCCGTGATCCTGACATGGATATCCTGGTTATGCAACGACATTCGGTTTGGATAAATATTTTTTCACATAAAGTTTCCGGTACCCGGGAATCATGTTTTCAGGCAGGGCCCTTGCAAAATCGTCTGCTGCCTGGCATAGATCCTTTTTTGGAACCACTGCATCCACCAGGTCCATTTCAAGGGCTTCGGCCGGCGGGAAGGTGGCTCCCCGCAGGATCAGTTCAATTCCCCTGGCTTTACCCGCCAGTTTTGCCATACGGCCGATCCCGCCGATTCCCGGCATCAGGTTGTAGGTTGCTTCCGGCAACCCCAGAACGGCATCTTCGGCGCAAATCCTGAAATGGCAGGACAAGGCCAGTTCGAAGGCCGAACCAAGGCAAACCCCGCGGATCGCCGCGATAACCGGAATTTTCAACTGACCGAGCCTTGCAAAGTTTCGGGAGTTTTCAATCAACCCGGTTTCGGAACTGTTTTCCAGCAACTCATGAAGATCTGCACCCGATGAGAAATGACGGCCATTCCCAAGAATGATGATTGCTTTTAACATGGGATCCGCCGCTACATGGTCGATCCATTGACCAAAGGCGCTGAAGAACTGCATCGTCATCGCATTGGCGGGTGGCCTGCCGATCTTGAGCCAGCCGATCCGTTCCTCAACTGCCCACTGCATCGCCATCTTCCTGTTTTCTACGTGCCGATTCGATCCGCGCAAGTTCGCAAAACAGGCGGCTCTCCTCCTTCAACGCCTCGTCGGGGGCAAGGCAAAGGCTGTTTTCCAGGGCCGACATGATATTGCGGATCACCTTTACCGGCCTGTCGCGCGTCATCTTCACCATCAGGTTCCAGGCATAATCAAATGCCTGGTCACGCGGTGCGATATGATCGATCAATCCCGCCTCCTTTGCCGCCGTGGCATCCAGCATATCCCCGCCAAGGATCATCCCTGCCGAACGAAAAAGCCCGGTAACAGCCGGAAGTCGCATGGTTCCGCCCATCCCCGGCATAAGGTTCATATTCACCTCGGGAAAGGCCAGCAGGGCATTTTCAGAAGCTACCCGGATATGGCACGCAAGGGCCAGTTCAAGTCCGCCGCCGAAACAAACCCGGTTGATGGCTGCAATCACGGGGATGTCAAGGTTTTCAATAGCGCCGAGCAGCTCAATACCTTCGGACATCAGGGTTTCAATAGCGCCGTCGTCGTCATCCATGGCGGCAAAAAGGTGCGGCAAATCCCCGCCTGCGGAGAAATTCCTACCCTCACCCCGGATAATAAGCCCCTTGAGATCTTCATCGCCCATCCATTCCCTGAATTGAGAAACCGGTATAAAGGCCGGCACCTTCAGGTAGTTTCCCGGGGGGGAGCATAGGGTAAGGATGGCAATGGATTCCCTTATTTCGAATAATATGTCACCGTGTTGCTCCAAGGTCATTACGTCTTTAGGTAGTTGATCAAATAGGTTAAATCAGCGCCAGTATCTCTGCGGGTACCTCGCGCGGGAGCTTCTCCCCGTCAAGAAAGATCAGCTTGGTGGTGGCCCTGGCCGACGACATCCCCGTTGTCTTGTTGACCAGCTTTTGCTGAAACACAAGATAGGGTTTCTCCTGCACGCAAAATGATTCGATTTCCAGCTCATCAAAAAGCCTGATCTCCCGCTGGTAGCGCACGTGAACATCCGTCACCACCGGCAGGTTGCCGTGATCCCTTAAAAAGTCGTACATCCCCAGCTCCCTGAAATATTCCCAGCGTGCATGCTCAAAGTAATTCAGGTAAACCGAATTATTCACATGGTTGTACGAATCAAGCTCGTATCCCCTGGCTGTAAAGGAAACAGTTAATTTTTTCGCCATTATTTTTCTGTATCGAATTTCCCTTTGAATTTTAAAAATACTGTTGAACCTGCAATGATGGAGGCCGTTACCGACAACCGGCCCGACTCAACCTGTTTTATCAGGATCCGGAACTCAAGTTCCCGGTTCAGATCCGGGTTGATCAGGGATAAAAATTTGATATTGTCCGATTCAGCCAGCACAAGCTTTCTGTGAACAGCCTTTCCCGCCAGCTCCGTAACCATCTGGAGCTGGCATACGCCGGGCACTACGGGGTTTCCCGGGAAATGTCCCTGGTATATCGGGTGGCCGGCATTCAGCAGGATTGTCGCCGTGAATTCCAGTGGGAAACTGACCTGGTCTGAAACGCTAAACGATTGAATATCATAAAAATTTCCCTGGAGCATGGCACCTGAACTTAATTCATTGTCTGCCGGCAAAAATAGGCAAAATTGTGAACCCTGCCATTTTGATCAGATCCGTGTTCTGCAAGTCAAAAATCGACTAATTTTGGCCCCTTGTAACCATGCCTGAAATTTCAACCTGATAATCCCATCCTTGAAAACACGATCACTGCAAAACAAAGTCATCCTGATAACCGGGGCCTCCTCGGGAATCGGCGCAGCCGCGGCCAGGGCATTCGATGCGGCGGGAGCAACTGTCGCCCTTGCCTCGCGCCGGAAGGATAAACTGGACGAACTGGCCCGGGCCATGACCTCACCGCTCGTGATCGTTGTTGACCTGGGCGACGAACTGCAGGCCCGGGATATGGTCCGCCAGGTGGTTGCCCGTTATGGCAGGATCGACGTGCTGGTCAACAATGCCGCCTCCATCATCGTTGACCAGTCGGATTTAGTGAAAAGCGACGACCTGCTCCGGGCCTTCCGTACCAACCTCATCGCCCCCGTGGCAGCCGCGCAGGAGGCGCTTGGATTCATGCGGAAACAGGGCAGCGGCCATATCATCAACATCGGCTCGCCGGGATTTATGATGGGTATACCCTTTTATGCCCCCTACGTGTGTTCAAAGGCCGCCCTGACGGCCTGGACCCGCACCATCCAGGCCGAATGGTACGGAACCGGGATCAGCATAAGTGAATATTTCCCGGGATATATCAAAACCGACTCCCCGCCAGAATCAAGGCTTGGCGCGGTGGACCAGGATTTCCTGATGATGCAGGAGCAGAATTTCATTGCTGCGGCCTTCACAAAACCGAAAACACCGGAACATGTCGCCCGTCAGCTGGTGAAGCTGATCGAAAAACCGAGGAACCTGGCCTATTCTGACTTCGGCGTGAAGATCGGCGCCTATTTATCCAACATCAGCAGCTTCAGGCTGGCCATCGCCCGCCAGATGGCCAGGGCAGCCAGGACAAAGAAAAATCTTCCTGTTTTCCATGGATGACAGGAGGTAATGACAAGAAATTTTAAACACAACATCCATTAAAACCCTGAATTCAACCATGAGAAGCCCCATCCCCCTGAAAGACCGTAAAACCGACTACATCTACCTGGCCTTTTTCTTCCTGAATGTGCTGTATATCACCTATATCGTCGACCTGGAGCAGCTGGTGATCGCCGATCCCGACAACTTCAGGTACCCGATATGGCCGCTTCCATTCCTGGTCGACATGGTACACTGGTGGGGGAGCAGCTTCGACCCGCTGCAGTGGGCGCGGCCAACCTGGTGGAAAGCCACCATCTGGCTCGATGTCCTCTTCTTCGGCCCCTATTATGTCGCCGCCATCTATGCCTTTATCAAAGGGAAGGAGTGGATCCGCGTCCCAACCCTGATCTATTCGTCGATCATGTTTACCAATGTCTTTATCATCATGAGCGAAGAATACTTCGGGCCCCATGCAACCAATTCCGGACTGATCGTCACCGTGGCCAACGCCCCCTGGTTTTTATTCCCCATCTTCCTGATCTGGAAAATGTGGAAACATGAACACCCTTTCACAACAGGAGCCTGATCCGATTGTTTTCAAACACCCGTCTGCAGATAATTTTCACCGGGTACCGCTTACCTGTCCCGCCCTTCAACAGTTTGAACAAGGTAACCCTTCGGTTCAGGTATGGTTGATCCAAGATTTTTATCCGATCATCTTCCGGTTTCCTGACTTCCGGCTTTTAGTGCGGAACAACACGAAATACCTGCTACGAATGACGAAGTACAAAGTTTGGGATTAGCAGGCCGTTGTTCGTCCTTCGAACTTTGTATTTCCACTTTCGTTTGTATGTTGTATTTCGTACTCTAAATCGGTGTTAGTGCAGTAAAAGGGGATCACTTTTTCTCCAGTTCCAGGTTCATTTTTTGAACCAACTGTTTGAATTTCAACAGCTCTTTCGGGTCGACAGGCTTGGAGGGGGGGGATTCCAGCTTGAGCGGGTCGGTAGGGCTGCCATTGCGGTAAACCCTGAAATCCAGGTGCGGGCCGGTTGCAAGCCCGCTGCTGCCGACATAACCGATCACCTCCCCCTGCTGAACACGGCTCCCCGGTTTCAGCCCCTTTGCATAACCCGATAAATGGGCATAGGTGGTGGTGTACACCGAATTGTGGCGGATGCTGATAAACCGTCCGTAACCCCCATGAAATCCGGCTTCGGCGACACGGCCCTCTCCCAGTGAAACTACGGGAGTTCCCCTGGGGGCTGCATAATCCACGCCGTAATGGGGTCGCACGATACGCAGGATCGGGTGCAAACGGGCACCGGTAAAGCGGGAGCTGATATGCGAAAATTTCAGGGGTGCCTTTAGAAACGACCGCTGGAGGCTCTGGCCGTTTTCATCAAAAAACTGACCCTTGCCGTCCTGGTCAAAGTTATAGGCATGAAAATCCTTGCCGTTGCTGTTAAAGGTGGAGGCGAGGATGCGGTCGATGCCGACCATCACATTGTCAACAAACAGCTCTTCATAGATGACCTTGAAATGGTCGCCCTTCTGCAACCCGTAAAAATCAATGGTCCATGCATAAACATCCGACAGGGCCATCCCCAGGTTGACATCCAGCTTGTTTTCGACAAAACAGTTCCACAGGGAGCTCTTGATGGTACCGCTCGCCGTCTTGACTAGCCGCGTCACCGTTTTTTTATCCCTGTAAACCCGCAGGGAATCCCGGAAGTCGTACACCACGAAGTCGATCGGGTTGATCTGATAAACAAAGCAAAGGGTGCGATGCGTTGAATCTTTTGAAAATATCCTGGCGAAGGTATTGCCGGCATGGATTTTCTTCAGGTCGAAGACATCCTGGGTCTCTTTTGCAATTTTGTCGATCATCGCCCCGGAAACATGTGCCGACAGGAGGGAGGAGAGGTTCTGGTTGTTGCCGACCTTCCCGTAGACGATATCAGCACTGTCGAGCCTGATCTTGTAGGCAACCTTGTGATGGACCGCTGCAGGCGTGGGCAGTACCGAGGTTTTGGGAGAAGTGGGGATCAGGGGAAAGTAAAAGGCAACGATCGCCACGATGATCAGCACGAGCAGAACGGCGGCAATGGAATAGCTTTTAACGGATATTTTCTGCATGGTTTATTCGAATGTCAGGTTAATCTGTACAATCTCAGGCCTGTTTCCGAGCCTTACCGGCGGCCCCCAGGTGCCATAGCCGTTGGAGACGAAAAAATGGGTGTTGCCTGTTTTTTTATAACCGCTGCTCAGTTCATACATGGCGGAGGTGACATAGTTGAAGGGCCACATCTGCCCGTGATGGGTGTGACCCGAGAGCTGCAGGTCGACCCCCTGGGCAACGGCCTGTTCCAGGTGAAAGGGCTGGTGATCCAACAGGATGACAGGCATGGTGCGGTCGACAGGCTGCATGATATCGGCAAGTTCCCGGCGCTGTTTCCCTGTAAACCTCGATTTGTCGCGGTCGTCGCGCCCCACGAGCCAGAACCGGCCGTCAACCCGGATGGCGGTATCGCGCAGCATGGTAAGGCCATGTTGCCCCAGGTAGTTCACGGCTGCCTCAGCCCCGCCGATATATTCATGGTTCCCGGTGATGGCATAAACTCCCAGCCTTGATTTTATCTGTAACAGGTTTGCCCCCAGGTCGTTTTTGATCACCGGGGCCAGGTCCTCATCCACCACATCACCGGCAAAGAGTACAAGGTCGGGATGCAGCGAATTTATGTCGGCAACCAGCCGGTTTGCCTTTCGCTTGGCGATCAGTGTGCCCAGGTGAATGTCGGATGCCATGACGATATTCAGCGATTTAATGCCGGTCACCGTTTTGGCAACGTGCAGGTCGAGTCTAGTAATCCGCGGGTTCCGGGCATTGATGAAGCCTGCAATCACCACGAGGGTAACCAGTGCCATGGAGATAAACAGGGCTGTCAGCTTGGTCTTCTGGTAATCGATATAGAAAAACTGAGGAAAAACCGGGATGAAATGGTTGATCAGCCTTCCCAGGTCGACCGCCAGGGCGATCAGGATAAAATAGAGCATAAAGGCCAGCCAGAAGGAGCCAATCCAGGTTATTACTCCTGTAAACCCGCATGGCCAGACGCGTTCAAGGATCCTGGCAAGGATAAAAGTTGAGGCTATTAACCAGAACCCTGCGATATACCAGGGGCGCCATCCCGACCCGGATGGGATGGCCTGCAGACCTTTTATGAAAATATAGCTGTTAACGGCACCATAAACCACCAGGACGATGGTGAAAAATATGATGAAGATGTTTGTTTTCAATTATTTTTTTCTTTTTAATGATTTTGGTTGCAAAGATACCGTTTCATAAAAATATACTTCTAAATTTGTTCAGACAAAACGTTATACCAGGTTCAGGCGCATGAATCGCAACCGACCTTAACATTTACTTTTAAAACCCGAAAAATGATTGAGACTGGCTTTACACTTAGCTGGATTGATTACACCGTCATGATCGTCTATTTTGCATTTGTGCTTGGTATCGGCTGGGCGCTGAAGCGTTATATGAAGGATGCCAATGCCTTCCTTGAAGCAGGCCGGTCGATGCCAGCCTGGGTGGCGGGTCTAGCCTTTATCTCCACGAACCTGGGAGCCCTCGAGGTAATGGGGATGACCGGTTCAGGCGCCAAATACGGGATGCTTACCACCCATTTTTACTGGGTTGGAGCGATCCCCGCCATGGTTTTCCTGGCACTGTTTATGATGCCTTTTTATTACGGGTCCAAGGCTCGTTCGGTGCCTGAATACCTGAAACTGAGGTTTGACGAGAAGACCCGCGGACTGAATGCCATTCTCTTTGCCGTGATGACCATCCTTGCCTCCGGCATCTCGATGTATGCCCTTGCCATCCTGATGGAAAAGGTGCTGGGATGGAATTTCCATCTCAGTCTGGTGCTTTCGGCCGCCATCGTGCTTGGCTATACCTATTTAGGAGGCCTTTCATCCGCCATCTACAATGAAGTGCTGCAATTTTTCATCATCGTCATCGGTTTATTGCCGATCGTGGTGCTTTGCATGCAGGATCTAGGCGGATGGGCCGGCATGAAGGAACAGCTGGCGCCGATCGTATCGGCCAAGGGATTTGCCGCCGACACCTGGACGACTACCTGGAAATATACCGGCTCGGCGAAAGCCAACCCCCTGGGGGTTGAATGGTACGGGATTTTTGCAGGACTCGGGTTTGTCCTTTCATTCGGATACTGGTGCACCAACTTCCTGATCGTGCAGCGTGCCATGTCGGCCGAATCATCAACCGCAGCCCGCAATACGCCGCTCATCGGCGCCCTGCCGAAGATGTTCATCCCCTTCCTCATCATCGTTCCCGGCATCGCGGCACTGGTACTGCTGAACAAGCACGGCTCCGGTTTTACCCTTCCCGAAATTTCCCCGGGCCATTACAACTACGATTATACCATCATCGCCCTTTTGAAACAATACCTTCCTGCCGGCGTGCTTGGACTAGGCATCACCGCCCTGCTGGCATCGTTCATGTCGGGGATGGCCGGCAATGTCTCAGCCTTCAACACCGTCTGGACCTATGACATTTACCAGAGTTATATCAGGCCTGTTACCGGCGACGCTGCCGGCGACTCGCAGCATTACCTGAAGGTTGGCCGCATGGCCACCATTTTCGGCGTTATCGTCAGTATTGCCGCCGCCTACCTGGCCAGCCTCTTTGGGAATATCATGGATTTCCTCCAGACCATCTTCTCCATGATCAACGCACCGCTGTTTGCCGTGATCTTCCTGGGCATGTTCTGGAAGAGAACCACGGGTCACGCAGCCTTCACAGGCCTGCTGTCGGGATTTTTCATGGCTCTGCTGCATCATGGCCTCACGGTTCCCGAAGGCGTCGCCACCCTCGTTAAGGGTGGCTGGATCTGCAACCTGCATACCTATCCCGTTGAAATGGCCCAGAATTTCTGGACTGCCATCATCGCCTTCAGTACCAGCGCATTGGTCACCGTTGTACTCTCCCTGCTCACGAAACAGAAAAAATCGGATGATGATCTCAGAGGTCTTGTTTATGTGCTTACTCCGAAGCTGGGTGTGGAACAGGTGCCCTGGTACCAGCGCTCAACCACACTGGCAATCCTGGTACTGGCCATTGGAACGGTACTTACGATCTTGTTCTGGTAAATCACACATATAAAATTCAATCAAATAAAATTCAATCACCATTATGGGCATAGATATCAAGTTCCCGATCGGTCTGATGTTCTCACTCCTCGGGCTGTTACTGTCACTCTACGGATTGTTCACCAACGGTAATGTTGAATTGTACCGCCGTTCGCTGGGTGTGAATGTCAACCTCTGGTCAGGCTGCGGCATGCTGGTTTTCGGGCTCATCATGCTATTTTTTGCCTGGAGAAGTAAAAAAACCAAAACCCGGTGAGATGAGCCAGCTTCAGCGTACCTTTCTGAAATCGCCGATCGGTTATATCGACATCGAGGGCTCCGAAGCAGGGGTCCGCAGTCTCTATTTTCTCGATTTCAAGGTTAAGATAGGCCGCACGCCTTCGTGCCTGAAGGCTTGCGTTGACCAGCTGGAGGAGTATTTCTCCGGAACCCGCCATTCTTTCGACCTGCGTCTCGACCTGCAGGGCACGCCTTTCCAGCAAAAAATCTGGCAGGAATTGCTGGCGATTCCCTATGGAACCACCACTACCTATCTCGAACTTGCCAGGCGAACCGGGAATGTTCATGCTTTACGCGCCATCGGCGGGGCCAACGGGAAAAACCCGGTGTCGATCATCGTTCCCTGTCACCGCGTCATCGGGCAAAGCGGGAAACTGGTTGGCTACCGGGGGGGATTGCAGCGCAAAAAATGGCTCCTGGAACACGAACATGCCTTCGCCCAGCGCGACCTGTTCTACGGCAAACTTTGATTTCTCCTGTTGTGCCCTATTGTGCCTAATGTGGTAAAAAAAGTCTCTACAATCCCATCGGCCGACCATCCGCCAAAACCCCGATATCCGTGTCCTCAACACCCCGCCTGATCTTCCTTCTGCTCCTGATAACCATCCGATTATCAGCCCAGGATACCCTCCAAAATCTGGCATCAGATCCGCTGAACCCATTCTTCATCAGTGCCTTTAAAACCCGCGCCTCCCGGGAAATATCCCTTCCGGCTTCCCAACCGCTCTTTTCGATTGTTGCCGACAGTATTTTTTATCCCGGCTGCAGTCACCCAAGGCTTGTCAATGACACCCTTTTTTTCATCCTTGCCGACAGCATCTCAGGCTGGGCGGCTCCCGAAAGGAACTTTGCCCCCGGGCTAAAGTACCTTGTCCACTTTCTGAACACGGGTAAAAGGTCTCACAGGATTGAGAACCTGGTCCCGCTGGGAGAGGATGCCGGCAAGGTATACATCACCGCGGCCGGGTCAAGGGAGTGGCCGCAGTATCTTTGCCGCTCGCGGCTTTTCAGGCCCGGATACGGCCCCATAGGGGTGGTGCTGCCTGATAATGCATGGCATATGGGATTTGCCGATTACAGGGTCAGTGATGCCTTTTCGCTAACGGCAATTGCACGCCGGGGCCTGCGCGATAAAACCCTTACCGAAACCGACCGTTGGAGGGTGACGCTCAAGGCCGGAGGCTGGGCGGAATATGCCATTTACATTGATTGCCATGCCGGCGAATGGCATGACGGGTTGAAGATGATGTTCAGGGATAGATGGCTGTATGACCTCCCGTCTTTTAACAACAGCCTTTTTGAACGACAGGATCTGGGCTGGATGCGGAATACCTATATCATGCTGCTCCAGTTTGCGTGGGATAAAAAATATTACGACTACGCCCAAAAAAGGTATACCTGGTACGACCATTTCCATGAATACGACAGCCTGACCGGGGGGATCGACATCTTTACCCTGTGGCCGACCTGGCCACGCCTGGGGCTTGATCAGCGGAACCAGTGGGATATGTACCGCGACCTGCCCGGGGGACTGGCCGAACTGCGGCACCAGGTGGATTTCACCCATAAGGCCGGCAAAAAATACTTTATCTCCTTCAACCCCTGGGATGAGGGAACCCGGAAGGAGGACCACCTACAGGGAATGGAAGATCTGCTTCGCGCAACGGGCGCCGATGGGGTGGTGCTTGACACCAAGGGGGAATCGGACAGGGAACTCCAGGCCGCAGCCGACAGGGTGAAACCCGGGATCATCATGTACAGCGAAGGAATGGCCGTACCGAAAGACATGCCGGGAATTGTCAGCGGCCGGGTTCATGATGCCCTTGTGCTGCCGCCCCCGGTGAACCTGAATAAATTTATCAAACCCGACTTCGCCATTTTCAGGGTGCTGCAGCTGGCCGATGACAGGCTGCACCGCGAGCTGGCCATCTCTTTTTTCAACGGTTACGGCGTGGAGATCAATACCATGAGACCGGGCCGGCCGGATTGGATGGCCGGTGAATTTGCCTACCTGGGTAAAACCACCAAAATCCTGAGAGAAAACAATTCGGTTTTTCATAACGACCATTTTTTCCCGCTGATCCCCACCCTGACTGACTCGGTTTATGTGAACCGGTGGGAGGCCGGCGCGAAGGTGCTTTACACGGTATACAGCGCAAACCCGGCAGGATGCCGCGGCGGACTCTTCGAAACGGCGCCGGTTGGTTCAGGGCATCATATCGTCGACCTTTGGAATCACCGGGAGGTGACTCCTGTCATGCGGAATGGAAAAACCATAATTCCTGCCGTTGTCGATTCCTTTCCGCGTTCATGGCTTAACTCCCGCAGGGAGGGAAGTGCCGGCTGTATTGCCATCCTGCCGGAATTGTTACAAGTGCAGGTTTCTGACAAGGCCTTTTCCTTTGCCTGCTCTGCTGGAGATCATATTGTATTGACCATTGGCGATCCTGTTTACGGTTCAAAACAGGTTTCCTATGCTGCATCAAAACAACCGACAGTTAACCATGATATTTTGCAAAAAAATCTTGGGAAAATTGTAATCCAGTTATTTGAAAAATCAGAATTACTCGATGAACGCATCATCCTTACCGGTAAGGGAATGGCTCGGCAATTGCCGTCAACAGGATCGGCCGGGTCTGCTGAAACTGTCCTTCCCCGGCCTTTGCCAAAACTGATCACACCGGCCCACCGCACGGAGGGAGCCTCCGTGGCGCCGCCGGGCATGGCGGAGATTCCTGCCGGCAGCTTCAGGTTTTATACCAAACGTGACCCGAATACCCTTGAACCTTTTATCCCTCTCCCGAATTTTTCAGATACCATACGCCTGGAAATGCCCCGTTTTTTTATGGATATCACCCCTGTGACCAATGCCCAGTATAAAAAGTTCATCGTGCAATCATCTTTTAAACCGGCAGATACTGTTAATTACCTGAAGCATTGGTTGAATGGAAATCCCCCGCCGGGGCAAGAGAATATGCCGGTGGTTTATGTCAGTGAGGATGATGCCGCTGCTTATGCAAGGTGGGCCGGGAAGCGTCTTCCGACCGAACAGGAGTGGCAGTATGCCGCCCAGGGGAACGACCGCAGGAAATACCCGTGGGGAGACCATCCCGATTCAACAAGGTGTAATGCCAACCTTAATTTTGCTACGCCTGTTGACCAATACCCGGGTGGCGCCAGCCCTTTCGGGGTCATGGACATGACCGGTAATGTTTGGCAGCTTACCCGTGATATTTATGATAACGGGTGCTATTACTTTACCATTATCAGGGGAGGCAGTTTTTATCATCCGACCCAGAGCATCTGGTATGTTACAGGCGGGCCGCTGCCGGCCGATCACCCGGAGATGCTGCTGCTCATGGCGCCGGGGCTCGACCGCAATGCAACCGTGGGCTTCCGCTGTGTAAAGGACAGTAATTGAGACTCCTGTCACCAGTTCATGATTGGTTCAGGGCATCGAAGAGGACCTCGATCGGATGGAGCGCCTTTTTCCCAGTTCCATCCATGATCTGGTGGCGGCAAGAGGTGCCGGGAGCCGCAATGATCACCTCGGCGGCGGCCTTCCTGACTTCGGGGAAAAGCACCAGTTCACCGACTTTCATGGAGGTTTCATAGTGTTCCTTTTCATACCCGAAAGCGCCGGCCATACCACAGCAACCCGATTTTATCTCATCCACCCTGTAATTCACGGGGATGGAGAGCATTTTCAAGGTCGGAGCTGTCGAGGCAAGGGCCTTCTGGTGACAGTGCCCGTGCAGCCTTACAGTCTGTGAAACGGTGGTAAACAAACCAGCCAGTTCCCGGCTATCCGCAACGAGCCGCATGACAAACTCGTCGAACATCAGGGCGTTTTTTGAAATGCCAAGGGCAGAATCTTTCAGAGAGGGGTCAACCAGTTCGGGATATTCATCCCGGAATGTCAGGATGGCCGAGGGTTCAATACCCACCAGTGGCGTTTCGGCGGTGATCAGATCCTTTAACTTCAGAACATTTTCATTGGCCAGTTTCTTTGCCCTCCTGATCAATCCCTTTGAAAGGAAGGTGCGCCCGCTTTCGTTATGATCGGGGATGACGACCCGGTAGCCGAAAGCATTTAAGAGCTTGATGGCTTTGATGCCGATCTCAACGTCGTTATAATCTGAGAATTCGTCCGCAAAAAGATACACCATCCTGCCGGCTTTTCCTTCGTTCCTGCCACTGCCCTGGTGACGGGCAGCCCAGGAACGCAGGGTCGTTGTATATAGCAGGGGTATGTTTCGTTTCGGGGCAAAGCCCAGGAGGCTTTTGGTGATGCCCGACAGGAACGGGTTTTCCTGGAAAAAATTAAAGAGAGAAGGGAGGAGGCTGCCGAGTTTGTTGACGGAGGTGATGTGGGCGATAAGGCGCGAGCGCAGGGGAATCCCGTTTGCATCATAATAATGCTGCAGGAATTCGGCTTTGAGTTTGGCGATATCGACATTGGAGGGACATTCCGATTTACAGGCTTTACAGGAAAGGCAAAGGTCCATGACCTCGTAGATCTCATGGTGGTCAAACGGATTATCCTTAGGGGAATGGGTGAGGAATTCCCGCAGGATATTGGCACGGGCTCGGGTGGTAGTGGTTTCATCCTGTACGGCCATATAGGAGGGGCACATCCAGCGGCCTGTGATCACGGTGTTGCGGCAGTCGCCCGATCCGTTGCATTGTTCTGCCGCACGGAGGATCCCGTGACTGCCCGAAAAATCAAATACGGTGGGGATGTCGCGAACGGGCTTACCAGGTTCAAACCGCAGGCTGGAATTCATCCTGGGGGTATCGGTAATTTTATTGGGATTGAAGATCCCGCCCGGGTCCCATACCGCTTTAATCTCCTTCAGCAGGGCATAGTTTTGCTCTCCCAGCATCAGGGGGATAAATTCGCCCCGTAACCTGCCATCGCCATGTTCGCCGGAAAGGGAGCCATTGAATTTCTTTACCAGTTTCGCGGTCTCAAGGGCAACTGTATGAAACAACTCCACATCGGCGGGATCTTTGAGATTCAGCACCGGACGCAGATGCAGCTCTCCCGAGCCGGCATGCGCATAATAGACGCAGTTAAGCCCATGGCTGGCCAGCATGAGGTTGAATTCTTCGATGTATTCAGGAAGAACGGCAGGATTCACGGCTGTATCCTCCGTGACGGGAACCGGCTTGCGATCGCCGGGATAATTGGAAAGCACGCCCAGGCCTGCCTTCCGCAGGTCCCAGACCTTTTTGACATCTGGCGGGAATACGATGGGGAAATGGTAACCCAGTCCTGCCGAGCGCAATTCTGCTTCGAGTTCCCTGTAAATATCCAGGATCGCCTGCCTTGTCTCCCGGGCAAATTCGATGATCAGGATGGCGCCCGGATCTCCTTCTATAAAAAACCTGTTCTGACGCTGGGTGATGTTGTCACGGGTGCAATCCATAATGGCCTTGTCCATGAGTTCCACCGAACCCGGTTCATACTTCAGGGCGATCAGGTTGGCCTTGAGTGATTCGGCCACAGTGTGGCAGTGCACGCAAACCAGCGCCTTTTCTTTGGGGGGCAGGGGAACCAGGTTGAGTTTGATTTCGGTCATGAACATCAGCGTACCCTCGGAACCGGCGATCAGCTTGCAGAAGTTAAAGGGTGACTGCCGGTTTGCATCAGGAGAAGGAATAGCCGGTGCAAAGGGTTCCGATTCAAGCAGCAGGTCGAGCGCATAGCCTGTGTTCCTGCGGTGCATCGCCGGGTCGGGATATTCCTTCCGGATGTTTTGCCGGTTGACTGGATCCGACAGGATGTCGTTGATTTGCCTGTAAATCCTGCTCTCCAGCGTATCGCCGGCAAGCTTTGCCTGGAACTCATCCATGGCAAGGTCTTTGAATTCCACCTCGGAACCATCGCTCAGGAATCCTTTGACGGCGATCACATGGTCGCGGGTGCTGCCATACAGGATTGAGTGGGCGCCGCAGGAGTTATTGCCCACCATGCCTCCCATCATGCACCTGCTCGAGGTGCTGGTCTCCGGGCCGAAGAAAAGCCCGTGTCTCTCAGCAACCTTATTCAGTTCATCAAGAATGACGCCAGGTTCAACGCGAACCCAGTGCTCTTCAACATTGAGTTCCAGGATCCGCGTCATATGACGCGACACATCCACTACCAGTCCCTGACCCACCACCTGGCCTGCCAGCGAGGTCCCGGCCGTCCGCGGTATCAGCGGGAAATTCTCAGCACCTGCAAAACGGATCAGCTGCCGGATGGCAGCGCTGTTTTTAGGACGGGCGACTCCCAGCGGGATTTCCCGGTAGGCGGAAGCATCGGTGGCATAAAGTAGCCGCTGGGTTTCACTGGTAAATATTTCACCCTCAAAACCCGTGCGGAACGTGTTGATCTTTTCCTGAAATTGTTTATCATCCATGGATACAAGTGCCATATAACCAATAGTTAGAACCTGTTTAACAGGTTGTAGTTTTTCATAAGAATCATCTTCCCAAAGGCAATGAGTTTACTTAAACCACAAAGTTCACAATGGAATTCTTTGTGCCCATTGTGCCTCCTTTGTGTCATTGTGGTTAGCTTTTTTAAGGTTGAACTTAAAAACAGTCTCTTATTCAGGCAGTTTTATTTCATTGCATTCAGCATCTCATTCCACGAAGGCGAGCTTTTTAACGGCTGGAGTTCAGGTTGCTGCAGCAACCGCTGTTTCTCAGTAAAACCCTTTGAAATGGCAGTTTTAAGCTGGGACATGGCTGCAGCCGCATCACCGCTGTTCGCCAGCAGGATGGCCTGCATGTAGTTTGCCTCCGGGTTCGGGGGATCGGCGGTTTCATAGAGAGCTACAAACTTTTCAGCCTCCCGGTATCGCTGCTGGATAATGGCACCATTGGCATACGAATAACACACCAGGCTCAGGAATGCCTTCAGCCGCGCATTCATCAGCGTATCTTCAGGATTTTTCCCCTTCATATGCCTGCTGTCCATCAGGCTGATCCTGTTTTTCCACCATGCAAGATCCATGGTGCTGACCGATTTCCCCAGCACCTGTTGTTCGGCAGCTTCAGTTTTCAACAGGGCCGTGCGGTAGGAGAGCTGCTGCTTATACGCTGCAAACTGTTCAATTTCAGCCAGCCGTGATACAAAATGGTCAGAGGATGCCAATCCGCCTGCAAAGGCAGTTGCTTCGCGGCAAAGGACTGCTGCGGCAATCAGCTGGTTTTCCTTCACGGCATCTTCAACCCTTTTCCCAAACCCGTCCATGATCTTCCCGATCAAATCCTTGTCGGCAGGAATCCTCCCATCCCGCATGGCATTCAGCGTGATCCACTGGAAACCCTCCTCCATGATGTCAACCGGTGGCCAGGCATGCGGACCGGGAAAGGTGGTGATAAAATGCCGGATTCCCGCCCTGGTCATCGGTTCCTCCAGCTGAAGCATCTCATTCATGTTGAAATCGGCGGTTCCCACGATGCCGAAAAAGTCCGCCCTGAATCCTGCAGGGTCTGTATCCCCCGGCAATCCTGCCCCGCAGCCAATGACCCCCTTCACGAGGTGTGTCATAAGTGCGGCGGTACTTGCAACCCTTGAACCTCCCGAGAAACCAGCCATATAGATCCGGTTTGTATCGATAGGGTATATTGTGATGATCTCCCTGAACACGGGCCCAAGGATATCTCTGATGGCAGCCGTTGAAAGCCCGTTTTTGGAATTATTCGAACCGATCAGGATAAAACCGTACCGGTCGGCAAGTTCTTTGTATTTCCTTACGGGTAACACCCCAGAACCATGCGGATCAAATAACACCATCACCGGCATATGGGAACAAGAAGGCCCTGAGCCACTTTTCCTAACGGTTCCGGCGGCGGATGAGGTAAGGTTGATAACCGGAATATAAAGGGCGTAAGAGATTTCTTTTCCGGTAAAGCCCTCAATGGCCTCATGAATGACGCCTGCCCTGGGTAAAACAATGGTACCGGCCGCTTTTTTGTTCCCCCCCTGTGAACAGGCGACCACGACACACAAAAGGCAGTACAGCAGGGGAACCTTCGTAAACAATTTCATTTCTGGTAGAAATTTGTGGATTCGAAGATCCGGTCGGCCGATTTTGCAATAAAACCGCTGTACAACATGCCATTGGTATCGGGATAACGCTTTGCAAACTCATAGTAACACCCCGGAATCTCAAATTCACCCTCGGCAAAATTAAAACGTACCATTTCGGCCCGGATGCTCGATTGTTCGAGCAACTCGGCCGGCGTACCCTGGATCTCACCACCGGCATCGTTTAGCGAAAAACCATGTGATTTCAGGAAGATGTTGACCTTTTCAACCGTATCGAATTTGCCGAGCTGGTTCACGCTGACCGTAAAATGATTTGCACAAAAACCGTTGACATAGAGCCATGCAGCATATTCCGACTCCATGCGCAGTTTATCATATACAGGCCAGGAAGGGGTACCCGAAATATTGCCCGCAAAGATCAGGTCATCGGAACCATGCATGGATCGGGGGATGGCATCAATCCATTTATTTACGGTTTCACGCAGAAAAGGGCTGAATTCATCCACCAGCAGTTCGCTGATAAATACCCGGGGAGCTTCGCTGTCGGTGATATGTTCATAATGTTTGGCATAGAGCTTTTTTGTCTCAAAATGGTAGTCGCCCCGGTATTCATACCCGTTTTTCAGGAAAACTGCTGCAAGTTTATCAACGCCGATATTGGCATCCCTGAAGGTCCGGAAGGCGATATGGTCATTTTTAACAGTTTCACCTTCAGACCTGAAAAGATCATATATTCTGAGCGTGGAGGGATTCCGGTGCGTGTATTCCTTCCATAAACGGTTGAAAATATCGGAGTGGTTCATCTGGATTTGATTTGCGATCAAAATTACGGAAAAGATCATTATCTTCAAATTGCCTATATTTGCAAACAATTAAATAATCCGGTACCACAATATGTCGTTTTATCAGATCCGACTACCGGAAGATATATTCACCTATTAATTTGAAAAATGACGATAACCCCAATAACCCCCATATCCAATTATAATACAGACCAATCCGCCCCGGTTCCTTTTCATCTTTTCCTTGAAGATCTGAAAGGACAATTTCACAAAGTATTTCATCAGGACCAGGAACAGGATCCGGGTCACCTCACCCGGGGGGTACCTGAGGTGGTCATGACGGAAATTATGTCGAGGAATCCTTTATCGGTCAGTATTCCTGTAGCCTATGGCGGCAGGGGAGGCGACATTGCCGAAATTCTTTCGGTATTGTCTGCGGCATCCTATGAATCGCTTGCCCTGTCGTTGACGATCGGGATCAACTCGGCCCTTTTTATCCAGCCGGTTGCCAAGTTTGCAGGTCATGACCTGAAGGGAAAGATTTTCAACACATTTTTAAAAGAACAAAGCATGGGGGGGCTGATGATCACCGAGCCCGACTACGGCAGCAACGCCCTGCATATGCATACCTCCTTTACTGAAAGTGCAGACAGGTATCACATACGGGGGACCAAACATTGGGCCGGGCTTACCGGTTATGCTCGCTACTGGCTGCTTACCGCACGGGAACAGTCGAAAAGCGGGGAACTCAAAAGGGATGTTCAGTTCTTTATCTGCGATGTAAACCAGCCCGGGCAGCAGATTGTCGTGGAAGAAAAATTTGACAACCTTGGTTTATTCCAGATTCCTTACGGGCGCAACCGGATTGATGTGTCGGTGCCACGGAAGAATCAGCTGGAGCCTGAAACCACTGGTATCAACCTGCTGCTGGATCTCCTGCACCGGAGCCGTTTGCAGTTTCCGGGGATGGCCCTGGGATTTATTCAAAGAATGATGGATGAAGCCATCGGGCATTGCAGGCAACGACTGGTAGGCGGGAAGAGTCTTTTTAATTACGACCAGGTGCAGAAAAGGCTTGCGCAGATGCAGGCATCCTTCACGATCGCCTCCGCCATGTGCGCCTATAGTTGCGGAAAGGCCGGGCTTGAGAATGATTTGTCGGCAGGTGGCATGGTGGCCAACTCGTTTAAAAGCGTCGTTACCGACCTGATGCAGGCTGCCGCACAGTCGCTGGTCCAGCTGGTGGGGGCGAAGGCATACCGGTACAACCATATTGGCGGACGAGGAATCATCGACAGCCGTCCCTTCCAGATCTTTGAAGGTTCAAACGATATCCTTTATACGCAGATTTCTGAATATGTCGTCCGGCAGATGAAAAAGCTGAAGGAACATAACCTTTACCGGTTCCTCAAAACAAACGGGCCGACCGAAAACAGCGTCCAGACGATCAGGCATCTGCTTGATTTCGAACTTAACCTGCAACTGCCCCAGCGCAAACTGGTGGAGCTTGGACAGGTAATCGGGCGTATCGTCTCGATGGAGATGGTGATTAACCTGGGGCAGGAGGGTTTCAGGCAGGACCTGGTCCAGAATGCGCTTGAAATTTTGCGCAGTGAAATTTCGGGGCTGATGGGAAATTTCCAATCATGCGAATCAACCCTCGTGGTGGTGGACTATCAACAGGATAGTTCATGGCTGAGCCTGCGGCACTAATTCGCAGCCATCTGTCATGCAGTATCATTTTTTCGAATCGCCAGTGTTTACTGGTATTTCTGGATTTTTTTCATAAATCAACGACAATTTGTTAGAAAAATGTGTAAAATAATTAACAACGAGTTGGAAAATTATTTTATATTTGTTAAAAATTAGTAGCCCAGATATTTGAACAAATTCATGAATGGAAAATGGATTTAACATTATCTATTTCATTCATTTAGCAATGAATCAAGCATGGAAAAGATTCTGATTATCGATGACGAGCAGTTATACAGGACAATGCTGAAACATACCCTGGTTAAAGAGGGATATACGACGATTGAAGCTGAAAGCGGCGAATCGGGTTTGGCACTTGTTGCCAGTGAGCATCCTGATCTGGTTTTGACTGATTTTCGCATGCCGGGTATGGATGGCCTGGAGGTACTTTCAGAAATTCACAAAACAGATCCGCGGCTGCCTGTGGTTTTGTTCACTGCCTTTGGAGATGTTGCACTGACCATCAGGTCGATACAGGTTGGAGCATTCGATTTTCTCGAAAAGCCCTTCAATCCGCTTCAGCTGAAAATTACCGTTCATAATGCCTTGAATTCGGTGAGGTTGAGTAACAGTCTCAACGAAGTCCTCACCAATGGAGTTTCCGGTGAAACCATGCTGGAGGACAATATTCCGATGGGGAAGACGCTCCAGATGAAGGAGATCTTTAAAAACATCGGTCGTATCTCGCTGAACAAGGTGAATGTACTCATCCAGGGTGAAACGGGGACAGGGAAAGAACTCATCGCCAGGCTCATCCATTTTTCCGGGGTGACGCGGCAGAGCCCTTTTGTGATCCTTAACTGCAGCACCCTATCCGAGTCGATACTTGAAAGTGAACTCTTCGGGCAAGTAAAAGAATCCTTTACAGGTACTTTTATTGAAAAGAAGGGTAAACTGGAGCAGGCGGGGGATGGCACGATATTCTTAAGTGAAATTTCTGATATCTCGTTGAATACACAGGTTAAACTGTTACGGGTCATCCAGGATCTTGAGTTTGAAAAGGTAGACGGACAGGAGACGATTCCCCTGAAAGCCTGCATCATAGCCTCTACTACGCGCGACCTGGAAACCTTGGTCAAGGAGGGGAAATTCAGGGAGGACCTTTACTACCGTCTTAAAGTTTTCACCATTTCACTGCCGGCCCTGCGCGAACGCAAGGAGGATATGCGCGACCTGGTGATCCATTTCCTGCATAAACTCAACAAACGGATGAACAAAAACGTCATCAAAATCGGTGACGGCGTTATTGAGCTGCTGCAGGCCCATGAATGGTTTGGTAATCTCCGCGAACTCGAAAACGCAATCCTCCAGGCCATTGTCATGTCAAAAAGCGATGTGCTCGAAAAGGATAATATTACGCTCAACAAGCTTCAGACCTCGCATGCCGAACCCGATAATCTGCCGCAACTGCGCTCTCTTTCAGATGTCGAGAAATATCATATTGAGAGGATTCTCAATGAGGTGAAGTGGAACAAGGTGGAAGCATCCCGCATCCTTGAGATCACCAGGCCTACCCTGAATGCAAAAATTGAAAAATACGGGCTGGTCAGAAACTGATCTCCCCGTTTTAATCGGTAAAACCCCCCATTTCCCGGTCAAAAGTCATAATCTGCCATTTGCCTGTTAATCAGGCTGCCAGGCGGATTCGCCGACTGCTTTCAAACTGTGAAAGAATTGATTTTCTTCACGGCGCATGGCTTTTTATATTTGCTGAAACCTTCCGGGAGCGACGCTATGAAATCCGTCAGTTACTGTGTTCGACAAGCTATTCCTGATTTAATTTGGTTTTTGGTTCAGACAGGATTGCTTTTACCGAATGGCTTGAACAATACAGACAGAGGGCCCTTACCGCCGCTCCCCGCCAGGTTAACCGGGTTTTATTCGCGATGAAACCTGTCATGTGAGGCTGCCGGGCCTGGCAGCCTCCTTTTTCAACAATTCGGTTGACTGTCAAACCCTTAAATGTTTAAAAAGATGAAAAAGCTCCTCTTTTTTCTGACCGGGTTATGCATTTATTCGCTGGCCTACGCGCAACAAAAACCTGTTGTCCTCTCCGGTCGCATGCAAAACCTGATGATCCCGAAGCCAGCCAGCCCCGATGATCCGGGCCGGTTTGGGCAAACCGTCAACAACGCTGTTAACGCCAGGGCAGTGCTGGAGGAAATGATCGGTGGTTCAGAGGTCTATGACCAGCAGACCAATTCTTCAATGCCCGGTCGTTTATATCTCTGGCCCGATGGTGCGGTTTCCGCTACCTGGATGAAGAGCGATCTTACCGGGAATGCTGACCGCGGAACCGGCTATAATTACAGTAATGGCACAACCTGGGGGCCTTTACCCTCCTCACGTCTCGAAAGTGTCAAGGCGGGCTGGCCAACCATAAACCGTTGGATGGGGAATGGTGAACTGGTGATCTCCCACCGGACCACGGCTAATCTCGTGATGAACACCCGACCTGTTAGAGGGACCGGCGGCTGGACTGAAACGATGGCCCCGGTTTCACCCTCCTCCAACGCCATTGTGTGGCCTGCCGCGATCACCAGTGGTAACAATTTCCAAAATATTCACCTGCTTGCCATGACCAGGACGTTAGCGAACGGAGGTTCGCTTTACAAAGGACTCAACGGTGCTCTGCTCTATTACCGGTCGCTGGATGGCGGCGCAACCTGGGACAAACAGGGCATCCAGTTCCCGGGGCTGGACTCAACCCATTACCTGGGCTTTGCAGGGGATGATTATGCCTGGATCGAACCCCATGGCGATACCATCGCTTTCCTTTGCGGGGGCAACTGGGTTGATACCTTCCTGATGAGGTCTTATGACAACGGAAGTACCTGGTCCAAGATACCGATACTGCCTAACTATTATTGCAAAAGTCCGGAAAATCAAATAACACCGAGGTTTATCTGCAGTGATGGTTCATTTGCCGGTGTCATGGATAAAAATGGGGTTTTCCATGTTGCTTTCGGGCGCATGCGTGCCCTTGACGATGGTACGGGCCATAAGTACGCGCCAGGTACCGACGGGCTGGTTTACTGGAATTCGACCATGCCGGTGCTTGACACAGCCATTGTTACAGACCTGGATTCACTCATCAGCCATGGCCTTTGTATCGGTTACGTCGCCTCAGATGAGGCCGGCGATACCATCGTCGGATTCCCGTCGTACGGCGTTAGCCTGTCAAGCTTTCCCCAGATGACCGTTGACAAATACAACAATATCTATTGTTTGTGGTCGGGATTAACGGTCGGCAACCCTTCGCCTGACTCCTACAACTACCGTCATATATGGGGCAGCGCCCTGTTCAGCGGGAAAACGGCCTGGTCGCAGATGCAGGATTTTAACGCCGACGTACTCTATATCTTCCAGGAATATGTCTACCCTGCCATCGCGAAGGGTATCAAAAACAATAATATCCAGCTGATAACCCAAACTTCCTCGCAACCAGGTTCCAGTGTAAAGGATCCGGCGATCCCGGTTCATCCTGTACTGATCGATTACCGTGAAGTCCCAACCTCCGCCTTCATCCCGGCCGGGAATAACGCCGAAAGGGATCAAACGGGGATCGTGGTGAGCGGCAGTTTTCCAAACCCTGCGAGTGATAAAACCTTCTTCCTGGTTTCACTTGACAAACCCTCAACTGTTCAATTTGAAGTCACCAACCTGATGGGACAACTTTATATCAGCGCCGGCAAGGGGATGGTACAACCGGGTAAGCAACGGTATCAGATCGATTGCAGCCTGCTGCCACGGGGAGTTTATATCTGCAAGGTGACAGTCAGCGGCAAAACCTTCACACACAAACTGGTCGTGGAATAGGGGGGGGCCATTGCATTCGCAGGATTATCAAACCAGCCGGTTCATTTCGTTGAACCGGCTGGTTTAATTTTGTTTCTTATTCATCTCTTCCTGTATTTTATTTCGCCAATCATGAGATAGCAGCAGGCGAAAATCACAATAACTTCGTGAATATTAATACATAAATACGTTCCGGCTTTGGTCGGTAAATTATTTATTTCTATCTTTGCACCCCGTTTTTGTAGGGGAAAATGGATATCGTTCTTTATATAACACCCTGACAGCTAATTGAATGTTAAATCCGGCATGTGCCATCGCACTGCCACAAAGCAAAATTGAATGACTCCTGAAGAAACCAATGAGAACATGGAGCAGAATGCTGAACCCATTGTTGAACAAAATGTGAATGCTGAAA
>JBAXOB010000039.1:0-48335 GCA_037133475.1 Bacteroidota bacterium
AATCATTCCAGAAATAGGTATAGCTGCCCCAGCCGTGGCTAGGATAAACAGTTGCTGTTCCATCAGTGCCACCAAAACAGGTAACGACTTTGGTTCCGGCTGCTGTTGCAGCAAGACCGGCTGATGGTCCGCTTACGGATGCAGCGGCTGTAGTTGTACAACCATGTCCATCAGTAACGGTTACGGTATAATCTCCAGCGGCTAATCCGGTAGCAGTTGAACCTGTCTGGCTGTTGTTCCAGAAATAGGTATAGCTGCCCCAGCCGTGGCTAGGATAAACAGTTGCGGTACCATCTGTGCCACCAAAACAGGTAACGACTTTGGTTCCGGCTGCAGTAGCTGCAAGACCTGCGGCAGGTCCGCTTACGGTTGCGGAGGCTGTGGAAGTACATCCGTTACCGTCGGTAACGGTTACTGTATAGGAGCCTGCGGCTAATCCGGTAGCGGTAGCACCTGTCTGGGAATTATTCCAGAAGTAGGTGTAGCTTCCCCAGCCGTGGCTAGGATAAACAGTTGCCTGTCCATCTGCGCCGCCAAAGCAGGTTACGACCTTTGTGCCGGCTGCTGATGATGCAATCGCCGCGGAAGGACCGCTTACGGTAGCAGAGGCAGTGGTGGTACATCCATGAGCATCGGTAACGGTTACAGTGTAAGGGCCAGCTGCCAATCCTGTTGCAGTTGCGCCTGTCTGGCTGTTGCTCCATTGGTATGTGTAGCTGGCGTACCATCCATAACTGGGATATACGGTCGCTGTACCATCTGAGCCACCAAAACAGGTAACAACTTTGGTTCCGGCTGCTGTAGCTGCCAGAGCCTGTATAGGTCCGATAACACCAGTAGAAGCAGTAACGGTGCATCCGTGACCATCGGTAACGGTTACAGAGTATGTGCCTGCGGTTAATCCGGTAGCAGTAGCTCCAGTCTGGCTGTTATTCCAGAAGTAGGTATAGCTGCCCCAGCCGTCGCTTGGGTAAACAGTCGCTGTACCATCTGTGCCACCAAAGCAGGTGACAAGCTGTGTCTGGGCTGCTGTGGCGGCAAGCGCTGCAGCAGGTCCGTTCACTGTTGCCGAAGCGGTAACGGCACATCCGTGTCCATCTGTCACAGTTACCCTATAGGTTCCTGCGGTTAATGTTGTGGCGGTTGCACCTGTCTGGGAGTTATTCCATAAATAGGTATAGCTGCCCCAGCCATTGGAGGCCGAAACGGTTGCAGTACCATTATTTCCGCCGAAACAGGAAACCGGTTGAGTCTGTGCTGCCGAAGCGGAAAGAGCTATGGCGGGTTCATTGACTGTGGCGGATGCTGTTGTTGTACAACCGTTTTGATCGGTTACGGTAACATTATATGTTCCCGCACCCAATCCTGATTGGTTTTGTGCAGTGGCAACAACACCGGTGCCTGACCAGTTGAAAGTATAGGCAGATGTTCCACCGCTAACACCGAGCGTGATGGTACCGTTTGAACCGGTTTTGCAGGACACAGGGCCTGTTGTGGCGCTTGCTGCAAGTGGGTTCAAGGGTTGCGTGATCGTCGTACTGGCGGTATTTGAACAACCACCAAGGTCGGTAACTGTAACGTTGTAGGTGCCTGCAGCAAGTCCTGATTGATTCTGGGCTGATGCTACAACACCGGTACCTGACCATAAAAACGTATAAGGAGAGGTACCATTGCTAACACTAAGGGTAATAGACCCTGTTGAGTTGCCGTAACATTTGACGTTGCTCTGACTTGTATTGACTGACAGCGGTGCCGAGGGTTGTGTTACCACAACTTGTTTCGTACCGGTACAAGAGTTAACATCCTTGATATTGAAGGTGTAGGTCCCTGCTGCCAGCGAACTGAAAGTTGCGTTGGTTGTATAAGCTGCAGGAGAAAGTTGATACTGGTATCCGGAATTCCCGCCCGAACCTGCAAGGGTAACTTTACCATTGCTGAGCCCATAACAGGAAACGTTGGTTTGGCCGGAAACAGTTGCGCCAACCACTGCAGGCGCTGTTATTGCCTGGGAGCCGGTCTGCGTACAGCCATACTTGTTTGTAACCGTTACCGTATAGGTGGCCGGTGACAAACCTGTAATGTTGGCGGTTGTTTTGGAAGTGTTCCATAAATACGTATAGGGGGAACCATCGTTGGTAACACCCACTGTGAGTGATCCATCACTGCCCCCGTTACAGGTAACGTTCACAGGCGTAAAACCAAGAACGATCTGTGCGCGGAGTTTCGTTACTGTAACCGAACTGGTTGACTGTTGCCAGTTACTCGTGCCCGGGTTATAGTAGTGAATCGTCAGGTTAAATTTCTGATTCAGATAACTCGCATTGGTTGAAGCTACAACAGGATCTGATTCCGTCGACGAAAAGACAAAGTCAGCGGCAGACCAGGTATAGGTTTGACTGGTATATGGACTACAACAACCAATCTGTGTTCCCGGATGCAGGGTAAATGAAGTACCCCAGCAAAAAAACGATGAAGGAGTGTAAGTGGGTTGCGCCTCGACACTTGTGGCAAGTGCCAGGAAAAAAAACGTTAAAAACACCATTGATGGTATTTTTAACCTCTTTAGTAAAATCATTTTTTTGTAAAATGTTTCCATAGGTTAAAAATTGGGTTTAACAAAATAATTGTAAGTGATTATAAATGAAGATTTTACGTAATATATATAGAATCTTAACCAATTGGGGTTAAGGAGGAGGTAGCAATAAAATGTAAATTTCTTTTTTTCCCGTGTTCATGATTCGTCAGTTTTTCTTGATAAACATTTAACAATTTTATAAGTTTCCTATACCGGAATATATAAACAATTAGTACTGAAAAACTTAAAACAAAGGTTGTTAGACTGTGTGCATAACATTTTAAAACCCTTGTGTTTGTTGCTGTTTCAATACTCTTTAGCGGTTTTTTATTATTATTCGAAAGTAGCTTATTAAATGCACATTTGGATTAATTTAATATTAAAATGTTGATAAAATGTGAGATTAATGTCACCACATGTCGGTTTTCATGTATATTTGCTTTTCCAAACCTAACCATGTTTGCTTTATGAATGAAGGAAATGTTCCGGAACATAAAATCAAAGTTATCCTTGCTGAAGATCAGGGGCTTATTCTGCATTCCTTATCAGAACTGTTAAACGCCCAGGGAAAATTCGAAATTATCGGCACTGCGCAGAATGCCGCCCAGCTGCTGAACCTGCTTGAAACCAGGAAACCTGAAGTGATCCTGATGGATATCAAAATGCCCGGGATGTCAGGTATCGAGGTTACAAAGATCATCGACATGAAGATGCCCTGGATCAAAATCATTGCACTTTCAGTTCATGATCATCCCCAGTATATCAGGGAAATGCTGAAAGCCGGTGCAAAGGGGTACCTTTCGAAAAACTGCCAGCCCGCTGAATTATTCCAGGCGATTGAAGATGTTTGCGAGGGAAAAACAGTGTTTTGCAAAACCATTTCCGAGGTGCTGGTAACTAATTTTTCACAGGCAAATGATGATCGCGCAAATGATGCCCGGAACCTGACTTCCAGGGAAATTGAACTGATTCACCTGCTGGCCGACGGTCATTCCACGAAACACATCGCCAATACGTTGTATATCAGTGAAAAAACAGTCGAACGACATAAATCGAACATGCTAAAAAAGATGAAATTACATAACACTGCCCAATTAGTAAAGGCAGCTTTCGAGAACGGGATACTGATCCGCTGAAAATGATTACCTGCGGTTGCTTTGCATGATGCTGCGGGTGATTTCCAGGTTCTTTTTAACCTGTTGATCGCCGGGATCAAGTTCGGCGGCCTTTGTAAAGAGGTCGATGGCACGGGTGAAGTTTTTCCGCATGCTGCAAATAATCCCGAGATCCTTGTAATATCTAACTTCGTTTGGCGAAAGCCTGACAGCCTCTTCCAGGCATATGGCCGCTGAATCAAGTTTCCCCGCATATCGCCCGTAGAGCACGCCAAGATGGTAGTTCACCTCACTATTCCCGGGAGCGGTTTTATTAACAAAAAGATAGGTATTTATCTTGTAGGCCAATTCTTTCTGATCATCAACCGAGCCTAATACTTTCAGTACATTGGTCATGGCGGGCCCGTCGCCCGGATTCATGGTCAAGACTTTGATATACTGATCGATCGCCGTTTTATAGTCTTTCAGGTATAATGCATTTACATTCCCGTACAACACCAGGGCATTAACACTTGCGGGCGCCATGCGGATTGCTTTTTCCAGGTATTTTAATGCATTCCTGTAATCATCTGCTTTTTTTACGGAATCCGGTTCCCCGGTTGCCTTCTTGATATAGTCGCCACCCGCCGATATATTACATTTGATACTGTTTTCAGAAACCTTCACATCGGTTGTGAACAGGGTAAAATCATTCTTCCAGACCTGGTCGCGCGTATAGGTCTTTACCGAAAACAGGAGGAGTATCACTATTATAATAGCTGACATGATGGTTTCAGCGAGCTGGACCCGGGTGATCATTTTAGGGATACCGGTAACGATCAGGTAGGTAATTGCCAGGACAAATCCCAGGGAAGGCATATAGATAAAACGTTCGTTCATAAAGGTGCCTACCGGGAAAATAAGATTTGAAACGATGACCAGGGTGATGAGGTAAAACAGGATCCCGTAAACAACCACGTTTTTTTGACGGAAGGTACGGATGCAGTAAAATATCAGTCCGCCGTACAAAATGGCCGGAATGATCGACCTGATATCGGAGAGGGCAACCAGCGGGATCTGGTAGGGGTAATAATCATGCGTGAGGGGATGGGGGAAGAAGAGCAGTTTGACATAGAGCCCCAGGGTATAGAGGATGGTTCCGAACCGCTGTGATCCGGTAGCTTCCAGGAAGGGGTTGTTCAGTAATTCCTTGGGGACGCCCGACGACAGTACCTGTCCCAGCACCAGGAACCTGACAAAGATGAAGACCATGGCCGTGCCCAGCAGCGGCAGGGCAATTGCCAGGTTTTTTTTCAGCGGAACCCGGGTGAAAAAATAGAGCGTCAGCGGAACGATGACCACGAACATGATGGCATTCTCCTTTGACAACAGTCCCATGAAAAAACTGATGTTGGCAACCAGGAGCATCCATATCTTTTGCTTCTCGGTATACCGTATGACAAGCCAAAGTGTGATCAGTGGAAACAGCAGCGCCAGGATCTCATCCCGCCCTTTTATATTGGCAACGACTTCGGTATGGACTGGATGAGCAAGGAAAAGCATGGTGGCCAGGAAAGGGATGCCCAGGTACCATTTCTTGCCGGGCGGTGATTTTATGAGTTTTACAAGAATGATATAGATAAGCATCCCGGTGAGCGCATAAAGCAGGATGTTGATCAGGTGGCTGAGCATGGGATTGAACTCGCCCGTCACCGATTTTTCGACGGCAAAGGTGGCGATGGAAAGGGGCCTGTAACGGCCGCCAACCAACAGGGTCTTCTCTTTACCCCAAAAGCCGGTGAACGAATCGTAGGAGAATATCTCCCGGATCCCCGAAATGCCTTTTTTGGTAAAAGAATTGCTGTTGATCACCATCAGGTCATCCAGGGCATAATCGTTAAACAGGGTAATGCCATAAATCGCCATGGTGAAAAGCAGCATGACAAGAAGGGGAAGCTTCGGGTTTATCGTCTTTTTCATAGGGAGCCTTTTGTTGATTTGTTGAGGATTTCAAGGTAGCCGGGATTTACATCAAAACCCGCTGCTCTGGCTTTATTCGCATACTCCAGCGCCATTTTAAGGTCGCCGGTTTTATAACTTATTACCGAACAATTATATAATGCCAGGCCGTGAGCCGGGTTCAGCAGGATACATCGTTTAAAATCTTTCATTGCCTCCGGGAACCTGTTCAGGTTGAAGTAACAAAAACCCCTTTTCAGAAAGAGGTCATCGGTAAGCGAGTCGGTTTGGATCACCTTTGAATATTCTGTGATTCCATTGGCGAAATCGTTCATGTCGGTATAGGCATAGGCACGATTCACCAGGATCATCTTTGAACCGGGATAGATCTCCAGCGCATTGGCATAATCGGCCAGGGCGCCTTGAAAATTTTTGGTTTTGGCAAGCAGGTTCCCCCTGTTCAGGTAACACAGGTAGGCATTGCTGTCTTTTTTCCTGACATCCTGTTCCAGGGCACGGGTATAGGATTTTATCGCCGGTTCAACCATGTCCAGTTTAACGTAAACATTGCCGACATTGCGGAAAACCATGGCCTCTTTATAGCCAAAGGCGATGGCAGCCTCATAATCCCTTTTTGACTGCTCAAAAAGGTTCTGCTTGAAATAGTAGTTTCCGCGGTTGTTCAGGGCAATATCGCAGGCAGGATAGGTTGCAAGCACATCGGTCCACAGGGTTTCAGAGTTTTGCCAGGTTCCTGCCCTGGCCGAAGTTGCCAAGGCCAGGAATGCGACGTAGAGCAACAGGATCCCCCCCGAGCCAAATTTTACCATGGGACGCCTGATCCTCTTCCACCATGCGTCGGCATAATATCCTGCAATAAAAAACAACCCGATAAAGGGAATATAGGTATAACGGTCGGCCATAAGGGCCTTGCCAACCGAAATGACCTGCAAAACCAGGCAAATGGAAAAGAAAAACACCAGGAAACCGAAAACCACGACCCTGGTTGATTTCCGTGACCAGGCCACTGCACCGACAATTGCGATCAGCAGGATAGGGGCAAGATAATAAAACACCGGCAGAAAGCCCGCCGGGGTGAGCTGGGGAAAGGGATAAAATGCCGACAGGTTTACGGGAAGGAGGAATTTTACCAGGTACATCACCATGCCGTACGATACACAGAAAAACCTTTGCGCGATGGTCAGCGTACTGAAGGAGGCTATCGCGTCGTGCGACTGGATCACCAGCGTTGTAATGCCGAAAATTACAGACAGGGCAAGAAAAGGAATCTTCTGGAAAAATAATTTGTAATTAAATGGTCGGTTTAAATAATAATCAATACAAAATAATAATAATGGAAAAATTACCGCGGCAGGTTTTGATAATAATGAAAGAATAAAAAACAATAATGAAAATATATAAAATTTATTTGAATTGTATTTTATGAATTTTAAATAATAATTCAGCCCGGCAAGCAGGAAAAATGCATACAGTACATCTTTCCTTTCCGCAATCCAGGCAACTGATTCAACATGCATGGGATGGATTCCGAAAAGGAGGGCGGTGATAAATGAAATTACCGGATTTTTGCCGGTAAGATTATAAATAAAAAGAAATACAAGGATCGTGTTCAGGAGATGAAAAAATAAATTGACAAAATGAAAAATTACTGCTTTTATTTCATGATCGGGTTTGAGCCCTCCGGATATTTTTGAAGAAATAAAATAATCGGCGCTCAGCGAGATCATCGTCAGCGGGTGGTAATTCGAAGCAGAAGAACGGGTGAAAAAGTAGTATATGTTTCCGGCAGACAATTGCTTAACCTGGCTGTTCTCCAGGACATAAACCGGGTCGTCCCAGTTTGTGAACTGGCATTTGAAAACCGGCAGGTAGGCGATGAATGAAATCAATAAAATAATAGCAATTAATAAAGCCGGGAAATATTTTTTATTTAATTTACCGGGAGATAAAATATTTTTATTTCCGGTATTTTTATTCCTTTGAAAAACAATATTATTTTTTTGTTTTTTTACCATGGATTATTTATTCCGTTTATTAATTGTAAAACAGAAATAATTATTATTTTGTATTTTTATTTTGCGCTTTTTTTTGTTTTTCCGTCAGGGAATACATCAGCACAGTGTCAACGGCCGTGCCACACTCTTTGGCTTTTAATCCGTGCTGGTATGCTGCCGCAAAGTCGCCGTCATGGTTGTATATGTCGGCCAGTAACCAGTGCACCTCCCCGTTGGCGGGATTAAGTTCGAGCGATTTTAAAAAGATGGTTTTTGCACTGTCATAATTCTTGTTGTTATAATAGGCAATTCCAAGATTCAGATTGCCATTTACATCATCCGGATTATGTTTAATAAAAATTTTAAAATCATTAATTCCGGACCGGTATTTTTTCAAAATATCAGTATAAATAATTCCCCTGAAAAAATAGGGCCGGTAATTATCCGGATTTTTTTTAATGGCGGTGGAATAATCTATAATGGCGGAGTCGTATTTCCCCAATTTTTTATATACCGAAGCGCGGAAGGAATATAAAAACATTCTTTTTTTATCGTTCGTATCCAGTTTTATCGCCGAGGTGAGATCCCTGAGCGACTTCTCAAACTCCTTGTTTTCATGGTAAATGAAGGCCCTGTTATTATAGGCATGCACGCAGCCGGGATCTTTCTCGATCACATCGGTCCATAACGCAACACTGTCTTTCCACACCAGGTTGCGGTTCCAGGTGGCCACCGCGAGGATGACCAGGAAGGCGATCCCGGCGGCATTCATGATTTTTTTGTTTTTCTGGTTGGTTTTGTTCCGGAAATCGAAAAATGCAAGGGCCAGGATCACACTCAGACCGATGTAGGGAATGTAGGTGTAACGCTCGGCCGCAACGGTTCCCCCGACCGGAAGGAACTGCAGAACCGGTAATATGGTTGCCAGGAAAAACAATAACCCGAAAGGAATATACCGGTCGGTTTTCCAGGTTTTCCAGACTGCCGCAAGCAGTACAAGGAAAACCAGCGGTGAGAAGAAAATATAGAGAGGAACCTTCCCCGCGGCCGTCAGGGGATACTCATACATCGCGATCAGGTTATAGGGGACCACAAACTTGACAAGGTAGAGGCAAAGGCTGTAAGGGGCATAAAAGAGACTGCTCGACACCGGCATTCCCATGACATTGATCGAATTTATCGTTCGCTGGGCATAGATGGCCACGATGCCGAACAGGAGCGCGAGTGCGAAAAAGGGAACTTTTTCAAGGATGGCTTTCCTGTCGAATTTACGGGAGGAGAGGTAGTCGACCAGCAGCAGCACCACCGGTAATGTTACCGCCTGGGCCTTTGACAGGTTTGAAAAGACAAAGAACAGCAGGGCCAGCCAATAGTAGCCTGTCCTGTTTTTTTGCCGGTAAAAGAGATAGGCCAGCAATGAAAGCAGATACCAGGCTGTATAAAGTACATCTTTCCGCTCGGAGACCCATGCAACAGATTCCACATGCATGGGGTGAAGCGCAAACAGCAGGGCAACCGCCAGGGCAACCGGAGTGTTCTTTTTCAGCAGGTGAAAAACGAAGGCATAAACCAGCAACGTGTTCACCATATGCAGCAACAGATTGTGCACATGATAACCTGCGGCAACAAGCTTGAAAAAGTGATAATCGAACGAAAAACTCAGCAAAACGAAGGGATCGTAATTCCCCATGAAGCTTGTTGAAAAAATCTTCTGGAGGTTGATCCAGCTGAAGGCGGTGATCATGTCGTTGTTCATGATGTAAACAATGTCGTCCCAGTCAACGAAATCATGGCTCATCGTCGGGAAATAGGCCACAAACGTGACAACTGCCAGCAGCAGGATGTTCCAGCCTAATACCTTTTCTTCCTTTTTTACTGTCTTTTTTTTGGTTGCCATACATACGATATTAAGGTGATCCGGGTCAAAAACTAAGGGGCCTGCTTGTTCGCCTGCTGTTGAATCAGGAAGGACATGATTGAATGATCGACAATGACCCCGTATTGCTGTGCCAGGATTCCATGCCTGTAAGCGGCTGGATAATCTTTTACCTGGTAATATACATTGGCCAGCAGTCCGTGTATCTGGCCATTGACAGAGTCAAGCTGTAATGATTTTAAAAAGTATCTTTTCGCACTGTCGAAATTGTTCATTTTATAATAGGTAATACCCAGGTTGAAATTTCCGTTGGTATCGGCGGGGTATCGCTTCAGGAATTTTTTAAAGTCCATGATGGCCGAATCATGTTTGCCCATCTGGTCGGCATAAATGATCCCCCGGTTGAAACAGGGTTTTACATTATCAGGATGCAGCTTCAGTGCCGAGGAATAGTCGGCCAATGCCTGGTCATAGCGGCCCATGGTCTTACAAAGGAAGGCCCGCGAGATATAGAGATCCAGTTTTTTCGAATCGTCAGGATCAATGCTGATCACCTCATTCAGGTCTTTGAGCGCCTTGTCATATTCTTTCAGCTGGTTATACATGAACGCCCTGTTGGTGTATGCCTTGCAACACACAGGATTCTTTTCGATGACGTCCGACCACAGGGCAATACTGTCCTTCCACACCTGGGTGCGGTTCCAGGTAAGCAACGTCATGACCGCCAGGATCAGGATCGCGGCGAGATCAAGCATGGTTTTCCTGTGACGGGCCAGTTTTGCCCTGTATTCCTGCAATGCCATTGCCACGATGAATCCCATCCCGACATAGGGAATATAGGTATAACGTTCGGCCGCCACTGCGGGACCCACCGGAAGAAACTGGAGCACCGGGAAAATGGTGACCAGGAAAAAGAGCAGGCCAAAGGTGATGTATTTGTTTGACCGCCATGTTTTCCAGATGACAAGCCCGACCAGCAGAAAGATCGCAGGGGAAAACAGGATCGGCAAAGGCACTGTTCCCTGGAGGGTCAGCGGGTATTCATAGATCGCTATCTGGCTGACGGGGAAAATGAATTTGAACAGGTAGAGGCATAGGCTATAGGGTCCGTAGAACAGACTCCTGTCGGCAGGATAACCATTTGGATTGATGGAGTTGAAGGTATCCTGGGCGTATATGGCAATAATCCCGAAGATGACCGCAAGCAGGAAAAAGGGCAGCTTTTCCGAAACCATTTTCCAGTTCGGTTTCCGGTTTGAATAATAGTCTATCAACAGTAAGACGACGGGAAGGGTGACAGCCTGGGCCTTGGACAGGCACGACAGGATAAACAAACCAAGCGCCAGGAGGTAGTAATATTGCCGGCCGTTTCTCAGGTAATAGAGATAGGCGGTCAGCGAGAGGAAATACCAGAAGGTATACAGGACATCTTTCCTTTCCGAAACCCATGCCACCGATTCCACATGCATGGGATGCAGGGCGAAAACCAGGGCGGTGAATATGGCTGCATTGGTATTCCTCCGCAACAGGTGGAAGAAGAAGGTATATACCAGGAATACATTGGTTACGTGCAGGAGCAGGTTGTGAAAATGGTATCCGGGGGCGGAAAACCTGAAAAAGTGATAGTCGAAGGAGAAGCTCAGCAGGATGAGAGGGTGATAATTCCCCATGAAACCTGTCGTGAATATCTTTTTAAGGTTGATCCAACTGTAGGCGGTGATCATGCTGTTGTTCATGATATACACGATATCGTCCCAGTCTACGAAATCGTAACCCAGTGTTTGGGAATAGGCGGCAAAGGAAACGAAAAGAAGAAGGAGGATCTTCCAGTTCATCAGTTTCTCCTCTTTGATCGTAAGTCTCTTTTTTATAGCCATCTGGAATCAGACAATTTGGGTAACCAACAACTCATTTGCCTGAATGTTGTTTCAGGAATGTCATTAAGGAAGGCTCGACCTTCATGCCGCATTTTTCTGTAAGAACTCCCTGCCTGTAGGCCCCAGGGTAATCCTGCGTACGGTAGCAAATGTTTGTCAGCAGGCTGTGGACCTGCCCGTTGGCGGGATCGATCGCCTCGGATCGCAGGAAATATCTTTTTGCGCTGTCGAAGTTGTTTTTTTTATAGTAGGCAATTCCCAGGTTGAAATTGCCGTTGGTGTCGTTAGGGTATTTCTGTAAAAAGATCTTAAAATCAACCACCCCCGAATCATATTTCCCAAACTGGTCGGTATACAGGATTCCCCTGTCGAGATAGGGCTTTACGTTGTCAGGATGTTTTTTGATGGCGCTCGAATAATCGGCCAGGGCAAGGGCGAACTGCCCGGTTTTTTTATAGATGAAGGCCCGGGAGGTGTAGAAGTTCAGCTTTTTGGTGTCATCCGGATCAATTCTGATCACATCCGAGAGATCCTTCAGCGCGTTATCATAGTCCTTTTTTTCGTTGTACATAAAGGCCCTGTTGGTATAGGCTTTTACGCAGCGGGGATCCTTCTCCATGACATCGGTCCACAGGGCAATACTGTCCTTCCACACCATCACGCGGTTCCACGTCATAGCCATCAGCAGGAGTACCAGCATGATCCCGGCGACATCGAGGATGGTTTTCCTGCTCGCTGCCAGTTTTTGCCGGTATTCCCAGAATGCGACCGCTGCGATGTAACTCAGGCCGATGTAGGGAATATAGGTATACCGTTCCGAGATCAGCGCCGGGCCGACGGGCAGGAACTGCAGTACCGGGAAAATGGCGGCTGCAAAAAAGAGGACACCGAAGGTGATGTAGGGCTGATTTTTCCATGTTTTCCAGACGATCATCCCGAGGACCAGGAAAATCAAAGGCGTCAGGTACAGGTAGGAGGGGAAGCCACCCTGCAGGGTCACCGGGTATTCATACACGGCGCTCTGGCTGAAGGGAACCGGAAACTTTACAAGGTAGGCCCACAAACTGTACGGGGCATAAAAGAGGCTCTGCCAGGCAGGGATCTGTACAGGGTTGATAAAGTCGGCCGCCTTCTGGGCAAAGACCGCAACCACGCCAAAAACCAACGACAGCGCCAGGAATGGTATTTTTTCGAAAACCATTTTCCATTCAAATTTCCGGGCGGTGAGGTAGTCAACAAGGAAGAGTATGACGGGCAGGATGACTGCCTGTGCCTTTGCCAGGGTGGAAAGGATGAAAAAGCCGAGCGTAAGGTAATAGTAGTATTTCTTTCCCCGCTGCAGGTAAAAAACATAACAGGTCATTGCCAGGAAAAACCAGGCGGTATAAAGCACATCCTTTCGTTCCGAAACCCATGCCACCGATTCGACATGCATGGGGTGAAGGGCAAACAGCAGGGCGACGGTGATGGCAACGGGGGTGTTTTTTTTCAGCAGGTGGAAGAAAAAAGTGTAAACCAGGAACACATTGGCAAGATGGAGCAGGAGGTTGTGAATATGGTATCCCGGGGCTGAAAACCTGAAAAAGTGAAAATCGAATAAAAAGCTAAGCAGGATCAGCGGGTGATAGTTCCCCATGAAGTAGGTGGAAAATATCTTTTTCAGGTTGATCCAGGTAACAGCCGTGATCATATCATTGTTCATGATATAAACAATGTCGTCCCAATTGACGAAATCATGGCTGGTAACGGGGAAATAGGCAATAAAGGTGGCAACAATCAAAAAGAGGATTTTCCAGTTCAGCAGAGTCTCTTCCTTAACAATTCTCTTCTTTTTTACAGCCATATGCAGGTTATTTAGACTTATAGATTGAAAGCGAGACGATGCCTGTTTTATGGAAAAAATAGCCCAGGGAGGTTTTCAGGACCCCCATACCATATTTTATACTGCGGCGCAGGTTGATCGAGGAGGCCTCCTCGAAATATTTCGTCGGGCAGGTTATCTCTGCAATCTCAAATCCCGCCATAAAGATCTGGGCCAGCATCTGGTTGTCAAAAACAAAATCATCCGAATTGGCATTGTAATTGACAGTTTCCAGCACCTCCCTCGAGAAGGCGCGGTAGCCCGAGTGGTATTCGGAGAGTTTCTGGTTGATGAGCATATTCTGTACCCAGGTCAGAAAACGGTTCGAAATATATTTATACATAGGCATCCCTCCCCTGAGCGCCCCCTTGCCGAGGATACGCGAAGCAATAACCACGGGATAAAGCCCGCTGGCGATCATATGGGCCATCGAGGGGATCAGCTTTGGCGTGTATTGGTAGTCAGGGTGCAGCATGATGACAATATCCCCGTTCAGGGCCAGGGCCGTATCGTAACAGGTCTTCTGGTTGCCGCCGTAACCGCGGTTCCTGTCGTGCTTGATCAGGTTTTTAACCTTGAGGGTGCTGGCAACCTGGATGGTATTGTCGGTACTGGCGTCATCCACCACGACATACTCGTCGACCATGTCGAGGGGAATCTCGGCAATGGTTTTGGCAATGGTTTTTTCTGCATTATAGGCCGGGAGAACTACTATGATTTTTTTTCCTAATAACATACTTGTGAATTTATGAATATCGAATATCGGATAACGAATGCCGAATGTCGATAATGAATTTGAGTTGTTTTTTGTAACGTGTTTGTTTCAACCGCGTTAACCGGGTTGGACTTACGCTGTTTTTAGCGGATAAAGGTAAAAAGTTTTTCAGATACCTTGGGAAAAAAATAATAAACTCTTCATTATGATTATGTTAAATTCCATCCCGGGATTTTCTGCAGCCGGTTTCCCGCAACAATGATTTTCATTGACTTGCACCACTGTGTCATCGATCATTGTAAGGCAATAGCAAGGAAACAACTTCTGTAAATAGCAGGTTGCCCGGTCTGGTCCTGGTGATCCGGCCGAACCCGTAGGTATGAGGCTGGCCATTTCGTGCCGGGGAGGACTTCCCGGGGAGACAAATGCATACAACATACCGACTTCTGTGATGACAAAATGGGAAGGCAAACCTCCTTTTAATTGGCCTGATAAACCGGGATCCGTTGTTATTGCGGTTCACGATTCGATTCTAAAGATATTTCCGGAATAATTATTTTCAGCCATGGGTAATTGAGTGACTCGTGAAAAATTATAAGGAAATGTTTGGAGTATATCAAACTAGTATATAATTCTGTGATATTATAAAATGGAATCAATGAAAACACTGACTTTAAAACTGGATGATTCGGTTTTTACGGAATCTGGATGGCCTGCCTGAATCCGTTTACAGGCACAGAACCAGGTAAAGCAAGACCCGTCATTATTGTGCAATCAGATCTGCTCAACGGGCATCATCCATCCTCCGTAATCTGTCCCTTAACGACCGATGTTAAAAAGGAAATTGAAATACTAAGAGTTCACCTGGAAAAAGATTGCTGCGGGTTGCCGGAGGTTTGTGATATCATGGTGGATCAAACCCGTGCGATTGACAACAGGCGGCTCATGAAAAGACTGGGCCTTGCCCCCGCAAGTATCATTTCAACGTTATAGGAGAACCTGAAAATAATACTTGACCTGGCCTGGTGCAAGATTGTGGCTAAACGAAAACCACCCAACCATAATTCGTTGAATTACAATTGGGTGGTGTGTTCCGGGGTGGAGCTGGAGGGATTCGAACCCTCGTCCAAACAGGTAGCAAAAATGCTTTCTACATGCGTAGCTTCTGATTGATTGTCGAAACCGGGCTGGTCAGCAGCGAACCCACCCGGTCCGTAGTTCCTGTTATTTCGCCCGGCCAGCGGAACAATGGCCCGGCTATCTCAACATTTGCGATGCCTCATCCGGAACACCGTTGAGAAAGGTTTCCCGGGAGACAAGACGCGCCTAATTTCTAAAATTAAGCAGCTAGTCTGTAAGAATAATTGTCGCCAGTTATTGGCTGTGTAAACTGACTTTTTACGAGGCCTGCTCACGAACACTCGGCATGCTTACAATCCCACTTCCCCGCTGTCAAAACCGGTCAGCCCCGGGAATTACCTGCAAAGATACGCATGTTTCACCAATAGCGCTCCAATGTTTCAACAATGTTTCTCCAATGAATCTCCAATGTTCCGGGTGTGTCGCCCCATCCAGGCGATATGTTAGGATCAGGATGAACTTCCAGTGGATTTCGGATATCAGATATCGTAATTTACTAAAAAGTACGAAGAAAATCTGAAATCTGAAATGCGAAATCTGAAATATTTGAAAGACAGCGTATTACCGGGAAATTATGTTGCTTTTCCCTTCGATATAGGTCGTGAAATGTTCGCCATCCTGCGACATCTCGAATTTGGTGTTGACCGTTCCGGCAGCGATGGAGTCGTAGGTAAGCCTGAAAACCGGCATGCCGGCGACTTTATTGCTGAGGAAAACAATGCTGTTCCCGGCGGGGGCGACCGAATAGCTGATCGTATGCCCCTCGTTGTCAAAATAGATTGCCTTTAACGGGTCACCCGCAGCGCCGGGATAAATGATCATCAGGTCATCGTGCAGGGTCATCCCTTTTTTATCCCTTGCAGGATATTCGGAATGCGATTTCCGCACCAGTACCTTCCCGCCCAGGTCAGCATTAAAAGAAAAGGTGCCACCTCCCTGCCCGGGAACACCACTGCCTTCACCTCTCCATTCACCCATAAGCCAGCTCCACTTTGACCAGGGATCCTGGACCTGTCCGAAACAGGCGGCAGCCGACGAGATCATCAGTGCTGCCAAAAAAAATAGTTTTAGCTTCATACTTCGGGGAGTAATAAAATATTGTTGACAAACTGCGAGATATCGTAACGGGAATGGAAGATCCTGTAAAGTTCGGCGATGATGGGGAAATGTTGCTCGACAGGCATGGTTTGGGAGATCTCCTGGTAAAAAACCTCGGCGGCGGTTTTACCTTCAAGCACCAGTTCGTGCGAAACATGCTCGGTGAAAAAGCCTTTGCCGATGAGCAGTCCGAGGGTGCGGTTCCTGCTCAGGTCGTTCAATGCCGTCAGGGTAAAGTCGCCGTAGCCGCAATAGTTGAACAGGGTGTCTTCGCGCCCGCCAAACCATTTCAGGATACGGCGCATTTCACGGAAAGCCTTGGTCAGGACCAGGAACCGCAGGTTCGGCGAGTTAAACTGTGCATCGACGATGCCAAGGACGATGGCATATATATTTTTTAATATGCTCAGGATCTCCACTCCCCGCATATCATCCGTGAAATCGAGATGGATCGTCGTGCCGGCAAACATGCCGGCGATCCTCGGGTTGAGCCCTGTTTCGTCGTAGCCGACGGTAAACCCGGTAGGCATGCGGTTGATGATCTCCCCGGCAAAGCTGGGTCCCTTCATCGTGCAGACAGGATTCGGGAATTTTTCCTTCAGGCACTCGGTGATGGTTTTACTGCCTGATCCAAACCCCTTGGCGAGGTTTACAAAAAGGGCCCCTTCGGGAAAGTGACCGCGGAGGGTTTCAAGGTAACCGATCACCGCCACCGACGGGATGGCAAGAAAGATGATGTCGCAGTGCTCCAGGAGGCTGTTGTCGCGGGTAGCGCGCAGGTTCGGGTTCAGCAGCAGGTTGGGGAAATATTTCGCATTGATATGGGTCGTGTTGATACTTTCCACAACAGGTTCCTCAATTGAGTGCAGCAAAACGGACTCCCTTCCGGCAGCAGCGAGAACATTCCCAAGCGCCGTACCGATGGTGCCTGCTCCAATCAGGGCAATTTTATCGTAATGATTTTCCATACTGCTTTTATTGATTTGGTGAGAACAGGATCCTGAAACAGGCGCCTCCGGTGTTGGTAACTTCAAGTTTGGCTTCAACCTGCTGGATCAGGATCTGGACAATCTGTGTCCCCATCGATTGGGTTGATTTCATGGTGAAATCTTCGGGAAGGCCAATCCCATTGTCGCAAATGGTGATGCTGAATTTATCCTCCTCTTCGGGCAGCAACCTGACCCAGAGCGTGCCGGTATTACTGGCCGGAAAGGCATATTTATAAACATTGGTGATCAGTTCGTTGATGATGAGCCCCATGGGCAAAGCCATTTCAATGGCGAGCTCGCAGGGCCTGAGGTCGGTAATGAGTTGTATCCGGTCGTTATTGAACGAGCTGGATATAATGTGAGTCAGGTTCTGAAGGTAACTGTCAAAGGGAATTGTACTGATCTCCTGGTTCTTATAAAGCTGTTCATGCACCAGCGACATGGTACGTACGCGGAGCTGCAGGTCGGTAAGCGAGCGGTTGAGTTCGCTGTTGTTGGTCTGGTCCCGCTGCATGGTCATCAGGCTGGTGAGGATAGTGAAATTGTTCTTCACCCTGTTGTGGATTTCGCGCAACAGGTACTCCTTTTGCCTTGCATTTTCAGCCAGATCCTCCTCATGTTTCATCCGCTCGGAGATGTTCCGTACAACGGAGATCAGGTCGCGCACCTCGCCTGTTTCAGGATCGAGAAGCGGGTTGATGGTGGCCTCTGCCCAGAATAATGTGCCATCCTTTCGGATGGCTTTGTAAATATACCGTATCCCCTTTTTCGTACGGAACATTTCGATCAGACGATGGTTTACGGCAACACGATAGGAGGGTTCAATCAGGTCGAGCATGCTTTTCATCTCCAGCAGCTCCTGTTGGGTAAATCCATAGAATTTCTCACAGGAGGGGCTTACATAAACCCTGTGTAACCCCGAGTCAAGCAACGAGATCACATCCACGGTATTTTCGGCAAGGAACCTGTGAAGCTCTTCGCTGCGGTTAAGCCTGTTCCCCGCTTCAATGCGCTCATAGATCTCCTGCTGGAGACGCTCGTTGAGCTCTTTCAGCTCATTTTTCCGCTTCTTGTTCTTGCGGACCAGCGTGTCGACATAAAGAATTAAGGACAAAAGGACAATGAAAGCCAACTCATAAAAAAATGTCAGGATGCTGTCATTCTTAATTTGCAGACCCTGGACTAAATTTTCCTGGCGCATCAGTTCGTTCTGGCTTTCGCTGTCACGGATACTCCTGTTTACCTCGAGGATGGCAATTTCAGAGCGGTTCTGGTCCTTGTTCATTTTATTGAGGTACTCCATCCGGGCCTTATAGTAAGCCAGCGCTTCAGCATACTTTTTGTCGGAGTTGGCAAAATCGGACATCTCGTAATAGATGGCTTCCAGCATCCGTGTGTTGTTGATTTGTTTTGCCAGGGCCAGCGATCTATGCAGGTAAAAATTTGAGGAATCTTTCCTGCCCAAAAGCCAGTAAGCTTCTCCCACATTCAGGTAGGAGGATGTGATCATGGTTGAGGTTCCTGATTTTTCACGGAGATGCAAGGCCTTCAGGTTGTATTCCAGGCTTGACTGGTTGTTGCCAAGGACATGGTAAACATGGGCAATACGCGTATACATTACGGCGAGTTCGATGGCGTTGGTGTCAGCCTGGAAGCCGGAAACGGCTTTCCTGTAATAATATTCGGCCATGTCATATTGTTCCGTTTGCCGGTAGGTGTCGCCCAGGAACTTGTATACGACTGCAATCGAGGATGATTTCCCGGTTTTCTGAAACCAGGGAAGACAAAGGAAAAGGTTCCGGAAGGCCAGCGGGTAATCTTTTTTGGCATAATAAAAATTTGCATAACTGAGGTAAACCTGGCCATGGGTTAAGGGATCGGAGGACTGTTTTACCAACCGTGACATGATGACAAGGTATTTTTCAACAAGGTCATAATTTTTTATATTCAGGAAAAACTGGATAAGCTTGGAATAAGCGGTTATTACCTGGTCGGTGTCATGTGCGCGTTCATACAGGTCGATCAGTTTAAAATGGGCGTCCAGGGTCTTTATATAGTCTTCCTGGGAATAATAAAACTCTGTCAGGAACCCGATTGCATCCCCCTGCCCTTTGAGATAATTTAACCTTGCCGACAGGGAACAGGCATCCAGGGCACAGTTCCTTGCAAGGGTCGTATCAGTGGTCGATTTAGCCAGGTGGTAGAGGGAATCTACGATCCGGATATCATCTTTCCGGCTGTTCCATTCCTTGACCTCTTCGGGGAATGCGAATCCGGCAGCAAGCAAAAAGAGTAGGAGAAACCCTGCAATTTTCATATACTGTGATGTAACATTCCTGGCCTGCCCCATTTGTGAAAACTTTATTGTATACACTCAGGAAGACTTGGTATTCAGTAATATAACGTTATGATTATCCCTATATGCCGCGGTCATTTTATGTTTGTCATTTCCGGCTTACCCAAACCTAACAGTTGCCCCGGAAACGGGCGAAAATAATCAGGTTCCCCCTTGTATTGCAAAAATAGAAAATTATCTTTATCCTCCCGCCCGAAGTACGAAATACAAAGTACAAAGTACAAACGAAAGTGGGAAGTACAAAGTTCGAAGGACGAACAGCGGCCTGCTAATCCCGAACTTTGTACTTCGTACTTCGTCATTCGTACTTCGTCATTCTTGCCTGGTATTTCGCATCGTACCGATCTAAATGTCAGAAGTCAGGACAGACGAAAATAATCAGGATTTCTCCTGTAAGGCAAAGACAGAAAATTATCTTTATCATGTCGCCGGCAATCATCCGGATACGGCCTTTTGTTAAAAAGGAACTCTTTCTAAAAGTTTTCGGATTAAGCCGGATTGTGAAATTTCGTCCTGGCGGCATACATATCCAGAAGACTGCTGCATGACAGCATTGCGGCATTCTCCATTGCCCCTTTCTCAAGGGTTTTAATATAAACCTCTTTCCATCCCGGATATTTATAGGCCGAAAAATGGGTGTTGTGCCAGAGTACTGTCATGCACCCTCCGAATTTCCTGACCTCGTCGAACAGGGGCCCGGTATGCAGGGGTGCCTGTGCGGGTTGCAGACCCAGGTATTTCTGGAGTGTCCCATCCATAAGGACCAGGGGGATCTCGGTATGCCGGAACGGCCGGTCATGCTGAATGTCCCAAGGTTTGAACGGGAAACAAAACGAGTTCCTGAAACCGGTTTCTTCAGCAAAGCCCAGGGATGCATCATAGTTCAGCCCTGTATCCTCTATTGTTTTACCTGAAAAGGATGGACTATAAAGTAAAAAATGGAACCGGTTCCCTTTGACCGGGAGACGGAAACCGGTTAATTCCGCTTTCAGCCGGGAGGAATCGGTGGAAGTGCCTGCGCTGCCGTGGATCGCTACTTCACTCCCGCTGCCCGTGATAAGATGCTGAACCAAGGTGAATTTTCGCCTGCTAAAACGGTAATCCGCGTTCTTTATGCCCATTGCGGGCAATGGCGTGACAAGAAAAAAGAAGGTGGAATTTGCCCCGTACCGTGTTTCAAGTTCCACGATTTCGCTGAAATTGAACCAGCCATCACGGCCGAGAAGTTTTTTAGCCACCAACAGGAAGGGGGTGAAGAGGTTCCCCTTTTTCAGCGCATGCCTACTGCCCTGCAGCCAAGCCGACTCACAGGAATCGATATCGTGCGTGAGGCACAGGGCATAGGGTTTTCCGCTCCACGAAACGGGGGTGAACGGTTTTCCCGATGCCTGTTCCATGACGGTCTTCAGGATGTCAAAATAATAGTTGACAATTGGTATCCCCGTGATGCCGAGCTTTTTCTGGAGGCTAAGCCCGTAAGGGAAACGCCCGTAGCGGTCAAATTCAGTGCAGAAGTGTTCCTGCCAGCCGCTTAGCAGGTAAAATGCCGAGGCGATGATGTCCTGGCTGATGTAATACTGATCACCCGATTGGCTAATCAATTCCCCTGCATCATCGCCAAAGAAAAATGGGACACGGGTGCCTTTCCAAGTCTTCCAAACAATCTGGCGATCTTCCGGGATGTATTTTTCACCTCTTTCCAGGGGGGCAGTATCTCCCTGCCGGATAATGACTTTAGCCTGTCCTCCGGTACCATAGGACAAGGAAACCGGGAGTTCATCGATGCCGAATACCTTTTTGAAATGGTCAAGGATATAATCGGATTTATGCTGCATAGTCCTGACGAAGGGTTATCTCCAGAAAATGCTGGGTAGCCTGAAAAAGCGAAGGGTCGAATTGACGACCCTCAGGATCTGTCGTTTTGTCCGGGTATAAAAACCGGGTTTCTGAACAGTTTTAGGATTGCTCCATTCCCCGGTCATTTCATCATGGGGTTTTTCCCGGTTCTTTTTTTCAATCACCACGATGCCGTCATAGTAATGGATTGAGTCGACGCTCCTGGTGAAGGTACTGACCGGAAGGGACTTTTGCTCGGAATGGTGGGCATTTAAAAAATCAATGAAGTTCTTGGTGTATTCAATAAAGGTCCCCCTGCGTTTTACGCCTCCGCCGTATTTCAGCCAGTAGGAGGTCATCAGGTCTTCACATAAATAGACGCCGTTTTCCTTGATATGACCGAACATCTCCTCATAGGTGATGATCTGCTGGCGCATGGTGTGGCCGCCGTCGTCGAGCAGGATGTCAACAGGGGGAATAGATCTCTTTACCTCCTGCAGGAATTTCCTGTCGGCCTGCGATCCGATGAAAATTTTAATATTTTCCTCCTCCAGCGCCTTGCATTGCGGGTTGATGTCCATCCCGTAAATCTTTGCCTTAGGACCAAAATAATCTTTCCACATCTGGAGACTTCCGCCCTGCGAAACACCGATTTCAAGAATGGTCATCTCCGTGCCCCTGAACCGTGAAAAATGGCGTTCGTAGACATCGAAATAGTGGATCCATTTCTGAATTAGTCGTTTGTTGTTTTGCCTGAAATACTTCTCTAAATCGTTCATTGTTTATGGTATAAAGGGTTGCCGGCCTACGCAGCTGCAAAGGTGATGCTATTTTCCTGAAAAAAGAAATTCTCCGCCAAAAATCTGGGTGTCTCAGACCGCAACGATTGGCCGGTGGTAAGTTGTATCTTTCACACGGTGCGACTGATCTGCTTTTATATACCTTTGCATCGTCAACCATTTCTTAATGCATCGATCTATGACGCCAGAAAAAATGCCGGTCCGGGTCTCTGTCATACTTTCAACCTACAATTCGGAAAAGACCCTTCAGCGGGCGCTCGATTCTGTTCTCTCCCAGGAGGGGATTCACATTGACTTTGAAATCGAGCTGATCGTCGTTGATGACTGTTCAACCGACCGGACCCGTGAAATTCTGGAAGAGAACAAGATCGGCTATGTGTCAACCGGGGAAAATTCAGGGGGGCCGAACCGGGGCAGGAATATAGGATTGAACAGGGCGACCGGAGACTTCTTCTGTATCATGGATCACGATGACGAGTGGTTGCCTGACAAACTGGTTTCCCAGCTTGCTGTCAGTCACCTGGCACCCATTATCTCCTCCGGCCTCACCGTCATCTTCCGGCACCGGAACAGGTCGGCCGACAACTTTAATCAGCCGCGCGGGGATGCAGGGTATAACTTTTACGGGAAGAATGTCACCTTTTTAACCACCTTATGCCGGTCAACAGAGGGCCAGGCGAGCTATATCGGGAGCATGCTGATCAACAGTTCGCTGAAACATTTCCGCTTCGAGGAGAATTTCGGCAAGGTGGATTATGACTGGGGACTGAAGGTCTTTGAAGGGAATTGCTCAGTGGAGGTTTGCAGGCCGCTCTACAAACGATATGTGGAAGAGTCGAACCTCTCGTTAAATACCGGTTACAGGTCGGTGGATTTCTATTTTTCCCTGATGATCCTGGATGGTTACTCGGAAAGATACCCGGCGGAGGCCCGGAGCGGTTATAAGCGTTTGCACGGCAGCCGGGCCAGGTTTTATTACCTGACGGGAAATATGAAAAAGGCACGGTTTTATTTCGCCCGGTCGGGTTGGAATATCAAGACCCTCCTTTACTATCTCACGACCTTTGCGGGATCGCGGTTCGTCAGGAAGACGTTCACCGTGTTTGGATAAAAAAATTTATTTCCAGGCCCTGAGGATGGTTTTGCGCAGGTATGGAAATTCCAGCCCCCGTTGTGATATGAAGATCATATACCCTTGGGAGAAAACGGTGCTGAACCCGTTCGATTTCAGCAGTGCCTCGAATTTTTCAGGATCGCCATCCTTGTGATAGGTACATAATGCAATTTTGGGTGCCCCGGGCGAAGCCAGCAACCTGCTGCTGGCCGCCAGAAGGTTCTCCTCCTCCCCGTCGACATCGATTTTGATGAAATCCACGGGACCTTCCTGATCGAGGATCCTGTCGATGGTGATGGTGGTGTCACTGTTGTGGTTACTCACAAACTTATTGATGACAGAGACCTTTTCCTTCCAGGGTTCAAAAGTGGCTTCAAGCGCCTCCAGCCAGGCAGGACTGGTCTCGATCAGGATCACCTTGCCTGCCTTTTCAATGACACTCAGCGAAAAATTGCCTTCTGCAGCACCCGCATCAATGACCACGTCGCCGTCATTCACCGTGAAGTCGTCGGTCAGGTAGCGGTGGGCCGAATCCGGATCCTGTTCCAGCATCAGGCAGTTTAATTGTCGCCTGATCTTTTGGACTTCAAGCCCTCTCCTGAAATAGAGGCGCTTCCCGTCGAGGAACCCATAATAAAGATCCCGCTCCTTATCCAGTAATACCGCAACCTCTTTTTCAGCATGGGATTTGGAAAAAGGATAAGGGAGCGAAGAAAATGTATTCTTACCGAGAAAGGCGATGGCTTCCCGCATGCTGTCGTCTTTGACCATGTCGGGATGATCCCTGTAATAGCGCACGATTTTTTTCTTGTAGCCAAAAAATTCCAGCCGCTGCTTCCTGATATAAATGAAATTCCTGAACCAGAAGGGTAATAGTTTCCGTAAAATGTCGATCATGTTGAATCTGTTTTTGATCCGTTTAGGTTTGTAAAGATAGGAAAACGATTTTTCATTGTGGAAATTGTTGCTGGTTGTGGTTGCGGAATTTCATACTTTCGCATTCAAATCAGAAACCGTTTTTCAGAAACAGCATGATCTCCAAACAGTTCATTAAATCCTCCTTCATTTATTCAATTGTTGGTGCATTGCCGCTTTTCTCCGGCATCGTATTGCTGCCCTTCTACACCAACATGCTGACGACCGCGCAGTTCGGTGTGCTGGCCCTTTATATCGCCTTTGCCGCCATCATGCAACTGGTGGTGAATTTCGGCCTGGAACAGTACCTTGGGACCAACTGGGTCGATTTCAAGGATAATGTTCAAAAAGCCAGGGAGAATGTCGGAACCGTGATCTCCATGCTGCTGATCATCGGACTGGTATTCGTGGCAGTGTTTGCCTTTTCGGGGGCGCCGGTTTTCTCGGCCTTTACGGAGCTGACCGGCAATAAAACCACCCTGGAGTTTTATCCGTGGGGATTTATGTCGTTGCTGACAGCCATCTTCAACAGCCTTTTTAAAAGTTACATCTCATTGTTGATCTTCCAGCAGCGGCCTGAGCGATTTTTTTGGATGAACCTGCTGAACTTCGTGCTTACCATAGCCATCTCCCTTTCCATTCTGTTTTATAAGCCTTTTTCGCTCGCCGGCCCCATGTATGGCCGCCTGCTCTCTGGACTGGGAATATTTGTGGTTGCGCTCTTTTATTTTATCAGGGAATTCGGGATTTCATTTCATGCCAGGTTGCTGAAAGGGATCGCCGTTTTTTGTTTTCCGCTGTTTGTCTATTTCATCCTCTCCTGGACAGGGGCCAACCTTGACCGTTATATCATTGCCTATTTCCTGGATGCGAGGGATGTCGGGATCTTTGTTTTCGCCATCCAGTGTACCCTGCTCCTCGACTTCCTCAACAGCGGGCTTGCCTACTCAATCTACCCGAAAGTGTATAGCATCTGGAAGGAAAAAGAGATCAACTATGCCACAATCGAGGTGAACCGGTATTTCAATGGTTTTACGGCGATGACCCTGCTGATCGTCCCGGTGGTGGTCATTGCCCTGCCGCTGATCATCCCCTTTGTCGTGAAGAACCGGGATTTTTACCTTACCTTCCGGTTCCTGGCCATTCTTTTTTCAGGATATACCCTGAGCGGGATTCGTTCCTATTTCTGGGCTCCCCTGATGTACTTCAAGAAGACGAAAGCGCTTCCCAGGATTTTCCTCTTCAGTGCGATATTCCAGGTTGTAGTCAGCATCGGGCTGATCAGTTTTTTCGGCCTGATGGGGGCTGTCTGGGCCAATGTCCTGGTTAAGCCGGTACAGATCCTGTTAATGTACATTGAAAGCAGGAAGGTGTTCGATTACCGGATCAACATGTGGAAACTTGTCTATCTCCCTGTCATTTTTATCAGCGTGGTGCTGATCACCGAGACAGTTTGTGCAGACCGCACCAGGCTGCTGGTTGAGACAGGCCAGTTAATCCTGGCCGTGGTGCTGGTTGGACTTGTTTACCGAAATGAGCTTATCCCGGTCATCCGCGAACGGCTTCACCTGAAAGGTTAGGTCGCCGGTTTTGCATTCTTGATGCTGGCATTCAGCTCAAATCCCACCAACAGGCTGATGGCATTAATATAGATCCAGAAAAGCACCACCATCAGGGTGCCCAGTGAGCCATACAGGGCATTGTACCGGGAGAAATTATCGACATAAAAATTGAACCCGAGGGTGGTCACCACAATGAGCCCTGTTGCCAGCATCGAACCCACGGAGAAGAACCGGAAAGTCTTCTGCCGTGCAGGCCCAAGGACGTACACCAGCGATATGGCCATCAGCAGCAACCCGACAATGATGAGCCAGCGCAGCAGTTGCAGCATCAGCACCACCACCTTCCCGCTTGCGATAAGATCGGGCAGAAGCCATGAAAGGAGGGCCGACCCGAAGGTGATCAGACCGATGGCCATGATCAGCAGCAAACTGTTTACCAGGACGATGACAACGGAGATCAGGTATTGTTTGATACTGGTCCGGGTATCGAGTTCGTGGTAGGTGTTTTTAAAGGCTTCAATCAGGCTGTTCACCCCGTTGGTTGAAAAGTAGAGGGTGAGGATCAGGTTGAGGATCAGCAGGCTGCTGCGCGGGCGGGTCACGATATCCACGATGGTCTCCCTGACCGATTCAAAGGCCATCCTGGGCAGGAAGTCCTCAATGATCCCCATGAGCGATTGCTGGAAATTATCGATTGGGATGAAAGGGATGATGGAGAAGAGGAAGATCAGGAAGGGGAAAATAGCCAGGAACATGGAGAAGGAGATGGCTGCAGCCCGTGTGGTGATATAACCCTCCGTCAGCCCCCGGATAAAAAAGACCGTTACATCATACAGGGGCACGCCGTTGAATCCCGGCAGCACCACGCGCCTGGAAACCCCGATCACCCTGTCAACAAATGGCAGGGATTTTATCCTTCGGATCACTTTTTCAGAGAGTCGCATACAACGGGCCTCGCCCAGTTTTTTTCTTATATGGCCGGCTATCAACTTTCAGTACCCCTTACTGTCATCACCGCCTGCTGCCTATTGCCTATTGCCTGTTGCCTATTCCGCCTTCAAACTCATATCCAAACTCCTGATCTGGTGCGTCAGCGCCCCGACAGAGATAAAATCAACCCCTGTTTCGGCGTATTTCCGGATGTTATCCAGGGTGATCCCCCCGCTTGCCTCGGTTTCAAAGCGGCCGTCGATCAAACGTACAGCTTTGTCAAGGTTTTCCACAGAAAAATTGTCGAGCATGATGCGGTCAACACCGCCATGTTCCAACACCTGGTTCAGTTCATCTTCATTGCGAACCTCAATTTCGACCTTCAGCTGTTTCCCGGTAAGGCTGAAGTACCGGTGAACCGATTCGATGGCCTGAACGATGCCTCCCGCAAAATCGACATGGTTGTCCTTGATCATCACCATGTCATACAATCCCATGCGGTGATTTTCGCCCCCGCCGGTTTTTACAGCATATTTTTCAAGTTCGCGCAGCAGGGGAGTGGTTTTCCGGGTGTCGAGGATCCGGGTCTGCAACCCTGCAAGCCGGTTTACGATATGGCCGGTTGCGGTTGCGATGCCGCTTAAGCGCTGCATGAAGTTGAGAACCAGTCTTTCCGATTTCAGGATTGATGCTTGTCGGCCGGTGACTTCAAACACGATGTCCCCCTTATGGATGACCTCCCCGTCGTGAAGGCGGGACTCAACCAGGAGGGAGGGATCCACCTGGTGAAATATCCGTTCAGCCAGGGCGGCGCCGCACAATATGCCATCCTCCTTCACCAGCAGTATTGCCTTGCCGGGGGCATCGGGAGGGATGGTTGCCAGGGTGGTATGGTCGCCGTCGCCGATATCTTCGGCAAGGGCACGGGAAATAATTTCTTCAATCGTCATATCAGGAGGATAATGGCTGGGGAGTAATTTGAATAAGTTGCGGAAATTAAATCTTTCAGGCTGTTTTCAGAATCCGGTTTTCAACTTTCCTGGACCTGCAGCTGATGGATCAGGTTCTGTCCGTTAACCGATTTGATCAGGAAATAGACGCGATAAACTTTTTTCCCTGTATCGAGGCTGCCGATGGAGTATTGCGACCCGTCGGGGGAGGATCCCTGGCGGGTTACCTTGAAACTTTTTACAGGGTGCTGGGCGAAAAAATCCTTCATGATCTGCCCGGCCTGGGTTTTGCTGTAGGAATCGTCGAAACCCGGTAATGTCAGGTCAACCATGGTGTTGAAATATTTTGCCACCTCTGTTGCGTTGCCCGCCTGGATGGCAGCGGTTACCTGAGCGGCCGTTTCTTCAGGGCCGGCAGCCGGACGGAATCCAAGCGATAAAAATACCGGTACCAGAAGAAGAAACCAACTGTAAGCAATCTTTTTCATCGGCGTTTGTTTTTGTTTGGACAGCATTGACATCCCCATTCAGGCAAACATCCTGCAGGCTGCAGACCCCATCCCTGCGATTCTTTTACAAACATACAAAAAAATCATCCTTATTTCTCATCTTTGCACCTAATTATGAAAATCCGCCTTGTACTAACCGGAAAAACAGATGAGGATTTCCTGAAAACAGGAATACGGGAATATGAGAAGCGGGTGAAACGGTATGTGCCGTTCGAGATTTTTGAGATACCCTCCCTGAAAAACCTGTCGGGTCTTTCACATGCCGAACAAATGCTTCGTGAATCGGAATTAATTCAAAAACAGATCGTGGCAGGAGATATAGTCGTTTTGCTCGATGAACATGGCAGTGAAATGCGGTCGACCGAATTCGCCGCCTTCCTGAACAGGCAGTTCATTTCGGGAGGAAAAACCCTCGTTTTCATTGTGGGCGGACCCTTTGGCTTCGATCCCTCGGTGAAAAAACAGGCACATTTCATCCTCTCTCTCTCCAGGATGACCTTTTCACACCAGATGGTCCGCCTTTTCTTTACCGAACAGTTGTACAGGGCTCTTTCCATCCTTCGCGGCGAATCATACCATCATGAATGAAGCCCCGGATGCGAATTTACATTAACACTTTTTTAACGTAAAGGTTAACAAAAATTAACATCAATACTAGTCCCGGAATTTTTTCATTTTATAAATTTGCACCCACAAAATCAAGATAACATGGTTGAAACGGACATCAAAGAATTGAACGAACGGATCCAGAAGGAGAGCGCGTTTGTTGACATGGTGACGATGGAAATGCACAAAGTGATCATCGGCCAGAAACAGATGATTGAAAGGCTGATGATCGGGTTGCTTGCAAACGGGCATATTTTGCTCGAAGGAGTTCCCGGCCTTGCCAAAACTTTGGCCATTAAATCCCTGGCAAACTGCATAGATGCCAAATTCAGTCGTATCCAGTTCACCCCCGACCTGCTGCCTGCCGACCTTGTCGGCACCCTGATCTACAGTCAGAAAAACGAAGAATTCAAAATCAGGAAGGGGCCCATTTTTGCCAATTTCATCCTGGCTGACGAAATAAACCGGAGCCCTGCCAAGGTGCAAAGCGCACTGCTTGAAGCCATGCAGGAGCGGCAGGTCACCATCGGCGACGAAACCTTTATCCTGCCTGAACCTTTCCTGGTGCTGGCTACCGAAAATCCCATCGAGCAGGAGGGTACCTACCCCCTTCCCGAAGCCCAGGTCGACCGTTTTATGCTCAAGGTGGTGATCGGCTACCCGGATAAAAAAGAGGAGAAACTGATCATCCGCCAGAATATCGGGAATGAGTCGTTCAAAACCAGCCCGATCATCAGCACCGACGACATCATGCGCGCCAGGGCCATTACCCGCGAGGTTTACCTTGACGAGAAGATCGAAAACTATATCACCGACATCGTCTTCGCCAGCAGGTTCCCGGCCGACTATAAACTCAAGAAATTCGAAGGTCTGATCAGCTACGGCGGTTCGCCCCGTGCCAGCATCTACCTCGCCCTGGCCTCGAAAGCCTATGCCTTCATCAAACGCCGCGGTTACGTGATCCCCGAAGATATCCGCGCCGTGGCACATGACGTGATGCGTCACCGCATCGGGCTGACCTATGAAGCTGAAGCCGAAAATATCACGACGGAAGACATCATCAACGAAATCCTGAACACGGTCGAAGTACCCTAGTCTGATAATACACCAACGTCACGGCCGCGATTACCGGTTCATCATTTCAATTTTCACCATTTCGCTTTGTTGCAATTATGCTACGTAAAATATGGAATCCGCTGAGCTTTTCAAGAAGGTTCGTAAAATCGAGATAAAAACCCGGGGACTGAGCAACCAGATCTTTTCGGGTCAGTACCATTCTGTGTTCAAGGGACGCGGAATGGCCTTCTCCGAGGTACGCGAATACCAGCCCGGCGACGACATCAGGAGCATCGACTGGAACGTGACGGCCCGGTTCAACCATCCCTATGTCAAGGTCTTCGACGAGGAACGGGAACTTACCGTGATGCTGATTATCGATGTAAGTTCTTCCAACCTTTTTGGAACGCAGAAGTCCATCAAACAGGAGTTAATCACCGAGATCGCCGCCGTACTTGCCTTCAGCGCCATCCAGAACAACGATAAGGTCGGTGTGATCTTTTTCAGTACGACCATCGAGAAATTTATCCCTCCCAAAAAGGGAACCAGCCATATCCTGAGGATCATCCGCGAGCTGATCGAATTCAAACCGCAGCAGCAGGGGACAAACCTCACCGAGCCGCTGCGCTATTTTACCAATGCCATCAAAAAACGTTGTACAGCCTTTCTACTCAGCGACTTCCTCGACAGGGGATTTGAAGATGCCATCAAAATTGCCAACAAGAAACATGACCTGATCGCGGTAAAGATTTACGATGCCCGGGAGACCGAATTGCCCGATGTGGGGCTCATCCGTGCGCGCGATGCCGAAACCGGGAGCCAGAAATGGATCGATTCGTCCGACAGGGCGGTTCGCCGGCAATACAACAACTGGTACAAGGCGCATAATGCCTATATCAGCGAGACCTTCCTGAAGAGCGGCGTCGATGTGGCGGAAGTCAGAACCGATGAGGATTATATCAAACCCCTGATGAAATTGTTCAGGATCAGGGGAGCCAGGCGGTAAGGGATCCAGGGATGACCAAAATTGAATCATGAGCAAGGAAATAAGAGTGATGAGGAGTTTTAGAATATATTTAGCCATTGTAATGTGTTCTCTGGTCGGCGGCAGCTATGCCCAGGAGGTGGGGGTGATGGCAAAGCTCGACACCAATGCCATGCTGATCGGCGACCATGTCCTGATGACGCTGAAATTCACAGGCCCCGCGAAGACGCAGGTGCTGTGGCCATTTTTGCCCGATACCATCCTGGGTCACATCACCATCATCGGCAGGGGCAAGATCGATACCGCTTATACGACCGATAAAAAACAGGTCACCCTGACCCAAAAGGTAAATGTTACCTGTTTCGATTCGGGGTTCTACACAATCCCCTCAATTCCGTTTGCTTACAGGATACTTCCCGATACCTCAAAACTGACTGCCACCACCACGATGCTGATGCTGGCCGTGCATACCGTGAAGGTGGATACCACCCAGTCGATCAAACCGATTATCGGCCCGCTTAAGATCCCGATTACCTTCACGGAGATGCTGCCCTGGATACTGGGGGCGGTTGCCGTGGCCATCCTTGTGTTTACAGGGATCTGGTATTACAGGAAAAGGAAAAAGCAGGAGCCGGTATTCAAACTGAAACCAAAAGTGGTCGTTCCCCCGTATGAAAGGGCGTTGCAGGAATTTGAAAAACTGAGGCAGAAAAAGCTCTGGCAAAACGGCAAGGTCAAGGAATATCATTCGGAGCTCACAGAGATCCTGAGGAGGTACATCGAGGATCGGTTCATGGTCCCGGCACTCGAACAAACCAGTTCCGAGATCTACGAAAGCCTGCTTAATCAGGCTGAATGCCCCCGGCCGAGTGCGGATAAGCTGAACCGGCTGCTGGTGCTGGCCGATATGGTTAAATTTGCAAAAGCCCTGCCGGTGGCTACCGAGAACGATATGTGCCTTACCGAGGGTGTTGAATTTGTTCGTTCGACCATAGGCGGAACGACCCTTAAAGCGGAGGAAAATCAATAAATATGTTTAAACATCTGACATTCGGCAATCCCGGTTTTCTCTTTCTGCTGCTGATTATCCCGGCGCTGGTGGTTTGGTATTTTTACAGGAAAAGAAAAAATTCGGCCGACCTGCTGGTAAGCAGCCTTGAAGGCTTTGCCACTGTCGGCCGTAACCTGAAATTCTACATCAACCACAGCCTTTATGTGCTGCGGCTGCTGGCCATCATAGCCCTCATCGTCGCCCTGTCAAGGCCCCAGACAAGTCTCAGCCGCCAGGACATCAGCGTGGAGGGGATCGACCTGATCATTGCGCTCGACGTCAGCGGTTCGATGAAGGCCCAGGATTTCAGGCCCGACAGGCTTGAAGCAGCCAAGGATGTGGCCATCGAGTTTATCGACGGGCGTCCGACCGATCGTATCGGCCTGGTGATCTTCAGCGGGGAGGCTTTCACGCAGTGCCCGCTCACTACCGATCATGCCGTGCTTAAAAACCTCTTCCGCGATATCCATAACGGGATGATCGACGACGGTACGGCCCTGGGCGACGGGCTGGCCACCGCAGTAAACCGTTTGCGCGGGAGCAAGGCAGTGAGCAAGGTGATCATCCTGCTTACCGACGGCGTGAACAACATGGGATCGCTCGATCCCCGCTCCGCCTCTGAAATAGCCAAGTTGTACGGCATCCGTATCTATACCGTAGGGATCGGAACCATCGGGCAGGCCCCAATTCCTGTGCAGACGCCCTTCGGGGTCCAGACCCAGATGATGAAGGTCGATCTTGACGAGTCGCTGCTGATGGAGATCGCCAAATCTTCCGACGGGAAGTATTTCCGCGCTACCAATAACGCCAAGCTGCGTGCCATCTATAAGGAAATTGATAAAATGGAGAAGTCGAAGATCGATGTTACCGAATTCCGGAAGAAAAAGGAGGAGTTCCTGCCTTTTGTTCTGGTCGCCTTTATCCTGCTCGGCATCGAGGTGCTTCTCCGGTACCTTTACCTGAAAAACATCCCCTGACAGGGTGAAATATTGAATTGCAGTTGCATTGATAAAAGTAAGCAGTAGTATAAATTTTAACAGTTAGCACTTGTTCAGATTCGCCCACCTATATTATTTCTACCTGCTGGCGCTGATCCCGGCCTACACGGCGCTGCTGGTGCTTTTCCTGATATGGAAGAAAAAAACGCTGTCACGTTACGGCGACTGGCATGTGATCAGCCAGCTCATGCCGGAATATTCGGTCTGGAAGCCTGTTCTGAAGTTTACCGGGACTGCGGTTGCCGTAACCGCGCTCATTTTTGCACTGGCGGATCCGCAAACCGGCTCCCGGCTTGAAAAGGTAAAACGAAAAGGGATCGACCTGATGATCTGCCTGGATGTCTCCAATTCGATGATGGCCCAGGATATCAAGCCAAACAGGCTCGAGCGCGCCAAACAGGCGATTGTGCGCCTGATCGACAACATGGAAGGCGACCGCATCGGGATCATCGTATTTGCCGGGAAGGCCTATACCCAGCTGCCCATCACCACCGATTATGCCGCAGCCAAGATGTTCACCGCCACCATCAATACGGGCATCGTTCCGACACAGGGGACCGCCATCGCGGAGGCCATCAGCACGGCAGTCAATGGTTTCGGGGAATCAAAACACAATAAGGCCATCGTGATCATCACCGATGGGGAAGACCACCAGGGGGATGTCCTGGAACAGGCGGATGCCGCCGTTAAAAAGGGGATCACGATTTATACCATCGGCATGGGACTTCCGGAGGGCGCTCCCATTCCCGTTTACAGCGGGAACATCCAGACCGGCTATAAAAAGGACCGTGACGGGCAAACCATCATGAGCAAACTGGATGAAACCCTGTTGCAGAAGCTCGCAGGCCTCGGAAAGGGCATGTATGTCAGGGCAACTACCTCGGAGACCGGCCTCAATAAAATATATGATGATATCAGCAAGATCCAGAAATCGGAAATAGAGGAGAAACAGTTCAGCGACTATGAAGACCGTTTCCAGTATTTCGTGGCCCTGGCCCTGCTGATCCTGATCGCCGACCTTTTTGTCTTCGAACGGAAAACCCGGTGGCTGAAAAATTTCAGACCCTTTGAAAAGGGCATGGGTTCAGTGAACAATGAACAATAAATGTTGATTTTTAAGGAAAGATGAGATATAAGATCCTGATATCGGTTTTCATGCTTCACGGGCTGTTCTGCTTTTCACAGAAGGAGAATACCTTGCTGCGCCAGGGTAACCGCAATTTTGACAAGGGCGATTATAAAGAGGCAGAAAAGGATTACCGCAAGGCGCTTGAAGTAAACAAGGAGTCGGTGAAAGGGCAATTCAACCTTGGAACCGCTGTTTACAAGAATAACAATTACGCGGAATCGGCAAAAATTTATGGTAACTTAGCCGGAAATAATACGGATCGCGAAACCAAATCAAAGGTTTTCCATAACCTCGGGAACTCCCTGCTGCAATCGAAGGAATATGACAAGAGTATCCAGGCCTATAAAAATGCCCTGGTCAACGATCCCAAGAACAAGGATACCAAGTATAACCTGGAATATGCCAAGATGATGCTGAAGAAACAACAGCAGCAGCAGCAACAGCAGAACAAGGATAAAAAGGACGATAAGAAGGACGATAAAAAGGATAAACAGGACAAGCAGGACCAGAACAAAGACCAGGATAAAAAACAGGACCAGCAGAAACAGCCCCAGGACCAGAAGAAGATAAGCAAGGAGGATGCCGAAAGGATGCTGGAGGCTTTAAAAAATGACGAAAAGAAAACAATGCAAAAGGTTAAAAAGCAGGCGGCTAAGGTCCAGGTATCCGGAATTGAAAAAGATTGGTAACATGGTAAAGAGATTCGTATTTGGTTTTATTGCGTTACTGCTCATGGCAGGAATTGCATCCGGGCAGGATGTGCAGTTCACGGCCCAGGCCAAGCCGGTGGTAGCCCTGGGAGAGACCTTTACCCTTATCTATACGGTGAACGCCCAGGGTACCGGGTTCAGGGGACCCACCGTGTCGGGTTTTGAAATGCTCAGCGGCCCCAATATGAGCACCAACTCCAGTATCCGGTCGGTCAACGGGCGTACGACCATGTCGATCACCTACACCTATACCTACCTGTTACAGGCTACCCGCGAGGGAACCTATGACATTCCTGCGGCTACTGTAAATGTTGGCGGCAAGCAATACGCCTCCAACACCGTTAACATTAAAGTCGTTAAAAATCCAAACGTACCTTCAGGGCAGGGCGCTGCCGGGCAGAACAGGGCTCCAGGCGGCGGTACTGCGGTAACCGGCAGCAGCAACGACGTCTATGTCAAGGCCTTTGCCTCCAATGCCAGCCCGCTCCAGGGAGAAGGAATCGTGGTTACCTACAAGATATTTACAAAGGTGCCCATTGCCCAGATCAACATCAGCAAGCTATCCTCCTTTTCGGGCTTCTGGTCGCAGAACCTGATGAAGGAGAATGACAAGCTTCAGCAAACCACCCAGGTTATCGACGGGGAGCAATATGTCGTCGCCGATATCCGTAAGATAGCCCTGTTCCCGCTCAAGAGCGGCCGGCTGGTGATCGACCCGCTTGAACTGGCATGCGTGGCCCAGCTGAAAAGGCAAACCAAAACAAGGACCGGGGATCCCTTTTTTGATGATTTTTTTAACGACTCCTTCTTTAATTCAGGAGTGGCCAATGTGGAGAAGACCCTCAAGTCAAATCCGCTTGTGATCACGGTCAGGCCGCTGCCTGACGAAGGAAAGCCGGCTGAATTCAGCGGTGCCGTCGGCAACTTTACCTTCCATTCGGAGGTGGATAAGACCCGGCTGAAAACCAATGAGGCGGTGACCCTGAAATGCACCATCAGCGGCAAGGGAAATATTCAGCTCATCGATAAGATGAATGTGACCTTCCCGCCCGATTTCGAGGGCTATGACCCGAAGGTCACCAGCGATATCCAGACAACTGCGGCGGGAATCTCGGGGAACCAGGTATTCGAATACCTGATGATCCCGCGAAAGCCCGGGAAGTTCAGGATCAAACCGATCACCTTCAGCTATTTTGACCTTGACAAGAGGCATTATGTCACCCTTACCAGCCCTGAATTCTCGCTCGATGTTGAGAAGGGAAGCGGCGATGCCGCCTCGGTGGTTACCTATGCCGGCGCCAATAAAGAGGATATTAAATATATAGGAAGCGATATCCGTCATATCCGGGATACCGGCTTTTCGTTAAACATGGCTGGAAGCCGTTTCTTTCTCAGTATGGGTTTTTGGTTAATGCTCCTTTTGCCGCTGCTGTGTTTCGTGGTGTTCCTTGTATTATGGCGCAAACTCGCGGCACGACGCAGCAATACCGTGCTGATGAAGAACCTCAAGGCGACCAAGATCGCACGTAAACGGTTGCTGAAAGCCGAAGAGTTTAAGAAATCGGGGAACCAGGACGACTTCTACATTGCCATTTCCCAGGCGCTCTGGGGATACCTGAGCGATAAGTTCAGCATCAACCTGTCGGGGCTGAGCATCGATTCGGTCCAGGAGGCGCTGGTTAAACAGAATGTAAACGGATCCATCATAGCCCAGTTTGTAGAAACCCTTAACAATACTGAGTTTGCCCGCTTCGCACCGGGTGAAAAAACAGTGAATATGGAGCGGATTTACAATGAAGCGCTGGAAATCATCTCCAAAATGGAGAGAGAACTCCGGTAAAACCTATGAATGTTGCATGTTGAATATTGATTTGTGAATTATGAAGCACTTCACCATATGGATGATCCTCCTTCTTGCCACCCTGACAGGTTATCCCTCCGGTCAGACGGAGATGGTCATCAAGGCAAACAAGGCCTATTCAGCCGGATCGTACGCAACGGCTGCCGACCTGTACAGCAAAGTTGCCGCCTCGGGTTATGAGGCTCCCGAACTCTTTTACAACCTTGGCAACTCCTATTTTAAGATGAATGATTACGCCCACGCCATCCTCTGGTATGAGCGTGCCAGGCGCCTTGATCCCGGTAATGAAGATATCGACTTCAACCTGAATGTGGCCAATACCAAGATCTCAGATAAAATCGAACCCCTTCCCGTGTTATTTTATAAACGATGGTTCAACGGGGCGTTGCAGTTTTTTTCGATAGACGGGTGGGCCACCGCCGGCATCATCTGCCTGATCGGCGGGTTGCTGGCCGGGGTCCTTTACCTAGCCTCCCGGTTCCTGATCCTTCGGAAAATCGGTTTCTGGTCGGCTGCCGGGTTGTTGTTCCTTTCTTTGATATCCCTGTTGATGGCCTGGAGCAGCTACAGCTTTACCAAATCGACCACGGAGGCGATCGTTTTTGCCCCTACCATAACAGTGAAAAGCTCCCCCGATGATAAATCCACCGACCTTTTTGTCGTACATGAAGGCACCAAAGTAAGGGTGATGGACATCATCAACGGCTGGTATGAGATCAGGATCGCCAATGGCAGTGTAGGCTGGCTTCCCCTGACAGCACTCGAAAAAATATAGTTTTCCCCTCCTTCTCGCCGATCAAAACGGCTCCTTAACAGAAGAAAAACGCCTGTAGACAAAAAAATTTTGCAGGATACTATTTTTGCTTTATATTTGTTCGATTAAATAAGGAGGGTATTCCCATCGTGATTCCTTTGATTTTGGCGGGTTTTGGAAACAATAAATCAAGCAACATATAGTCCACATTAAAACGAGTGATATGAAAAAAAGATTTTTACTCTTTGGCCTGAACACAGCTTTCGCAGGATTTTTCTTTCTGTTCTTTTCCATGCTGATGATGGCGGGCCAGCCCGGGAATCCGGATCTCAGGAAACACGACGGATCGAGGTATGAAAGTGCGCGTGCCAACCAGGTTACTGGCACTGTAAACCCGCTGGATGTGCTGAATGCCCGTCAGCAGGCTGAAATGCTCCGTACCAAATCCACAGCCAGTACCAACGGACTCCATTGGATCAGCGCAGGCCCGACCAATTATCCCGGTCTCGTGTGGAGTACTATTTATGACAATACCGATAAAACAGGACAAACCCTTATTGCCGGCGCCGCCGGTGGTGGTCTTTGGAAATCGACCAATCTTGGCCTTACCTGGACCCAGATGTCGGTTGAAAACCAACTGATTCCCAAAGTTTCGAGCATCGTCCAGTCTACCAATGGAACCATTTATGCTGCCACGGGAGTTTCCACCTGCCACAACCTTAAGTTTATCGGGAATGGAATATATACATCCCTGAATGGCAGTCAGTTTACGGCTATTCCTGCAACAAAATCAAATCCCGATTTCGAAGGCGTGACCAAACTCGCCCTCGCCCCGTCCGGCCGCTTATATGCCGCAACCATTGGCGGTTTGTATTACAGCGATGATGCAGCCACCTGGACAAAAATCAAGACTGGCTATGCCGAGGATGTCTGTGTAGGTTCCGATGGAACGGTTCTTACAGCCGTCGGCGACTCTGCTTACCTTTCTCTCCAGGGCAGCCTGAACAACTGGGTTACGCTGACCAAAGGGTTATCCACCACGCTGCCCAAAAGCGGAATCGGCTGGATGGTTTTTGCCATCGCTCCGTCAGACGCCAATGTGATGTATGCCAGCCTGGCCAAGACCGACGGCCGTCTTTTTGACATTTTCTGTTCTACCGATAAGGGAACTACCTGGTCGGTTATCTTTCCGAACAACCCTTCATTTGAGCCGTTTGGCATTTACGGATGCTATTCGAACACTATTGCCGTATCACCTATCGACCCAAACCAGGTTTATCTTGGGGGCGTTAACATGTGGCATGGACGGCGTGTTCAGCCAACAGGGTACTTCAACTGGGAGGCTGTTAGTTATGGCTTATATTCACCATGGTTCCCCAACAGTGCACCTGCCTATCATCACTCCTATATGTTTTGCCCGGGAAATCCTCACCAGATGGTCGTCTCAACCGACGGCGGTGTCAGCGTCGCTGCGGTCACCGATACCGTTACCTTTAAAACCATCAACAAGATGATGGTCACCAGCCAGTTCAATGCCGTATCCTTTTCAGCCCAGCGCCCCTATGTCATGGGTGGCGGCGATCGCGTCGGCACCATTGTCCAGGGCTATTTTTACCCATTGACGGTCAATGAACCCAACGACGGATACCCGATCTGGTACCCAACAGGCTTCCTCCAGGCTGGTAACGGCGGCCCATGCGAATGGTCAAACATCGACTCCCATGTTGCCGTTTACACACAGTACAAAGGAGCCCCGGCAGTCAGACGTCAGGACTTTACCGACCTTTCCTACGATAACGATTTCATGAACGGAGTGGATACTGTCCACTCTGCCTATGTACCTATGCGCCTGTGGGAAAGTTTCAATTACGCCAATACCCACGACAGTGTTGTCTATAAGGCTCGTCTTAAGGCCGTACGTGCCGATACCACCATCCTGATCGAAAGCGCCAGCAGCAAATTCAAATTTCCTTACCATACATTGGCAAAAATCGACAGCGGCGCCAGTATCACCGTGGCAGACCCTATCGCCAGCCGTTTCTTCTTTTATGGCAATAAGAGCAATGTCAAGGGAATCTATATGACAAAAGACATGCTGAAATTTGACAAACATCCCAGCTATTTTGTCACATATATTCAGCCATCCACACCTGACACCGATTATATTACTGCGCTTTCGGTATCGGCAGATCTGAATGTTGCCTGGGCCGGCACCAAGAAAGGACGCCTTGTCCGTATCAGCGGACTGCTTCAGGCCAATGACTCTGCCACCGCCAATATTACCAGTTCCAAATGCAAATTGGTCGACTCCACTTTTAGCTATCCGGGTATCCGATACCGTATGATAACCTCAATTTCAATCAATCCAGGAGATAACAGCAAGGTGCTGGTTACGCTTGGTAATTATGGCAACCAGGATTATGTATATTATACCTCCAACGGAAATGCCCCGCGGCCGACTTTCACATCGGTTCAGAATGACCTTCCCAAATCACCCGTTTATTGCGGTCTTATTGAAATGGCAGGGACCTCAGCTTTCCTGGGTACCGATCTTGGCGTGTTCTCTACCACCAATATTACAGCCAATCCTCCCCAATGGATGCCCGATATGGAAAACCTCGGGGACGTTGCTGTGACCGACATCCGCCAGCAGGTGATCAAAGACTATCATATCCTGAATTATGGCGTAATCTATCTTGCATCCTATGGCCGCGGTTTATGGTATGATACCACCAATTACAAGCCTGTTGGAATACCCACGGTTCCTGGTCATCCCGCTGCCTATGGCGTGTTGAACCTGAATCCGAACCCTGTGCGTGATATTCTGCATATCAGCTATACAAACGAAGAATCCGCCACCCTGGTGGCCAATGTATACGATCTTAACGGGAGGCTGGTCATGAGTTCCAACCTGGGCTATCAGTCCAAAGGAACCGTTACAGAGCAGTTCAATGTGGCAGGACTTTCAACAGGAAGCTACATTGTCAGGATCGGAACGAGTTTCGCGAAGATGGTCAAGTTGTAAAGCTGAAAAACCAGGTATAATAAAAAAGGCAGCAAAATTTGCTGCCTTTTTTTGTTGTTTAAAGAGGTGGTTTTTTTCGCAACCGTTACACCGGGCTTGCAAGAAAGACCGGCAGAAGCCGGGGAAAACTAGCGGAGAGATTTTTTAAAATCCTGGAGCACTTTGATGTCTGCATCGGTGATGTAACCGACTTCAAGGGCCTTCAGGATCAGGTGATCAAAATCGCTAAGGGTGACCAGGGCGCAGTCGGCATCCTTGAAAGCCTTCTCTGCCTTGAGCAGGTTATAACTGAAGATGGCTACCATCCCCTTGATATTGCATCCAGCTTCGCGCAATGCCTGAACCGCGTTTAAACTGGACCCTCCCGTGGAAATGAGATCCTCAACCACCACGATGCGCTGTCCCTGGCGAACTTCTCCTTCAATCTGGTTTGAAAGGCCATGTTCCTTTTTTTCAGAGCGGACATAGGCAAACGGCAAGCCGAGTTCCTGCGCAACAAGGGCCCCCTGGGGTATGCCTCCGGTGGCGACTCCTGCAATCGCTTCGGGTTCGAAATTACTCTCCTGGATCGCCCTTACGAAGTTCTGGCGGATAAAGGTGCGGATCTCCGGGTAGGAGAGGGTGATACGGTTGTCGCAGTAAATCGGTGATTTGATCCCTGACGCCCAGGTGAACATATCCTTTGGATTTAGCTTGACGGCTTTGATCTTCAATAGTAATTCTGCTGTTTTTAATGCAATGTCTTTGTTATAGATCATAGAGACTAATTTGGTGATTTTCTTTGCAAAGATAGCAAAATCCCCAACATGGCCCGGGCGGGTTAACCGGGAAAAAACGTAATTTTGCCCCTAAAACTTATCAACAATGAAAATATTCCTGAACGACCGAGTGGTCGAATTTGTCGCACAGGCACCGGCAAATCCGCTTCCTGCCGATATGATTATCGAATACGAGAACGCCGGGAAACTGGAAGAAGCCTGGCTCGATTTTGAGCGATATGATCAATACCGCAAACTTTTCGTGGTCGATCGGTCCGCTGAACCTGGCAACCCTGAAACCGTGCTTCATCCCTTCCCGTCAGCCAATCCGGGTGCATTGCCATCTTTCAGGGAATTTACCGCTTTTTTTAAATATGTCCCGGCTGCCGGCGGGCTGGTGAAAAATGAGAAGGGAGAATACCTTTTCATTCACAGGCTTGGTTTCTGGGACCTGCCAAAGGGAAAAATTGACAAGAAGGACCTCCGTAATTCAGGGATGACCGTTTATGACCTGGAGGCAGCCCGGATTGCAGCTGTCAGGGAAGTTACCGAGGAGACCGGAATCAAAACCGTATCCATCACCGGAGAACTTCCCAGTACCTGGCACATATACACTGCCAAGGAAAAGCGGATACTTAAGCAGACAATATGGTTTCAGATGTCGGGAAACAGTTCGGAAACATTGAAACCCCAGACAAGTGAGGGGATCTTCCTCGTAAAATGGACCCCTACAAATGCCATTCACTGCATCCTGACGCACACCTATACTTCGATAAGAGAGCTCCTGCTGGAGGTGATTTTTTAACCTGAATGGGAAATCCTGATAACGGATTGATACACTGAAATTCATTCAACATCGGCCTGGAACCGGAAGCCCAGGCGCTTTCCGGTAGCAAGTGACATCGAATCAAGGGTAGTCTGGATCTCAGAAACAGTGATCTCTTTAATGCTGTCGTAGGGTGGGGTAAGCAGGTCGAAATTCAGGGTATAGTCGATTGCCGAGTGAAGAATCGTTTGAATCGCTTTTTTGTCAAGGATGTTCCCCGTGAAATTATTGTAGAGTAAGCCCACTTCACGTTTCCCCTCCGTAAAATAGTGGTTTTCACGGTTTATAAAAATCCGTCCGATACAATATCCGATGTCATTCGTGCGGTTATACCTGAAGGAATCGGCCAGGAAGTTGAAGATGTGGATGATCCCGCAATATGACCGTGTTTTGTCTTCGCGGATGTAACTGCTTTTCATCACGGGATGATCCCTTGGGATCTCAAAAACATTTGAATGCATGAAAAAGATCAGGATATCAGACCCGAATTTAAGCTGGAATTCAAAAATACCCCTGTCGTTGAATTCGAACAGCAGGGGATAGGGCGCCTTTTTCAGCGCGGCTTTGTTTGTGTTCACAAAGGCCGCCCCGACCTCCTTGAAAGTGTTGAAATCATCGATGGTTTGCCGGTAAACCTCTTGCTTCATGCTCCCTTTTTCAATGATAGCCTGGATGATTGAACGGGAATTCAAACTATTTTGTGGCATAACGTGGGGCTCTTAATATACAAAAGTACACTTATTTCATGAATTTCCTCCTGGTTTCCACGCTTATATCACGTTTTATAACAGCCGCGAAATAATAATGCAGGACTTTTTAATGATTCCAGGCAGCCGATTCAAGGTCAGCCGATTGAAGGTTTTCAGGAACGAATTATTTATCAAACCTTCAGGCAACTTTCACCCTGAAAGTTCGTCTTGAAAGTATGTTCCAATACCTTTGTCTGCCTTTTCTGGCCAGATAGGGTTACTTATGTAACACCCTAACATCCAGTATTTCATGTTAGCCTCAATTATTTTCTGACGGAGTTATTTTATATGGAAAAATTGTGTTAATTTTGTAAATTGAATGATAATGATCTGTTTACCGGCCTGGTGTTATCATTTTACCCATACAAACCCATGGGTTGGTCATAATTTCAACCAGGTATTTTGTTTTAAGTTAGTAGTCAGCATCTTAACCTTTGTCACAATATTTCCTGCTCCCAAAAAAACCATTAACCAAAAACAACCTATGAAAAAAGTATCCTTCATTTTAATGCTGGTGTTGTTCTGCATCCAATTTTCCTTTGCTCAGAACAACATAACGGGACCTATTGTACAGGCTCCGGTTTATTTCGACGTTTCGCCGCCATTGCGCGATATGGTTAAAAACCTTCCCAAACATGCAGAGACCTCATGGAAAGACGGAATTGTCAAAAATAAATTTAATATCCGTCAGAAACCCAAAGCAGCTGCTCCTGGTGGGTTGACCGATCCCAACCTTCAGAGGCTGAATGGTGTAGCCATTACCGACACCACGATTGTGAATTTTGACGGAAATTCCAACACGGAAGGATATGTTCCTCCTGATACCCATGGAGACGTTGGTCCGAATCATTATTTCCAGGTAGTCAACTGCCATTATTCCATTTACAGCAAGACCGGTACCCTGTTGATTGGCCCGCTTGCCAATAATTCAGTGTTTACCGGACTGCCCAATAATTCAAACGACGGGGATGCCGTTGTCCTTTATGATGATCAGGCTGACCGCTGGTTGTTCTCGCAGTTTTCCTTACCCAATTATCCGGCAGGTCCATTTTACCAGATGATTGCCGTCTCCCAGACGGGTGATCCCACCGGGAGCTGGTACCGTTACCAGTATTCCTTTACCAATATGGACGACTATCCCAAGTTTGCCGTTTGGCAGGATGCCTATTACATGTCGATGCATATGTTCACAGCCACAGCCGGAGCCTATGCCGGTATTGGGGCGGTTGCCTATAACCGTGCCCTTATGCTGGCCGGCAGCCCCGCAGCCACCATGGTAATGTTTACAAAACCATCGACCGACGAAGCCTTCGGATGGCTTCCATCCGATTGCGACGGCCCTTTGCCGGCAGCCGGCACACCCAACTATTACCTCTATTCGTATGACGGCACCACCAATGATCACCTCGGGATCTATGAATTTCATGTTGACTGGAATACCACAGCCAATTCCACCTTCGGCAACTTCCTTTCACTTCCTGTCAATTCTTTTACCACCAATATGACCGGCGTTGCCCAGAAAAGCACTACCCAGGTCCTTGACGTGATCAACGACCGTATGATGTACAGGCTCCAGTATCGCTCATTTGCCGGTTATGCCGCCATGGTTTGCAACCATACAGTTGATGTTACAACATCGCAAGCGGGGATCCGCTGGTACGAACTGAGAAAAACAACAGGAGCATGGTCAATCTACCAGCAAAGCACCTACTCCCTTGCCGACGGCAACAGCCGCTGGATGGGTAGTATTGCCATGGACTCAAGCGGGAACATCGCCATGGGTTATTCCGTTTCAGGATCAAACCTCTTCCCCTCGATCAGGTATTGCGGAAGGAAAAAGAACGATGCCCTGAATACCATGACCATCGCAGAAAAGGGTATTTTCAACGGAGCCGGTTCCCAGACAGGAGCCAACCGCTGGGGCGACTACAGCGCCCTTAGCTGCGACCCTGTTGCCAAGGCAACCTATTGGTACACCCAGGAATATTATTCAGCAACCGGATCAAACTGGAAAACCAGGATTGCAGAATTCAAATTTGCCAATACCCCGGTTGTGGCTACCACCGATGCCACGAATATAACCTGTACGGGCGCCACCCTCAACGGGTCGGTGAACCCAAGCGGGCTGGCAACGAATTACCATTTTGAATGGGGCCCGACGGTTGCTTATGGTAATAATACCACCACTTTATCGGCTGGTTCCGGAAGCGCTACAATCCTCGTAAATGCTCCGGTTACCGGGCTTACGGCAGGTACAACCTACCATTTCCGCCTGGTTGCAGTCAATACCGACGGCAGCAGCAATGGCAGCGACTTTACCTTTGCTCCCTGCACGGCTGCTTTAATCACTACAGCTGCTTCCTCCGTTACCATGACGACAGCCTCCTCCGGAGGAAATGTTACCACCGACGGTGGCTCGAGTGTTACCGCACGCGGGGTATGCTGGGGAACAGCTGCAAACCCGACGATTACGGGAAGCCATACTACCGATGGCTCCGGAACGGGAATCTTCACCAGCTCACTTACGGGTCTTACCGCCAACACAACCTATCATGTAAGGGCTTATGCGACAAATGCCACAGGGACATCCTATGGCAACGATCTTTCCTTTACAACCCTTTGCGGTGTGTTCACCCTGCCCTTCAGCGAGCCCTTTAACAATACAACCATTCCCTCCTGCTGGTCCCAGATTGATAACATCGGCGCCGGCAACATATGGCAGTTTGGCACGATTACCGGTACCGGCGCTCCTGTCCTTACCGGGAACTATGCCTACCTGAACAGCGATGCAATCGGATCCGGCGTTACTGAAAATGCCGACCTGATCTCCCCGATGCTCGATATGACAGGATATACCAATGTTACCCTGGGCTTCAGCCACTATTTCAGATATTATGCGCCATCAACCGCTACGCTTTCTTACAGCATCAACGGTGGCACAACCTGGACGCAGATCCAGGCATGGACTGCTTCGACAGCCAACCCGGCTACCTTCAGCCAGGTAATTGCAGCCGTTGCAAACCAGCCGCAGGTTAAATTCAAATGGAACTATACAGGAACCTTTGGATACTGGTGGGCCGTTGATAACGTATCTATTACAGGCACCGCTACCGGACCGACACTTACCGTCACACCCGCAAACCAGAACGTACCGGCAACCCCTGCCGGATCTACCACCTTTACGGTTACCTCGAACGCAGCCTGGACTGTTGTCAGCAACCAGTCGTGGTGTACCGTTACACCGTCAGGTACCGGAAACGGCACCATTACAGCGAACTATACGGTAAATACCCTTCCTGCCGGCCGCGTTGCCAATGTTACAGTCACCGTTGCAGGTCTTGCCCCCGTAGTGGTTACCGTTACCCAGGCGGGCACTGCGACCCCGACGCTTACGGTTACTCCTCCGAACCAGAATGTTACGGCACCAGCCGGGACTACCCCGTTCACGGTCACATCCAACTCGGCATGGACCGTTACGAGCGATCAGACATGGTGTACAGTTACCCCGTCCGGATCGGGAAATGGTACGATCACCGCTACCTATACCCAGAACCTGTTGGTCACATCACGCGTAGCCAACATCACGGTGACGGTTATCGGACTTACCCCGGTTGTTGTTACGGTTACCCAGGCAGGCGCAACACCTACCCTCACGGTGACCCCGCCAAACCAGAATGTTACGGCAGCAGCCGGTACAACCCCCTTTACCGTTACCTCCAATGCAACATGGAACGTTGTCAGTGACCAGACATGGTGCACGGTGACGCCAACCGGGACGGGCAATGGCACCATCACCGCCACTTACACCGCCAACACGCTCACAACTTCAAGAGTTGCCAACATTACTGTAACGGTCGCCACCCTCACGCCGGTCGTCGTTACCGTGACCCAGGCAGGTGCGGCACCGACGCTCTCCGTGACTCCTCCCAACCAGAATGTCACCTCTGCGGCAGGTACCACTCCGTTCACTGTTACATCGAACTCCGCATGGACTGTTGTCAGCGATCAGACCTGGTGTACCGTGACCCCCTCCGGCACCGGAAATGGTACGATTACGGCCACCTATACCCAGAATATTCTTACGACCTCACGTATCGCCAATGTCACTGTGACGGTTGCCGGCCTTTCACCGGTCGTCGTTACCGTTACACAGGCAGGTGCCCCGTTAACCCTTTCGGTGACCCCGCCAAACCAGAATGTGACTCCTCCGGCCGGTACCACCAATTTTACAGTTACCTCCAATGCCTCCTGGACTGTCGTCAGTGACCAGACCTGGTGTACGGTAACTCCCAACGGAAGCGGCAACGGTACCATTGTTGCCAATTATACGCAGAATACCGGCGTAGGTACCCGGGCAGCCAACGTTACCACCACCGTTGCCGGCATCGCACCCGTTACCGTGACGGTTACCCAGGCCGGAATAACCCCGACCCTGTCGGTAACCCCGCCTAACCAGGATGTTACTGCTCCTGCAGGTACTACCAACTTCACGGTCACCTCCAATTCAGCCTGGACGGCCAACTCCGACCAGCCCTGGTGCACCGTTACCACCTCCGGAACCGGAAATGGAACCATCGTTGCCAACTATACCGCCAATACTGCCCTTACGCAGCGCATAGCCAACATTACTGTATTGGTAAACGGTTTAGGCCCCGTGGTTGTTACCGTAACCCAGGCCGGCGTGACACCTACCCTTTTCGTAACCCCGCAGAACCAGAATGTAACTGCCCCGGCAGGAACCACCAGTTTCAGTGTGGCGTCCAATTCAAACTGGACAGCTGTTTCAGCCGCAACCTGGTGCAGCGTTACACCGTCGGGAACCGGAAACGGAACGATCACCGCCACCTATACGCAGAACGTTGCCCAAAGTTCACGCCAGGCTGTCGTTACCGTCAGCGTTGCCGGCATAACACCTGTCAATGTAACCGTTTCACAGGATGGCGTTGTTGGGATTTCTGAAATCCAGGAGGGTAATCTGATCATCTTCCCGAACCCCAACCACGGCATCTTCAGCATCTCCACACGTGATCGCAAAATCGCCGAAATGACAGTTACCATAACCGATATCCAGGGTAAAGTTATCAATACCCTCGATTGTAAAGGGAAAGATCTTTATTCAATCGATCTTTCAGGCCAGGCTAAAGGAAGCTACCTGTTAAGGATTACCACAGGCGACTCGACTTTTGTACGGAAAATTGTTGTAGAATAATTGACAAAGGATGAATAACCACACATTTGTTCAATAGTTCCATTTTTCATTTTTCTTGATTGAAGAGGCTGTCTCGCACTTTTGAGACAGCCTCTTTTTTTGATTTAATATAAATTTTAAATCATCCTGTGCAAATTGTCAAGCAGGTCATTGACCAGATAGACCTTGCTCCTCTGGTTGTTAAGTACGAAGAAGGAGGAATTTCAAGTTATCATCCCCGGATGTTGTTCAAAGTGGTCGTTTTCTCCTTCCTGAGCAACATCTTTTCTTCACGCTGGATGGAAGCAGCCCTGAAGAAGAATATCCATTATGTGGATCAGCGGTATGAAATCGCCAGATCGGTATGACAATCAGTAGAAAATATTTTGAGAGATTTGTGCTCAGGGGGTGTACTAAAGTTGAAATCGAAGCTGGGCTTCTCAGTATTGCACATAACCTGAAAAAATG
>JBAXOB010000040.1:0-46967 GCA_037133475.1 Bacteroidota bacterium
AGGCTTCAGGAAATGATATGCCCCGGGCTTCTGAATTGCCCCGGACTTATGAATTGCAACGGGCTTATCCTGATTTCTGACAATTAGTGTTGGACAACGCGAAATACGAAGTACGAATGACGAAGTACGAAGTACAAAGTTTGGGATCAGCCGGCCGTTGTTCGTCCTTCGAACTTTGTACTTCCCACTTTCGTTTGTACTTTGTACCTTGTACTTCGTACTTTATAATGACGAAGATTTTTAGTGACTTTCATGCAGCTGTGACTTTTCTTTGCTATTGTCTTTTGGTGGTAGCAAAAGAAAGTAGCGGTAGTTATAAAAGAGGATATCAATTTTATTTGAGACTGGCCGGTCGCAGGCAAGAGAATGATTCCAGGAATGTTACTACTATAATTGTGGTTAGTCAGAATAATTAATTTGCCGATCCTGGCAATAAAAAATAATTATGATCCATAATTAACTAACTTTGATTGACCGCAGCCAGATCAGTAATCGTAGTGACTGATCCCTTCCCATTAAAGAGATTTCATTTGACCGAAGTTGACTAACGATTATTTTTCTATAAAATACTCACCAAAATCTGCACCATGATAAAGTTTCTCACCCTTTTACTCCTCCTGTCTTTAACCGGATTGCTTCACGCGCAAAACTGGCAGTGGGCCAACCCTGTCCCGCAGGGCAACGACCTGTATTGCACCGTATTTGTCAGTCCCGACACCGGCTACGCCGTGGCTGATTTCGGCGCGATCGTAAAAACGACCAACGGGGGATTGAACTGGACGCAACTCAATTCAGGGGTCTCCTCCCTGGCGGCCATCTGTTTTCCGGATGCAAATACGGGTTACGCCGTTGGCGGAAATGGTACGGTCATTAAAACGGTTAATGGCGGCGCCAGCTGGGTTCAGCAGGTTGCAGGAACCAATGAATCGCTCCTTACCGTGTGGTTTAAAGATGTTCTTACAGGTTATGCGGCAGGCACCAAAGGGACAATCCTCAAGACTATCAATGGCGGTAACACCTGGACAGCCCAGGTTTCGGGAATAGCTTCTCGTATATGTTCCCTCTGGTTTACAGGCGCCGATACCGGCTATGCGGTGACCTACCAGGGCGAAATGCTGAAAACCACCGACGGGACGACCTGGACGGTTCAGTTTACTTCGAATGAAGGCTATTCGTTTTATTCAGTATATTTTACCGATGCCAATTCCGGGTATGCCGCCGGTTTTGACAATTTCTACAATGGCGGCGTGATCCTCAAGACCACCAACGCGGGGGCCGACTGGTTCCCGGTGTATGAAACGCCCTGGCTCTACCTGCAATCAGTTTGTTTCAGCGATGCCCTCCATGGCTATGCCTTCGGGGAGGGCGGCCTCGTGGTAAAGACCGTCAACGGCGGGAATGACTGGACCCAGCAGACTACCGGGGTTACAAACTGGCTCAATTCAGGATTTTTCGCGAATGCCAGTACGGGATATGCCGTCGGCTCGGGCGGCGCCATGTTGAAAACAACCGACGCGGGAATCACCTGGACGATCGAGGCTGCTGTTACCTTAAATGACCTGAAGTCGGTATTCTTTACAGATGGCAATACAGGTTACACCGTGGGTTATAACGGCACCATTTTAAAGACAATCAACGGGGGAAGCGAATGGACAGCCCAGACCAGCGGCACCACGGGAAGGCTGAATTCGGTCTATTTCACAGATGCCAGTACCGGCTACGCGGTGGGCTGCGACAATGTAACGGGGATGATCCTGAAAACCACCAATGGCGGCGCCACCTGGACGCTCCACAATCTCGGGGCCCTGTATGAACTGACCTCCGTATTTTTCATCTCGCCGGATATAGGTTATATCGTTGGCGGGGATATTTCCTCGGGGATCGTTTTGAGAACTGTCGATGGCGGCGCAAACTGGACCCTGCAGACGGTCTCCTCCGATGAACTGTTATCGGTTTGGTTTATCAAACCCGGCATCGGCTATGCGGTGGGAGCGCACGGGGTATGTATGAAGACCATCAACGGAACCAATTGGACCACACTGAACTCAGGAACCCAGGCACACCTGTATGGTGTTTGTTTTACCGACAGCAACACAGGCTATGCTGTTGGCGATAATGGTACCATCCTCAAGACCACCGATGGTGGAAACTGGACGAGCCAAAATGCCAATGCAGGATATACCTGCCTCTTTACAGTTCATTTCCTGGATGAAAACACAGGTTATGCGGCGGGTTTTGCCGGCAGGATCTTCTCCACCTCCGATGGCGGCAACACCTGGACCCAGCTTTACTCCGGGACGCGGAACCACCTGTTTTCCATACGATTTACCAATGCCAATACAGGGTATGCCCTCGGCAACTCGGGTACAATCCTGAAAACGAGCGATGGCGGCGGTGTTGGCATCCATGAAACTTCCTCCCCGGCAGGCCATCTTAACCTTTATCCGAATCCCGCGCAGGATAAGTTTACGGTTGAGTCTTCAGCCTTTTCAGGAGAGGCAGAGCTGGAAGTTACGGATGTACAGGGAAGACAGGTGTTTGCCGGGAAAATCCTCCAGAACAAAACTGTGATCGATCTCGGCAAACAACCTGCAGGGGTCTATCTGGTCAGGTTGATACATCAGACAACCACCGAAACCGGGAAAATAATCAAAGACTGAGAGGGCGATCAGTTATAATATCCCCTGCGCTGCGGATCCTCCAGGTAGAACAGCAGGAATATCTTCTGTTCCGTTTCGATGGAATGGGCGGCAGGCATCTTCCGCTGGTAGAGATCGTTGTAGTAGAGCTGGGCCTCGCAGCCGACGCTGAAATTCTTATACAGCCGCACCGTTACCCTTGGCTTGAGGATCTGCACGAAGTTGTTCCCGTTGGTGCCGATATAGGTGCGCATCCAGTAGAAATAATAGCGCAGCGTCGCCGTGGCATATTTCCCGAGGTTGGCAGTGGCTTCCACCTTGCTCTCCAGTCCTCCCACGAAATTATAATCCCTCACCTGGGTGGTATCGATCACAAACCGGGTGCTGTTGCCGCCAAACGGGACCACCGCAATGTGTATGGCCGTATAGAGGTTGCTTACCTTGCTTAGGGGCAGTTTGGCAATCACGCCGGCGCCAAAGCCGATGGTGCCCAGTTCAAAGTTTTTGTTATCCCAGAAATCCATATATTGAAATCCACCCACAAGTAGCGCCATTTTTCCCACCTGCACGTTTTTACCCATTAAGATCCCGTATCCCAGGATATTATCCAGGTATTTACGGCCAACTCCCGGGTTGATATCGACCCTGAGTTTGAAAAAATCAAAGGGCTTGCGACTGCGGAGTTCAAAGGGATTGCCATAATCGAACTGTGCATTGAACATGCCGCTCAGGCTGCCGGGTCCGAAAGCGTTGTAAGGGGTGTTGTTGACCATGCGAAACCCGGCATAAAGGGAGATGTTGGTAGGCTCCTTTTCATATACCTCTTTGTTGGTTATCCTGAAGCTTTTTCCCTGGATCAGGCGGTTAAAGCCCCTCATGGGATCGATCAGCCCTGCGGCAATTTCACGTAAGACCCGGTTCCCGCCACGGGTGCGGTCGTCGAGTACATTCGAACTCAACCGGTACAGGATCTCGCCGATAAAGGAGCCGTTCACCGGCGTATAGATAATGTCGTTATACGACGGACGGGTGTTTTCCCCGAAATATTCCCATAATAAACTTCCACCCACCGCCAGGCCAAACGATTGGTAATAATTATAGCCATTCGACCTGCCTGCATTATAAGTTAGGGTCCCGGAATAGGGATGCCCGATGAAGTTGATCCCGAAACGGTCGTTATCCCATTCCCAGCCCTTGTCCAGGTTGTATTTCCAGGTATTGATCCCTGTGCGGGCATAAGGCGCATTGATCAGGTAACGGTCCATCGCCCAGGTTAAGGTAACGGTACCCAGCACCTCGGCAGCCGGGATCCAGAACGGGTACCGTTTGTTGTATTCCGGGTCGTCCTCGAGCAGGTTGCCATATTTGTTCTGCTTGGTGGTATCGATGAGGGCGCTTTTCCTGGGTTCGTTGCCCATTGAATCGGAAAGCAGTTTTACCTTGGTCTCGTCAATTTTCTTGATCTGGTTTTCACGCGTGCCTTTGCCCGGCACGATGGTGTCATTTGGCGCCACCTTTTTGCGGGTCTGAACAGGCACAGTTTGTGCAGATAAACAGGATACGAATAATACCAGTGCGAGCATAACCAGGTTGTTTTTCATCTTCAGCAGCATTTGTCAATATTCATTAAGGTATCGAATAATAATTTTCTCATGTATTTGGAATTCATCGAATTCTCAGGATATGATTACCCTGCCGGCTTATTTAGTGATCCTGAAGGTGATCCCGGCGGAGGCATACGCCAGGTTATACCCGCATTCGGCATTGATGCCGATTATATTGTTAAAGAAGTAGGTCACCCCCGCGAAAGCGGCTGGCAGAATGGTAAGGTGTGACGACTTTCGGCCGTTATCGTAGCCGTCGTTATCAAACATGCACAACAGGGGTCCCGCGCCAATGCCCGCATAGGTGTCGAACCCCGGAAGGCCCCAGCCATAGTGATAAGCGCCCCTGGCGATAACCGCTACATTCGACCACCTGTTTTTGTAAAGGTGGTTGTCGGTCGTATAATCCCGGCTGAAAAAGGATACCCCGATCTGCCCGCCAAGGCTGATCGTGCCGGGTCCAGCCTGCCAGATATTCTGGTCATAATTATCCACAGCCACTGCTCCGGAACCGTTACATCCATAAAACGGGATCGCGGCGCCAGCGCCAAACCTGAAGATGCCGATGCCCGGGCTTCCGGGGTTTACCGGCCCGTCGCCGCAAAACGATGGATTCGGGTATCCTGCCAGGGTCAATCCCAGCAGGAATAATTGTACAAGCTTTCTCATGCTGCAAAGGTGGGGGGCTGCCGGCTGCAATATGTTACATAACAATGGAATAATGTTGCATGATTCACACATATTCCCATTACAGTAGGCCTGCTGTCAACGGGATGAAGCCCGTGGCAATTGATCAAGCCACCCAATGACAGATTGCATGCCACTGAAAAGAATTACCCGGGGTTGAAGCGCAGATTTTTACTAAATTGCGATAAAATCATCCATCGTGAGAAATTATGTGATCAGCTGGCTTTTTATCCTTCTGCCCGCCCTGGGGCTTTATTCCCATGTATCAGCCCAGTCGTGGGAATTTATCAGGGAAAAGAACGGCATCAGTATCTACACCTGCAAACAGGCTGGCGAAAACCTGAAATCCTACAAGGGGGTTACCAATATCAAGGCGCCGGCCGAAAAGGTGTTTTCCATGATCGAAGATGTCAATAACACCGAATGGTGGGATAAAAACCTTACCCAGATCAAGGTGCTTCATTATGAGAAGAACAGGTCGGCACGGTACTACCTGGTGTATGATCTTCCCTGGCCCGTGGTTGACCGCGACCTTTGTGTGGATGTAACCGTAAGGCATGACACGCTGACAGGATCATGGAAAATCATGGCAACTCCCATGCAGGGTGTCATCCCTGAACGAAGCGACAAGATCCGTATCACGAACTACCGTCAAACCTGGACCGTGACCCCTTCCGGCAATGATATCTGCCATGTCGAACTCGAAGGATACGTCGACCCGGCCGGCAGCATCCCCGACTGGATCTCCAATATGCTGATCACCGACTCCCCGGTGAAGGTCATGAACAGCGTTAAAAGCAGGATGGAAAAATAGCCTCGGCCCGAATACCAAAAGAACCTCCCGGTATCTTGCCATATTGACAAGATACCGGGAGGTTCCTTTTTAAGATCATGCGGTTATTATTTCTGCGAAAAGGCAAAGGGAACCGTGATCCTGATCCCGAAATTCCGGCCCATTTCGCGGATGCCGATATATTTCACCAGCGACAACTGGTTATAATACCCGGTATTCAGCAGGTTTGTACAGTAAAGGGTGAATACCGGCCGCTGGTTGCCCAGTTTGACGGAGGCACCTGCAAACACGTCGAGCAGGGTATAGCCTGCACTCGACAGTTCATAGGCAGCCACATCCTTCCGCATGGCATAATTGCTGACCACTACGGAAAGATAATTGTCGTAAAGCTTCCATATTTTATTCTTCGTGAGCCTGACCTCCCCGATGAGTTTGTTGGAGGGGATGTAAGGCAGGTTCCCGCCACTGTTCAGGGTCCCCTTGATCAGGGCATAGGTACCCTTCACGTCGAGCCAGCGAACAGTTTTCGGGTGAATATCCAGTCCCAGTTCGGCACCCATGATGGTTGCATCGCCCTGCCTGTAGTCGTAAAGGGGCAGGGTTTCCTTTACATCCGGGGAGATATGGATTATTGAATCGCCTGTATTGGCAATGTAGATGTAGTTCCTGATGGAATTCAGATATCCCCCGGCATTCAGGGTCATGAAATTGTTTTCCCAGATAAGGCCAAGATCGCCTTCGAGATTCTGTTCAGCCTTTAAATCAGTGTTTCCGCGCTCAAACCGATAGGTTCCTTCATGTTTCCCGAAGGTGCCCAGCTGGGCGTAGTTCGGCGCGGTAAAGCCTGTAGCACCGTTGAGCTTGATGGTCAGCTCCTTTAGAGGATGCCAGGCTGCGCCGAGCGAAAAAGAGGCAGGGATATAGTCTTTCCGGAAATCGGTTTCAGGTTTCTTTATGGTATCCTTTGAATGCACCAGTACATAGGTATCCTCTTCAATTCCCTGGTTCTTCTCGTAACTCTCAGCCTCGATGTGGCGCATATCGATACGGATCCCTCCCAGCAGGTTGAACTTCCTGTGGTCGTAACGAAACAGTCCATAGGCGGCCAGGTCGCGCTCATCGGCATCGGGGACCAGCGCCTCCTTGCCTGAATTGGCATTCGACAGGAAGGTTCCCTGCGTGCCCAGTGTCACGCCAAAATCCTTGCCGGCATTGCTGGTCCACTTCGCATCATAGGTAATGACATTCAGCTTCAACCCGATGGCAAGCTCCTTCTGTTTGTTGGCAAGGGGTTCAAATTCCTTGCGGTCGTTAAGCTGGTAGGCCACATTAAGGTTCAGTTTCGATTTCCCTGTAAAAAGCGTGTTTTCCGACGAGAGGATATGCGAGGTGACATCCTGGTAGGGCGCCTCCATGCCGCGGTCGCGCTGCTCCTCGTCACCACCTGCCTTGGCGGTGTCCGGGCTTTCGTTTTCGATGATCCCGGTCAGCTGTTTCTGGAAGGTATAGGAGAGTTTGCTGACACCCCATTTTTTACTCACGCCCACATTCATCCTGGCCACGGCATTCATGAATTTGCTGTTGGGGGCAAACTCCTCCTCCTCTCCCGTTTTGGCTGCATCATTGCCTTCACCCTGCACATAACTCGTGTGAGAGGCCCCCCCCACCCTGACACCATAGAAAAATCCATTGTGATAGGTCCCCTTGATCCCTAGATCGCCGGTAAGACCAATCGTGTTGGTGTTGAACCCAAGGTTGCAGCTCCCCAGGGTGGTGCCGGCAGGCGCCGGTTTTTCATCATTGAAGATCAGGGCGCCGCCCAGCGCGTCGGCGCCATATATCAGGGCTGCGGGACCACGGACAACCTCCACGTTGTCGATGCCGATATCGGTAAGGCCAAGGTCGTGGTGATCGTCCCATTGCTGGTTCTCGATGCGTGTTCCCTGGCCATACAGCATGACCTGGTTGAAGGATAGTCCGCGGATGACGGGTTTCCCTATCCCGTTCCCCAGCGAGATCCTGTCGATGCCGGGCTGCGAACTGAGGTTCCCCACTACCGAAAGGGCACCCGGTTTTCTCAGGTCCGACTGGGAGATGCTGTTGGCGGAAAAGGGAATGTTATCGGGCAGCTTGGTGTTGCTCGAGGTCACCAGCACCTCTTCCAGTTCGGTGGCCGAGCTCTCCATTACAACATCTATGGAAGCGGTCTTGCCCAGGTCGATGGTTTTTACAAGGGTCTTGTATCCAACCAGCGACAACTGCAGGTTGAAGGTGGTTTTCGGCAGGTTGCCGAAGGAAAAACTTCCCTCCTTATCACTGAAGGCGCCCCGTTTCAGCTCCGGGATATAGGCAGAAACAAGGCCCAATGGCTGATGGTCGGCAGTACTGATCTTTCCTGTCAGGCTGTTTTGGGCAAAAATGCCGGTGTAAAGGGTTAATAATAAAGCAATAAGTGATATATGAACATGTTTCATAACGCTTGAATTTAAAGATAGATAAATGAAGGAATTCCGACTGCGGGCAGCAGCGGATGCAAATTGCCGGAAATAAGGTCAGGCCTCTTCCGGTGGCGGAGTGGTAATCGTGCCGTTATGGGACCGGATATGTTCGGGGCGGCCTGTTTTCCACTCGGGATGTTCACAGGGCAGGGATGTTCCATCACACTTTCCGGGGAAAAGGTAATCGGCAATCATCAGTTTTACCAGCTTGACGGGAATGCCGTGATTTCCCGAACCGTCACAGCGGGCTGCGATGCCGGCCCTGTGCATGATGTTCATCTCCCGGTCGTCTTTGAAAAGATGTAATACAACCATCCCTCCCTTTACCGTTGCTGACTTGATATCATACAGCTTCCCGTGCAGGACGATCTCCCGCGTCCCCTCTGCCGACTGTTTAAACTCTGCCGCCGGGATGGTCCTGGTAACCATTCCCGCATCCCGGTTCCGCAGTGCTGCAACCGTTTCATACTGTACGAAAACCTGTTCTGCCTGAAATACCAGGTACAGCCCGCCTGTTTGCAGGAGGATCAATGAAATTAAGGCTACACAAAAACTTCTATTCACCGGTTTGTAATTTCCGTTGCAAAAGTATTCATTTTCATGAAATTTCCATCATCCTGCCAACAGACCCGGGATGACCAAAAAAAACTCCCGGGTGGCATCCTTTCCTTTAACGGATCATCCCATTATGGCAGTAAAGGTGAGGTCATCATTGGCGTAAAATAGCTTTACATCCAGGATAGTAAGGTAAATTAGTAACCGGCGAACAAGATAAATCAAAAAATAAGTTTAATTTTAAACCCCGGTGAACATGATTTATTTGCATCACCCAAAGCGGTGATTGCCAGTGCCGGAATTCAGGCGGGAAATCAAAAAGTGCCTGGCAGGATCTCGCGGGTTTGACAACTTGCAGTTAGGAAGTTTTGAAATACGATAGAAATACGGGAAACGGGGGGAATAAATGACGGGAAACATCAATTCAGCATCATCAAATTTGCGGGAGCGGGCAAATGGGATCTTACAGCGCCATACCTCTCCGGCGGGAGAAAATCCTGACGGGGCAGAAATGGCAAGCCTGGTCCGCGAATTACTGGATCACCAGTCGTTATTGGAGCAGCAAAATGACGACCTGCGCCATTTATGGGCCCAGGCGGAGGTTGCCAATGATAAGTATACAGGCATCTACGACCTGTCGCCAACGGGGTATTTTATCCTTTCCCATGAAGGGAAAATTATCGAGTTAAACAACAGCGGCGCCAGGATGGTTGGCCGCAACCGACTCCAATCGCAGAATCTTCTCTTTTCCCGTTTCGTTACCGAGGATACTCGTCCTTTTTTCAACATCTTCCTTGAAACGGTATTTAACAGCAGTTCCACTGAATCATGCGAGCTGACCCTGTCGTCGGAGCATTCGGGACCTGTTTTTGTTCATCTTACAGGCATCATCTCCGGGCGCAGGGACCAGTGCCTGGTTACCGTCATTGACATCACAGGTCGCAGGAGGGCCGAAGAGGCTTTGCTGGAGCATGAGGAAAAGCTTCGGGATATCACCTTCAGCATGACGGAATGGGTATGGGAGGTTGATATAAACGGCGTCTATACCTATAGCTCACAGAAGGGGTTCGACCTTTTTGGCTCTTTCCGGGAAGACATCATCGGCAAGACCCCCTTTGATTTCATGCCTCCCGAGGAGGCAGCCAGGCTTTCCGGGATATTTGCCGGGATCATGCAAAATAAAGCGCCGATCAAGGACCTTGAGAACTGGAATATCGACCGGAATGGCGAGCTGATCTGCCTGCTGACCAACGGGGTGCCAATCCTCGACAAACAGGGAAACCTGAAAGGTTACCGGGGGGTGGACAAAGATATCACCGAGCGAAAAAAAGCGGAACAACAGTTGCGCGAGAGCGAAGAACGATACCGGATCATTACGGAACAGTCGCCCATCGCCATCGAGTTTTATAATCTTGAAGGATTACTCGTTAGTGTAAACCAGGCTTGTCTCGAATTATTCGGCATCGTTGACGCAACCGAGATCAGCAGATTCCCGCTGTTTGACGACCCCAATATTTCCGAAGAGCATAAACAGGAGCTGAAACTGGGGAAGAGCATCCACTACCAGGCTGTTTTTGATTTTGACAAGATCGCCGAATTCAATGTCTACCGCTCGGCCCGGCATGGCCGGATCTGGCTTGATGTCGCCATTACCGTTACGAACAGTGCCGATGCTACCGTAAATGGTTACCTGGTCCAGATCCAGGATATCACCGACCGTATCCGGTCAAAGGAGATACTGGAGCAAACCCGTCAGAATTATGAGACCTTCTTCGATACGATCGGCGAATTTCTCTTTGTCCTCGACGGGCAGGGCAATATCATTTACAATAACAATACCGTGGTTGAACGCCTGGGATACACCCGCGAGGAACTTTACGGGAAACCCGTTCTCGCGGTACACCCTGCCGAGAGGCGGCAGGAGGCTGCCTCCATCGTGGCCGAGATGCTGAACGGCGTTGCGACCTTCTGCCCTGTGCCTGTTCTGACCAAATCGGGCATCCAGATTCCTGTTGAGACAAAGGTATCGCATGGAATGTGGGATGGAAAGCCAGCCATCTTCGGAGTTTCCAAGGATATTTCAAAACTGGTCCTTTCGGAGGAGAAGTTCTCAAAATTATTCCATCTCAACCCCTCCGCCTGCGGGTTGAGCGACCTGTTAACAGGTGAATATACTGAGGTAAACGATGCCTTTTACCAACTTTTCGGATTTACGAAACAGGAGGTAATCGGTAAAACTGCCGCCAGCCTTGGGATATTCCCGGCGGGTGTGAGAGAGCATATCCTGAAGATGGCCGACCGTAACGGAAGTCTCCGGAATGTCAACGCTGAGCTTAAAACCAGCAACGGTACCATCCTGCATACGCTGTTATCGTCGGAGAATATCTATATCCAGGATAAACAATACCGCTTTACAATTGTTCATGATATTACAGAAAGGAAAAAAGCCGAAGTAGCCCTGGTGGAGAGTGAAGAAAAATACCGCAGCCTGATCCAATACTCAGGCGACCCGATCTTCAGCTTCAGTCCCGATGAAACCTACAAATTCGTGAACGATGCATTTGCAAGGGTTTTCGGATACAAACCAGAGGAGTTGACAGGGAAATCTCCCCATGACCTGTTTCCCTACGATGATGCCGAAAGTCGTTTGACGGCAGTCAGGAAGGCTTTTCAATCGGGAATGAGCGGTGATGTCGAGGTAAGCGTCACCACCCAGACAGGGGAGGTTATCTACTTTTTAACCCTGCTCGATCCTGTAAAAAACGAACTGGGCGAGGTACTCTTTGTGACCTGTATCTCAAAAAATATCACAGAGCGCAAACGGGCGGAACTGGCATTAAGGGAAAGCGAGGAAAAATTCCGGCTGATTGCACAGAACACCAGCGATGTGATCGTGGTTTTTGATATGAACCTGGTGCCGACCTATGTGAGCCCATCCATTGAGAAAATAAGGGGATACACCGTTGAAGAGGCCATGCATCAAACCATTGACCAGATCGTTACCCCCGAATCGTTTCAAAAGGTGCAGGAGATGATCGCGCTCAACCTCCCTGCCGAGGTGTCGGGATTTCCCCTAACCCACACCTATGAAATCATGGAACTGGAGGAATACCACAAAAACGGATCCACTGTATGGGTAGAACTCTCCGTGTCGATGGTCAGGGATCAACAAAACAGGGCCACCTCCATCATCACCGTTTCCAGGGATATCTCCGGGCGAAAGCGGGATGAGGAGAGCCTCCTGTTACGAAACCTCATCCTGTCAACCCAGCAGCAGACCTCCATGGACGGCATCCTGGTGGTGGATGAAAATGGTATCGCAACCTCCTATAATAACCGTTTGACCGAGATGTGGGCCATTCCCGATGAATTGCTGTCGGCCGGACTGAAACAGTCAGCCCTGGAATATGTTGCCGACCGGGTGGCTGATCCTGAATCATTCCGTTATCAAATCCAATATCTCAAGACCCATAAACTGGAAAAAAGCCGTGATGAGATCGTACTGAAAAACGGCAACATATACGACCGCTATTCGGCGCCCATGCTCGGTCCCGGCAACCATTTTTACGGCCGCATATGGTACTTTCACGACATCACCGAAAGCAAACGGGCAGAACAGGAGCTGATCAGGGCAAAAGAACAGGCCGAGGAGAGCGACCAGCTAAAATCGGCATTCCTGGCCAATATGAGCCACGAGATCAGGACCCCGATGAACGGAATCCTGGGCTTTGCCAGCCTGTTAAAAGAGCCGGGGTTGACAGGCGACGAACAGCAGAAATATATCCGCATCATCGAAAAGAGCGGCGCCCGGATGCTCAACATCATCAATGATATCGTCGATATTTCAAAAATCGAGGCGGGATTGGTTGAGGTTAACCTCCGCATGTCGGATATCAACGAACAGATTGAATATCTCTACTCCTTTTTCAAGCCGGAAGTTGAGAAAAAAAACATTGCCTTTTCTTACAGCCTTGCCCTGCCGCCTGCCATGGCTGTCATTGAAACTGACCGCGAAAAGTTGTATGCCATCCTGACAAACCTGATTAAAAACGCCATCAAATATACCCGTGCAGGTTCGATTGAATTCGGATATTCCCTGCAGCAGGATAGCTCTTCAGGCCAAAAGGGCCGGCAAATGGTCGAATTCTTTGTCAGGGACACCGGGGCCGGCATTCCGGAAAACCGGCTTGATGCTATTTTTGAACGATTTATCCAGGCCGATATCACGGATAAACAGGCCTACCAGGGGGCAGGCCTGGGATTGTCGATATCCAGGGCCTATATCGAAATGCTGGGAGGTAAAATCCGCGTAGAAAGCCGTATGGAGGTCGGTTCAGTTTTTTACTTCACCCTTCCATACACAAAAGTGGCAGCGCCCCTCTCCTCCTCTCCCGGTTTTCCCGGTACCCATGCTGAGGCGCCTCTTCATAACCTGAAAATCCTGATTGCAGAAGACGATGAAACGTCGGAATTGTTTATTTCGACTGTGGTCAGCAAATTAAGTACGGTTGTGCTGCACGCGCGTACCGGGATTGAATCAGTCAGCGCCTGCCGTGAGCATCCCGACCTTGACCTGGTCCTGATGGATATCAGCATGCCCGGGTTGAACGGGTATGATGCCACCCGGCAGATCCGGGAGTTTAACACCGGCATCATCATTATCGCCCAGACTGCCTACGGGTTGGCCGGCGACAAGGAAAAGGCGCTGGAAGCCGGCTGTAATGACTATATCACAAAACCGCTAAATGCAGGGAGGTTGCTCGACATCATCAGGAAACACTTCAAGTGATCAGGAGATAGCGGTTGGGTTACATTTACCTGTTTAATTGCGCTGTAATCGGGATTTTTCCTTTATTTTTACAGTCTGTAAGAACCTGTTTTGTTAAAGATTTTCTCAATGCCATCGCGCCTTCTTTGTACAGCAGGAGCAGGCCGGGCCGATGGAAAGAAGACTGCGAGCAGCCGTTTTTTCGCCTTCGGCAAACCCGGGAAATTAATTATATTCCAGTGCAGCGACCACGGGAACATGATCACGGAAACAGTGACCTCGCCCGATGGCAGCGTGGAGACCTTCAGCTATGCCTACGAATCTGACAACCGGAACAACTGGACCCGTAAAATCAAGTTCCAGGCGAAAAAGCCGCTGAATATTCTCGTACGGGAAATCGGATATGAATAGGTATTTTTCGACTCTTTCAAATAAAGCAGCACTGCTCATGAATACACTGAAAAGAAATTACCCCTGGCTATTGCTGTTTGGTTCGCTGATAGGGCTGAACGAAACGCTCGTCGGCAGTTTGCAGATCCCATACCATTCGGTGGTGTTGAGTACCATTACCCTGCTCTTGCTGACCCTGGCACGCGCCAGCTTTCCGCAGAAAGGCACCTCCCTGGTGATTATCGCCATTGCACTGGTTTTCAAATTAAGTCATATGGGCATCAGGGAATGTACCGCCCCTGCCCTGCTGTGCGGCCCTGCGGCCATGGCCATGCTCGGAGCGGGTTATGAACTGTTTGCCTCCCAGTTTACAAGGGACCGGCAATTCTCCTATGCCAACGGCATCCTGTCCTGCTCGCTGACCTCGTTGGTCACCTTCGGCCTTTTCGGATTACTGCAAGGCAACGTACTGCATATCTGGGATCCGGCCAGGATGCAGAATTACATATTCGCAAGGGGACCATTAACGGCACTGGCATCTTCCGTTGCAGGAACTGCCGGTATTGCCTTTTTGCAGGCAGTGAAAAATACAGGGTTACCAACCCTCCATCCATGGCTGACTAGAGGTTTGCTCTTTGCCATTGTCCTCAGTCTCTGGGTAATCGGCCGATGATAAATTTTACCGATTCCGCAGAAAAGTGTGCCTGGCAAAGCATTCCGGCCTCCAGGCAAAGGGCTTGAGCCTGTTCATTGTAAAATAACCTGGAAGCCGGCGACTACCTTGTAACAAACTGCCGGGATTCAGCCGGCACCTTCTCATAGTAATCGCATTTCTGCGGGATCACCGAGGGCTGGCCAACCTTCGCCAGTATCTTCATGCGCTTCTCCCTTGAAAGCATGAACTGCAGGAAGGCTAAGGCTGCCTTACGGTTTGGCGTACTGTCGAGTATGGTAACGTCGTATCCTGGCTTCTGAAGCTTCTCAAATAAGTGCGTTTAAATTTTCCAGGTAATTGTATTTAAATGACATAAAATTCATAATTGTGAATTTTACCGCATTAACACCAATTTAAAGTACGAAATACAAAGTACGAAGTACAAAGTACAAAGGAAAGTGGGAATTACAAAGTTCGAAGGATGAACAACGGCCTGCCAATCCAAAACTTTGTACTTCGTCATTCGTCATTCGTACTGAGCATTCTTTTAGTGGCAGGAAAAGAAAGCAGATGCAGTAACAAAAGAGGATATCGATTACATTTGAGACAGACCTTTCGCAGGCTGAAGAAGTTTGCAAGTCCATTACGGGTAAAATAGTGACCTATCAAATCACACAGTATCCAACAATAAACTGCAGACTATTGCAGGCTTGATTAAAATAAGTATTTTTGTGTAAGGTAAAAATGGTGGTATTTTTATTTATGAAAATATATTACAAAAGAAATTCAATTATTTAAAAATATAACAGAACCACTATGAAAATTAATTTTTTTCTTGCAGTCTTCCTGTATGGTATGCTGATAATCGTTCCAGGGAGCCACGCCCAGCAAATCACGCTTATTCCCAATCCATCCGCAACCGATTTTGGACCTGTAGGTTATGAGTCCCTTGTTTACAACAATGGACTATATTTCGGTTACCAGGATGCTCTGGGTAAAGTATTCCTCGCAAAATATGATGGCACCTCTGTAACAATCATTCCAAACCCTTATGGTGCAAATACATCCTTACATAACTGGGAATTTATTGTCTATAATAATTCGCTCTACTTCCAATATATTAATTCAGCAGGGAAAGGGCAACTGGCCAAATACGATGGAAATGTCATGACACTCATCGACAACCCCGATACTACGGGTGAAGTTGCAGGTAACTGCTACCCGGCCATTTACCGGAATTACCTCACTTTCCGCTATTGGACCACACAACCCCATACCTCCAAGCTGGCCGTATTCGATGGCAGTGCAACCAGGCTGATGGACAATCCCGATAATTCAACCTACGGGTATGCCATCAACTCAACGCCTGTTGTAATGAACAACTTACTATATTTCACCTATGACAATGTTTCCAACAAGGAACAACTTGCCGTTTTTAACGGAAATTCAGTCAGCCTGATCCCGAACCCAAATCCCTCGGATTACGGGGTTGACGGCTGGCGGATGAACCAGCTGAACAACAATTTGTACTACCGTTACCAGACCACTTTTTACCCTTACCGGTCACAGTTATGTAAATTCGACGGGAATTCCATTACCCTGATTCCAAACCCGAATCCGAACGACGAAGGCTATCACATCAGTTCAGGTTCAACCGTGTTCAACAACAACATCTATTTCTCCTATAAAAACAGTTCAGGATTTTTCCAGCTGGCAAAATATAATGGCACTTCGGTATCGCTCATTGATAATCCCAGTCCTGCTGATTCGGGATTCAGTTATGGCCCTATGGTTTGCCAGAATAACCTGTACTGGACATACCAGAATGCTGCAGGCAAACATCAGATGGCCAAGTATGACGGGAGTTCTGTTTATCTCTACCCGAATATCAACCCGGCGGACTATGGCTTCTGGTATTATCCAATTGTTTTTGACAATAACCTCTATTCTGCATATAAAAATTCTTCCGGCAAACTGCAGTTTGCAAAAGTCGGCTCATCGTCGATTACCTTTATTCCAAACGGGAACCCCTCGGATTTGGGACTTTTTGGCAGACCCATTGTCTATAACAACAACCTTTTTTCGTTTTATCAAACTTCAACGGGTAAGCATAACCTGGCAAAATTCTCCAATAACAGCGGGATCGGGAATAAAAGGAACGACGAAATTGCTATTGTGCTTTATCCGACTCCCGTCAGGAATATCCTGAATATCAGTATTCCCAGCAGTTCAAACAACCAGGCCGGGGAGATCACCCTTGAAATTTATTCCCTTTCAGGAGAACTTGCAATGACGAGGGTTTTCCGCCACGAAAACCCTGTTTCCCTAAACCTCGACAAATTACCAAAAGGCAGCTACTTGCTGAAAGCTACCACAAACAAGGGCAGTGTCACAAAACTGTTTGTGCTTCAATAGACACCCTTGATAGGTGTGAATCAATACCATAACAGGTGATCATTTCTGCCTCTCCTTGTTCATCTGCTTCAGATAAATTTTTGGCTGTCAGGCAAGTGACAATATCGTGGCAAATATTTTTCAAATGAATAAAAATATTAGTTTTGTTAATCAGCGCGAACAAAAACTGACGTGACACGCGGGGATAATTCGTTAATGACACTGAAAGAAACATTAGCCCCTATCGATATGCCTGGGACCAGTAAAGTAGATCTGCCTGGCAGGACTGAGCGTGCCAAAGTCATGCACCTGCAGGATTTGAACACCGGTATTCCTGCCGACCGGTTACCGGCCGAGGAGGTGTTGCGGGAAAAAGAGGCCCGGTATAAGACCCTCTTTGAAGCCGCCAACGACGCCATTTTAATCCTTACAGGCAATATGTTTATCGACTGTAACCGGAAAACTGAGCAGATTTTTCATGGCCGGCGCGAGGACATTGTCGGCCATACGGTTCAGGAGCTTTCGCCTCCCATTCAGCCCGATGGCCGCGATTCATCCGAGAAAGCCATGGAGAAGATCAATGCAGCCCTGGGCGGCGCGCCCCAGTTTTTTGAATGGACCCACATGGGGCTTGACGGGATCCAGTTCGAAACGGAGGTCAGCCTGAATTGCGTTGAGCTGAATGGCATTCCCCATATCCAGGCGATAGTCCGTGACATTACCGCCCGCAAGAGGGCTGAAAGGGAAATCCAGCAGAAAAACATGGAGCTGGTGAAACTCAACACCGAAAAGGACAAATTCTTCTCCATCATCGCCCACGATCTGCGAAGCCCCTTCAACTCCCTTCTTGGCTTTACCCAGATGCTCGATGAAGAATTCTCCAACCTGACCATCGACGGGATCAGACAGATTGTGGTCAATATGCGGAGTTCCGCCAATAAGCTGTTCAACCTCCTCGAAAACCTCCTCGAATGGTCACGGATGCAACGGGGTATGTGCAATTTTAAACCGGTACCCTTCATCCTCGTGAGGCGAATTACCTCCTGTACCGACCTGGTTCTTGATGCAGCCGATAAAAAGGAGATCGGCATCAGCGTCGACATTTCCAACGACCTGGTAGTGGTGGCCGACATCCATATGTTTGAAAGTATCCTCCGCAACCTGATTTTCAACGCCATCAAATTCACTCCCCGGGGAGGAAAGGTATCCATTACCGCCAGCCGGCCAGCCGATCAACCCACCAGGTTATCGGTGAAGGATACCGGTATCGGGATGAATGAAATGCAGATCAGTAAACTATTCCGTCTCGACAGCGATGCCAACCGGCGGGGCACAGAAGGAGAACCCAGCACTGGCCTTGGACTTATACTTTGCAAAGAATTTGTTGAACAACACGGTGGCCGGCTCTGGGTTGAAAGCGTGGAGGGGAAAGGCACCACTATCTTTTTTACGCTTGGGTAACGGGCCAGGCCATCGGCCTTCTAAAATATTCATTGTATATCAGTAATTTACCAGGACAGATTGAAATAGAGTGTCACCAGGCGTCATCATTACCGGAAAGTTGAATATTGAATAAAAGCCAAGGATGTCATGAGAAAAAACGAGTTGTTTCTTGCGCTTCAGGAGCTGCGGGAATCGCACAGGCTGCTTGGTGCAGAATATCAGAACGAGCTGGAGGCCCGAAAACGTCGTGAACATGAAATGGCAGAACTCAGAAGGACGATGCGGGAAGAAAGGCACCTCAGGTCATGTGTGCTGGTGTCGCTGGTACATGAGCTGAGAGCCCCGCTGAATGGGATCACGGGTTTTGCAGAACTGCTGAAACAGACTGACCTGTCAGACGATGACCGGGTACAGATGGCCGACCATATCCTGAATGCAGGCAGGATGATGAAAGATACCCTTGAGATGATCGTGACAGCAAACAATAATCCTGAGAACAGCAACAATTTTGACCAAAATTGATAGTTTCTCATCCAAACCGGTTGGTCTTGCGAACCCCTCGCCGGCAAGGATCCATCCCCTTTGGCATGCTGAAGGAAGTGATGTATTATGAAATAAAAAGACTATTAACTGCTCGAAATCGGGAACATCGGGCTGTTGCTGAGTAACCCCTGATTATTCATGCACCTTGCAGATGGTTGCTTCGTAGCCCCTGATCTGCATTTGCTGAAAATAGATAAACTCCTCGGTATACCGGTGGGTCGAAAACAATACCTTGCCATAGGTGTGTTCCTGCAGGGAAAATATCTTCTGCCGGCCTGTAAAATTCAGGATGACCAGGATCCGTTCCCTTTCCGTTTGCCGGAAATAGGAGAGTATCCCCTCCTGCCCTGTCGTTATGGGAACCCAGGATCCCTGCTGAATCGCCTCGCTGGAACTCCTGACACGGATGAGTTTCCTGTAGTGGTTTAATAATGATTTCAGTTCACCCTCCTGGTTTCTGACATTCCGGAAAGAGGTATCCCTGTTTACCGGCATCCAGGGGATGCCTTCGGTAAAGCCGCCGTTTGGCTGGTGATCCCATTGCATGGGGGTACGGGCCTTGTCCCTGCCCGTGAAAAGAGGCCAGTAGCGCTTGCCCAGCGGGTCGCGGATATGGCGCTTGCGGATATTCCCGTTATGCATGCCGATCTCTTCACCGTAGTAAATGAAGGGGGTTCCCCTCATCGTCAGCAGCAATGCCGCCGCTACCTTCGCCTTCTCCTCCATGTGGGTCCTCCAGGGAATCCTGTCGATGCTCCTGAAAAGGTCGTGGTTTGATAACACATTGCAGGGCCAGCCATTTTGAGGGATGCTGTCATACCAGCTTTTAATGGTTTTGTAGTAGGAATGGGCGTTCCATGCGCTGAAAATCAGGGAGAAATCAAAGGCCAGGTGAATGCCTTGATCGCCCCCGGCAAGGTATCGTGCCGCAGTTTTGGCATTCCCGGGAGGCATGGAATAGATCTCCCCTATTCCGGTCCTGTTTTCATACTGGTCCAGCAGTTTCCTGATCTGCGTCACCACCGTCACCGACCTTTTCCGGTTACGGGTGTAGAGGTGTTTCTGAAATGCCTTGATACCCAGCACGACGGGATTATCCCTGAACTGCTTATCCTTGGCGATCATGTTGATCACATCCAGCCTGAACCCGTCAACCCCCAGGTCGAGCCAGAACTTCATCTCTTCAAAGAAAACGCCGGGGAGATCCGGGTCGCGCCAGTTCAGGTCGGGTTGTTCGCTGAAGAAGGAGTGCATATAATACTGCCCGGTAGGTTTATGGAAATTCCATGCGCTCCCGCCCACGGCCGATTTCCAGTTGTTTGGCGGGTTCCCTTTGACAGGTTCCTTCCAGATATACCAGTTTCTTTTGGGATTATCGCGCGAAGACGACGATTCGAGGAACCAGGGATGCTGGTCGGAGGTGTGATTGAGGATCATATCCATGATGACCCGGATCCCGGATTGGTGGGCCCTTTCCAGCAACTCCATAAAATCCTCCATGGTGCCGAAACTGGGATCGATCTCCCGGTATGCCGAAACATCGTAGCCGAAGTCGACCATGGGCGATTTATATACCGGTGAAATCCAGATACCATCAACCCCAAGCTCCTTCAGGTAGCCCAGCCGGCGAATAATGCCACGAATATCGCCGATCCCGTCGCCGTTTGAATCCTGGAAACTCCTCGGGTAAATATGATAGATCACCCCGTGCTTCCACCACAACCAGGGTTCATTCTTTTGCTTTTTCATGTTGAACAAGGTTCTGCCAGCAACCCGGTATCCTGCAACAACCTGTCCATGATCTGCCCGGCCTGGTAGGCTTCTGCCCTGCCAAGGGCTGCCTCTTTCATTTTTTCCTGGTTAGGCTGATCGAAAAGAAACGCTACAACTTTTCCTGCCATCTCCTCACTGGTCTCCACAAGATAGCCGCTTACCGAATCCTCAATGATATCTTTAGGCCCTTTCGTATTGTAGGCAACCACGGGCAAACCGCAGCTCATCGCCTCCAGCACGACGCAACTGAAGGTGTCGAACCGCGAAGGCAACAGCAGGATATCGGCTGCCCTGAAAAGGGCGGGCAACGTCTCCTGCCCGACCCACCCCAGGTAACAGGCATCGGGCAACAGCCTTTTCAGTTCCTCCTCGGCAGGACCGGTGCCGGCAATCACCACCTGGATTTCAGGGAAGACCGACCGGGCCATCCCGATGATCCCGGGAAGCTCCAACACACCCTTTTCCCTGCTGATACGCCCGGTATACAGGACAACAGGTTTCCGGCTGTCAAATGGAAGGGTAACAGGAACAAGAGGCGGCAACTCTGAAAATATACCGTCAACCCAATGTGCCGTGAGAAAGACCCGCGCAGGGTCAAAACCCATCGATTTCCCGGTCAGCCATTGCTGCTGATCGGTATTAAGGACAAATACATTGCCGAAGCGCTTGTAATAGATCCGCATCAACCGCTCCAGCCTGCCCAGCCCCCGCTTTTCCAGGGAGAGCACCTCCTTGGCAAAACTGAGCCAGTCGGTATGCAGGTAAAAGAAGGCATCGACCGAGAAGATATTTTTCAGCCACAGGGCCGCCAGCCCCATCGGCCCTTCCGTGGAACATATGATCCTGTCGTATTTCCCCCGCCTGAATGCACGCTGCACCGACAGGTAGTTCGGTATTCTCATTGGCTGATGCCGGTACATGGGGAGGGTAAACTGCGAAACAGGTTTCAGTACGATCAGGTGATCGTCGGGTTCGATCGTGCTGCTGCAAACCATGATATCCACCGGCAGGTTTCGTTGCCTGATCTCCATGTGGATGGATTTCAGTACGGTCGATACGCCGTTGTGATCCCCATAGGTATCGGTCATCCATAGGATCCGGCCCTGGCTTATCCCGCGACGTTCGTGAGATCCCGCACATTCATCCATCGGGTTACCCTCCAAGATACATACCCTCTTTGGCCGAAATATACAACCCGTCCTCCCCTGTGCAGGAGAAGTTCGCCGCCCGTTGCATGATACTGTTGACCCGTTCCATCGTCGAAGAGGTCATCGAAGGTTCCGGCGAAATCTGAAAGAAATCATGGATGGATGCGTTTTTCCTGCGTTTCACCTGTTCGGGGCAAACAAACATTCCACGGAGAAGGGGCAGGCTCTCGCGCCTGGATATCCTGCTTATCATTTTCGAAACTGAACTTCTTTTCATATTCCTGTTGATTTTCCGGCAAATTTCATCTTAAAACAGGCACTATTTTAAATGTTACAGAAACTTAATGATTACTTAATCTTAAATTAACATTTTCGTAACTTCCAGTTAACATACCGGTTACCATTCGCCTATACCTTTGTTTCCTAATATGAAACAACCATCATTTCCCAAGCGTGCCGTTGATCTTGTCATTATATCCGATGTCCATCTTGGCGCCTTTGGCTGCCATGCCAAAGAGCTGCTGAAATACCTCCGGAGTATAAAACCCAAAACGCTGATCCTGAACGGTGATATCATCGATATCTGGCAATTCAGGAAACGCTATTTTCCAAAATCACACCTGATGGTGATCAGGCATCTCACCGGGCTGATTGCCAAAAACACCAGGGTTGTTTACATCACCGGGAACCATGACGAACTGATGCGGAAATTCTCCAATTTCAACATGGGTTCCTTCAAACTGGTCAATAAATTGCTGATGGATGTGCAGGGTCAGAAGGCCTGGATCTTCCATGGCGATGTGTTTGATATTACCATGCAGCACAGCAAATGGCTGGCAAAGTTCGGCTCCTTCGGCTATGATTTGCTGATACTGCTGAACAGCTTTGCCAATTTCATCCTCACCAGTCTGGGCAGGCAGAAAATTTCCTTCTCGCAAAAGATCAAGCACGGCGTCAAACGGGCGGTATCCTATATCAACAAGTTCGAAGAAACAGCCGCAGGCATTGCCATCTCGAAGGGATATGCCTATGTCATCTGCGGGCATATCCACCAGCCTGAAATCAGGACCATCAGGAACCAAAAAGGTTCGGTAACCTACCTGAATTCGGGCGACTGGGTCGAAAACCTTTCGGCGCTGGAATACCACGAAGGTGAATGGAAGATATACAGGTATCGTGAAGATCCCTTTGCCCAGGCCTATGCGCTCGCATCCAAGCAGGCCGACTCGCCAAGCCATAAGGAAACATTCGAAGAGCTACTGAAAGAGTTCGAACTCAGGTAAGCCGGGTGGCATCCCTTGAATTTCCTCCGAAGGGTATTTATTCCTAATCCTCCTCATCATCATCCGACTGCTTGGAAACCACAGGTTGATGTTTGCGGATGATCTCCGTATACCGGATGTAAACAAAATCTACGATACTTTCCCAGGGATGGTAGATGGTTTTCCTGGCGCCTTCGCCAGCCAGCCTGACCGTATCGGGATAATCCATTATTTCGCTGATTTTGTTGACCAGGGATGTTGTCGTATTTTCAACCAGGAAGCCGTTCAATCCGTCGTGGATGCCTTCGGCTGAAGAGCTCTCGCGCACCACCACCGAGGGGACGTCGAAGGCGGCAGCCTCCTGAAGTACCAGCGGGGAGTTGTCATAAACCGAAGGAAAGACCAGCAGGTCGGATGCGGCATAGACATTCTGCAACTCCTTCCGGTCGGTGATCACCCCCAGGAATACGACCTGGTCCTGGAGGTTATGCTGCCTTACAATTTTCACCATTTCACCGGCTGCATATCCTTCGCCTGCAAACACCATTTTGAACGATTTTCCGGCATCCCGGAGCATGATCATGGAATCAAGGATCAGCCTTACATTTTTCTCCCAGCGATGCTGCCCGACAAATAACATCACAAACTCATCATCGGTGGCATCGATCATCAAACGGCCCTTATTCCTGTATTTCATCCGCTTCTCCATTTCCGGGACCGCCATGTCGGAACCATTGGGCATCACCTCGAACTCCCCCTTAAACCCGTATTCGCGGAGGGTCAGCCCAGTCGCATGGTTGGGTACCCATACCAGGTCGGCCGCATTGTAAAAATCAAGGGTGAGTTTGACAAAAAAATCGGCAAACATATCATTGTTGATCACCTTTTTGAAATCGTCCCGGTACTTCGTATGAAAAGTCGCCACCAGAGGCACATCCAGCTTCGAAGCCAGTTTTAACGCAACCTGCCCGCTGATAAAGGGACAATGGGCGTGAAGCAGGTCGAATTTTATCTTTTTGAGTTTCTTTTTGAACCTGACATCAATCAGCGGCAACCCGACCCGGTAGGGGTTCATGCCGGGCAGCAAAACCGATTTAAAACGGTGAACCTTGTAATCAACGGTATCTTCATATCCCTTTACCTTCGGGGCAACCAGCATGGTTTTTCCATACTTTTCATTCAGCCAGTAAGCATAATTGTGGGCCGTCATCCCTACCCCATCCATGATCGGGAAATAGGAATCATTGAACTGACAAGTCTTGATCTGCATTTTATTTTTTTTGCAAAGATCGGCCACTGGCGCGGATCTGTTATATGATTCACGATTTGTTAACGAATATTTAATATTCCTTGACCTTCAGCCCTTTTTGATCAGGTGCAATAAACCACCGGACCAAAATTATTTTTCAAAGAATACCAGTTATTAACAGCCCTGTTGTTGATAAATATTATTATCAGGTTCAATAATAACCTAATAATGTCTTGACATCGGAATTATATTTATTATATTTGACGAGTATTAGCTAACTGTAAATAAATTTACAATGAATATAAGATAAAATATCTATATATTCATTTTAATTAATTAATTATTACTATTAAACCAGGTTCATTCCGGTGTTCTTAATAAAATAAACCGACGGGGAAATTCAATGCTTTCAATAAAATATCATCCATAAACCCAGTTATTTTTTTTATTAACCCTAAATCTAAAGATTATGAAACATCTGAAAATTACACTGGCATTGTTTTTTGTAGCGCTGGCCTTTGGAGCCGCAGCACAGTTTAACTCGGGAGTCAACGTTGGCCTGGTGATCCCCACGGGCGACATGTCCGATGTACTAAAACTTGGTTTTGGCGGTCATATAAACGCATCTTATGTCATTGCCGACCATCTTCCGATCGGGCTTAATGTTGGGTATGAACATTTCCCGGGCCCCAGTGAAACGGTTCATGGGATTACCGTCACCTCCTCTGCAACAATAGTACCTGTCACCGCATTTCTGCAATACCGGATCACCGATTCGAAGGTGCAACCCTTTTTAGGCTCTGATTTTGGCATGTACCTTGAGACTGCCAAGGCAACAGCTAGCGGAATTTCTGCCAGTACTTCACAGACCCATTTTGGAATTGCCCCGACCCTGGGCGTGCTAATTTCCATGTCAGATCAAATTGCACTTGATGTTCATGGAAAGTACAACATGATTTTTTACAGTGGGGGAAGCGATAAATATATCGGTATCAACGTGGGAATAATCATTAAAGGTGCAAAGAAAAAGAAATAATCCCGGGAGTAAATCTCCGGGTGCTTATCCAAAATGGAATTGACCAGGTACAATTCCTGGTTTCCCATGGCAAACTGGAATAGAAGAGGCTGTCTCAAAATCACGAGACAGCCTCTTCCTTTTATATGGCTGAACGAAAAACCAGTAACATGGTATTTAATAAAGCGATTGATTATTCTGACCGGGGAATGTTTTTTTTGATTGACCAATTTTGTAACCTTGCAGGCTGCAGGGAGTCAAATTGTTTATGGGTAACCACGGACTTTGTTACTTTCCAAAAGAGGATTACCTGTATGTTAACGTTCCAACATGAAATTGCCATAACCACAACGTGCATGCAAACCGTGAATGATAATTTATGGCTATTCCATATGGCCCGGAAAAATAAATATTAACATATGAAATTGCCATAACCAAAACGTGCATGCAAACCGTGAATGATAATTTATGGCTATTCCATATGGCCCGAAAAAATAAATATTACATATGAAACATTTCCTTATAAAAACATATGAATGAAGCATTTGCCGAACTGGAGCATTCCGTGTATACGGCACTGGAAACCTACGCCAACGTTCACCGGGGAAGCGGCTACAACGCCATGGTTACGACCGATTTATATGAAAAAGCCAGGGTGGTTGTACTGGAATTCCTGGGGCTGAACCGAGGCGCCTATACCGTAATTTTTTGCTCACCCTGGGCAGCGGCAACCCTGTCGGCACAACTCGTCGCCGGGAGTTATCAACTTGTTTCAAGCCTCGATATTGGTTTATCGCTGGGAATCAGGGCGCTTGCCGTAAAAAAGAGGGCAGTGCCCGACGGCATACCCTTTCACACAGGCGGGGGAACCACACGGCTTATGGCTCCCGGCTGGGTATTATGGGCGAAGGCCCCTGGCAGGTTTGAAGCCGGCACCCCGGCCATTATTAACGTAATTGCCTTCGCAAAGGCATTATTGATGATCCGGGAACAGGGAAATGATCTGTTCACCAACCAGGTTTGCGAAAAGCCGGAGAATGGCCAAATGCTTTACCATGACGAGGTGGAAAATCTCTCCGGCCGAACTCTGCTGGAGGAACTCAGGAAAACGCTTGTCGGCGCCGGGGCGCTCGTTCCAAACCTGGAGGGTCCGAAACCATACGTGAATATGGATAATGCGGCCAGTACCCCTGCCTTCGGGCCGGTGTGGGATGTTGCCAGAAAAACATGGCGCCAGCCCCTGCCGGTTCAGCGGGAGGTCATCGAAGAGGTCAGGACGATCTGCGCCGGCGCCCTGGGCGCCCCTGCAGGTTGCTTTGAAGTGATATTTACCGCCAATACCACCGAAGCCATCAACCTTGTAGCAGGGAGTATGGGCAATGAAGCGGATCAGGGTACCGAACCGGTCGTGGTCAACACCCTTCTTGAGCACTCATCGAACGACCTCCCGTGGCGGTTTGCGCATCATCATTCCCTTGTCAGGATTTCAGTTGACGGGTTGGGCCTTATTGATCTCCGCGAACTGGAGGCGTTATTATGCCGGTATAATGAAAAATGCCTGGAGGGCAACAGGAGGATTAACCTGGTGGCAGTTAGCGGGGCCTCCAATGTGCTGGGCATCTGTAACGACCTTGATGAGATCGCCGGGATCGTTCACCGTTACGGGGCAAAGCTGCTCGTCGACGGCGCCCAGTTGGTGGCTCACCGCAAGGTTGATATGGAGAAATCGGGTATCGATTTTCTCGCCTTCTCCGCCCATAAGGTTTACGCACCTTTCGGATGCGGGGTGCTGGTCGCAAAAAGGGACCTGCTTCATTTCAGCCCCGAAGAAATGCAATTGATCCGCTCTTCGGGCGAAGAAAACGCCGGAGGCATCGCCGCCCTTGGGAAGGCGCTGCTTCTTTTACAAAGGGTTGGCTTTGAGGTGATCCGTGCTGAAGAACAGGCGCTGACCAGGAGGTTGTTAACGGGTATGGCCGGCATCCCCGGGTTGACGGTATTCGGGGTAAAGGATCCTGACTCGCCCTGTTTCGCAAGGAAATTAGGCGTGGTCGCCTTTTCCCTGAAAGGTTCCATGCCTGGTAGCCTGGCATCCGAACTGGCCCTGAGAAGCGGAATCGGCGTGCGGTATGGCTGTCACTGCGCCCATTTGCTTGTGAAGCACCTTCTGGGCGTTGGTGCCGGGCTGGAACGGTTTCAGCGGGTTCTCCTTACCCTTTTCCCGAACATCAGCCTGCCGGGGGTCGCAAGGGTCAGCCTGGGCATCGGGAACACGGCCGGGGAGGTTGACCTGTTGCTTGAAACACTGAACCGCATTGCGGTGAAACCACGGTCGCCGGGAGATACCCGGGCAGCTTCAAAACAAAAGGGAACCGCTGTTCTGGAAAGGGGGAATGTAAAAAGGCAACTGCGTGACATGATCTCTAAAGCATCCCTGCGAGTCTATTCCCATGATTAATTGGGTCGAATGCCGCGGTTTTGGGAAACATCTTTCTTCAATCGCACCAGGAGCACACCATGGGGTGGGAGGCTTCCAACAAGATTTTCACCTGAGTTTCCGATCTCCTTGTGTTTCCACAGATCCCTTACAACGTAATAATTATCAACCGGGTACCAGTTACCGATCACCTTCAGGTCCTGGTTAAAGGCAATGGTTTTAGAACCTCTGTTAAAGAGGCAAAAAGCCAAATCTCCGTGATCAAGCGGTTTGTACCAGATCTCCAGGTCGCCCGATTTCATCCAGCGGATGGCGGGTATCCCCAGGCAATCCTGGTCGATGGCGATCACCTCCCGGTTTGTCAGCATCGACAGGGTTTCCCCGGTAATATTCCGGATATCATTCCCAGCCATCAGGGGGGATGAAAACATGGCCCACATGCTGAAATGTAATCTTTCTTCATCAGGGGTAAGCTTCCCGTTTCCAACCTGAAGCATATCGGCATCATTCCAGTGGCCGGGACCGGCAAAACTGCCGAGATCCGCCATCCTGTCGATAATCTGCAGTACGCCCATTCCTCCCCAGATAGCCCTGCCATCAAAGCAGTTAATAATGTCGGGGGTTGACCTCCATAAATGGCCGATATCCTTTCCCCATTCCCAAGGTTTGTTCCTCCCCCATTCACAGATGCTGTAAACCACTGGTCTTCCCGCGCTGCACAAAGCATCCCGCATGATCCGGTACGATGATTCGGCATCCTGTGAACCATGTGAACACCAGTCATATTTCAGATAATCCACACCCCAGGAGGCATACGTCATTGCATCCTGGATCTCGAAGCCTTTGCTCCCGGGTCTTCCGCAGCAGGTGGTAGTCCCGGCATCAGAATAAATCCCATATTTTAACCCGAGGGAATGGATGTACTCCCCCAGTTTTTTCATGCCACTTGGGAAACGCTTCGGATCAGCCATGATCGTACCGTTCCCATCCCTTTCAATCTGCCAGCAATCATCCAGCACCAGGTAGTTATAGCCGGCATCCTTCATGCCGCTGGCAACCATGGCTTGCGCGACTTCGCGAATGACAGATTCATTGATCCTGCACCTGAACGAATTCCAGCCATTCCAGCCCATTGGCGGCGTCATGGCCAGGCTGTCGAATTTCTGCCCGTATTGTTGCGAAAGGATGTTGAAAAATAAAAACGCCCCTGCGATCAGTCCTTTTGCACTCATTGAGAAACCCCTGGATCAAAATAGTATGTTGGTAAATAAAAAATTGAGGTCTGGATCATTCAATTGTCCAAGACAAAAGTATGAACTTTGTTAATGTTAATGGATCAATTTTCAATAAAACCCTGAAACGAAGCCAACTTTCCTGATTATACCCGTTTATACCCAGGATTACCTTGACTGTTTCTATGGGAAATTCGGAATAAAAATGGAAAAGGCTGCCTATAATGGTTAAGGCAGCCTTTTCCAAAGTGATGAATATTTAGAATTACCTGCTGATAATCAATTTCCTGACAATTTCAAACTGGCTGTTGCGGATCACGATAGTATACAATCCATTAGCAATATTCCCGAGGTCAATGGAATGGTCGACCCGGTTATGCCAAAGAATATTTTTTTCTTCATAAATTTTCGTTCCAAGACCCGAATATACTTCAATGTTTACTTTTCCAGAAGTGAAGTTGGTCGATGAGATTCGAAATCTGCCATCACTGGGCACCGGGTAGATATCAACATTCTCTGACTGTATTTGTTGCTCGCCAACCATCAGAACGTATGCATGATTTGAAGTATCTGAACTACATCCGTTAAGGGTAACAACCGACCAATACCATCCTGTTTTCGTTGCCAGGTAAGTTTGACCGGCAGCTCCGGCTACAGGATTTCCCTGGTAATACCAGGAATTCCCGGCAGGTGCACTACTGGTAAGCAGGTTGGCACTGGCGGTAACCATGGGTATGGAAGGGACATGGTTTACGGTCACTGTAAAAGGCGGTGAAATTGTTCCGCTTCCGCAGGAATTTGTACCGTAGACCGTAATATTACCCGAACTTGCACTCATCCCAAAATCAACCGTGACAGTGTTTGTGTTCATTCCTGAAACTGTGGTTACACCAGCAGGAAGGCTCCAAACATAGCTGGTTGCATTCGATATCTGAAGTACCGAGTATGTTTCCCCGGTTGACCCCTGACATACGCTTGCAGGTCCAGAAATTGAACCGGAGGCTGATGGCATGGCATGCACCGTTACAGGAAAAGTGGGAGATGAGGAACCATTACCGCATACATTATTTCCGTATACCGTAATATTACCGGATGCAGCATTTGCTGAAAAATTAACGGTTATGCTGTTGGTACCGTTGCCCGATGCTATTGAGGTACCAGCCGGGAGGGACCAGACATAATTGATTGCATTCTGGACGGGGTTAATACTATAAACGATTCCGGACACCCCGGAACAAACGTTAGCCGGGCCTGCAATTGTTCCCGCTGCCAAGGGCAAAGGGTTCACTGCTACATTCAATTGGCCTGGTGAAGCAACGGAACATCCGCTGGCATTTGAATAGGTTACAGCCACCCATTGAGATCCTGTGTTATTCCAGTTTACCATCAAACCGTTTGTACCCTGGCCTGAGGTGATGACGCCACCCGGTGATACTGTCCAGTTATAATTCGACATGCCCGTTTCAGTCAGATAATTATAATAACCGGAGTTAACACAAACTATATTTGAACCAGTAACTGTAGCAACCGGCACAGGGTTCACGGTAATGGTGAATGTTTTACCTGTTCCACTGCAACTGACACCTGCATAGGTGAATGTCGGGACGACCACAATCGTTGCCACAACAGGAGAAGTTCCTGGATTGATGGCAGTAAAGGCCGCAATGTTCCCTGTTCCGGTTGCAGCAAGGCCGATCGATGGTGCGGAGTTGGTCCAGGCATAGGTCGTGGTTCCGCCACTGTTATTCGTTCCAAAAACGATGGCTGCAGTAGATGTATTATAACAAAGCGCCTGGCTTGGTGGCTGGTTGACTTGTGCGGATGGATTCACAGTGATGGTAAAACTTTTTGCAGTGCCCGTACAACTGACTCCACCATTCGTATAGGTTGGCGTTACAGCGACCGTGGCAACAACTGGAACTGTTCCGTTATCCGACACAACAAACGTAGCAATATTTCCTGTTCCTGATGCAGCAAGCCCGATGCTGGTATTGTTGTTGGTCCAGGAATAGGTTGTTGTTCCACCAGTATTGGTAGTACTAAAGGAAACAGGTAGCGTGTTGCTGTTGTTGCAGACCACCTGGTTTGACGGCTGGTTGACCTGTCCCAAAGGGTTTACCGTGACCGGCACAGAGGCTGTACTGGTACATAAACCTGCATGGGTCACCGTAACGGAATAGGTGGCAGTAGAAGCTACCGAAATCGAAGAAGCAGTGGCCCCCGTCGACCATAAATAGGTGTTGTTTATATTGGTTCCGGCGGCAGCGGATAGTGTTACAGATCCACCGGCGCAGAGCGTAGTGTTTCCATTCGGAGTAATTGAAGCCGAAAAGCCTGTACAAATATTCAGATCTAACCCTGTCAGCACATCCGACCTGAATTTCCGCAGTCTTGCCGCCAGGTCTTTCGCTTCAAAACCATCATTGTACAACACTACATCGCCCCCATCGGTAACAACCTGTATTTGTGACATGGACAATTGTGAATTGTTATATACAGGGATCAGGCCTTCCATTTTCAATACACCGGTTGCCGCACTTGGCACCAGAACCGGCGCATCGGCGGCATAGCCTGTCCATTTAAAAATATCACAAGGTAAGACATCACCGGGATCACCGGCAATTAATATGTAGGTTCCGTTCGAAAGCCTGATAATATCCCGGATTCCCCTGTTACCCAGGTTCAGCTCAATGGGTGCGCCAAAGACAGGATTACCCGCTGGATTACCGTTGTTGAACCAGGTTTCAAAATTCAGGATTGGGGCAATGACGGCATTCGTTCTGTTAGTTGTTGGGACCAGAGGCGCTCGCATTCCAAGGTACAACGTTGTATTGTCAGGGCCGAATACAATCCCTTCCAACGACAGCCCGCCCGGAGTCTTTGAGTCGACACCGGCAGCAGCGGATGCCGTAAAATTGTATCCGTTGGCATCTCCCCAGGCAAGTAATGGCATCCTGAGATTCACATAACCACCAAAAGAAAAAGATGTGGATGCTCCTGTTCCGGTTACATTTGTGGCAAACAACCGGTCACGGTTTGGCTTGTTGGGAAATGGCGATGCTCCGTTACTCATCGATCCGGACCAATATTTCTTATTGGTAACCGTAGGACTCTGGGTTGCCGCCTCAAGATCTACCTCCGGATGCCCCGGATCCGGTAGCGCCAGGTTGGAGGAATAGTCAAAGGAAACAAGCGGAGATCCTGAAAAAAATCTGGAATAGACATTAATATAATCATATTCGTCATCCCCTGACATATAATAATTATCATCGAGGGCTATTCCATCAGAGGCATCCGACATGCCGGTATGCCATAATGTATTGGCAGGTATGATATCAGGGGTACGGGCCGAAGCAGCATAGGCAATAACATAGGTCGTATTGTTGACTCCATCGCTAACAGTAACCGAAATATTGGTGTACCCTACACCAACCGGGGTTATTTTCAGGTTGCGAATCGCACCTGTTCCGGAAATTACCAGATTGGCATTGGGGACTACTGCCGGATTGCTGCTGGTTGCCGCCAGGGTTAACCCTGTTGCAACAGTCTCAGCATCGTAGATGGCGAAATCAATTCCGGATGTTGTCCCCGGATCGGTCACATCACCAATGACCCCGCTCAATATAAAGGGACTTGACGGGGTAACCGTTACACCGCCATCAATAAAATCAGAGGTGGTTGCCGTATTGATTGAAATCACCGGAGCCGTATTGTCGTTGTCGAGAATCATGATATTCTGTGATGTAGTAACTCCTAATACAATCCCTGGCGAGGGGTTGCTGATAGTCAATATTGCTGTTTCTGTCGGTTCAAAAAGAGCATCATCGACCACGGTAAATGTCACCGTACCTGTTGCAAACCCGGCAGGAATTGTGATCGTGGAGTTTGACAGTGTATAGTCTCCCGTAGTGATGCCGGTTCCTGATACTCCAAGCGAAACTGTTTGCGTAGTCGCTACTGCAGAAGACGCAAACGCTGTTACAGTGATCACTGTGGCACCTGCTTCTGTCCCAACATTCGTGCTGATGGTAAGATTAACCGAAGGGGTCCCAAAATCAACCGGTGAAAAGGTGATCCCTTTATAATACACCCCTGAAACTGCACTAACCAGCGTGGTTGCCGGGGAGGAGCCGACAGAACCATTATCCGTAATTTTTACGACCCTGTTGCCGGTGCTTTCATAAGTGGTGGCATACAATACGGGGGCTCCCGGAACCGAATAATTAACAACCAGACCGTAGGCCCCAATATTTGTTATCCCTGTACCAAGTGTATATGCCAGACTCCATACACTTCCCGATTTAGTCCATTTCTGTATGCCTCCATTGCTGTTGTTCAGGTTGATTGCAATATAACAGATATCCAGGGTCGCATTGAATGAAAAGTCTTCCGGAATGTTGGCACCTGTATTGATAATCTGCGTGATCGTTACAGGATTACTGGTTGGCAATCCGGTAACTTTAAATATTCCAAAATTATTATTGGGCAGTGCATTATATTGTTTTTGTGTTGAAAAATAGAGTTCTCCTCCAAAGATTCTCAAACCATACGCTTTGGGTGGGTTTGTTGCCAGGGTCCCCAATCCTGCCTGCGTACCAGGCCAGTAAAAATCAATCCCGTCAACACTGGCATTGGAAGCACCCGATGCCCAAAAATTAAAACCATCGGATACAGCCCCCCGGATGTCATTCGAATTATAAAAAAGGTTGCTGGATGCCACCTGGGCAAAGCAACCCGATTGCGTGACTTCCCCGACAACCCTGGGAACCGAAGCCGAAGATGTAGCGGTGATATCTGCTATGTTTAATGAGGTTCCGTATCCTCCCAGAATAAGATACCTTCCATCGGTAGAGGTAGTCAGAAAGCCTTCCGACCCTCCATATATGCCCGAGGTTTGGAACGGATAGTTATCCGTTGTGGAAGATGGGATTACGACCGTGGCTCCCGGGGTACCCGTTGTTGATATTTCCTGAAGTGTTACCGGGGAGGACGATTTACTCACCGTCGTTGTTGTTTTTAATACAACCAGTCTGCCAGCTGTAAAGGCTGGCGGATCTGAAGTGACCTGCATTGGAGATAATCCAGGATAATTGCCTGCCGATTGCCCCCGGCATATACTTGTTACAAACATGACCATAATGAACAACGCCCTGACGATAGATACAAAATCCCTATGCGATGATGGTCTGGAAGTAACCTGGTTTCTATAACGGAAAACCCCTTTTTCAACTGTTTTCTTTTGAATACAATCGTACCGGTAACGTTCAATTAATGTTGCAAATAACGGATAACTCATATTTAATGATTTTAATTATTAATTTTCAATAATTTCGAGTGATATAATATTTCTAGTAGGCCAAGGTGAATAATCTTACATTAACCTATAAAGTTTGCATAAACTGGGTTCTTAATTTTAATGCAGTCACTAATAAATGTGATTCCTTGAACTAATTGTGACCAAAATAATACTTTAACAGGCCGGATAATAAATAAAGGAGCGAAATTACCCTATCTGTTTTCACCGGGTGTTAAGGAATTGTGAACTTTTCCGACATTAACCACCCCAATGTTAAATGGTTGTTAACTGTTCAGCATTTCATCCTCTGAACGATACGCATTTCGCGTCTGATTCACTTAATGTTACGTACTGCGGGCAACATTTTAGATAACTTGCCCTATCCTCCTCCGTTTTTTCAAAGACACGTATTCCTGTTTGAACAGGGAGAGAATCATATCTGAGTTTAAAATTATTTAATAATTTTTTACTCATTCATTAACAGTCCAGCCAGAATGAGAGTATACTTTCGTATTTCAAATAATGTCAAACCTAACTCAATGTGTATGAAGACTATTTACCAATTCATGATGACGATTTTGTTCGTCTCATTAACGCTTGTCTCCCTGGGGCAGGGCGTAACATCGTCAGGAGTCAATGGCCATGTGGCTGATGATAAAGGGCAGGGATTGCCGGGCGCAACGGTTGTCGCCGTTCATCAGCCTACCGGAACGAGGAGTGGCTCGGTAACCGATAACAAAGGGTTTTACACCCTTCCGAACATGCCCGTCGGCGGACCCTATATCATTACGGTGACCTACATCGGTTTTAAAAAATCCGAACAAACCGATATTTATCTTTCACTGGGTCAAATCAGGAAAATTGACGTAGTACTAAGCGAAAGCGTTGAAAACCTGAAAGATGTTGAAATCGTGGCAAACCGGAATGAGTTGTTTGATGGCAACAGGACAGGTTCAACCACCAATATCAATAAAGATGCCATTGAAAAGATGCCGTCAATTGCGCGGAATCTGACAGACTTTACCAGGCTTACGCCACAGGCAAGGGTTGCCAACGATGGCAGCATTGAAATTGCGGGTATGAATAACCGGTACAACGCAATCTTTATCGACGGGGCTGTCAACAACGACGTTTATGGTCTTGCCGCAACGGGTACCAATGGCGGGCAGACGGGGATTTCTCCCTTCAGTGTCGACATCATAGACCAGCTCACGGTCAATGTTGCACCCTATGATGTAAGACAGGGTGGTTTTGCCGGCGCGGGGATCAATGCAGTAACCCGCCGTGGAACCAATGAGGTTGAAGGTTCAGTCTATTATTTTATGAGAAACCAGAATATCGCAGGGAAAACACCGACACTGGGTACCTATATTCCAGATTCTCTCAGGAAAAAACTGGCTAACTTTTCATCACAAACCTATGGTGCCCGGGTTGGCGGCGCCATCCTGAAGGACAAACTTTTCTATTTTATGAATTTTGAATTCCAGAAAGATGAAACCCCCAGGCCATTTGATTTTAGTACCTATGTTGGAAAGGCCACCAGAAGCGACCTTAACACCCTGACCAATTTCCTGGTCAGCAAATATGGATATGATCCGGGAAGCTATGAAGGAGCCAAGAATACCCTTGACGGACAGAAGGTTTTTGCCCGCATCGACTGGAATATATCCCCGAAACATGTTTTGACAGCCAGGTACCAGTATACAAAAGGAAGAAGTATCACCCCCGGGGTGCCCACCTCAACGGCGCTTACCCTGAGTAATGCAGGGATTGATTTTCCTTCCATTGCCAATACGGCTGCTGCAGAACTGAAAAGCACCTTCAGCAGTAAAACCTCCAACGACCTGATCCTTGGGCTGACCTTTGTAAGGGATAAACGTTCACCCATGGGCAGTAATTTCCCATATGTCACCATCAAGGACGGCAATGCCTCCATTTCACTCGGAAGCGAACAATTTTCAGGGGCAAACAGGTTATACCAGGACATCTATACCCTGACCGATAATTTCCAGATTTATGCCGGGAAACACACCATCACGCTCGGAACGCACAATGAATTATACAATATGTATAATCTTTTCATCCGTCAGAATTTCGGCTCCTACCAATATGCCAACCTGAGCAGTTTCCTGCATAATGATACTGTTTCAGCCATACAGTATGACCGTACTTTCTCGCTTACCGATGGTGTTGCAGGCCCGACATCAAAAGCGGCTGCTGAATTCAAGGCGCTTCAGCTGGGATTATATGCCCAGGACGAATTCCAGATCACAAACCAGTTCAAACTCACCTATGGTGTGGCCGTTGATATGCCTTCTTTCCTGACAAAAAGCGCCGTCAACGATGACTTTAACAACAGGATGATCCCCACATTCAAGGACATCCAGACAGGTGATGGACAGACGTTTGATGGAAAAACAGGGCAGATGCCGCAGATGCAGTTCCTGGTTTCTCCGAGAGTAGGCTTTAACTGGGACGTTTTCAAAAATAAAACCATGCAGATTCGTGGCGGAACCGGGATATTTACAAGTCGGATACCCTATGTTTGGCCAGGTGCGTCTTATACAAACAATGGTATTACAATGGGCGGGATGAGGACAATTTATGATGCTACAAAACCTGCCACTTTTATCCAGTTCAATCCCGATTGGAATAATCAACCGGGTTACAAACCGGGAAATACGGTAACACCCAGCGGGGAAATCGACATTTTTGCTAAAAATTTCAAATACCCGCAAGTTTGGAGATCAAGTATGGCGATTGACCAGAAACTGGGATGGGGAACCACCGCATCCGTTGAACTTACCTATACGAAAAACGTAAACAACATCATGTATTATGACTACCGGTATGTGAAAACCGGGCAGAACCTTACCGGCACCGGCGACAATCGCCCCATTTGGAAAGTTGCTGATTCCATAGGGAAGTCAAAATATACCGATGTGATCTATGCCTATAATACCAATAAGGGATGGGCTTATGACCTGACCATCCAGCTCCAGAAGTTACCTGACCATGGATTTTCGGGAAGCATTGCCTATACGCTTGGCCATGCCAAATCAATGAATGATGCCAATTCATCACAGAACTCATCCCAATGGAGAGTGGTCAATGTGAGAGGGAAAAATGATCTTGACCTTTCCTGGTCAGATTATGACCTTGGATCAAGACTTATGACCTTTGCCTCCTATAAGATCGAGTATGCAAAACACCTTGCCACCACAATCGGTTTTATTTACACCGGACAATCGGGACATCGTTTTTCATATGGAATAGCCAACAGTTATACCGACCCGACTACAAAAAAGACATATTTTCTTGGTGAAGATTCTCAAAACCTGGAGCTGATGTACGTTCCAAAGGACCAGAACGATATCCATCTTGTCGATATCCTTGACAGCAAAGGAAATATCACCGTCAGTAAAGATGTCCAGTGGATCAATCTGAATTCCTTTATCGAGAACGATCCTTACCTGAAAACCCGCCGTGGCCAGTATGCCGAAAGAAACGGAGCGCGCACCCCGTTTGAAAGCAACGTTGACCTTCACCTGGCACAGGATATATATCTCAATGTCAAAGGGAAACGGAATACGCTTCAGTTTACCTTCGATATCTTCAATTTTATGAATTTCCTTAATCCTGACTGGGGAGCAAAGTATATCGTAAACGGATATTATGGAAATTACCCGCTCTTAACCTTCAAGGGGTATCAAAAAGATGCCGCCGGAAATTTGACGACAATTCCCCAATATTCATTTGCTTCGCCGAAAAGCGCCAATGTATGGAGTACAAATGATGCGGGCCTCTCAAGTTCAAGGTGGCAGGCTCAGTTTGGCATCCGCTATATTTTCGGTTCCGCCAGATAAATCCCTTCGAATTTGGCGATTTTTGAAAAAGGCTGTCTTTCAATCTCTGAGACAGCCTTTTTCTTTTATCCCCAACCAACTTCCTGTCTGGCCCGGAATTATTTTCTCCTCGTAAAGGTTCAGCAGTTAAAGTCCCTGTCAAAAAAAATTGGTAAAAAAAACGTGGGTATTTTTACCATAAATCAAATAAATTACCTTCCGTTTATGCATAAAATACACCTATTTTTACCACAAAGTTACCATGGTTCATAAAAAGGGAATATTGGTTTCTAATCATATCTTGTGTTTATGTTGTACCTTTATGGTGAAATATCGGACCGGTTTTTGAAGTCATACAACCCCATAACCTAAATAAACTAAAATCATGAAAAAAATCATTGTGTTCCTGTCAGCCTGCCTGCTGATCAGCTTGTCGAATTTCGCGCAGAAGGTCGCCCCCGACAAGGTTCCTGCCCCGGTAAAACAGGCCTTTGCCAAAAAATTCCCCACGGCCACCGATGTCAAATATGAAATGGAAAAGAGCGACTTTGAAATCAACTTCAGGGACAAGGGAGTTGGAATGTCGGCCAATTTCGATGCAACAGGTAAATGGCTGGAGACAGAAACGGAGATCAAGGAAAGTGATCTGCCCAAGGAGGTTTCGGCCTCCGTTGCCCGGAATTTTCCCGGTTTTAAAATCACGGAAGTTGCCCGGACCGAGGCTCCCGGCAAGGAACCCATCTATGAAACGGATGTAAGGAAAGGAAAAGAGGGTTATGAAGTTCAATTTACGGTCAAGGGCGACATCCTGAAGAAGATTCCCCTGAAAAAGGATAAGGATTAAAAAATAAGATCCAAACCTCGAACCACTGAATCCCTTTTGCAAAAAGAGACTGATAAAAATAATCAACCAGCATTTGCAGGAGCGAATAGCTGGCTACCCCCTGAACTTTAAAAACAGGCTGCCTCAAAAGTCATGACAGTGGACAAATGTGGATATCCTTTGCCCGGACGGTTCCATGAACCCCTTTTGTATAGGGAATGGTCACCACAACAGATTTATCCTTGACACCCAGTACCTGTCCACCATGGCATGGGAGATTAACAGCCGATAGAACTGATTTTTTTTGTACGGCTTACCTAAATATTGATGATGGTCAGCGAACAGCATAAAGCTGACCTGACTTTGCCTCTGTCATTTTACAGACCGACCTGTCAGCCATCCCTTTATCCTGTTCAGGATATTGTATTTTTGAATGAGATCCTTCCCAATCAGGGCGGCGCCTATCCAGAAGATATTGGTTGAAACAAGGATGGCCGGCCCGGCGATTGCATACTGGGTAATGGTAAGTTTCATAAAGGGCAGGACGAGCAGGATACCCCAGAGTATCCAGGACCCCACAATCAGCGAAACACCAAGAACACGGGTAAATTTAAGATTCATCTATTAGGATTAGGGGAAACAACTACCTTTCAGGAATTTTGGATAAAGACCCGTTCAAACCCGGTATAGGGACGCATCTCCATCAACTCAAACCGCGTCAGGCCATGCTTTGCCAGCGGCAGGTCATGCAGCAACTCCTCACACGCGGAAATTGAAGTGTATTCCATTACCAGAATCGCTTCATGATTTTCGTTGAAATAGAACTCCCTGACAATTTCGTCATGATACAGTTCATAAATAGCAATTGCCTGCTCCGACAGGGTCTTTCTCTCTTTGTCAGGGTCAATCTGACAGACATTTTTTTCTACAGCCAGGATTTTCATATTGTAACAAATTAACAGAATTGGTCAGAAATTAGTCAATTGTCTCTTTTTATCGGGATTGGCAATGTTTTATCGAGCAGACGGGACGAAACTATCCAGATCAGTAACATGCCGGCCACAATCATCACTTTGGCTTTCATATCGGTATGCAGGTCAAAGAAAATATTGAAAATGCAATGAGCGGCAGCTGCTACCATGATCGATTTATATTTATCTGCCAGGTGTCCGATGATCCAGCTGCCCAATATGCAGGAGGGAAGATGAACCAGCAAGCCAAACTTTACAGAATAAAGCTCTGGCGACAAGAGGTTAAGATGCCACAGATACCATAGGATACCGATGATCATAAAACGAAATGGATTCGGAATGCCCCGCAATGCATCCTGCAGAAAGCCTCTCCACCCTGTCTCTTCGAAAAGACAATATACGATAAGCGTTAATCCCGACAGGAATCCGTACCAGTGAGGATTTTCGGCGCCAGTACCGGCAATGCCAAAGATTGATATCAGCAGGACCGGGGCCCCGAAAAATAATGCACTGACACGCGCAGAAAAACCTGTAAGCGTAATCGTCCTTTCGTATCTGTTCCTGAAGATCAGGATTGAGATAATTCCTCCGGCCAGCGGACCGGAAGCACGCAACAATGAAAACATGATCCACCCGTACGGGTAGCTCTGCAGATGAAGGTACCACTCCGGGTTAAACCTGGGAACCCTGAACAGCAGGGATAACAAAATGGCAATACCATAATAAATCAACACCTGTAGGAAACTGGATCTCTTATTCATGTGATAATATTTATCTTTCCGGGACACATGATTAATTTTTTCGGGGCACATGGAATAGTCATAAATTATCATTCACGGTTTGCCTGCAGGTTATGATCATGGCAATTTCATATGATTGAAATTAATTCATGGAATCCTGTTGTTTAACGCACCCAGGCCTGACAAAACAGGTCTCCACTGTTATGATAATCTTCAACCCCATGTTTACCTTCCCGATTTCAGGAAGTTTATGGTTTCGGCGATACCAAGCGAATATGAAGTTGGTTCAAACTGGAAATATTTTTCAAACTTGGACGAATCGAACACATAATCATATTCATATTGATAAAGCATTTCATAACTTTCCCTGATGGTGGTGTCAAATAGCCCGCCTAAGACGATCATCCATTTTTTCAGCAACCGGTAATCCGCCCTGACACTCAATTCTCTTGCTGCCATCTCAATGAACTGTTCAGCGCTGATACCCGGATTGCAGGTGGGGAGGTGCCACACCTGGTTAAAGGTCGATTCATCTTCCGCCAGCAAAATCAAGGCTTTGGCGCAATCGGTCGTATAGGAGAAGGTATGCGTCGTCTGGCCATTCACCAGCCACTGCGCCTTTTTGCCCTCCAGCAATTTTTTAAAAACCATCAGGAAGGGAATACTGGTGGATGTGGCATAGGGACCATAAATATCGGCTGCCCTGGCGACGGATACGTGAACTCCCCCAGATTTCATTTCATTACTCAGTATCCTTGAAATTTCCGCACGGACCTCACCCTTTTTGCTGCAGGGATAATAGGGCGTTTTTTCGATCATCTTCCCTTTTACAAGACCGTACATGTAAACATTGTCGAAAAAGATCAGTTTCGCCCCGGCCCGTTTACATGCCTCAATGGTATGCATCGCCATGCGGGGCCAGCTCTTCTCCCATACCTTGTGGTCATATGGCAGCCCGGCGCAAAAGAACACCGTATCCGAGCCTCTTACTGCTTCGATTGTCTGGCTCAGATGCGTCAGGTCTGCGCAGATGGCGCGGGTGCCCGGCATACTGTAGCCACTCCTGGAAACGAGCCTGACCTCCTTTCCCCGTCCGGTAAGTTCATTTGCCAGTGCATTGCCAATTGCGCCGCCGGCGCCAAGTATCGAAGCAATATTCATCATCGGGAAGTCACATTGAAGTTACCAAAATCAACCTTGTTGCAGCCGGTAAAAATAGAAATAATCCGACGGAGCCTGATTAATTGCTGGATTAACAAATCGTTAATTATGATCTTGTTCCAACCATTCTTTTATCCGCCGGTTAATGTTTTATTAATGGTTTCTTCTTGATTCATTAACATGCCAATGAGGGTTTAGTTTTTACTTTGCCCCATGAAATTGATACAGATATTCTTCCTTTTCATCCTTCTTCAAATGAATCTTTTCGCAGCAGTAATCCGCGGAATTTTTTTTGAAGTCGAATCCAAAGAACCCTTTGCCGGGGCCCGCATAATCGTTGAAAATTCACCCTTACCCTGTATTTTATCAGCAGTTGCGGGCAGATTGTTTATCCAATGTTTAAATCCAAAAAATAAACTTCGTTGATGTCAAACAATACACTCAGACTATTGATCCTTTTTTGCCTCCCGTTCCTTGCCGCGATCCCGGTCAGCGGAAATCCATCATCTCCTGCAGGCAGCCCGGCAACCGATTCGATTTCGGTTCCGGCCCGATCGTTAAAAATCCTGTCATGGAACATTGGCATGCTCCCGGTCGTCGACCTGTTTAAGGAGAAGGATGAACGGCCCCAGGCCATAGCCAACGCACTTGGTTGTAAGGATTATGATATCATTGTTTTCCAGGAGGCATTTACCTTTTATGCCCGCAATGTAATCGGCCATAAGTTACATGCACTGTATCCTTATGCCTATGGCCCCATTAATCAAAACTTACTGTCGCTCAAGGTTAACAGCGGAATCTGGATCCTGAGCAAAATCCCGCTGACAATCAGGAAGACGATCGAATTTAATGCCTCTGCCGGAATGGACGGACTTGCCAGGAAAGGCGCCGTATTGCTCGAGGGACGGTTTTACGACGCCCCATTCCAGCTCATTGCCACCCACCTGCAGGATGACGAGTATCCGCAGAGCATACGGGAACAACAACTTGCTGAAATTCATGAAAAACTGATTGCACCCTATTCCGAAACGGGAACCCCGCAGATCATCTGCGGTGATTTCAATACGGATGAAAAAATGACGGCAAATTACAGCAGCATGCTGGCGCTGCTCGATGCGCAGGATTGCGGCATCAGCGGAGCGATGAAGGTCACCTTTGACGATGAAGCCAACGATGTCTATAAATCGCTGCATCCCGACCCGCGCAGAATTGATTATGTCATGACCCGTAATGCACAGTTCATCCAGAATATGAAGGAGCAGGTTGCGGTGTTGAAATCGGGATGGGGCGACCACAAGCAATACCTTTCAGACCATAACGGGCTTGAGGCGGTGATCCGGTTTAAAAGTCCCGATTATCTGACCAAAGTTTTCAAATAGACTACTGACCTGATATCACTCAGTGTATTTCATATTATAACTTCATCATGTTAGGCTGGATCCTTCACAAACATTCCGATTTCCTGATAAAACCCGAAACCTATGAGATACAGAAACTCATCGAAGAGGGAAAACAGGTTGGTATTGAAATCCTTGTGCTCCAGCCTGAGCAGATCGAGATCATCGTAAACCGGGACGACCGGAAAAGCATATTTGTCAATGATGTTTCAATCCCCCTGCCCGATTTTATCATCCCCCGCATGGGCGCGGGCACTACCTATTTTGCCCTTGCGCTGATACGCCACCTTGAAAAACTGGGTGTTTACTCCTTTAATTCCGCCAGTTCGATTGATATCGTGAAAGATAAACTGTATCAGTTCCAGGTGCTGGCCGAATCGGGGATGCCCATCCCCAAGACCATGCTTGCAAAATTTCCTGTTGATCTGCAGGTGGTCGGAAAACATATCGGCTATCCTGTCGTGGTTAAAACCCTTTCGGGGTCGCAGGGGAGCGGGGTTTTTCTCTGTGAGACCCACAACTCGCTGGAGGAATTGATGCACATGATTGAAAATTCCAACCCGAACGTCAACCTGATCTTCCAGGAATTTGTGAAAACAAGTTACGGGAGGGACCTGCGCGTTGTCACAGTTGGAGGCAGGGTGGTCGGCGCCATGATCAGAACAGCCGCTGATGGCAATTTCAAAGCAAATTATTCCAGGGGAGGTACCGTTGAGAAATTTGAAATCACCCCCGAAATCGAATGGCTCGTGCTGGAGATCGCGCGAAAACTGGATCTCGACATCGCCGGCATCGACCTGCTGTTCGACGGCAATGGCTTTAAAATTTGCGAGGTAAACTCATCCCCCTGCTTTGAAGGGTTGGAACTGGCCTGCAAAAAAAATATTGCGCGGGAAATTATTCAGTTCGTCAAACTGCGGCTTGACATGAAGGGGAAGGTAAAATAATAACAATCGAGTGTAACTGAAATCAACAAGAAAAACATGAAAAACAACCGTTCTGTAACAAAAAGCGACCAGCTCGACGTAAGAGTTGAACTGTCAAAATACCAATTTTCCATTCCAAAGTCAAAACTCTCCTCCGGGTCGTTGAACAATAAATACCCGGTAATCCTTGACGGGGGCAAAACAATAATCTTCATATCGGACAGGAGCAAGGAACCGGAAATAAGGGAAAAATATGCAATCCGGAAAGAAAACAGGCTGCCTGCCCGCGCCATTAAAGCTGCTATTTAGGCTGCCCATCCTTTACGGGCCCCTGGACCTTTGAAAGGGATCTGATCGTTTCTTCAGGGATATCAAGGGTATCCGTTATGATCAGCACATCAAGGCAGTTGTTGAACATGGGATCGACATTAAACCCGATCACCTCTGAGTTGATGCTCAGGTATTTCTTTAACAGGACCGGTGTCTGAAAGGCAGGATCGAAAGCCTGGATAAAATTATCGAGCATGCTGATTTTGTTCCCGGTGACTTTATGGAACACCCTCTTTTTGATCACCGGGTTGGTCTCGGGGATAAATTTCTTCCTGGGGGTGAAAAATGCGGCAAATTCCTTATTGAAGTAGTTTTTCTTCAGAAACTCCACCGTAAGCGCTTTTGACAATTCCCGGTACTCATTGCTGATGCTTACCGGTCCTATCAGGTAACGGTATTCAGGATTGGTGAAGAGCACCTGGTGGATTCCCTTCCATAACAGGAAAAGCGACAGCGGTTTCTTCTGGTACGACCTGACGATAAACGACCTGCCAAGTTCAATCGACAGCTTCAGTATGGGGGAAAATTCATCTTTGATATGAAAAAGCGTATTGATATAAAATCCTTTTATGCCATGCGCCTCCATGATCTGCCTGCCATACCCGACACGGTAGCCGCCCATGATGCACTTTTCCAGGTCGTCCCACATGAAAAGCTGGTCGTAATACTGATCGTAGCCATCCAGGTCGCAGGGACTGCCGGTTCCCTCCCCTACTTCACGATAGGTAATTTCACGCAGGCGACCCAGTTCAACCATGATATTCGGAATTTGCGCGGGCGACGCACAAAAGACGAAGTTCTCATTGATCGAAAACAGGGTACTGCCAGCCTTGAGGTTTTCAATTTCTTCGGCAATCAACGAGGGAAGTACCGGGAGGATTAAGGGTTGAGACGCGTGGGAAGAAAAATGCCAGATTTTCCTGTGCTTTTCGGGTTCGATACCCAGCGAGTAGGTGCGCATCCGCAGGTACCTGCCTAATTCGCTGATATCCTTAAACTTTGCCTGCTCCCTGACCAAAACCGGCCTGCCAATCCTTACCCGGATCTCCTTTCCCGCCTTATTGTACATCTCGGCCGGCAGGCGGGCTGTCCGCAACATCGGGTGTACCATGCCCAGCAAATTGAACAACATGCTGTTATGACCAGAAAAATAGACAGGTACGACCGGCACCTGTGCCGACCTGATCAGCTTTAACATGGAATGCGGCCATTTTTTATCGGTGATGTTCCCTGTTTTTAACTGCAGGGAGGCAACCTCGCCTGCAGGGAACAGGCCGACCGGGTGACCGTTTTTCAGGTGTAATAAAGCCTCCTTCAGCCCCCCGTAACTGGAATTGACCTGCGGTATCTTTTCAAAGGGATTTACCTTGATCCCCAAACTCTCAATCGGCTTTATCTTAGCCAGGAGAAAGTTCATGAGGACTTTGAAATCAGGACGGACCGAAGGCAGGATTTTCAGGAGGATAATACCGTCGATTCCCCCGTAGGCATGGTTTGAAATGGTGATAAAGGGGCCCGCAGCCGGAATATTGGCGTACTCTTCCGGGGCAACGTTAAACGCAATGCCAAGTTCGCGGATAACCGCATCAATGAATTCAGCAGCCGGCAATCCATGGATCTCGCCATAAGCCCTGTTGATCTTATCCAGCTTCATGATCCTGAATAAAAGGGCAGCAAGTCGCTCCCCTCCCGGATATTGAAATACACCTGATGCCTTGCTAAAATCACTCGGGGTTATCAGTTCCATTGCGGTGGATCAGGGCATCAAACTGCCGGTTCCTTTTTCTTCTTCTTCTCTTTGCCGGGTGCCGTCTCCTCTTTCGATTTTTTCACCTTGGGATCCTTTTTAGCCGTTTTCTCCTTTTTAACCTCACTGGCACGCGGATCAGCCACAGGCTGAAGCGACTGCTGTTCTTCAGGTTCAGCCTCCATTGCGGGAGCCATGTTTTTACGGCTGGGGAAAAATGAGAACAGGATCAGCCGGTAGTCCTTCTCCAGCCGGGATATGTCCTTCTGGCGGATTTCCCTGATTTCATCCTCTATTTCGAGATAGAATGAATCCTGTTCCGCATCATGGAACAAAACAAGCGTCTTCTTCTTATTGACCGCCGCAATCAGGTTCTTTACATCCTTCAGGTCACCCAGGATATGCACCTGGGGGAGCGCCTTTTTTGATTTTTTGGTTGACTTCATGCTTCAAGTGATTTATAAATAATATTGATCCTGGTTAATCACAATTATACCCGTAACGATCATGCAATCTTCTTTTGCCTGCGAATGGCCTGTCTCAAATGTAATCGTCATCCTCTATAATTATTACCTCTACTTTCTTTTGCTTCCACCAAAAGGCCTGTCTCAATTGTGATCGTCATCCTCTTTAATTATTACCTCTA
>JBAXOB010000041.1:0-43936 GCA_037133475.1 Bacteroidota bacterium
AATGCAGGAATGCAGGCAATGCAAACAATGCAAATAATGCAGGAATGCAGGAATGAGGGAATGAGGGAATGAGGGAATTGCAGGATTTTTGGAGGGGGAGGGGTTGGGAGTTTTTTTTTGATGTTTGACCTAATTAAAGAATTATTTATGTTACTGAGTATTAAAAATCTGCATGCCGGGATTAACGGCAAGACTATTCTCCGGGGGGTTGATCTTGAGGTAAACAAGGGCGAAGTGCATGCCATTATGGGGCCCAACGGCACCGGTAAAAGCACCCTGGCTTCGGTCATTGCCGGACGCGAAGTTTTTGATGTGACCGAAGGGGAGATCCTATACCAGGGCCGCGATTTGCAAAAACTATCAATCGAGGACAGGGCCCGTGAGGGGATTTTCCTTGGGTTCCAGTACCCGGTTGAAATCCCGGGGGTGAGCATTACCAACTTCATGCGTACGGCGGTGAACGAGATCCGCAAATTCAAGGGTCTTGATCCCCTTCCGGCTGGCGAATTCCTCCGGATGATGGAGGAGCGGAAACAACTTGTTGAGATCACCTCCAACCTTACCAACAGGTCGGTCAACGAGGGATTCTCGGGGGGTGAGAAAAAGAAAAACGAGATATTCCAGATGGCCATGCTCGAACCAACCCTGGCGATCCTGGATGAAACCGATTCGGGACTCGATATCGATGCCCTCAGGATCGTGGCCAACGGGGTGAACAAATTGCGCAGGCCCGACAATGCCTTTGTGGTCATCACCCATTACCAGCGCCTGCTCGACTATATCGTGCCCGACTTCGTGCACGTGCTGTTTGAAGGCAGGATCGTGAAATCAGGAGGCAAGGAGCTGGCGCTCGAACTGGAGGAAAAGGGATACGACTGGATAAAGAAAGAACAGGAATGAAAAGATTAAGAGGAGTCAAATGCAAACGGTAAAAGAAGAAACAATAACGCAACAACGCCTGGCCGACCTGTTTGAAAAGAACCGGAATCTCCTTTTCCAGGGAGATACCGCCCTGCTTGCAGGAATCAGGGAAAAGGCATTTTCATCTTTTCAGCAGCTCGGGTTTCCGGATACCCGCATTGAATCGTGGCGGCTGACCGATCTTTCGGAAAGTTTCGCGCGCGGGTATGACTATTCGCTGAGCCCTGAAACGGAGGTGGATGTGCAGAAGGTCTTCCGGTGTAACATTCCCCATCTCGACACGGCCATCATCGGTCAGCTGAATGGCTGGTACGTTTCAAAGGAGGTTCCCCTGATGGAGCTCGGCAACGGGATCATCATGGGCAGCCTTGCCGAAGCCAGGCACAAATATCCTGCCCTTGTTGAAAAATATTACGGGACAATCGCCGATGATACCTCCGACGGATTTACCGGCCTCAATACGGCCTTTGCCCAGGACGGTGTCTTCATCTATGTTCCCGACAACGTGCAGAGCCCCAGACCGGTCCAGCTGATCAACGTGATCCACCACGACAGGAATCTCTTCCTGCAATCGAGAAACCTGATCATTGTCGGGAACAATGCAAAACTGTCGCTGGTCCATTGCGACGATTCGTACAACCACCAGGCCAGTTTTTCCAATATTGTTTCGGAGATCCACATCGGGGAGCATGCCGTGCTGGATCATTACAAGCTCCAGAATCTCAACAACAACAGTACCCTTGTCAGTTCTGTTTACTTCCGCATGGAGGCCTCTTCGGCGTTGGAATCTCATTATATCTCGCTGAATGGCGGACTGCTGCGCAATAACATCAGGCTGCTGTTCAATGGTCCCCACGGGAATGCCAATATTTACGGCATCTACCTGATGGACCGCAAACAGCATGTTGACAACCAGGTGTTTGTCGATCATGCTTTTCCCGACTGTACGAGTAACGAAACCTTCAAAGGGATCCTCGACGAACATGCCCGCGCCATCTTCAACGGCCATGTGCTGGTTCGCCGCCATGCTACCAAAACCGACGCCCGCCAGTCGAATAAAAATATCCTGCTGACCGATACTGCGCGCGTAAATTCCAAGCCTTTCCTTGAAATTTACAACGATGACGTCAAATGTTCGCACGGCTCCACTACCGGCCAGCTCGACACGGAATCGATGTTCTACCTGCGCCAGCGGGGCATCGGCGAAGAGACGGCCCGGATGCTGCTGATGTTTGCCTTTGCCGACGAAATCGTCAATAAGATCACCATTCCCCAGCTGCGCCAGCGCATTGAGGATATGGTTAAAAAACGACTACAGGGGGAACTCCAGATCTGTGAACAATGCGTGCTTCATTGCAGCACGCCGGAACATCCCACGGAATTTCAGATCGATTTGAGCAAGATCTGAAACGACAGGCAATTCCTGTCAATTCCCTTGTTAATGAAAAACTGAATGAATCCCGAGATGAGTGTGCCCTTGTCAGTCTACCAGCAGCGGATCGCCGGCTATGCCGAACAAACGGAGCGGCTGCGCAGGCCGCTCAGCCTGGTTCCCTGGCTGCGGCTTGTATTGATTGTTGGTGCAGGTATCCTGCTGTATGATTATTTCAGGGATCATGACTTTTTGTTCATCACCGGGGCTGTTTTACTCTTCGCGGGTTTCCTTGCTGCCGGGTGGTATGATGCCCGCCTTAAAACTGGGATACGGAAGCTCAGCCGCTTGACGGAAATCAACGAGCGCGAAATCAGGGCCCTCGGCTATGACTTTTCCGGTTTCAATCCCGGCAACGGGTTTGTCAGCCAGGATCATCCCTATACCTATGACCTCGATATCTTTGGCATTGGCTCGCTTTACCAGTTTCTCAACAGGAGCTCCACCATTTTCGGCGGAGAGAGGCTTGCCCGTTATTGCAGCAATGCCTTTGATTACCGCGGTGAAATAAGGGAGAGGCAGGCGGCAATAGGGGAACTTGCGGCCCAGGTCGAATTCCGACAGCAGCTGCAGCTGATTTTTATGGACCAGGATACCTCGCAATACGATCTCCAGGCCTTAACAGAATGGCTTGACAGGAAGGAGGAGCTGCAGTGGCTCCGGCCTGCAAAGGCGCTGGCCGTCATGTTGCCGGCAATAACGCTGGTTACCATCATCCTGTCGGCGGCAGCCATGCTCCCTTACCAGGTGCCGGTCATGATGGTCCTGCTGCAGATGATGATCGTCTTTATTTTTGGCAGAAGGACGCAGGAGGCTCATCAAAGGGTGACCCCCCAGGTCGGAATCCTGAAAAAATATGCGCTGGCCCTCTCCCTGGCCGGCGGATTTCCCTTTTCCGCAGGGTATAATAAAAAGCTGCAGGATGCGCTCAGGTCGGATGGAAACCGGCTGCCAGGACGGGTGATCCACCGCCTCTCCCAACTGCTTAATATGATGGATTCAAACCTCAACCTGCTGGTATCGGTGATCATGAACGGACTTTTCATGTTTAACATCCACGTGCTTGCCGCCGTGGAGCGGTGGCGGGTTCAAAACAGGGAGCTTGTGCCGAAATGGTTTGGGGCGCTGGCCGAGATCGATGCCCTGGCGAGCCTTGGAAATTTCGCATTCAACAACCCTTCCTTCACTTACCCCGAGCCGGTATCCGACAACTTCCGGTTTGTTGCCGAAAAAATGGGACATCCGCTGATACCTCCCGGCACCTGTGTTACGAACGACCTGGATATTGCCGGCTGGAAACAGTTTCGCATCATCACCGGGGCCAACATGTCGGGAAAAAGCACCTTCCTGCGCACCGTGGGCGTCAACCTGGTGCTGGCCATGGCCGGTGCGCCTGTGTTTGCCTCGCGGCTTGTATTTTACCCGATCGAAATTCACAGCAGTATCCGAACCAACGACTCACTGGCCAAACGGGAATCCTATTTTTATGCCGAACTGCGCCGCCTGAGGGAGATCATCACCGGGCTTGAATGCGGACAGCAAAAGCTGATCCTGCTCGATGAGATACTGAAGGGGACCAATTCGGCGGACAAACAGTCGGGTTCCATTGCCCTGATCCGGCAGCTGATGAAATACAAGCTTGCAGGGCTTTTTGCCACCCACGACCTGGCCCTGGGGGAACTGGTCAACCATTACCCTGATAACCTTAAAAACCTCTGTTTTGAGATCCATATCGCGGGTGACCAGATGGAGATTGACTATAAGCTGGCCCCCGGGGTCTGCAGGAACCTGAACGCCTCCTTCCTGATGAAAAATATGGGAATTATCCTGGATGATGAAGCCCCTGCAAAGGGCGTTCATCAGGAGTAAATTATGAGGAGGGGTCCCGGGCGATACCTCCCTCAACCGTAACTTTAGTAATTTTGTTCAACGACAGCAAAACATGAATTTCAATATTGAACAGGTAAGAGCCGATTTCCCGATTCTTCATCGGAAGATTTACAACCGCCCGCTGGTCTATTTCGACAATGGCGCATCCACGCAGAAACCAAGGCAGGTTATCGATGCCATCGCTAAATACTATGAGTCGGACAACTGCAATATCCACAGGGGGGTGCACCACCTCAGCGTTGTGGCAACCGAGGCCTATGAAGAGACCCGCAAGCTGGTCAGGGATTTCATCCATGCAAAAAATGCAAGCGAGATTATCTTTACCAAAGGCGCCACCGAATCGCTGAACCTGGTGGCCTCCTCGTTCGGCAAAAAATATGTCGGCGCCGGCGACGAGGTGATCACCACCATCATGGAGCACCATTCGAATTTTGTCCCGTGGCAGGCTATGTGTGCAGAGCGGGGAGCTACTCTCAGGATTGCAGGAATCAACGATAAGGGTGAACTCGACCTGGCGGAGATTGAGGGAATGATGAACGAAAAGAGCAGGATCGTGGCAATCGCCCATGTGTCGAATGTGCTGGGCACCATTAACCCGGTAAAGGAGATCATTGCCATGGCGCACCTGCACGGCATCCCGGTATTGCTTGACGGGGCGCAGGGTGTGTCGCACCTGCCGGTGGATGTTCAGGAGCTGGATTGCGACTTTTACTGTTTCTCGGGGCATAAGATGTACGCCCCCATGGGTACAGGCGTGCTTTACGGGAAGGAGAAATACCTCGAGGAGATGCCTCCCTACCAGCTTGGCGGCGAAATGATCCGCGACGTGTTCGTGGATCATACCACCTATAACGACCTGCCCTACAAGTTCGAGGCGGGGACGCCCAACGTGGAGGGGGTTGCCGGGCTGCATGCCGCGATCATCTACCTGAACGGGCTCGGAATGGCCAATATCGCAAATTACGAGGATCATCTGGTCGAATATGCGACAAGAAAATTATCGGAAGTGGAGGGAGTCAGGATATACGGGACATCTGCGCACAAGGCGAGCCTGGTCTCCTTCCTGATCGGGAATATCCATCCCTATGATGCCGGGATGATCATCGACAAGATGGGGATCGCCGTGCGCACCGGCCACCACTGTGCCATGCCGCTGATGGACTATATGAAGATTCCCGGAACCGTGCGTGCTTCGTTTGCCTTTTACAACACCACCGGGGAGATCGACCAGCTGATCACCGCCATCCGGAAGGTTCAGGAGATGTTTGGCTGAACCGCCCCGCACCGGGTTTCCATTTCTCCGTTTTTCATACCTTTGCCGTCCAACCTGCAGCATTATGACCATTCCGGAAATAGAATCACAGATCATCAATGAATTCGCCATGTTTGATGACTGGATCGATAAGTACAACTATCTTATTGATCTTGGCAAATCATTACCAGAGGTGGATGAACAGTACAAAACCGACCAGTACCTGATTTCGGGCTGCCAGTCGAAGGTGTGGCTGCAGGCCTACATGAAGGAGGGAAAAGTTTGTTTCAACGGCGAAAGCGATGCCATCATCACCAAGGGCATTGTAAACCTGCTGATACGGGTGCTCTCCAACCAGACGGCCGAGGATATCATCCAGGCCAAACTTGAATTCATCGACCAGATCGGGCTGAAGGAACACCTGTCGCCTACCCGCAGCAACGGCCTTGGCAGTATGATACGGCAGATGAAACTTTACGCGACGGTCTTTAAGATGAAAGGTGCCTGATCGCACATGATAATCCCCGGGCGGTTTGCGCAGCAAACCGCCCGGGGATTATCCGGCTACTATTTCTTCAGCAGTTTAAAGGCATGCATCCATTCATTCCTGAGGAATCCCGGGATGCACCATAGCATGCACAAGGGTTCGATCGCCCTGGCAGCCTCCACGGCGCCCATGTCTTCGGTTTCCCAGCCAAAGTCGTCGTTGATGGCAGCAACCTGTTTCTTGGCATCGGCGTCGTTGCCGCAGATGAACATCGATGGCTTGATGCCGCCGAAATCGGGATTGATCATAAAGGCATTACCCACGCTGTTAAAGGCCTTGACAAACCTGCTTTCCGGAAATCCAGCCTGAAGCTGTTCCATCTGCGAACTATCCAGACTTGTGAAGTACTGCAATACGCCATTCACGGGGGGAAGGTCGTCGATGGGGTTGGTGGTGTCGATAATGACCTTGCCCGCAAGATTGGCCGCACCGGCCATGGACAGCGCAGAGGCTCCCATGGTTCCTTTTACAGCCAGGACGATGATCTCGCCGAACGATGCCGCCTCGGCGAAACTCCCTGTTTTGCCTCCTTCGGTTTTCTGCCATTCGGCCAGCTTTGAGGTGTCGCGGGTCCCCATCATGACATCATATCCATGTTTCAGGAAGCCGCTGCCCAGCACCTGTGCAACAACCCCTGAACCTAAAATTCCAATTTTTGCTTTCATAACAATGAATTATTTGATTTGTACTTTATTTGATTTATAACGGATTGATTCTCTTTGTTTTTTTGAGCCGGCCCTGGAGATTACCCTGCCGGTTCATGAATAATTGTATATACAATAAATAAGTTTAAAATTACCTTCCCGACAGGTTGAGGGCAGCACTATAAACCTCCTGGGTCAGGGCCCCGGCATGTTCGATGCCAAGCACCTCCGTTATCCTCCGGTTTAGCTCCTGCCATCCCTGCAAAATCGTATCGTTTAATGCGACCGATGATGGCGTGGGGAATACCAGGGTTTTCCTCCCTTCCTGGACCCTTTTCACCAGCCCCTGTGTTTCAAGTTTCTCCATCAGCCGTGTGACGGTCGACGGGGTAAGCATCATTTTATCAGCAAGTTCCCCCGAAATGATCCCGGGATAACGGTTCACGCTCATAACCACGAATGCGTAACTGGGCGATAACCCTGCCGGGGCGAAACAATCCTCGGCCATCCTGGTCATCACCCGTGCCAAGGCATTGGACGAATAATAGAGGCATTTGCAATAGGGACTTTCTGTTTTGTTCATGCAGCAAAAATAATCAAAAAATTGTATATACAAATGAATGATTGATTTTTTAATCATAAAATCAGACATAGGGTTGAACATGCCATCGGGGCGGGTTATGCCGTGGGGCAGGGACATGGCACCGGGCAGAGGGCGTCCCAAAAGGTCGTCCTCTTTTTTTTTATTGCCCTCAGGCCGGGCGGCCTCGTCACCGCATCGCTTGCCTCCAGGAAATGAAAAAGAGGGGAGGGGAGCCTGTTACTTTTTGTCTGCCTGCGCTTTCACGGGCCGGGCATCTTCCTGGGTTTTCATCTCCCGTTTCGTTTTGCCCCTGTTCCGGAATTTCCTGATTATCGATAAGTTATTCAGGTCGAGTAATTTGTGGTGGAGCAGGTAGGTGATCACCCATTTTTCGATTTCATGGTGCAACGGCAGCAGGATCGCAATGAGGAAGATTTTGATGAGCAGCACCTTCCAGGGCTCACCCTCCGTCATCTCATGGATTTTATGATCGGCCAGCAAAATGATGAATTCAAAGAGGAAGATGAAGGAGAAGAACCCCAGCATCCGGATGATCCACTCGGGAACCTTTAAACTGCCAAGCATGATCAGCAGGACGAAGGCCGACAGGATCCCGATGGTGATGGCCGTATATTGCAGGTAATGGCGCCGGAGGGTCTCCTGGTGTTCCCTTTCAGCAAGCCTTTCCCGCTGGCGGGTTTCATGGTCGATCTCCATCACCAGGATCTGGTCCTGTTTTGAAAGCCTGTCGATACTGTCTGCCAGTACCTTATTCAACACGGCGAATTTATAGGCCTTCCGGTAATCGTTCGTTTCGGCATACAGCGACTCAAGCAGGCCTGATGTCATCACCATGTATTCAAACCAGGATGCTTTTTCGGCCATTTCATACGACAGGTTGAATTTGGCGAGCGCATGATTCTTATCCCCGTGGCGCAGGAGGAATTGACCAAACCGGAGATAAAATTTCGACTGCAGGATCATGTTCGGATCGGATGCCAGGATCTGTTCCGCCTTCCTGAAGAAGAAGAGCGCCGAATCGGGTTTTTGCTGTTCTTCGCAGAAAAAGGCCTTCAGCCTGAAAAACAAACCCGGATTTGAAGCGGCGAGCTTATCCCATTCCTTTGGATAACGCTTGTAATACAGGTCGTGCAGCACGCCAATCTTGTTGGCATCGATCAGGTAGGTGCGACACAGGGCGATTTCATAGTTCATCAGCCGCTGGTGACCATGACGGGCAGCAAAATCCAGCACGTTCAGCATGGTGGTCTCATTCAGCCGGTTGTTGTTCGAACTGTTATCAATTACCTGGAGATCATACTCCGTCCACATCAACGCCACCGAGTCGACTGGCTTGGTTTTCCTGACCAGGTCCCGTTGCATTAACTTGTACCGGGTTGCCTTGGCATAGAGTTTGTTGAAATTATAGAAGTTTGAAAGCCTGTCGTAACACGATTTGAGCAATTCAAGGTTGTTCTCCTTTTCAGCCATGCTGCTTGCCGTGATATAATTTCTGAAAGCCTCGATCTTCTGGTTTTTCCCCTCCAGGGTTCTGCCGGTTTCCAGGAAACTCTCCGCCTTCTGCAGCACATTTTCAGAGGTGTTGGCGTTGGAAAAGGATTTGTAGTTGTATTCAAGCGCCTTATCATACTGGTATCCGGCCAGGTACACCGAGGCGATATTTTTGGTAGTCCTGAATATTATTTCAGGGTTATTGGTCATATCCGCTATTTGACCGGCACGCAGGGCATAGCCGAGGGCCTTCTGGTAATTGTAACGCAGATCGTTCGATTCGACGTAAAGATTACAGGCAAGAAGCAGCAATTCAGGACGATGGCTGGCCTCTGCAATCCTGATGGCCTGCTCGCTTACGCTGTCGGCCCGGAGATGATCATCCAGGTAATCATTGTAAAAAACGGCAAGGTGGGCTATCCTGAGGATCTTTACGCTGTCGTTTTCAGCCTGCCTGATCGCCCTTGCCAGTTTCCCGATCTCCGTTGCCGGAAAGCCCTGTGCATAAATGCTGCCTGGCTTACATACCGCCAGCAGGAAATAAAAGAAGATGGCTGTAAGCACCCTCTTCGTATACGGGCTTTTTTTCAGGATTAAATATTTCATTTTATCCTGGATGATGTTTGTGTCAAATGGAAACTTCCACATGGTCATGAAAGGTTTGCTGGAACCTGTTTCCCGAAAATTGCTCCGGGCGCATACGATTCCCAGGTTGAATTTTTACGCAGTTTCCGGATAAATCCGTAGCCTGATTTTGTATAAAAAATTTTGCTGTCAGGGATAAATAATTATCTTTGAGCGAAATTAATCTTAATTTGTTATAAATCTAAATAAAAAATCACATGAAAACCCGTAAATATTTTCCGACAGCTTTAGGATTTGTCACCGGCACCATTTTCGGATTGTCTGTCTTTTTCCTCCTTTCCTTTACCCGTGTAGCTCCTTCACCATCGCCGGATTCGTCGTCCAATGCGATCTCAGCGGCAGTCGCCCATTCATATTTCAACAACTATATGTCGGGGGCCGTTGCTGCCAGCGGGGTAATCAAGGGCTTTGCCATTGACAAATCGCAGGTGGATGCCATCAACAGCCTTTCGACCGAAACTCCCGGGCTGACCGCATTCCGTATTTATTTTGGAAAGGACAACAATGGAGGGAAAATCGGGATTGTCGTCGGGGTGGACAACCTGGGCAATGATCTTGTCAAGAATTCGATCTATGGCACGCCGGCCCAGAAATTCAGCCCCTGTCCGCCAATATGCGATGTCAGCAGCCCGATCATCTTCGGGAATTAGCATCCGACCCTCCCCAGGAATTCAGGGATGAGCCGCAGGTTACTGCGGATTCCCGGGAAAATTGAGCCCTTCTGTGGTAACAGCCGGTCATTTCCGTAAACGGAATAACCTTATCTTTGTAAAAAAATACTGTCGTGGAATCGAACAATCAAACGCATCTTGATCCTTTTGAAGCCAGGATAATTGCCGCAATTAAATCGGTTTTCGATCCTGAAATCCCCGTGAATATCTATGATCTCGGGCTGATCTACAACCTGCAGATCGATGAGGAGACAAAAGATGTCTATATCCTGATGACCCTGACCTCGCCGAATTGCCCGGTCGCAGAAGACATGCCCGACCAGGTTCGCGATGTCGTGAAACTGGTTGAGGGCGTTGGTGCCGTCAGGGTTGAGCTTACTTTTGAACCTCCCTGGGACAAGGATATGCTTTCGCAGTCAGCCCTGTTGGAACTTGGATTACTATAAACATTCGGAAATGACTCCTTACACAGGACCATTGTTATCAGGCATAAACCTCCCTTCCGATCTGAAGAAACTTAAACTGGAAGACCTTCCCCTTTTGTGCGGGGAGATCCGCCAGTTTATCATCGAGGTGATGTCGGTCAATCCCGGCCATCTCGGGGCCAGCCTGGGCGCCGTCGAACTGGCGGTCGCCCTTCAGTATGTGTACGACACCCCTTTCGACAAGATCATCTGGGACGTGGGTCACCAGGCCTATGCGCACAAGATTCTTACCGGCCGCAAAGACCGCTTTGCCACGATCCGCACCTACAAGGGGATCAGCGGTTTCCCGAAAATGGCCGAAAGCGGGTATGATGCCTTTGGGGTGGGGCACTCCTCGACCTCCATATCCGCCGCGCTGGGGATGGCCGTCGCGGCCAAACTTAACGGGCAGAGCGACCGCCATCATGTGGCTGTCATCGGCGATGGCGCCATGACGGGCGGAATGGCAATGGAGGCACTGAACAATGCCGGCGTCTCCAATGCAAACCTGCTGGTGATCCTTAACGACAACCAGATCGCCATTGATAAAAATGTTGGCGCCATCAAGGATTACCTGGCCGATATCGTCACCTCGCGGACCTATAACAAAGTGCGCGACAAAATCTGGCTGATGATGGGAGGCGGTACCAAGTACGGCAAGAACTCCCGGGCGATCGTGAAACAGCTGGGAAATGCCGTAAAGACCACCCTGTTGAAAAGTGGCAACCTCTTTGAGGCCTTCAACCTGAGGTATTTCGGTCCCGTCGATGGCAATGATGTGATCCGCCTGGTCAAACTGCTGAGGGATATGAATGGTATCAGGGGGCCTAAACTGCTTCATATCCACACCGTTAAAGGGAAGGGATTTGAAAAGGCCGAGAAGGACCAGACGGTGTATCATGCCCCGGGCGTTTTTGACAAGAACACGGGAACGATCAAGGAGGATAAATGCCAGGGACTGGCTCCCAAATACCAGACTGTGTTTGGAAGAACGATCATTGAGCTGGCGGAGGAAAACCCGAAAATTGTTGGCATCACGCCGGCCATGTCGACAGGGTGTTCGCTGAACCTGATGATGGCCAAAATGGCCGACCGGACCTTCGACGTGGGCATTGCCGAGCAGCATGCGGTGACCTTCAGCGCAGGGATGGCCGCCTCGGGATACCTGCCGTTTTGCAATATCTACTCCTCCTTTATGCAGCGTGGTTACGACCAGTTGATCCATGATGTAGCCCTGCAGAAGCTCAATGTCGTATTTTGTCTTGACCGTGGAGGGCTGGTCGGCGAGGATGGAGCGACCCATCACGGGGCCTACGATCTTGCCTACCTGCGGTGCATTCCCAACCTGATCATAGCCTCGCCGATGAACGAGGAGGAGTTGCGGAACATGATGTTCACGGCACAGCTGCCCGATATGGGCCCCTTTGCGATCCGTTACCCGAAGGGACGCGGCGTGATGGCAAAATGGAAGACTCCCTTTATGAAGCTGGAGAAGGGGAAGGGGAGAATGGTCCGCGATGGAAACGACGGAGCCATTATCACCCTTGGCCATGTTGGTAATTTTGCACTGGAGGCCTGCGGGTTACTCGAAAATTCAGGAATATCAATGGCTCATTACGACCTTCGCTTCCTGAAGCCGCTCGATACGGAACTGCTGCATTCGGTTTTCAGCAGGTTCAAAAAGATTATTACCGTGGAGGATGGATCGGTGATGGGGGGCATGGGCTCGGCCGTGCTCGAATTCATGGCTGATCATGGCTATACTGCCCAGGTAAGGCGCCTTGGAATCCCCGACCTGTTCATCGAACAGGGGTCGGTTGCCGAACTCCACCATGAATGCGGCTTCGACACGGAGGGGATTATGAAGCATGCCCTTGAGATGATCCCGGCTGCTCCTCCCGGGCCGGCTATAATTTGATCACCTTTTCGGTATCCCCTGAGATCCTGACAAGGTAAACACCCCGTTTCCATGCGAGGGTTCCGATCGTGGTCATGCCCTCCTCCAGGACTCCCCTTGTGATGATTACCCCCTGGCTGTTAAATACCTCGTAAGGCAAACCTGCCCTGTCTGATTTGATACTGAGCTTTTCGGTAAAGGGATTCGGATATACCGTGAACCCGGCTGCAACGGTTTGATGTTCCGCCACAGGCGTGGTGTTCATGGAGCCGGTTTTCATCCCGTTTCCGAAGCTGGTCACCCACATCTCGTTTTGATTGAAGGGGTTGAAAAACACCCGCTCGGGCTGGCGGAACGGGTAGCTGGCAACCAGGCTCCACACCGGAGTGGGCGCTGCCACATTCTGGCTTACCCACAATCCCTGGGTTTCAGTGGTAAGATAGGCCTGTGATTTATTCTGCGGGTTAAAGCCCAGCGAGGTTACCCTGTCAAATTGCGTCCCGGTCAGCTTTGTCCACGATGCGCCGCGGTTGGTGGTCCTGTAGAGCCCGCCTTTTCCGTTCGGGGCGCCGCCCCAGCCGCTGAAAACGCCGACATACCAGGTACTCTGGGTCTGGTCGGCGGGATCGATGACGATATCTTTGGTCCAGTAATCCATCCCCGGGTCGCTTACATCACTCCATGAACCGGCAACCGGGTTATACAGGAATACCCCCGAACTTGCCGTGAATACGCCGGAGGTGTTGATCCTTCCCGAAAAGGTGCAGACCATCTTGCCATCGTTCAGCACTTCGATCGATGCAGGGTGTCCTTCGGTACGCGGCGGCTGGGACAGATGCACCCAGGTTGACCCGCTCAGGGCACTGAGATTATTGGTCATCCAGATGCCACCCTGGCTCGATGTCCCTCCACCCCCGTAATGTACGACGCTGGCGTACATACGGTCCGGGTTTCCCGGGTCGGCTTTTATCCAGAAGACCGGGTGGCCGAAACTGTGCACCAGGGACCAGGCAACACCGCCATTGGTGGAATAATAGATGTTCCCCGATGCATCTGATGCATCCAGCTGGGCATCCTTCAAGCGGGTGCTCTGATACATGTCGTGTATTTTGGAGGTCCCGGCAAAGATGGTCCCATTGGGAATCCCGTCAATCCGGTAAACCGTATTGACCATGAACCCCGAATAATCAAATCCCCAGGTCTGCCCGCTGTCGCTGCTGCGGATGCCACCTTCGTCGGAAAAAGCGCTGAAAATATTGCTGGCCGATACCCAGTAAAGCTGCCAGCAGGATGTGTTTTCCAGCCCGATGCTGTGATAAACCTGCTGGGCAGGTGTTGGCTGGCCGGCAGCATGCTGATCCGAGGTGTTGACATAGGCCTGTTTCCATGAACCACCGCCATCGGTCGTGGTATGGATCAGGGCAAAATCGCCAAACAGTGCCTTGGACGAATTTCCAGGTGCGACTGTAATGCCAAAGCAGGTTTCAGCCCAGCTCCAGTTTTTATCGCCGCCGTACCCGCACCACCCTGTGGCGATGTTCTGGTTGTTGGTTGTCTTGAAGACCTTTTGCCAGGTGTTGCCGGCATCGGTGGTTTTATAAACCAGCGGGGCGGCCAGGGCATTATCATTCCCGGCAAGGTAGACTGTGCTGATGTCGTTATGGGCCATGGCCGCATACATGATGAAGTCGTTGGTGAAGTTGATGCCGGTCATCCTGGCTACCCAGGTACCGGAAACATTGTCCATGGAATAGACCCCTTTGGCAAAATTGTAGTAATCCCAAGGCATCAGGCCTACATAGGTATCGCTGTTGTTGCTGGTGATGCAGAAAAACCGCAGGGTGTTTCCCGCCCGGGCTCCCGCAAAACTCCAGATCACCTGCCCGGTCGGAATCCCCGTCATGGTTATCAGCGAAAAGGGGGTCGAACCATTCTGGGAATAATAGATCCCTTCGTTGGTGCCGATATAAATCTTGCTGCCGTCGAAAACGACACCTCCCAGGGTAATCCCGGCTCCCATATAGGCGGCATGCTTTATCAGCGAAAAGGTTGTTCCGCCATCGTTTGAGATCACCAGGTCGCCGTAATAGGCCATGATGACCTGGCTGGGATTGTCGTAGTTGGCACGGATGAAGTAAACCTGGCCCAGGTTTGCATCGTAGCCGGGCAGTGCGGTCCACGTATTTCCCCCATCGTTGGTTTTTACAGGGTAACCCTGGTTCCCGTCGTTGTGAATGGAGTATGCTGCCAAAGGGTTCGAGGTGAACTCATAGGTGGAGGTACTGAAAGCCTGTAGTTTTGTAAAGGGAATCATGGAATAGTTCTTGCCAAAATCAGTCGAATGGAACATCTCGCTCATGTCACAGCTGATATAAAATTCATTGTCGTTGGCGGGATTGATGGTTGGGAAATAGAGGGCTCCACCTCCTCCTATGCCACGCGGTGAAAAGGATGAAGGTTGCGCCGGCAGCGTAATTACCCATAAGGTGAAAACTGAAAGGAATAACAATTTTTTCATGTCCTGATTTTTTTGAATACCAGGATGAAGATACGTAAATGTTATAATAGTTGTCTGTAAATTTGAAAAGTAAAATAAAATCTGAGATGAATCAAAAAAACGCCATCGTCACCGGGGCCTATGGGGCTATCGGACAAGCTATTGCCGGAGGCATCGCGGCGAAGGGGTTCAGTGTAACCCTGGCAGGCCGTGATCGCGCCAGCCTTGAAAAAACGCAGAACCTTCTCCGGAAAAAGAGTTCCAATCCTGGCATATTTTTTGAGGTGGTGGACCTCTCGTCCCGTCAGGAAATCAGTGACTTCAGTAAACGGTGGGGTAAACCTTTGTCGTTACTGGTAAACAACGCAGCCACGGCGCCCCGGCAGAGAACTGAGAGTGCGGAAGGGATCGAAATGCAGTGGGCTGTCAACGTACTGGGCTATGTCAGGATGATCAACTGTTTTGAACCTTTTTTGGAGGATAATTCCGGTGCAAGGATTGTCAACGTGGCAAGCTATTGGGCTGGCGGACTCGATATGCGTGATCCGGAATTCAAAGCCAGGCGTTATGACAATGATGTGGCCTACCGGCAGGCAAAGCAGGCCAACCGGATGTTGTCGGCAGCTTTTGCAGGAAGATTGCAGGCAAGGGGAATCACCGTAAATGCATGTCACCCGGGCGATGTGAATTCAAAACTCAGCAACTCCTTTGGCTTTGGCGGGTCGGAAACGCCGGACCAGGGGGCGGCAACCCCGCTTTACCTGGCGCTCTCGGAAGAGGTGAAGGGCATTACCGGGAAATATTTTGAACACCTCCGGCAGGAAAGGTGCCGGTTTTCGCAGGACCCCCAGGCCGTGGAAGCGTTGTACCAGCTTTGCAATGCCTACGGGCTATAACCTCTTTTTTACGGTTCTCCAGGTTTCGGTGATAAGGAAACTCTCATCCATATTGCCCACCATCGTTACAAATTTTTTCATGGGGACAGCAAATGAAAGCACATCCTTTGCCACGCAGGGTCTTGCGGAGGCATCGAACATACCCAGCACTGCCTTCGGGTTTTCAGTTTCTCCCTGGAACCACGGCTGGTGCACAATGGCGCTGCATCCTGAGCCGAAAGGCGCAATAACGCCGTCGCCTCCCGGCTGATCAAAATTGGCCAGGGTAAAGAGGCCCGACAGGACATCCGGTTTGGCAAAGAAGATAGCGGCCACCGGCTCGTCATCAGGGGTCAGCTGGTCAAACCGCTTGAAGATGATATACCTGCCGTTTGCCGGGATACAGGGCATGGCGGCCATCATCTCCCTGACCATCTCAGGTTTCTGGATATACCGTTCTCCCTCAATTTTTCCTTCAATGCCGGTAGAAAGAAAATATTCGAACCCGGGCCTCATCTTGCCGGTGTACCCCAGATATCGGCGTGATCCGCCACAGCCGAGCGATTGTACATTCCATGCCAGCGGGGTTCCTTTGCGCACAAGCGCCAGTTCGCAAACGATGCAGCTGTGCCCGTTGGGAAGGTTGGCCCTGGCCACATCCCCCGGATCTTCAGCATAAAAAAAGGTGATCGGAAGGTCGCTCTCCCCAAAATAGGCGGCCCATTTTTCAAGGAAGCTGTGTTTGAATTTCTGATCCATGATGCTTATGTTCTCATAATATTAATGACTTGAAATGGCCGGAAGGGTCCGGTCATATCGTTTATCGGTGATGAGTTTTAACATAAAATCGGCAACATCGGCGCGTGGAACGGTCGTTGATGTGGGAACGCCGGGGTTGATCTTGTAGGTATTGGTCTTGGGCGAATCGGTCAGAGCTGTCGGCCGGATGATCACCCATTCAAGGGCGCTTGCTTTGATGACCTCCGCCTGCCGCTTTTTATCTTCAAAAATATGGTTCAAAAAAAGCGGCATGAAAATCCTGCCAAACCAGAACCCTGCGTCATTTCCCAGGATGCCTGCGGAGGACATGCAAATAAACCTTCTTACCCCTTCCGTTTCCATGGCCGTTAAAATATTGCGGGTTCCCTCCGAAAGCGTGGTGCCGGGTTTGTTTTTCGCAACACCCAGGGCACACAATACCGCATCCTGGCCGGTAACAGCCTGCTTCACCATTTCCATCTCCGTCACATCCCCTTTGACAATCCGGAGATGGGTATGCCGGATGGTAACTTTCGACGGATCGCGGGCAAAGGCGGTAACTTCATGACCCTGGTTGAGGGCCTGGTAGACGATTAAAATACCGGTCTTGCCGGTCGCGCCAAAAACAGCAATTTTCATATGTTAATATTTATTTTTTCGGGCCATATGGAATAGCCATAAATTATCATTCACGGTTTGCATAAACGTTGTCATTATGGCAATTTCATATCAGTATTTTTTGTCAGGGTGCTCCGGAGTATCCGCCCCACTGAATTATCGTTTGCAGGACGATGGAGTGTATGGATCCTCCAGGCTAAATTTTTGACTAAGATACAATATTTTCAGTGTTCCACAGCAGTCAGGCACCTCTGCCCTGCAATCCGCTGCCGGCAGGAAGCGCCCGACGGTAAAGTGATATCCCGTGGATGAGCCGTTGGAAAAAAATTCTAACTTTAGCAAAAAATTCCATTGGCAAATACCCACCTTTTCCGCAGGAAATCCATCAGCCATATTCTCCGGGATGCACACGACCGGGAGGGTGAACGGTCGGAACTGAAAAAAAGCCTGAATGTATATGATCTTACGGCACTGGGCATTGCCGCGGTGATCGGTGCAGGTATTTTCAGCACCATCGGGAATGCCGCTGCCAGCGGTGGCCCTGCCGTTTCCCTGCTGTTCCTCTTTACCGCCATGGCCTGCGCCTTCTCAGCGCTGTGTTATGCGCAGTTTGCCTCGATCATCCCCATCAGCGGAAGCGCTTACACATACGCTTATGCCAGTTTCGGGGAGCTCATCGCCTGGATCATAGGTTGGGACCTGATCATGGAATATGCCATCGGGAATATCGCCGTGGCGATCTCCTGGTCCGATTATTTTACCGGTTTTCTTGGCGGGATCGGGCTTCATGTTCCCGAATATCTTTGTGTCGATTACCTTTCGGCAGCGAGGGGATACCAGCATGCCATTGCGGAATTAAGCCACGGCACTCCGTTTTCATCCCTGTCGGATTCGCTTCGCGAGGCTTACCTGGCCTGGCAATCCGCACCGCACATCGGGGGCATAAGGCTGATTGCCGATATCCCTGCCTTTTCGATCGTTGTTTTTATCTCCGTGCTGGTCTATATCGGCATCTACGAGACAAAAATCGCCAGCAATACCATGGTATTGCTGAAAATCGGGATTTTATTCCTGATCATCTCGGTCGGTTCGTTTTACATCGACCCGGAAAACTGGCATCCCTTTGCGCCCAATGGCGTGACCGGCGTGCTGAAGGGGGTGTCGGGCGTCTTTTTTGCCTACATCGGGTTCGACGCCATTTCCACTACCGCCGAAGAGTGCAGGAATCCCCGGAGGGATTTACCCCGGGCCATCATCCTGGCCCTGATCATCACCACCATCCTCTATATCATGATCAGCCTGGTGCTGACCGGGATGGTACATTATTCCGATCTCGGGGTGGGTGACCCGCTGGCCTTCGCCTTTCAGAAACTCCACCTGACGAGGCTTTCGGGGATTATTGCCATCAGCGCGGTCATTGCCATGGCCAGTGTGCTGCTGGTTTTCCAGGTGGGGCAGCCCCGCATCTGGATGAGCATGAGCCGCGACGGCCTGCTGCCAAGGTCTTTTTCGAAAATCCATCCCCGGTATAAAACACCCTACTTTTCGACGGTCATTGCGGGGGTGCTCGTTGCGATCCCCTCCCTCTTCATGAACCTCACCGAGGTGACCGATCTGACCAGTATCGGCACACTGTTTGCCTTCATCCTCGTCTCAGGCGGGGTGCTGGTGTTGCAAAGCGGCTGGAAAAAGCACGACATCCCCAACAGCGAAAAGGGTTTCCAGGTACCCTACCTGAACTGCCGCTATTTCCTTCCGCCGATATGGGCAGGGATACTCACGCTGCTGTTTTACTGGAACCGTCCTGAAATCAGCGCCTTTTTCGCCACCCCGGCCCAAACGCTGCTTGGCACCGGTTCCGGATCGTGGCTCCGGATGATGATCCTGACCCAGTTCCCGATCCTGATCTTTATCATCTCAGCCGTGATCCTGACCTGGTTTGGTATTATGAAACAACTTTCCCTGATCCCCGTTCTTGGCCTGCTGACCAATTTTTACCTGATGGCCCAGCTTGGTGTGACGAACTGGCTGCGATTCCTGATATGGCTTGCCATCGGGCTGGTGATTTACTTCAGTTACGGAAGGAGGCACAGCAAACTGGATAAGGAAAAGGAGGCGGAGTTGAGGAGGCGTTAAGTTAACACTGAAAACATCTAAAATGTCGGTAACAGAGGTCATATTAATTATTGTTGCAGGGATTTTCGTCGGGTTTATCAACACCCTGTCGGGCGGAGGATCGGTGATCAGCCTTTCCCTGCTGCTGATCCTGGGGTTGCCTGCCAACATTGCCAACGGCACCAACCGGATCAGCATCTTTTTTCAGACCCTTTCTTCGGTGGGCAGTTTTACGCGGCAGAGGATGTTCGATAACCTCCGGCCGGTCTGGCTTGCCATCCCCGCCACCATCGGCGCTATCCTGGGCGCCTGGCTTGCCGTCGACGTGAATACCAGGGTTGTGGAAAAGGCCATGGCGCTGGCCATGGTGATCATGGTGTTCTTTTTGTTTTACAAACCCGACAAATGGCTGAAGGAACAACCGGCGAAGTTGTTAAAGCCACTCAGGTGGTGGCAGTTCCTGATGTTCTTCGTGGTTGGTTTTTACGGTGGATTCATCCAGGTCGGCGTGGGTTATTTTCTCCTGATGGCGCTGATACCGGGTGTCGGGTACGACCTGGTAAAAGCCAATGCCGTGAAAAACCTGATCGTCTTTTTTTATGCTATTTTTGCACTCCTCGTCTTTATCATGGATGGGAAGGTAAATTACCTTTACGGATGTATCCTGTCGGTGGGCAGCATGATCGGCGCCCTGATCGCCTCCTATCTCGCCGTAAAAAAAGGCGCCGGCTTTATCAGGGTGGTAATTTTGCTGTCGGTCATCATGACGATCCTGCAAATCACAGGATTGATTAATTTTACATCGCTGTTTAAGCAAATTATATAGTGCCCGTGGATCTGGAAAAGAATGATTTCGTTAATCCCCTGGTGGGAACGGAAGAAGAGAATAACTAAACTTTATACCTGTTGTTTATGAAAAAAAGTCTGAGATACCTTATTAAATTACGGCATTTGCCGGCACTGCTTACCTGCAGTATTGCATTTTTCCTGTTTGCTTCCTATTCGCTTCCGGCGCAAAACACGGCTCCGCTCTCGGCCGTCGCGGCCTCGCTTGAGCACCATCCCTGGGTGCTTGTCATTCACGGGGGGGCAGGGGGACCGGCAAAGGGAACCATGACCGCGAAGGAGGAACAGGCTTATCTTGACAAACTCAACGAGGCCCTGAAAATTGGCTCCGGTGTGCTTTCCCATGGGGGAAGCAGCCTGGATGCCGTTGAGACCGTGGTGAGGTTCATGGAGGATTGCCCGTTGTTCAATGCCGGGAAAGGCGCCGTGTTGAATGAAAACGGGAAGGCGGAGCTGGATGCGGCTATCATGGATGGCCAAACGGGGATGGCCGGTGCGGTTGCCTGTGTAACCACCATTAAAAATCCTGTCACGGCCGCCCGCCGGGTGATGGAAAAAACCAGCCACGTGATGCTTTGCGGGTCGGGGGCTGAAAAGTTTGCCAGGTCACAGCAGCTGGAGATGGTCGACCCAACCTATTTTATCACCCCTGAAAGGCTGGCAGCCTGGAAGAAAAGCAGGCCTGTCCCGTCGGCAAAACCTGAAAAAAATGAGCCTTCCACCGAAAAGCATGGAACGGTGGGGGCGGTTGCGTTGGATGAAAACGGCAATCTTGCCGCAGCAACCTCCACGGGGGGAATGATGGGAAAGATGACGGGCCGGATCGGCGATTCCCCGCTCATTGGCGCAGGCACCTATGCCAGGAACCAAACCTGTGCCGTATCGGCGACGGGCCACGGCGAATTTTTCATCCGCAACGTGGTGGCCTATGATATGTCGGCCATCATGGAATACAGGGGCGCACCGCTGGAAGAGGCCGGGAAGATCATCATCCAGGATAAACTCAGAAACCAGAAAGCCGACGGGGGACTGATTGCCGTCGACAAGGACGGGAATATCACCATGCCTTTCAACACCAATGCCATGTTCCGCGGATTTGCCAGGTCGACAGGCGAACAGGAGGTTGCCATATACTGACCTTCCCGATTTGTTTTTTCGATAATCCTGGCGGAGCTGTCACGGATTGTTATATCTTTATGCGTGAAAATAAAGCGTTTAACAACATTTTTATGAAGATATTTTCTATAACAGCCGGTTTCCTGCTGTTGATGATCACGGGTCTGCAGGCCCAGTTCCTGCCATCGCCGGCGGCGGGAGATACCGCCAGTTTTCCATACTGGGCACAGATGATGCAGGATCCCCATGCACGGTTTGCAGATACCCGTCATGCCTTTGAAAAATACTGGGAAGGGCGTGAAAACCGTCGTCATAACGGGTGGAAGGTGTTCAAACGCTGGGAATATATCAACCAGGATTGTGTGCAGCCCGATGGCACCCTCCCTGCCCCCGGTCAGGTGATGGAGGCTTACCGTGCATATTTCAGCAGCCACGATGCCACCATGTCGTCGGGCGGGAACTGGAGCATTGTCGGTCCGGTCGCTTCACCAGCCAATGCCACCGGTCAGCCTAACGGAATGGGAAGGATCAATGCGGTTTGTCCGCATTCCACAAACCCGGGAATCATTTATATCGGTTCACCCTCCGGTGGACTGTGGCGCACCACCGACGGCGCCACAACCTGGAGCGTTCTTACCACGGCCACGCCAACGCTGGGCGTCTCCTCCGTGCTGTTGCACCCCACCAACGCGAACCTGATCCTGATAGGTACCGGCGACCGCGATGGCGGCGATTCTCCGGGAATGGGCGTCTACCGCAGCACCGACGGCGGTACAACCTGGGCAGCATCCAATACGGGAATGGGAAATCTAACGGTTGGAATGATGATCATGCTCCCCACCGACCCCAACATTATCCTGGCCGTGACCAGCGGGGGTATTTACAAGTCGACCGACGGGGGCTCTTCCTGGGCGCGGAAATCGTCAAACACCAACAATTATAAGGATATCCGGTTCAACCCGGCCGATCCCACCATCGTTTATGCCACAGAGGGCGGGAAGTTTTACCGTTCAACCAATACGGGCGATAGCTGGACCCAGATCACCTCCGGGGTCTCTGCTGGCACGCGGCTCGTCATCGGTGTGGGTATTACCCAGCCCACCTGGGTTTATCTTTGCCAGACCAATGGCCCCTTTGCAGGACTGCTTCGCTCAACGGACAACGGGTTGACCTTTACCACCCAGTCAACGACGCCCAACCTTATGGATTATGCGTGCGATGGCAGCGGAACCGGCAGCCAGGCCTGGTACGACCTATGCATTGCCGTTGATCCTAATAATGCAAGTACGCTCTATATCGGGGGCGTTAACATCTGGAAGTCGACCAATGCAGGGGTTTCCTGGACGATTGCCAGCCACTGGGTTGGAAGTTCATGGGGGACCAGCTGCGCTCCTTCGGTACATGCCGATATCCATTGCCTGGTGTGGTCGCCTGCCAACGGCAATTTGTTTACCGGGTGTGACGGGGGGATCTATAAATCAACCAATGGAGGAACCAGCTGGACGGACCTGTCGTCGGGACTGGCCATCTCCCAGGTATATAAAATCGGGCAGAGCGCCCTCAAACAAACGCTCACGATGAACGGCTACCAGGATAATGGCACCTCCAAGAATACCGGTCCGAATTTCACGACCGTGCTCGGTGGCGATGGCATGGAATGTATCGTGGATTATTCCGACACCCTGTTTCGTTACGGATCAATCTATTATGGTGATATCTACCGCTCTTCGGGAGGAGGATACAGTGAAATCGCCGCCAATGGCAGCCATGGAATTACCGAAAGCGGGGCCTGGGTTACCCCCTATATCCTGCATGAAACTATCCCTTCAACGATGTTCATCGGGTATGTGAATGTGTGGAAAAGCACCAATGTGAAGGCCGCATCGTCATCGGCGGTCACCTGGACGAAGATCTCCGCGGGAGAATCGGGAACCTGCAGCGTGCTGGAACAATCCCCTGCCAATGTCGATATCCTTTATGTGGTGCGCAGCGGCGCGATCAAGCGGTCGGACAACGCAAATGCGGCCACACCCGTCTGGACGGCATGCACCCTCCCGGGAGGGGCGACACCAACCGATCTTGAAGCCCATCCCACCGATCCGAACATCGTTTATGCCACGGCAGGAACCAAAGTCTACAAATCGACCGACAAAGGGATCACCTGGACCAATATTTCCGGGACCCTGCCTGCGGTCAATATCAGCTGCATCGTGTATGACAAAAACAGTAATGAAGGCCTCTATATTGGCAACAAAACCAATGTTTTTTACAAGGATGCCACGATGAGCGACTGGGTTGCCTTCAGCACCGGCCTGCCACCTGTGGATGTGCGTGAACTTGAGATCTTCTATGATGCCGTCAACCCCGTCAATAACAGGCTCAAGGCGGCAACCTACGGCCGCGGGCTCTGGCAGTCGGACCTGTACAACCTGTTTGCCGTTACACCGGTAAACCAGAATGTCGCCTATGCAGCCGGTTCGACAATGTTCACCGTTACGGCAAACACCTCAACAACATGGACTGTTGCCAGCAACGCTCCATGGTGCACTGTTACCCCATCCGGGACAGGCAGCGGGTCCATCGCCGCGAACTATACCGATAACCCCGGCATCGTAAGCCGGGTTGCAAATATCACCGCAACCCCTTCGGGAGGGATCCTCCCGCAAACGGTAACCGTAACCCAGGCAGGCGCCCCGCCCATGCTGGCTGTTACACCGCCCAACCAGAATGTCACCTATGCAGCAGGAACGACAAATTTCACGGTGACCTGTAATACCGACTGGAGTGCAGTCAGCAATTCCAACTGGTGTACCATAACCCCCTCAGGGACGAATAATGGCATCATCGTTTCGAATTTTACTGAAAACCTTGCTGTAACCAGCCGAATGGCGACCATTACGGTTACGGTTGCCACGCTGCCGTCTCAAACGGTAACGGTAACCCAGGCCGGGGCCGCCCCGACCCTTTCTGTTACGCCTCCCAACCAGAGCGTACCTGCACCCGCGGGCAGCACAGGTTTTACCGTTACCTCCAACACCAACTGGACGGCTTCAAGCAATGCCGGCTGGTGCACTGTGACAACGGCCGGCTCAGGAAATGGACCGCTCACCGCCAATGTGACCGAAAACTTCGCCGTAACCCAGCGGATTGCAGTTGTTACCGTGCTGGTTAACGGTCTTGCACCGGTAACGGTTACGGTAACACAGGATGGAGCGGCACCCATATTGTCTGTTGTACCACCAAACCAGGATGTGCCTGCACCGGCAGGAACCACCTCCTTCACCGTTACCTGCAATACCGGTTGGTCGGCCTTCAGCGATGCAACCTGGTGCCTGGTAACCACCTCGGGTTCGGGAAATGGTGCGATCCAGGCCGATTATACCGAAAACTTTGCGGTTACGCAACGGATCGCCCAAATAACCGTAGCGGTAAGCGGGATTTCTTCCATAACCGTGACGGTAACACAACAGGGGGCGGCACCTCTGTTGACGGTTACGCCCGTGAACCGGAATGTCGCTCCTGTTGCCGGAACTACTGATTTTACAGTGACTTCCAATACCGGGTGGAGCGCAGTGTCCGATTCAGCCTGGTGTACGGTTACTCCCGCGGGAAACGGGAATGGTACGATTACGGCTGACTATACCCTGAATCCCTATTATTTCACCAGGGTAGCAACGATTTCAGTAACCGTGCCGGGTCTTTCACCGCAGCATGTAACCGTGACCCAGTCCCAATCCGTCGTGTCGGTGCAGGAACAACAACAGGAAACCATCAGACTTTATCCAAATCCGACAACAGGGATATTCCGTATTGTTTTCAGGGAGATCCTTTCTGAAAATGCCAAGGTTAACGTGATGGATTATACGGGTAATGTTGTCTTTTCGAAAGATTGTTCCACCAGGGGCAATTGCCTGTTCGACCTTTCCAGCCTGCCTCCGGGATGTTATATGATCAGGGTTTCAGTAAATGGGGATAACATGGTAAGAAAACTTGTGATTATCAGGTAATTCTGCCAAAAGAACGGGCGATTGGCCTGCGACTTCATTCCTGGTTTAAATATGACATTGGAATCTTGCTGGATCTTACTGGATTTACCTGTTATTGCTTATCGTATTGCTGGATTTCATCATGAACATATTCCAGCAATACACCCGCCTGGCTGAACATTGCTTCAGATTCGCCGCCGTCATGGTATTTCCTTTCGCAAACCACGCGCTCGATTCCGCAATTGATGATGAGCATGGCACAGGTTCTGCAGGGGGTCATCCGGCAATAGAGGGTTGCTTTGTCAAGCGGGATACCCAGACGGGCTGCCTGGCAAATGGCGTTTTGTTCGGCGTGAACGGTCCGGACACAATGCTGGGTAATCCTGTCGTCTTCGTGTAACATTTTCTTCATCAGGTGCCCTGCTTCATCGCAATGCGGCAACCCCCGGGGAGAACCAACATACCCGGTGACCAGGATCTGCCTGTCGCGGGCGATCACGCATCCGCTTCGGCCACGGTCGCATGTTGCGCGTTTTGAAATGGTATGGGCGACCTCCATAAAGTATTCATCCCACGAGGGGCGCAGATATTCTGTTGATTCCATAATCCAATGTTTATTCAGGCTGTAAAAGTACGAAACCAATTGATTAACCGGCAGGCGGCCTGCATAAAAGTGAATCATGGGGTTACCGCATTGCCGCTGCCATGTTCACCATCCCGGAAAAACAAATGACCCCGCAGTTTCAACGCGGGGTCATTCAACCAAAAAAAGTAATTAACCAACCATATTGTCTGGGTTCGAACCTGGCGGGGCGACAGGTTCACCCCTTGTCTTTAGTTTTTAATACAACGCACTGAGAAGGCGGCTGCACGGTAATCGTCGGCAGTGTAGGCTCCCATGGATGAGAAATACATGATGGTGGCTTTTGTCGAGCTGGTGGTGCTTGACCAGTAGTCGCCTTCGCTGCCCGGACCGTAGATCTGTCCATCGGGGAAATCGCGGTAACCAGCTTCAACCCACTTCAGGGATGAACCAAATGCGCCGGCCGGATTTTTAGTGGTCCAGGTGGCAATTTCGGCAATGAATTCAGCGCCTGTAGGAACGCGGAATCCTGCGGGGCATGGGTTGTTGATGCCCGATACACCCTGCCAGAGACTGTTGTTCTGCGGAACTCTCCAATCCCAGGGAGAGGCCATTGACTTTACGAACAGCGCATTTACCGGGGTGTTTGTGGAGGAGGTTACTGTTGTAACTCCGTTAACGGGGGTGCCAAAGATCGCACTTGCCCATGTGATGCATTGATGGTTATCGGCCAGGCGGCCCCACTGGTACAAGGAACCATACGACTGGTAGTCGTTTGCTGCGGTTCCTACCCGGGTTGCGCCGAGGTTGCGGTCAAGCCATACCTTCTGTGTGGCATGGTTCGCCACCTCGTAATAGGTGTAACTCGTTCCGCATGAACTCATTACAATGGGGGTAATGCTTACCACAACCACTGCAAAGCTGGCTGTGGTGCCGAAGGTCACGGTAAAGGTGTTCAGGCCTGTTGCCACAGGCGTTCCGGCACCTGCCAGGGTTATCAGCTGGGTTCCTGTTGCGGTGAAGGATCCGCTTTTTGTAAAACTGTACCCGTTTACGGTACTGGTGGTAATATTATAGGTGCCGATGGCGGTAACGGTGACTTTCAGGGTAACCGTGTTGGCTGTGGCTAACACAACACCTGGTTTGTAGGTGCCGTTGACGATGGTTCCTGCAGTGACGATCGATCCGGTTGCGGTAGCTTTTAATCCGGAGTTGATTTGTCCGCTAGGAGAGGTCGGCTGAATTTTTTCTGCCTCTTTCTGGCATCCCATGATAATCATACTGAATAAAACGGCCAGGGTAAGACCTAAGTTGAGTAAATTTTTTGTTTTCATTGGGATAGGTGTTTATGGGTGAAAATGTAAAAATATTATGTGTTGTCTGTTGGCTTGTTAAAAATATTCAATTACTCAGTAAAAATATCTTTACAAAGATCGATGCTTATGGGGGGCTGCACAATAGAGTTTATCAGTAAATAATAATAGTGGTAAACCGCTATAAAAATAACACATAAATATTTTAAATAATTGATAATAAATATAATAAAAAAATAAATGGCGTGGAAAATGTACGCCACTAATAATTCATTTATGATAATAAAATGGTAAAATATAGAATAATTTTACATAAAAGTTAAATATTATACATTAATGCCATGCCATGATGTATAAAAAATATACATGTTGCTTTTCCCGGCGGTGTTGCATATGTCTGTTTCCTCGTTTCCCGGCATTTGTTAAGGGTACCGGCGGGGGTTTATAAAGGAGAGAACCCGGCAATTCCGGGTGCCGGGGCATGAAGGGGGCGGTTTGGAGGAAAAGAAAAACCCCGCTGCAGCATGGCGGGGTTTTTAAGATCAGGGGGGGAATTCCGGGGACAGATTCCCGGAAGGCCGGGACAGCTGGGCCTGTTAATTCTTGATGCAACGTACAGAGAAGCCTGCCGCGCGGTAATCATCGGCGGTGTAGGCAAGACTTGACGAAAACATCATGATGGTGGCTTTGGTTGAACTGGCGGTGCTGGACCAGTAATCGCCTTCGGTACCGGGACCGTAAATCTGGCCGTCGGGGAAGTCGCGATACCCGGCCATGACCCATTTCAGCGATGAACCAAATGCCCCGGCTGTGTTTTTGGTGGTCCAGGTTGCGATTTCAGCCGTAAATTCTGCACTTGTCGGGAGGCGGAAACCTGCCGGGCATGGATTGTTGATCCCCGATACACCCTGCCAGAGGGCGTTGTTCTGAGGAACTCTCCAGTCCCAGGGGGAGGCCATTGTTTTCACGAACAGCGAATTTGCCGGTGTGTTGGTAGCTGATGTGGTTGAAGTAACGCCGTTCACCGAGGTCCCGAACATGGAACTGGCCCAGGTAATACACTGATGGTTGTCGGCCAGCCTGCCCCATTGGTACAACGAGCCGTAAGCATGGTAATCGTTAGCCGATACGGCTGCCTGCGAAGCGCCCAGGTTGCGGTCGAGCCATACCTTCTGGTTTTTGTGGTTGGCAACCTCATAATAGGTATAACTGGTATTGCAGGAACTCAGGATGATCGGCAGGTTACTGACTGCGACCGCCGTAAAACTGGTTGTATTCCCAAAGGTTACAGTAAAGGTGCTTACACCGGCTGCCACAGGTGTTCCCGTTGCAGGTAAAGTGATCGTCTGCGAGCCGGTTGTCGTGAAAGAACCGCTTTTTGAAAAATAATAACCGTTTACCGTGTTGGTTGTGATATCATAGGTGCCGATGGCCGTTACCGTAACCTTGATGGTTAATGAATTGGATGCAGTCAAGGACATACCTGTACGGTAATCACCGTTTACAATGGTCCCCGTGGTTACAATTGAACCGGCAGCGGCTGATTTCAACCCTGAGTTCAGTTGCACTTTTGCAGGTGAAGGTTGTCCGTTATCGACCTCTTTCTGACATCCAGTTAATATAATGGTAATGATGACTGCCAGGATCAAACCCAGGTTTAATGTTTTTTTTGTTCTCATTGGGATGAAGATTAATGAGTTGTTTTAAAATTCAGTTAGCTGGTTATTTTTTTTTCATCTTTGATACAGCCTTCAATAAACCGTGTAAAAATATCTACACAAAGATGACCCAAAAAAGCGGGTCGCGCAATAGGGTGATTGCGTAAAAAAAAAATAGTGGAAACCCGCTATGTAAAATAAACAGTAATGAATGTATGCTCAGGTAACCAGGTATTTATCGTAAAATTTGACGTGTTGATTTTGTGCCATTGGAAAAAATATTTTCCGGTGAAAACATTTTTTATGGCGATATAGTTTACAGAATTATGATTTATTTTACAAAATGGGGAATGATCCCCTGTTCTTGTTCCATTTGCGTGCCTGCCGATGATCCGAACGATGGTTCAAGGTTGAAGGAGATGGTGAACCATTCAACCGGAATTGGCAATACAGGAAAATCAAGCCCGGGGCAGGAAAGTTCATGGAACCGGCAAATGCCGGGGATTACATAATCTGAAGGAGTACATTTTCAACTGCTGAAAAGAGCGCCGCTTTGGTGCCGTCATTGGTAAAAAGATAATCGGCTTCGCGGATGCATGCATGGAGGTTCTGTTTGTTGGGATCCAGGGTCTCCATCTCCCTGGCTTCATTTTCGAGGAAGGTTTCAAAAGAAATATGATCTGTTTCCGATTGCCGTTCGGTAATTCGCTGGTACCGAAGCCTTTTGTCAGCATCCACGGCAAAAAGGAAAAAATTCCCCTTGCCCCGAAGCGAGAAAATTTCACCGGGTGTCCGGATACTTTCAATGACACAGTCGGCCTTCGATTCAACAGCTTTGGCGTATAGCTGGTCTGTTACATGCGACGGACCGTGCAGGGCGCGGAGTTCGTTTGCCAGTAAATACATGCTGTCGCGGTTTTCTGCCATACCCCTTCTCCGGATCTCCTCCAGCAGGTAGGCTCTTACAGAATAATGAACAAACCCCTTCTTGCAGGTGAGGTATTCTACCACAGTGCCTTTTCCCGCTCCCAGTGTTCCGGTGATTCCGATGATCAGCATGTTGTTCCGGCTAAAATCAGTGACAAAATAAATGTAAAATAATTTTACATATCCGGGGACGGTTTCCGACCCCTGTTTTACCTCAGATCTTACCCTGTTTAAGCCGTTCAATCCATTTTTCGGCAGTCACAGGTTGGTAAGAGGACAACTTCTGAAGCAGCGTTTCCATGTCATCATCGATTTGCAGCATGGCACGGTGTTCGGGCCGCAGAAATTTTTCAGCAACGGCATGATCGAGCATCCCGATCAATGCATCAAAATAGCCATGGATATTGAGCAAGCCGATGGGCTTGTTGATAATGCCGAGCTGATTCCAGGTAAGTACCTCGAAAAGTTCGTCGAGGGTTCCATAGGCCCCGGGCAGTGCAATAAAGGCATCCGACAGGTCGGCCATCAGGGCCTTTCGCTCCTGCATCCCGCTAACGATGTGCATTTCGGTAAGGTGCTGATGGGCAACCTCCCGTTCTGCCAGGGATGTGGGCATGACCCCGGTCACCTTCCCTCCCTTTGCCAGCATCGTATCTGCCAGTATGGCCATCAGGCCGACGTTTGCTCCGCCATATACCAGCGAGATTTCCCTAACCAGCAGCATTTCGGCAAGGCTGCGTGCCGTATCGGCATAAAAAGGCTCCCTGCCCATACTCGATCCGCAGAAAACACAAAGTGTTTTTATCATCATGATAAGACAACCTTAAATTCTGTATTTTTGTTTCTCAACAAAGGAAATAAAAAGTTCGCAGAATCCTGCGACTTTTTTAGATATTCTTTCGTTCCGCCGTCTTTATGACAGCTGTAATTCAAAGTTAGCAAGAATGCAGGTTCCCGCCTTGTTTAATTCAATCATATGCTGTATCCGTTAAAATTTGTACCTGTTTTCAAAGATAAGATCTGGGGTGGCACGAAGCTGAAAACCAGTCTGAATCTTGATTTTTCCCCCTTATCCTCCTGTGGCGAAGCCTGGATGTTGTCGGGTGTTCCCGAAAACCAGACCATCGTCGTCAATGGTTTCCTGGCAGGTAATGACCTGAATGAGATCCTTGAAATCTATATGGATGAACTGGTGGGAGAGCGGGTTTATGAGAAATCGGGCAATGAATTCCCTGTCCTGGTGAAGTTTATCGATGCCAACGACTGGCTCTCCGTGCAGGTGCATCCGGATGATGCCCTGGCAGCCGCCCGTGGTATCGGCAGCGGGAAAACCGAAATGTGGTATGTCCTGGATGCCGCACCGGGTGCGGAACTGATAAGCGGCTTTAACCGCGACCTGGATGCGGCGAAATACCTTGATTACATGAAGCAAAACAGGTTAAAGGAGATTCTCAATGTGGAAAAAGTGCAAAAGGGAGATGCCTTTTTTATCCCGGCTGGCCGTGTCCATGCCCTCGGCCCCGGGATCCTGCTTGCCGAAATCCAGCAGACCTCTGATACCACTTACCGTATCTATGACTGGGACCGCCCGGGTGCCGGCGGAATGCCGCGTGAACTCCACAATGAACTGGCAGTCGATGCCATTGATTTCGGTCATGCCGGCTCCTACCGCACCCACTATGTTCCCTCCCTGAACCAACCCGTGAACCTAGCCCTATCTCCCTTTTTTACCGTCAACCTTCTTGATATCGATTGCCGGACCCAGAAGGATTACAGCGCCCTCGACTCTTTTGTCATATATATATGTGTGGCAGGGAGAGGTGAAATTTCAACAGGTGAGGACCGGGTTACCCTTACAACCGGTGAGGTACTGCTCCTCCCGGCCGTCACTGACGAAATTATCCTTCATCCCGACCCTAACATCCGCATTTTAGAGGTTTATGTTCCATAATTTTTTTTATTTTTGTGAATCCAAAAACAACCCAAATGAAAATCAAATTCCGGATTATTTTCCTTTTACTCCTGGTATCCTCCCTCACCTATGCACAGGAGAGTGTTTTCAAATACAAGAAACTGCCATCTGTAAACATTAAGGATGTCAAGGGTCAGTCGTTCAGCACCAACAGCATCGTGAACGACGGTAAGCCCGTGATCATCAGTTTCTGGGCCACCTGGTGCAAACCATGCGTACGTGAACTGACCACCATTGCAGATGTTTATGATGAATGGGTAAAAGAGACCGGCGTAAAACTCTATGCCGTTTCCGTTGATGATTCCCGTTCCATGACCCTGGTTGCCCCCATGGTCAATGGCAAAGGATGGGATTATACCGTATTGCTTGATCCAAACAGCGAGTTTAAAAGAGCGATGAACGTAGGGCCCATTCCCCATACCTTTTTGCTGAACGGGAAGGGTGAAGTCGTATGGCAGCATACCTCCTTCTCCGAAGGCGATGAGCTCAACCTGATTGAAATGGTCAGGAAACTCAACAAAGGCGAAGAGATTAAATAACAACTGAAATTCATGATTTAGTTTCACCCTTAATTCCTGTACCTTGAATAAACGGATATACCTTGTCCCGGGAACCATCCTGCTGATGGTCCTGTTTTCTCTCACCTCGACTGCGCAGGACCTCCTCAAAGGCAGTGAAGTTCACGGCAGCATGCAGATGGATGCAGCCTATTACCTGAAGGATACTAAGATGGGGATCACCGATTCCACCCTCGGCGGGCAGCTGATCCGCATGAATGCCTTCACCGAAGTCAACTATTCCTTCGAAAATTTCTCGGCAGGACTGCGGTTTGAAACCTATCTTCCCCCGCTGACCGGGTATGACGCCAAATATAACGGCTCCGGTATTCCCTACTGGTATGCCAATTACAAAAACAGCTTTATCGATGTCACCGCCGGGAATTTCTATGAACAATTCGGCAACGGGATGATCCTTCGTACCTACCAGGAATGGACACTCGGCGTCGATAATTCGTTGCAGGGAATCAGGGTGAAACTGATGCCGGCAAAGGGGATTACCATCAAAGGGGTGTATGGTACACAACGCTATTACTGGGAACCGTTCAAGGATTATAACAGGGGGATTGTCAAGGGACTCGACGGAGACGTGAACCTGAATGAACTCATTACCGGCATGGCAAATGCCCGGGTGAAGCTCATCCTGGGTGGTTCGGTCGCGAGCAATTACCAGCAGGGGAACACCAAAACCATTACCTACGACGGAAAGCTGCTTGCCCTGAATATGCCGGAAAACGTCGCCAATTACGGTGGCAGGTTCAACATGAATATCGGCGGTTTCAACTGGCAGACCGAAATTGCCCACAAGATCAATGACCCTTCGGCCCGGAACAATTATATCTATAAGGATGGGAACGGATTATTCACCAATGTCTCATGGTCCCAGAAGGGACTGGGTATCCAGGTGATGTCGAAGTGGATCGACAACATGAGTTATAAATCCGACCGATCGGTTGTCAACAACATGCTCGATATCAATTACCTGCCTGCCATTACCAAACAGCATACCTATGCGCTTGCGAGCATGTACCCCTATGCAACCCAACCTGATGGCGAGGTTGGCATTTCGGGAACCATAACCATCCACCTGCCCAAGAATTCGCCCCTGGGCGGCAAAACAGGTCTTTCCATTGCAGCCAATTTTTCACAGGTTAACGGGCTGAAGCAGACAGCGCTGAACGACTCTACCGCCATTGGCCAAACCGGCACCCTGGGCTATAAAACCACCGTCTATGGGTTTGGCAATAAACTCTATTACCAGGATGGCAATGTGGAGGTTTCCAAGAAATTCAACAGCAAGTGGAAGGGAATCTTTACCTACCTGCACCAGGCTTACAACAAGGATGTTGTTGAAGGACATGTGAACCAGTATGGCATCATATATTCCCATATCGGTGTTGCCGATATCGCCTGGAGCATCACCAAAAAGCTGAATCTGCGCTGGGAGGTCCAGGGTTTATGGACCAAACAGGACAAGGGCAACTGGGTTGCGGGGCTTGCCGAGGTGACCATTTCACCGGCATGGTTCTTTTCGGTGATGGACCAATATAATTTTGGGAATGATGTTCCTTCACAGAGGTTGAATTATTACCTCGTAAGCGCCGGTTATACCAACCATACCTCGCGTGTGGCTATCTCCTGGGGCCGGCAGCGCGAGGGAATCATTTGCGTTGGCGGAGTTTGCCGCTATGTTCCTGCAACAAACGGCGTAACGCTTACAATAACCAGCAGTTTCTAACCGCGAACCGAACAGTGAACTGAAACCTGAATGAAAAAAAAATCTGAAATGAAACGTATCTTTCAAATAGCAAGCATCTTATTCCTCGGGAGTGTCCTGTTCCAGGCCTGTACCAAGGTAAGCGAACCCTATTATACCGTAAAAGCCGTAATTGCCGATACCAATATCCGTAATGTCCTTCTCGAAGATTATACAGGCCATACCTGCGTGAACTGCGCCCCGGCCGCAAAATCGGCCAGCGCTTTCGCCGATCTGTACAAGGGTCAGGTATTCGTGATCTCGGTCCATGCCGGCAGTTTTGCCAGGCCTAACTTTGTTCTTTATCCTCCTTACCTCAAGGCCGATTACACCTGCGCCACGGGGAATGACTGGTACAGCACCAGTCTTTTCAACATCGATCAGAACCCAAAAGGGATGGTTAACAGAAGAGCCTACAACGGGAAGGTCTCGTTCGTGCCTACCGAGTGGGGCGGCGCTATTGAAGCAGCGCTGAAACTGCCCAAGGCAGCTGTCATGTCCATGACCAACAGTTTTGATACCGGGAGCAGGACGATCAGCGCACATGTCCAGACAAAATTCCTGCTGAAGTTCACCAATCCAGTGAACCTGTGCGTATGCATCCTGGAGGACAGCATTTACGGAGGCCAGGAAAACAAGGTGGACGGCGATTCGATCCCTATCATCAAGAACTTCAGGTTCATGCACATGCTCCGTGGCTCCATCAACGGCTCCTTCGGCGAGCAAATTGCCGCTACGGCGGATGTCAATACCCTGGTGACCAAAAACTACACCTTCGCCTTCGGGACTAAAACCTGGAACCCCGCCCACTGCAGCCTTATCGCCTTTATTTCGGATGCCGATACCAAAGAGGTTCTGCACGTTATCAAAACCCCTTTTAAATTACCCTGACAGGGGCCCGATCCGGTCGCAGGCCGGGTTAACTTCATCGGCATGACTTACCCAGGCAACCATGGATAGAAAGAGGTTCCTACAGATGCTGACCGCCATACCAGCTTCCGGACTGGCATCCAAAGTTGATGAATTTAAAAAAATTGCAGGGACATTTCCCAGCCAGGGTATCATGCCGGTGCTTTTCCTGGGTCATGGCAGCCCGATGAATGCCCTCGACGACAACCAGTTCGTGAAGGGTTGGAAGTCGGTCGGGTTATCGCTGGAGAAACCAAAAGCAATATTATGTATTTCCGCCCACTGGGAGACCAGCGGGACTTTTGTGACGGCGATGGAAAAGCCGCGGACAATCCATGATTTCGGAGGCTTCCCGCAGGAGTTGTTTGATGTTCAGTACCCCGCTCCCGGGAGTCCTTCCCTGGCGGGAGAAACTGTAAACCTGGTCACAAAAGCAAAAGTTGGTATGGACGACCAGTGGGGCCTTGACCACGGTTGCTGGAGCCTGCTTAAACAAATATTCCCCAAAGCGGATATCCCGGTAATCCAGCTCAGCCTCGATCAGCGGCAACCTGCCCAATATCATTATGACCTGGCAAAAGAACTGGCCTCACTGCGCAAAAGTGGCGTCCTGATTATCGGCAGCGGCAACCTCGTCCACAACCTCAGGCTGGTGGCCTGGGAAAAGATCGATTACCCTGAGTATGGCTTTGATTGGGCGCTGGAAGCAGATGCCGTGATGAAAAAACTGATCCTGTCCGGCGACCACCAGCAACTCATCAACTACCAGTCGCTGGGGAAAGCGGCCGAACTGTCGGTCCCCACGCCGGAACATTACCTCCCGCTGTTGTATGTCCTTGCCCTGAAAGAAGAGGATGAACAGGTTACCATATTTAACGACAAGGCGGTCATGGGATCCCTCACCATGACCTCTGTTAAAATCGGTTGACAGCTACCTGCTGATGATGATTTTCCGGCACAAAATGCCGTTATTCCCCTTGACCCTGAGCAAATAGATCCCGTCGGCCATGGCTGACAGATCAACGGGTATGGAGGCATGGTTGTCGCAGGCAACGTCTGATTCGCTGTAAACGGTGGTACCGGTCATCGTATTGACGGAAAGTTCAAGAAGTTCATGACCGGGTGTATTCAGATCGATCACAAATTTGCCAGTTCCGGGATTTGGCATAATCCTGCAGGAAAAGTTTTCAGGTTTTTCTTCCACCAGGGCCGGATAGTCAACGGTTATGTAAGCCGTTTTCAGCAGCGTGTCGGTATAAACCCCGTTCCCGGCAATCAGCGTAACATCAAAATAGCCTTTGGACTGGTAGGTGACCACCGGATTTTCCTCCGTTGAACTTGCGGGTGTACCCCCAGGGAAACTCCATTGAAAAACTGTCGTATTGGCGGATGATGCATTGTAAAAGTTTACATGGTTCCCTGTGGAGATATGCAATGGAATACCCGAAAAACCTGCGGCTACCGGTTGTGCCCTTACGACCGCCTTGCCCTGGTATGGCAGCATGTTGTAGGCGGTAACTACCAGCCGGACCGTGTCAAACGGAGCCACCAGTGCGGGAAATGCAAGCAGGGCGGTATTATTGGAAACCAGGCTGGTTGCGAGGATCGAACCTCCATGCGTCGCGGTCACCCTGGCGCCATTTACGCTGCAGGTGACACTGATGGCTGAATCGCCCACGTAGAGGAGTGTATCGTAAGTGACCACCATCGTTTGCGGCACTGCCGTACGCACCATGATGGTAGGATCTCCGAAAATGGTCCAGGTATCAGCCATATTGGCGCCATCGGTGCCATAGGCATCGATCATCTCCATGCACCCGTTGATCGACAGCCCTGCAAAGGTACGTTTGATGTTGGTGGAGTCGGATTCTACCAGGATGTCGGTCATTGCATCCTGGCCCTCCATGGGCGAATTCCAGCTCTGGTTGATGGTAGATCCGAGGAATGCCAGGGCGCCGGTTGGTTGCCCGCCCTGGGAGGCGCGGAGCCAGGCTTCGGCAAAGCAAGTGCCGGCAAGAAAATTGCCATTCACGCAGGCGACCGACCAGATAAAGGGCAGTTTCCCGACATTGGTGAGCTGGTTTACATTCGTATTGCTGAACCCAGAGGTTCCCCAGGAGGTATTGCTTCCATGCCCGGTATAGAGCAGCAGGCTGGCACCGTTGTTTACCTCCGTGCTGACCATGGTGGGGGTGGGATTTCCCGTTGCGTCATTCCCGCCCTGCGAACCGTCGAACAACTCAGGGTTCCAGGTATAATGGTATGCCAGCAATTTTGTCTGCTGGTTGCGGATATGCTCGTAATCCATCTCATTGTCATCGCCGGGTCCCTGGTCGGATCCAATTCCGATAACCGTCGTAAACCAGTCGTCGGTAAGGAACTGGGGGCTTTGTTCATACTCCAGCGTGCGCTGTACCTGGGTCTGCACCTGCGCCTCTGTTTCGGCCGAGAAGCGGCCGACAAAGACATCGGCATAATGATCATTTCCCACAATGTAACCATAGGCATTATCGCTTGGCCCCCCCAGTCCGTTCCCCGTATTGGTGGGAATCTGGGGTGCATCGCCAACCAGCAGGACATGGGTCAGCCCTTTGGAATTGTAATAATCTGCAATAAATGATTTGATCGATCCGGCGGTAGTCCCGACCGAATCCCTGTTGATCATTTCAGTGTGGTAGCCCTCCGCCTGTTTCCAGGCAACATAGGGTTGCATCGCATTCATAAAGGGACCGTAACAGATTACCAGCAGATTTCCAAATTCATTTAAGGGTGTGTAACTGAGGGCCGACAGGTTGGCAAACTGGTGCCGGTATACCGGGAGAAAACCCTGGGGTATCTTTTTTTTCACGGTTGGGCCGGGAAGAGGGTTAATACCGTGATCACCGGTTTTGAATATTTCAATATCCATGTCGGAATATACCCGTAACGTCCGCGTAACCGGGTTATACCGGAAGGGATAGGCGATCAGGGTCTGTCCGCGCAAATCACGGATGATATAGGGGTCGCGCAGGCCGGCGGGGGAGAGGGGATAAAATTCGTCGGTCGAATAACAACTTCCATAGGAAAAGGGAACAGATGCCGGATCCTGGTCCCGCATGATCACCCCTTTTGAGGGGGCAACTGAGATATCCGGATAGTCCCTGTAACTGGAAGCCACCACCCTGACGTCCATTGCTGCCTGGTCGGGGATAATAACCGAAAGGGTCAGTTTTGGAAGATCGGGAGCTCCCGCATCCTGGATTGGCGTCGCTTTGCCGACGGTAACAAAAAATGCCTCCCCGGCAGGGGTCTGCACAGGATGAAGAGAAAATCCCTCAATGCTTACATGAACCACCGAGCGGTCGAGGGTCGACGAAACCAGTTTGATTTTTGCAGGTACGGGCAGTGGTGAATGAATATCAACCCATTTGGCAGCCGAAAGGGTAAATGACAGGACAAAAAGAACCAGGAGTAGGGGGAATTTGCGCATATGCTTCAAAATTATGTCCGGGATACTGATTATTAACTAACAAACTTAAGCATAAAAGCAGCTCATCCGTACAACGTTCGTAAAATTATCATCTGGAAACGAAAGGATTAAACAACGTTGAACGATAAACATACTGCGCTTAAAAATAACCACAATGGCACAATGAAGGCACAAAGCACACAAAGAAACCCATTGTGACCATTGTGTAAACCATTGTGACCATTGTGGTTGAAGAAAACGCCGGCATGTTGGGAAACAGATTCTTACGAACTTCGATAAAATATTATGAGTGCCTGGGAGCAGGTAGTGAGATACTGGATGACGGCTTGCACCGCGGTCGTCAGTCGAGTTTGATCTTTCCGAACTGGATTTTTTTAATATTGTACACAGGATACCAGGATGCCAGGAAGCCGATCGAAATCACGGTAAGGAATACGATGACAAAATCGCTCACCTGCATATGGACGGGGTAGGAGTTTACGACAAAACTGCTGTCGGCAGCGCCCAGGCGGACCAGCCCGAAGCGCATCTGCACCCAGCATATGGCGGCTCCAAGCAAAAGCCCGAGCAGGGCGCCGATCAGGGAAATCAGCATCCCCTCCAGTAAAAATATCCTCCGGATCAGCCGCTGGCCGGCTCCCATGCTCTGCAGTACGGCAATATCCTTCTTCTTGTCGAGGATGAGCATCGAAAGGGTCCCGATCACGTTGAAGGTGGCAATGATCAGGATCAGGGTGAGGATCATGAAAATATAGTTCTTTTCAGAGATCATGATTTTATACAGGATCTCCTGCTGCTGGAAGCGGTTTTTTACGATAAAGTTCCGTCCGGCAAGCTGCTCGATCTGCGCCTGGATCTTCTGCTGGTCCGCCTCTTTTGCCAGCCCGATTTCAAGTGATGTCCTTTCATGGTCATACGCCAGCAGTTTCTTTACGAAGCGCAGCGGGAGGATCGCATATTTGACATCATATTCATACTGGATCTGGAAAAACCCCGAGGGGAAGATGATTTCGGAGTTGAAGGCATTGTCGAGACCCCCCGAGAAGGAGCCGTCGCGGCGGGGCACATAAACGGTGACCGGGTTCTGGTAATCATTCAGATTCGCGTTCAGCGTGCTTGCCAGCCCATAACCCAGGACGGCAAAGTCCTTGTCCCCCTCCTGCAATTTAAAGTTTCCCCGGGCCATCATGGTATCCAGCCCGCTCATCGCCGTGTAGGCCTCGCTCACCCCCTTGATCGTGACAATGCTCTGGTAGTCCTTGTATTTCATCAGGGCATCCTCTTCAATGACCTCGGTGAGGTAGAGAACTCCCGGGATTTTCCGCAGCTGTTCAACAGGGAACCTGGTAATATCAAAGGTTTTTCCGTGACTGGCAGTGATCTGGATATTGGGGTTGAAGGAGTTGAACAGGGAAACAACGAGTTTGTCGAACCCGTTGAACACCGACAGGACGATGATCAGTGCCATCGCGCCGATGGCCACACCCGTGACCGAAATACCGGATATGATGTTGATAATGTTGTGTGATTTCTTAGAAACCAGGTACCTGCGGGCTATGTAGAAAGGGAAATTCAAACGATGTACGGTTTTTTGTTATGTGACCACCTTACCCCTTAAACCTGGTTGATACGGCACCAGGTTCCTACTTCCAGGCCTTTACCATCAGCCCTGTTCCTGTTTTATGATGCATGCGCGTATCCAGCCAGTTGCAGAAGAAGGCGACCGGATAGGTGAACAGGTAGTAGAAGGGCAGGAAGATAAAAAGGAGTTTGGTCCTGTTCAGCATGAGGATGGGGTATTTCATGGAGAGCCGCCAGGCGAGCTGGCCGGGTGTTCCGTAGGTAAACCGGGCTTCGGTTCTTGTAAATCCGGCGCGTTTCAGCTTTTCCTGGATATCCGCAATGTTGTAGCCATCCCGCACATGTTCGTCGATAAAGGATTCCCCCTCTTCATGATCATGAACGTCGGATCCGCCCTGGTCGGAAGGAGTAGAGATCAGCAGGGTGCCCTTCGGTGTGAGGGAATCGTAAAAGTTGCGGAAAACTGCTTCATCATCCGCGATATGTTCCATCACATCAACCGACAGGATAAGGTCAAACCTGGCATCACTCTTAAACTGTGTAAGATCGGCAATGGCAAAATTGACATTATCCCGTTTGACCTGCCTGAAGAAGGCATTGCAGTCGGCAATCTGCTCCTCCTTAACGTCGACGGCCTCAACATGCCATGCCGGGGAGAGACCGGAGAGGAAATAGCTGTACTGGCCGAATCCGGAACCGGCGTCAAGGATATTCCTTGTCACCTCCTTGGAGTGAGGGATCTTGTTTTGACCGGAATTTCCCCGGGAATTATCTTCCAGCCGCATGTTGCGGGCCCAGGTCCCGATCTCCCGTTTTACATGCCAGGCACGTAAAAGCAAAAGATCCAGGAGCTTGTAGAACAAAATCCGTAACAACGGGGTTTTGTTGAAAACCTTACCGAGGGATTTTTTTATAGGGTCGTACTGCATAGGTCACGGTTTCATTATTTCACCAACCGGCTATTTCAGCAGCTGGTCAATCTTCTCAATATAGTCGAGCGAATCATCCAGGAAAAACTGCAGATCGGGCATCACGCGCAACTGGTTGTTCACCCGCAGCGCGAGGAAATGCCTGACCTCCCTTCCGTGGTGCCGGATCTTTTCCAGCAAAACCTGCTTATCGGTGGTGATAAACAGGCTCAGGTAGACCTTCGCGATGGCAAGGTCTTTCGATACCTGCACTTTGGTTACCGTGATCAATGCTCCGTCAAACAGGTTCCGGCTTTCCTGCTGGAAAATTGTGCCTAAGTCTTTTTGAATCAGGCGGAAAATTTTTAACTGGCGTGTCGATTCCATGATGCAAAGGTATCAAATATTTTGTGAATCGGTAAAAAGGGGATACGTGTGAAAAGAGAAAAAGTCAATACGTATCCCACGTATAAAGATAAGTATTTCTTGCATGGTGAAAAATTTAACAATACTTTTGCGCCCTGATTCCCTGCGCATTCTTAAAACACATATAACAATGAAACTAAACAGGAACTTTATTATGGCTGCCATGCTCCTGATCGCTACAGGATCTCCTCTTCTGACGAAAGCAGCCGAAGCGACCGCCAGTACCCTGGCTTCAGGAGTGGTTGATGACCAGCAATATAACCGTGCCATTCACATCATGGCCATGCTGCTGATCGGTTTTGGATTTTTAATGGTTTTTGTCAGGAAATACGGTCGTTCAGCCCTGACGGCGACATTTCTGCTGGTAAGCACCTCGCTTCCCCTCTACATGCTATTCAACAGGGTCGGCATCGGTGAAAACGAAAGTGAGATCAGGCGGCTGATCCTGGCGGAATTTGGCGCTGCCAGTCTGCTGATTGCGGCAGGCGCCGTGCTGGGCAGGTTAAAGATGCAGCAATATGTGCTGCTGGGATTGCTTTTTGTTCCCTTTTATGCCTTCAACGAATGGGTTGTGCTCAATGGCGGACTTGGCCTTATCAAGGCCGGATCGGTTGTCGATACCGGGGGATCCATCGTGATTCACGCATTCGGCGCCATCTTCGGACTGGGTGTCGCCTTGACGATGACCACGAAGCAGGAGTTTGAAAAAACCATTGAAACCGATTCCACCAGCGACCGTTATTCCATGCTGGGAAGTATGATGTTATGGATCTTCTGGCCCAGTTTCTGTGCCGCCCTGGTTCCTGCCGCACAAATGCCGCATACCGTGGTGAATGTCATCCTGGCGCTTTGCGGTTCCACCCTGACAACCTACCTGGTATCGGTCTCCATCCGCAAGAAGATCAGTATTGCCGACATTGCCAATGCAGCCCTGGCCGGCGGCGTTGCCATCGGCTCGACCTGCGCCGACGCCAGCCACACCATGGCGGTGTTTATCGGCATCATGGCCGGCGGACTCTCCACCTTCGGGTTTGCCGTTATCCAGTCGAAACAGCAGAAGCTGATGAAGATCATCGACACGTGCGGCGTGACCAACCTGCACGGCCTGCCCGGGTTGATGGGCGGACTGGTTGCCCTGCCCATCATCAAGGGACTTCATATGGAAAGCCAGCTTTACGGAATTTTAATCACGATCGTCGTGGCTTTCATGACCGGGATGGTAACTGGGAAAGTACTGCCGTTGCTTGGGCGTAAGCTGGAGGTTTACGACGATTCGGATGAATTTCTTGACGCAGAGGAGTAAGACTCCTTCCAATATCGCGACTGGCTTTGTGCCGGCCTAATTGATGTTGGCGGGCTGGATGACCGGCAGTTTCCTGGCGAGGTTGAAATCGCGTGTGAGGCTTACTGCAACGGAGTAGGAGGGGGTCATCTGCCTTCCGTTGTAGTATTTGTAAACAGGAATGTCAAAAACCGCCATCAGGTTCCATTTCCCTGCAATGCTGTAGCTCAGCTGGGGGGCGACGGTTACCAGGTCGAAGCCGGTATCGGTAATCTTGCCGTTCCTGACATCCAGGTTGTTCAAATCGCGGTCGTTGGTTTTCCATTCGTTGCGGAGCTGAAGGGTCCCGAAAAAATAGGTAAAAATCTTCTTGGAAACAAAAACTGAATTCAGCAGGATATTGCCGTATTTGTAATTCAGGTTGTCGGCAAAATTGTAATCATACCGGTTGATGGAGAACACCCGCATCGAGATGGACTGGAACCCTTTGCTGAGAAACAGGATCCCGGAGACGCCGAAGGCATTGGTTGAAGGCTGCACATCCCGATCGAGGATCACACCGTTGAAGTATTGGGGCGTGAGAGAAAAGGGGAAACGAAACCCAAGCCCGGAGGTGATTTCGACCTGCTTCGCCGGGTTGATGTAATCACCGTACTTTACCGTGAGGGTCCCGTTCGACATACCCGATCCCTGCAGCTGGTAATCGATCTTGTTGCCTTCACTGTTATATTTGAACTTGTTCTGGGTTTTATCAAAATAGTAACCTGCCTCGATCTCCACCGTCAGGCGCTTCGTGATCCCGTACCCAAGGGTAACCCCCGAGAAGTTAAAACTGGAGTTGTAAACCGGATCCTGGTTTTTCGCCACATGATCACCTTCATAATAGGTGTCAGAAAAGCTGTGGCGATAGTAGCCGATAACCCTGAGGTAGTTCCTGCCCAGAACTCCTACATAGACCGATGCCCCGACGGGACTTCCGGTAGAGCAACACTGTGCATTCAGCATGCAGGAAGAAAAGAGAGACAGTGTGCCTAAAACCAGGACTAACGTTTGTTTTATTATTTTCACGGGAATAATCGTTTAAGGTATGGTATCTTTTTTGGTGGAAAAAATCAGTATGTTTCAGGATCTGCATATCCGCTTTTTCACGGAAGTCACTATTGCCGGGTCAGTTGTAACCCCGGAACAAGAGAAATTCCCGGGGGAAAAGTAGCAGAATTCACATTTCACATTTCGCATTTCACATTTCGCATTTCAGATTTCGCATTTCTGTACTAACCCCCATTAAACTGGACTATTTACCACGGGATTTGGTAATGAAAGAT
>JBAXOB010000042.1:0-43057 GCA_037133475.1 Bacteroidota bacterium
GGCTAAGATCACCATTATCAAATGGAAGAAGAAACTTGCTTCCAATAAGATCGGCGATACCGGTACTCTCCTTAAAAGTTTCAAATACAATGTACTTGCATCAGCACAGGGAAATGTGCTGAAAATCACCCTGCTTTTCGAGTATTACGGTCGCTTTGTCGATATGGGAGTCGGCAAAGGTGTCAAAATCGGTGATGTGAAGGAATCTGCTACATCACGACGACTTTCCGGAAAGATGCTTGGTAACCGTAGGAGACCGAAGAAATGGTATTCCAAGACTTTTCATGCAGAAGTCATGAAGTTGAGCGAAATCTTTGCCAAAGAGTACGGCCATAAAGGCGTAATGGCAATCACAGAGAATGTTTCCGATAAATCAATCAACAATGGCTAAAAACGAAACTTCCACGGCTACCGTCATTTTTAACGGTGAAAAAGCCAATGCCACCCTGAAACAATTGGAGGCAGAAGCCAGGAAACTAAATGCTGAACTGCGCCAACTGAATGTAAACTCAAAGGAATTTGGCGAAAAGGAGAGGGAGTTTCAAAAAGTAAATGGCAGGCTAAAAGACCTCAGGGGAGAGATAAACCAGACCGGTGGGGCTTTTTCAAAACTGGCCGACCAGGCAAACAAGTACCAACAGGTACTTCAAATGATTACTGTTGGGATCATCGGGTTCGGCGCTGCTGTGGTGGGCATCATCAAAGGCAATGCAAAACTGGAAGATTCGCTTGCAGATATCCGTAAAACCACCAAATTGACAGTTGATGAAGTAAAGAAACTCAATACAGAACTGGGAAAGATCGATACCCGGACTTCACGGAGCGACCTTCGCGAAATGGCCGTGGTTGCCGGTCAGCTTGGAATCGCTCAGAAAGACATTCTGCCGTTTGTCGATTCCATAGACAAACTCAATGTCGCTCTTGGAGCAGAAATCCAGGGAGGGGCCAGCGAAGTGGCAACCCAGATGGGAACCCTCAGAAATGTTCTCACTGACATGAAAACTTCTGCGGTTTCCGATGATATGCTCCGTTTGGGTAATGCCATCAATGTGCTGGGAGCTGATGGATTCGCCACGGCGCCTGTACTGGTCGATCTTTCAAACAGAATTGGTGGTGTTGGAATGTCGCTTGGATTATCTTCAGCTGAAGTCATGGGCATTTCCGCCACACTCCAGGAGCTTGCCGTTTCCACCGAAAGAGGTGGAACCGCAATGACGAAAATCCTGATGAAGATGACCTACAACACCGCCGACTTCGCAAAGGTGGCCGGGATCCCGTTGCAGGAATTCACCTACCTGGTGAACACCGATCTCTATGGTGCTTTCGTGAAAGTTGTCGAAGGCTCGAAAAGAGGCGGGGAAGGAGCAACGATCCTGGGCAAGATGATTCGGGAACTGGAAATTTCAGGCGCCGGCGCCTCGGAAGTATTTTCAAAACTCGGTGACAATACCGAAATGCTCAAACAGAAGGTTGACTTGGCTGGCAAGTCATTGCAGGGCACCGATGAAATCATCAGGCAGTTCAACGACAAGAACACAACCCTGGGAGCTACCCTGGATAAACTCGGGAAAGAGTTCTACCGGCTGATCACCCTGCCCGGTGTAACTGAGTTCCTGAAATCCATGGTCGGTTCAGTGGTCAATCTTGTGGCATGGTTTAAAGCCCTGCCTGAATGGATCGAAAAGTATCGGATTCAACTGATCGCCCTGACCGGCGCCATCGGTGTTTACATTGCGGCACAGACAAGATCCATCCAGGTTGCCATCCTGAACAACCTGACCTTGAAGGATGGCATCCTGCTGAAAATGAAGGATGCCGTCGTGCTTGAATACCTGGTCATAAAAGAACAGCTGCTCGCCATCTGGAAAGGTAATGGTACGGTTGCGACCAAACTGGCAACAACCGCCCAGTGGCTTTGGAATGCCGCCATGGTCGCGAACCCGATCGGGCTTCTCATTGCCGGGATCACTGCACTTGTAGCTGCTGTCAAGACCTACGAAACGTATAACAGCCAGGCCATTGCCCTGGAAAAGTTAAAAGCTTCGACCACCGTTGAACTGGCCGATGCGAATAAAAAACTGGAGGATGCCTATGAAAAGGTCGCAGGAACGGTCAGGAACCTGAACCAGCTTTCGGTACAGGAGAAAAAGGACCTCCAGGATAAGATCGACCTGACTATCAAACAGGCCGAAGCGGAACTGGTGTTGATGCAGGCAAAACAGAAAGCGATAGGGGATGCTGCCGCTAAACCGACGATCCTGCAGCGGGTCTGGAATATGGTAAAAGGAGGAGTCGCCCCCGGAGGCGCAGCAATGACCGTGGCAAGCAATGCCATCGATGCGCAGGAAAACCGTGAGGAAGCCACCAAACCCTATGATGAAGGCATCAAAAAGCTGCAGGATAAAATCTCCCAGTTCAAGGATGCCAGGCAATCACTGAGCGATGTGCTTAACGCGGAAAGCATCGGAGACAAGATCGTCGGGGAATCGCTCGACAACCTGGAAGCAAAACTTTCCAAATACCAGGTTGCCCTGAAGGCTTCGGTTGCCGGTAGCGAAGATTTTATCCGGGTCCAGGGAAAGATCAAAGAACTGAACAAGAAAATTCAATCCTTCGACCGATCGGATCCGGCGACCGGGACTCCTGCTGAAGAAGAATCCAAGGCCAAAAAGCAGGCCGATTACCTTCTGGACATCAAGAAACAGCTTGCCCAAGCCCGGGCAGCCGTCACCGAAGGGGAGATGGAACGCGAACTGGCCATTGAAGAAGAGAAACTGGCTGAACGCCTTGAAAAAATAAAAGGCAATTCAGCCGACGAAATCGAATTACGCCGGATCCTCACCGATCAGCTCATTCAAAAGCAGGACGAGATTCGTGGTAAATATGCTGAAAAGGATCTCCAGAACCAGTACCGGATAGACAAGGAACTATCGGAAGCTAAAATGGAAGCCCTTGACAAGAACTCTGATGAGTACCTGCAGGCGGTCCTGGATTCTCTTCAGCGGGAAATGGAATACACCCTTTCGGTCACAAAAGCAACCGAAGAGCAGAAACAGGCGATCAAAGCCACTTATGCACAGAAAGCCACGAATGTGGTGGCAAAGCATAAGGATAATGAGGATCAGGAGCTTTTCAATTACCAGGAACAGCTTAAAAGCCTGCGGCTGAAATCGGATATCGACCTGGCGGAAAAACAGGTCAAGATCCGCCTTGAGGTCGATGCCAAGTACCGCAAGATCCTTGAAGATAATATCAAGGATGAAGCCCGGACAGCCGAGATCAAAAAACAGATGGCGGAAGAGGTAGCGGCCAGACAGATTCAGCTTTCAAAAGAGACCGCCCTGAGGGTCGCCGACGATGCGATCTCCCTCGCAAAAGGGGCAGTTGACGGTCTGGCTCAGATCTTCGCCATGCAAACCGATGCCGAAAACCAGCAGCTTCGCCAGGATGAAGAGGTCAACGATAAAAAGAAAGCAAATCTTCAGGCCCAGCTGGATGCCAAACTTATCTCGAAAGCTCAGTATGATGCCCAGGTTGGCAAGATGGATAAAGACCTGGAGAAGAAACGCAAGAAAATGGAGCATGACCAGGCCGTGAGAAACAAGGAGGTCGCCCTGTTCAATGCCCTGATCAGCGTTGCAACTGCTGTCGCGTCAGCCCTAAGCGCCGGTCCCGGGGTTGGAATCGTGCTCAGCATCATCACTGCTGCCCTTGGGGCCATCCAGATCGGCTACATCCTGAGCCAGAAAGTACCGGAAGCAGCCAAGGGCCGCTACTCGGTTATCGGTCAGGATGACAATAAACTATACCAGGATGTTCCCTATGTGAACAATCCTGCAACCGGACTGTATTCGACCCCCACGCTGATTAGCGAAACCGGTCAGGAACTGGTGATCGATCCTAAAACCACCCGAAACCTGATGATCAATTATCCTCAGGTCATTGATGCGATCAACTTTGCCCGGGTGCCGCAAAGAGCTGTAGGAAAATACATGGAAACACCAGCGGCTACTTCCCAGACAGTCACGCCATCGGTCGATCCGGAGTTTATGGCAAGCATCAACCGGCTGAATTCCCTGATCGAGCAGGGCATTCCGGCCTTTATCTCCTTTGAGCACCTGAGAGAAACCACAAACCGTGTGAACCAGATCGAAGCCGAAGTTTCAAAATAAAACCGTTATGCTCTCCCTTGTGATCGCTGACCAGCCGCTTGACCTTTCCGATGATTTTTCGGTTTCCCTGAACCTCAAATCACCTTTGTTTAATGATGTTGGTGATTATTCCTTCCCGTTCAAAGTTCCGGCCACGGCCAGGAACATGGCAATCCTGGGTTGGAAAAACCGGATTGCTTCATCCCGGAGCATTTATGAAACTTATGAGGGCTGCTTCCGGTGGAACGGGATCGTTCTGTTCAAAGGCCAGGTGAGGATAAAAACTGCCGGAGAGAAGACCTTTGAAGGCATCCTGTACATTAACAAGGGCAACTTCAATTATGAGGTGAAAGACCTGATGCTGAACCGGGTTGACCTTGGCCTGAAGGAGTTTGCAAGTGATCAGGACGCAATCAATTACTTCAACTGGTCGCTGACCCATTTTTATCCGGAGGTAGATTTTTCCATGCCGAAGATCGGCAACCTCGATTACTACGATCCGCCTGCAACCAACCCGGAACTGATGGCCTATAATTACGTGTTCCCGGACGGATGGCTTCATAAAACCACTTCGGACGGCGCCCAGCGGACGATTTTGGTACCTTTTCTGTACCTGAAATATGTACTGAATAAACTCGCTGAAAACTTCGGATACCGGCTCGAAGATGAATTCTTCACCTCCTGCACTGAACTTACCCGCCTGGTGATTTACCATTCGGTCAACTTAAGCGAGGTTTTGTATGGCCTTCAGCGTCTTTACTATTGCCGCTTTGTTCCTCAGATCAAGGTGAGCGAGTTCATTTCCGGGCTGGAAAAATGGTTCAACTGCAGCTTTCATGCGGATTCCAAACAAAGGGTCATCCGCATTGTCAGTAACAAGGAAGTACTCCTGCATTCAGATCTGGTCGAGTTTTCCGAAAATATCCTTTCAATCTCCCAGGAGATTCCTGATGAGATTACCGGTTACCGGTTCATGATCGGTCCCGATGCCGGGGATAAGGTTTACCAGGCTCAGCTGGATGCAGAAAAAGGGATCACGGATTACATCCGCGGAGCTGTCGGAACCTTTTCGGAGATCCCGCCATATCCCTTTACCTGGCTGGGTGATATCTATTATGTTGTGGACACGAACACCTGGTGGCAACTCGGGGTTAACGGTATTACTTTTCTGATCGAATGGATGCAGATGCCAAACGGACCGGTGCTGACGGATAAGTTCTTTTACAAATACGGTGACGAAAAGAACAAGTTCGAGACGAGCTTCTCATCGCTGTATGACAGGTTCGGGATCGTCAGTTGTGGGAACCTTGGGACTGACAAAGACAAGATCACTCCAAGACTCTTTTGGGTTGGGCTGGCAGGGGGATGGGGAACTCCCGTTGAACTCCGGGGTCTTGCCGATGGCGGTAACCTCTCCCTGAGATATACCGGATCTCAAGGGATTTTCAATCTTTTCTGGAAAGACTGGGTAGATTGGATCATGAAGACAAGAAAAACCGTTAAGATTGAAAAACAAATGGATTTCATTGAGCTGAAAAACATCGATTTTACAAAGCGATACCGTGTGAACGGGATCAATTACCTGATCAGCGAAATTTCTGTTACGCTGAACAAGTCCTCGATCAAATCCGCCCAGCTCAAGTGCTTTACGGCCCCCTGATTCTGTCCTTTATTTCCCTATGTTCTCATGGTACTATTGTACCATGATTGATATCATCCAGTCTCCTTCGCTTATTTCATTTGCCGGGAACCCTGTTTGTTTTGAAGCCTGTTCCGACAATTATCTTGTCTCCACTGGTTCCAGGGCATATTTCGAGCTGGTGGTTTCAGGTATTGATCAGACGGAAGGGCATGGATTTCAACTGAAGTTTTGCGGCAAAACATTGGTCTTCCGATCCTCAGGGTTCACCGGCTATGACGGACTGTTGTTTGAAGTCGCCTTCCCCGGGTCATCCTTCAATGACTTTGCAGCCAACATCTACCAATGTTTCGCCGAGAATTACGATATCCAGAAATATTTCACCGTGTCGCTGGATGCTCCCGCTGTGGGCAGCAGAAAGATCATTCTCCAGGCAAGGGAGCCCGGAGAACAATATTCGGTCGCACTGTCTGGTATAACAGTCAATGGGGTCAGCCAGGGAATGAATACTTCAGGAACCGATGAGATTTACCGCGATTACTTTGGAATCCTTTGCCTGATCCGGGATGCCCAGGGTAGTGCAATCGGGGAGGATATAAAGCCCGCCGATTTCATCGGCAGCGCAAAATTTGATATTTCTGATTACCTGCTCTCGAAGTTTGCCAACTGGGAATTGCCCCGTTTTGAATTCCCGGAGTTGCCGGGAAATATCAAATCGCATGGATGGGATTTCCTGCTCAAATACAGGGTGTCGTTTGCCGAAAGCATAGCCGGTCAGGTGAAGGGGCTGTTGTCTGACCGATGGAATTATGTATTGGCAGGTGGACTCAGCCGGGAATTGTTAACCTCTCTGAATGAGAACAATCAGGAGTATTTTACCATCGAAGAGAACAGGCAGAAATTCCTGTCATGGCTTCCCACAACGAAATACTCCCGCAGTGGGGTGATCGAAAAGTTGTTTTTTCTTTTCCAGGATAACCCGACTTCCATCCAATACAGGATGGCAGTCATTGTCACTTTTTCCGATGGAACGACAAAACTGATCAATGCTTCGCCATTAACTGTTTTTCCAGCTTACACAGTCGTCGAATTCAAAGTGGGCTTTGACCACTTGAACCTGGTCAACGCTCAGCCGGGGAAAACGGTCCGTTCCTGGGAGATTGTCCTGCTGGATGATAACGATGACCACCTTTCCGAAAGTCGTGTTTTTCTCAACGACACCAGGGTACTGGAAAACGAAAAGATCTTTTTCTATCGCAACTCCTTTTCAGCTTATGATACGGTTCGCTTTACCGGAAAGGGTGAAGCCAACCTTGAGTATGAACGGCAATTTGGCCTGACCATTAAAGAAGAAAGGTACTCATACTGTAATGCCCCATCCAAACAGTTCACAGCCCAGGAAACCGAATCCTTCAAAGCCAATTCAGGCTGGATAAGCCTTCAGGAAAAAAACTGCCTGCGCGAACTTCTTTTATCAAGGGAAATCTATGAGCAAATCGGCAAGGAATTTTTTCCGGTCATGGTTAAATCGGCTAAAATCACCCCTTTTCTTAAAAGCGGTGAATACCTCTATAACCTTGAAATCGAGTATGAACGCTCCTATCAGAATGCCTATTTCTCGGTTCATGTTCCCGAGAGCCCGGCAATCCCTGTGGTGCTGCCACAACCGCTGACCTGGGATAACATCGAGGTCAGCTTCGACAATATGGAATTAACATTTGACCTGGTTGAGTATTGATTTATGGCAAGACAAGTAATAAATATCGGGCTGGTCCCAGGTGACAAACGTGGCGATAAACTACGCATCGGTGGGATTAAAATCAACGAAAATTTCATGGAGCTATACAACTGGCTCTCTGCGGTTCAGTCCGTCCCAGTAATTGCCGGTTACCATCTGATTTCGGAACAAGAGGTTAACCAACTTGCCTCAATACATGTTATAATCCCGGCACCGGGAGCAGGAAAAGTAACTGAACTGGTTTCGATGATCGCCAGGGTCACACCCTCACCGCCACCTACCGGCAACCTGCAGATTTATCCATCGCAGACGCTCAATGTCACAACGGATGGTGATACCGAAACTCAGGACTGGGGTTATTTTCCTTCTATGTTCCTGATGTCGCCGGATGAAACCATTCAACGGATGACCCCGGTTTTGTCTACACAACTTTTTGAAAACTCCCCGCTGTATGTTTGCCTGTCAGGAGGGGAGAACCCTAAATCCGGTGGCGCTCACATCGAACTTTATTACCTCTACCGCATCATCGACCTGTCCGGGGTGATCAACCCGGGTGGTGGGAGTTCAAATAATGCACAAACCGTTCAATCCTTTGTCAACCAGAGTGAAATCACGGTTGACCATAATCTGCATAAGTACCCTGTAGTTGTTGTCGTTGACACCACAGGCAGGGAACTGGTGGCGGAAGTAACCCACGTTTCAACAGACCAGATGGTGGTCCGTCTCAATCCGGCCGCCAGCGGCAAGATCATTTACAGCTAATTTTTCATAACCATTTAACACCATTATCATGGCAAAGAAAGTCTTAGTCCCCCTGGACATGAACAAAAACGAATTGCAGAATGCTGTGATTCAAAACCTGGCAACTGCGCCTGCCAGCCCGATCAAAGGCCAGAAATATTTTGATACCACCGACAATATTGAAAAGTATTGGAACGGCACGGCATGGGTCAAGTCGGTGGATCCCACAGCGATCGATCACAATTCTTTGGTCAATCGTGGCACCAATACCCATGCAGCAATTGACACACACCTTGCTTCCACCTCCAATCCCCACGCCACCACTAAAGCACAGGTTGGTCTTGGCAATGTGGATGATCTTAAGCAAATTCCATTTTCCTATCTGGATACAGATGGTTCTCTTGCTGCAAATTCTGATGCAAAAGTGGCCAGTCAGAAAGCTACCAAAACCTATGTAGATGGTCAGGTTGCCAACATCCAGGGCCAGATCACCTCTGGTATGGTATACAAGGGTACTTTCGATGGAAGCCAGACCATTGCCGCCCAGGGGATCACCACCATTCAAAAGGGCTGGTTCTGGAAGGTGATTGTCGCCGGTACCGCTTCCGGGGTCAGTACACCGTCAAATACCGGGGTTAATATCGGCGACATGGTCATTGCCAACGTCACCAAGAGTTCGGCTATTGTTGCAGCTGACTTTGATGGGGTTGACAACACGGAAAGCTCTGACCTGGTCAAGTTAGCCGCAACTCAGACGCTCACCAATAAAACCATCGATGCGGACCTGAATACTATCACCAACATTGAGACGGCTGATTTCAAATCCGGCGTCATCGATACCGATGGTACGCTTTCTTCGAACAGTGACACAAAACTGGCAACCCAGAAAGCAACCAAAACTTATGTGGATGGGAAGGTTGCCGGCAAAACCAAAAAATATGTTGGTACGATCACCGCCGTTTCCACCCAGACCATCCCTGCAGCAACCCATGGATGTGGCACGGATATCGTTGCCCAGGTGTATGAAACGATTTCTACGATTCGCTATGCTGTGGAAGTAGATTTTTCTGTGAATGCTTCCGGAGATTTAACCTGGACTGCCGCCACCGCCATCACCGGCCAGATCATTATCATCGGATAGTATGTCCAAATTCCGGTCGTGTATTGATCTTCAACGACAGGAACTGCAAAATGCAGTCCTTCAAAATCTTCCCTATAGCCCTTCCGATCCGTCGGAAGGGCTAATGTACTACGACAGGTATAAACACACAGCCTACATCTGGAATGGAAGTTATTGGGCTATCTGGGGAAGTGAATCTCCTTCCGGTGGGGTTGAGGTCCGGCAGTTCTTTCTGAACCTGCCATTTCCAAGAGGCAATGATGATTTTGCCTTTGTCAGGGTTTGTGAGAATCTTCTAATATTGCGAATCGATGCGGTCATCAATGCAAAGGGATACCTGAATTTTCACGTCCTTTCAAAACGCAATGTCATGGACGCAGGAACTCCTGTCACCATTGAACCAATCCCGGCCATTGCTGAAAGTGTAGAGGTCAGAAGGTTCTCCAACCCCATTGTTGAAGCTGATAGCTGGCTTTGTTTTAAGACAATGGAAATGGCCGGTGATATTGCCATGTTTACACTCACTATTACCTGCCGACTACTGGCTGCAGACGAAATTAAGGTGTAATCAGTTGAAGAACGGATGATCCTTCAATTTCATCGCGTTTTCCAGTTTAGAGATACGAATGTACCTTAGAAAGGATTCAGTTGTCCGGTGCCCGGTGATCTGCATAATGGAGAGTATGGGCACACCACTCAGGTAGGCGTTGGTGGCAAAGGACCGCCGAACCGTATGGGTCCGGATCTGCAACCACTTGTCAAGGTTCCCTTTGGTGATTTTCTTTGTGACGGCATATTCTCCGATCCAACGAAGAACCCGGTTTGCTTCCTGGTTAGTCGGTATATGGTAATCCTTCCCATATCGGTTGATGATTTCCGGAATGATGGGATGAACCGGTATGATGACTGGCTCTTTTGTTTTTTGTGTTTTTACATATAGTTTGCCGTCCTCAATATTATGAAGGGTCACCTTGGCCCAATCTGAGTGTCTCAGACCGGTATGACAATTGAGAACGAAAAGATCACGAATTCTGCGCATCCTGGCATCGTCGATTTTCAATTTGTAGAGCGCCTGGATTTCTTCGCTACTTAAATATATGGTGTCGGCATCTTCCTTTAGCACTTTAAAGCTCCGGGCACGATGCTCCTGGTTACTGGTTAATTTATCCTCATTGGCTTCATTCATCAATCGCTTTATCCTTCTGATGTGAGAGCCAATTGTATTGGGTTTCAAATTGGCAGCTTTGAGGTAATCCGTGAAATTGATATAGAATTCCTTGTTTATGGAATCAAAATCAATGACAATGCCTCGCAATTTCTGATAGGTTTCAAGATGGGTTTTGATGCCGTTGAAATGCTGGATATGGTTGTCCGACACCTTATTCTTATAACGAGCCTGGAAAATTGGAATATACTCTATCAGGGTAGGTTTGTGGTTTGGTGCACTGACCTCCTTCCTTCCGATGAACATTTGATATGCATCTTTAAGTTCCTTGCTTTTCCTCTTGACAACTTCAGTGGCCGGTTTTTCTCCCTTTGGAAATATCTGGTCGTAAGTGTCCAGAAGGAAGCTGTTTATTTCCCGCAGTCTCTTGTTGGTGTCAGCATGATCCTTCAATGGATAGGCTCGCTGCTCTTCATCATTCCAGGCTTTCTTAGCTACATTCAATCCGGTAGAGAGCCTCAGTCTCTGGTGGTTAAAGGTAAATGTCGCCAGGATTAAACATCCGTTTTTCCTCTCTTTGTCTAGGTAAAATATAACCGTTGCCATAATTTTGATTTTTGCCTAAAATGTTTTTAAAACTTGCCTAAACAAAGGTACGAACTGGCAAGATTTTAGGCAAAGTTGCCTGTAAAAGTTATTAACAGGGGTTATTTGGATGTAACAATTTGTAACAAAAAAACCGCCAGGAGTGGCGGTTTTACTTGATTTCCGTTGATTATCAGGAAATGTTCTGTGGGATGTGAGGGAGTCGAACCCACGACCCCCGCCCTGTCAAGGCGATGCTCTAAACCAACTGAGCTAACATCCCATGGGGGTGCAAAGATATCAAATCTTTCTGAAATCCATCAGCCATCCTGAAAATTTTAAAAACAGCACGTCCAAACCGCTACTCAGCAGCGCGCTACGCATATCTCCTGATGTGCTACGGGTCACTCGTTCCGGAAAATCCCCAGGATCTCCCCGTAATATACCATATGAAAATCGCTTAGCGGGTAATTGCGTTTGATAATGGCCGTGTCGAGGTTGGCCGGGTCGAGGCGGTGTTTGTGAACGATGCGGCATTCGAAATGGATCTCCGATTCGGCCAGGAAATGGGAATCTGATTTCAACCCCTTCTCGGGATGGAGATCACACAGCTTTATTTTATCGGTATCACGGCCCGAACGGGTACCGCAGATGGCCAGCGTCCTGGCAAAACGGTCGGGGAGCACGCACACCGAGAAATCGCGCGCGCTCTCCATCAGTCCAAAGGTATACCGGGTAGGCCTGATCAGCACGGTGATGATCTGCCTGTGCCAGATATAACCCAGGGTTCCCCAGCCAATGGTTATCGGGTTCGGCGGGTCGCCGGCAACCACCAGGATGCCCTCCCCGTCGAGTTTGTCGAGTGTTTCGCGAAATACATCGAAAAAATCGGTCTCTCTTCTCATAATTGGCTATTTTTGAACTTCAAAATTAACCCTTTCACCAACCCGCCGTACCATGAACCATCGAATTTTCAATATTCTTTTCCCGGTCGTGCTGGCCACGCTGCAGATTTCAGGATTTGCCCAGGCCGACCGGAAATCCATCACCCTGGAGGATATCTACAAGGCCAGGAAATTCTCCTCCAAGGGAGTCGCCCGCCTGCAGTCGATGAACGACGGCGACCATTACTGCCAGCTGAAAAAGGACAGCCTCAATACTTACGACTATGCCACAGGCAAGTATGCCGGCACCATCGTAACCTCGAAACAGCTCATCCCGGCCGGCGATACGGTACCCATCGACATGGGCAGTTTTGAGTTCAGCGGCGATGAATCGAAGATCCTCTTTGCCACCGACGACGAGGCGATCTACCGCAGGTCGTCCAAGGCAAGCTATTACATCTATGATCTCAAAACCGGTAAACTGTTTCCCCTCTCCAAAAACGGGAAACAGCGGCTGGCCACCTTTTCGCCCGACGGTTCGAAAGTCGCCTTCGTCAGGGATAACAATCTCTTTGTGGCCGATATAGCCGCTGCCATTGCCAAAGGAGCTCCCGTAGCCGAAAAGCAGGTCACCGCCGACGGCAAGGTCAACGAGATCATCAACGGCGCCACCGACTGGGTGTATGAGGAGGAGTTCGAGTTCTCGAAAGCCTTCGGCTGGTCGCCCGACGGGAAGAAGATCGCCTTCTACCGTTTCGATGAGAGCAAGGTCAAGGAATACCAGCTCACCTATTACGGCGATCTCTATCCCGAGCATTACAAATACAAATATCCCAAGGCAGGGGAGGACAACTCGGTCATCGCCATCAACCTGTATGACCTGGCCTCCGGCAAAACCACCCCGGTGGATATCGGCCGGGAGACCGATATCTATATCCCCCGCATCCGGTGGACCGAAGATGCAAACCTCCTCGCCCTCTACCGCATGAACCGTCACCAGAACAAGCTGGAGCTGATGCTGGCCGATGCCGCCAATGGGCATACGCGAATCATTTATACAGAAGAGAACAAATACTATATCGAAATCGACGACCACTGGCATTTCCTGAAGAACAACAGGGAGTTCCTGCTTACCAGCGAACGCGACGGCTACCGCCATATCTACCTGTATGATATGAACGGCAAACTGGTCCGCCAGCTCACCTCCGGAAAATGGGAGGTGGCCGACGTGCTGGGCGTAGACGAGAAAAACGGACTGGTTTACTACTCCTGCACCGCGACCTCCCCCATGGACAAGGATATCTGCTCGGTGAGCCTCGACGGCACTAAGACAGTGAAGCTGAACAAACGCACAGGCGCCAACTCCTTCGACTTCAACAAGACCTTTACGTACTATACCGGCAAATGGTCCGACATCAACAACCCTCCCTACAGCGCCGTTTACAGGGCCGATGGCAGCGAGGTGAGGATGCTGCAGGATAACGGAAAACTCAGGGAGACGATGCAGCAGTACCAGTTCGGCAAGGCAGAATTCTTTGCCTTTAAAACCGCCGATGGTCTTGATCTGAACGGCTGGATGCTCAAACCGCCCGATTTCGACCCCGCCAAAAAATACCCGGTACTCTTTACCATCTACGGCGGTCCCGGTTCGCAAAGCGTCAACAACAGCTGGGGTTCAGTATCTTCGTGGCACCAGCTGTGGGCGCAGCACGGCATCATCGTGGTTTGCGTCGATAACCGCGGCACAGGGGGCAGGGGAGAGGAGTTCAAGAAATGCACCTACCTGCAGCTCGGCAAATATGAAACCTCCGACCAGATCGAGGCGGCAAAATACCTGGGGACCCTGGGCTATGTCGACAAGGCCCGGATCGGGATGTGGGGCTGGAGCTTCGGCGGATACCTCACGCTCTCGTGCCTCACCAAAGGGGCCGACTATTTCAGCTTCGGCATTGCCGTGGCCCCGGTGACCAACTGGAAATATTACGACAACATCTACACAGAGCGCTTTATGCGCACGCCAAAGGAAAACAAGGATGGGTACGAGGACAACTCGCCCGTGAACCATGCCGCCAAACTTACCGGAAAGCTGCTGATGATCTGCGGGATGGCCGACGACAACGTTCACCCGCAGAACGCCTACGATATGGTAACCGCGCTGGTTGGCGCCGACAAACAGTTTGAGTCGCAGTTCTACCCCAACAGCAACCACGGCATCTATACAGGGAAAAACACCTCCTGGCACCTCTACAAACGGATGACCGATTTCATCTTCGGCAACCTTTAAGAAGCGGTTTGCATCAGAGCTTGCGGGCACCCTATTTGATCCGGGGCAATAAAAAACTGCAAATCGCTCCAGGGAGCCGATGTAAATGTTTGGAAATTCGGAATTAGTGTTGTAATTTTGCAGCCCTCAAAAAAACATTTAGTATTCACATTAACAAGAAAGCGAAGGAAAAGCATGATTATCGTACCTGTTAAAGAAGGCGAAAGTATTGACAGATCTTTGAAAAAACTGAAAAGAAAGTTCGAGAAAACCGGTGTCGTTAAAGAACTCCGTGAACGCCAGAAGTTTACAAAACCTTCAATCAAGCACAGAGAGGCAGTCAACAAAGCGATTTACATTCAGCATCTGCAGGACGCCGAAGCCGCCAAGTAACAGCTATCATTTTTCATAAGAAGAAATTTTGATTCGGGTAAAAATCATCGTATCTTTACGAGTGATTTGTTATCGGCTCGATTTTCTGTTACTTTTTGAATAACTGGTGAAGGAACGCTTTCTTGCATATATTCAGTTCGAAAAACGGTATTCTTCCAACACCGTAACCGCCTACCAAACCGACCTGGATCAGTTTTTCGACTATCTGCAGTTGCAATACAACATTACAGACATTCTGGAGGTGAACCATCCGGTGATCAGGTCGTGGCTTGTTTACCTGATGGATCATCAGGTTGGCGCCAGGTCTGTGAACCGCAAGCTCACCACCCTCAAGTCGTTTTACCGGTTCCTGATCCGGGAGGGGGTCGTGGAAGAAAATCCAATGCGGAAGATCACCTCTCCTAAAATTTCCAAGCGGTTACCGGTGTTTGTTGACAGGGATAAAATGGAGGTGCTCCTGGATAAGGTTCCCTTTGAGGAGGGTTACCCGGGGTTACGCAACAGGCTGATCGTGGAGATGTTTTACGGAACCGGGATGCGTTTGTCGGAGCTGACCGGCCTGAAAGAAACAGACCTTGATTTTCACCATGGTACCATCAAGGTGCTGGGAAAACGAAATAAAGAGCGGTTGATTCCGTTCAGTAAGAAATTCGAATCGCAGCTGAATACCTATATAGAGGAGAAGCGCAGGCTGTTCGGGGATACCGGCGGGCTGTTTCTCACCGACAGGGGAAAGGGGATCTATCCCAGGATGGTTTACCGCATTGTTACGCGCTACCTGGGCATGGTGACCACGATGGAAAAGAAGAGTCCGCACGTATTGCGCCACAGTTTTGCGACCCACATGCTGGATAACGGCGCCGAACTTAATGCGGTTAAGGAACTCCTGGGGCATGCCAGTCTTTCGGCCACCCAGGTTTATACGCACAACACGATTGAGAAATTGAAGAGAATCTACAAACAAGCCCATCCAAAGGCATAAAAAAGGAGGTCTGAATGAATGTTAAAATCAATTCTGTGCATTTCAAGGCTGACAAGAAGTTGGAAGCTTTTATTAATGAGAAACTTGAAAAGTTACACATCTTCTTCGAAGGTGTCATTGGCAGCGAAGTGATATTAAAGACTGAGAATACCGACACCCGGGAGAACAAGATTGCCGAGGTTCGCCTGGTCATCAAGGGATATGATCTTTTTGCCAAGAAGGAGGCAACGACATTTGAAGCAGCGATTGACCTTGCTGCCGAGGCTTTGCGCAAGCAACTGGTCAAACATAAAGACAAAGTCAGAGGGATCTGATGCGGTTTAAAAAATAAAACACGAAGGCAACCCGGAAGAGTTGCCTTCGTCATTCTTCGAAAGGCTTGATTGACGTGTGTTTCGGAGTTCGGTACAGAATTTGTTAAAAAATATTTTCCATTTCTGCCACTTATTTGCTAAAATGCTTGTTTTATATTCAAATAGTTTATACTTTTGCAGTCCTTTTCAAAAAAGGAGCACATTGCCGATGTAGCTCAGTTGGTAGAGCTGCTGATTTGTAATCAGCAGGTCGGCGGTTCGAGTCCGTCCATCGGCTCCGGAAACCGGGACCAAAACCGGCAAAAGATTACCAGTTCATTGAAGTAATGTTAAGGTCGACCGTGGATGAGGCTCCGTTTAGGAATCACAATCACGGGAAAATACTGGGGGGATACCAGAGCGGTCAAATGGGGCAGACTGTAAATCTGTTGGCACAGCCTTCGAAGGTTCGAATCCTCCTCCCCCCACCAAGAGGCGAAATAGCGAAAAAGCGAAATGGCGAAATAATTTTCGCTGCACCGCTGCCTCGCTACTTCGCTGTTTAATTCTGCGGAAGTAGCTCATTTGGTAGAGCGGAAGCCTTCCAAGCTTCAGGTGGCGGGTTCGAGCCCCGTCTTCCGCTCATAATTTTTTAGCCTTTGTAGCTCAGGGGTAGAGCACTTCCTTGGTAAGGAAGGGGTCAGCAGTTCAATTCTGCTCAAAGGCTCACAATGTGCCGCATTTTTGCGGCGCAATGCAGAGACGCAAAATATTGCGTCTCTGCAAGATTTTTCAATCTTAAACGAACCAATAATCAGAAACATCACGTAATTAAACTTTAATAAAATGGCTAAAGAAAAATTTGAACGTTCCAAACCGCATGTCAATGTTGGTACTATCGGCCACATTGATCATGGAAAAACCACGTTAACAGCTGCCATCACTTTAGTTTTGGCAGATAAGGGCTTATCCGAGTACAGGTCGTTTGACTCAATCGACAATGCACCCGAAGAAAAAGCACGTGGTATCACGATTAACACCGCTCACATCGAGTATCAGACTGCTAACCGTCACTATGCTCACGTTGACTGTCCGGGTCACGCTGACTATATCAAGAACATGGTTACCGGTGCTGCCCAGATGGACGGCGCGATCATCGTTGTGGCTGCAACCGACGGTCCCATGCCCCAGACCCGCGAGCATATCCTCCTCGCCCGTCAGGTTGGTGTACCCAAGCTGGTTGTATTCATGAACAAATGCGACAGTGTTGACGATCCCGAAATCCTCGAAATCGTTGAAATGGAAATCCGTGACCTGCTTACCTTCTACGGTTTCGACGGTGCCAATACCCCGGTTATCCAGGGTTCAGCATTAGGCGGACTGAACAAGGAGCCGAAATGGGTTGAAAAAATTATGGAACTGATGGATGCGGTTGATACCTATATCCCGCTGCCCGTCCGCGACGTTGACAAACCTTTCCTGATGCCCGTTGAAGATGTCTTTTCAATCACCGGCCGTGGCACCGTTGCTACCGGCAGAATTGAAACCGGCGTTATCAATACCGGCGACCCCGTTGAAATCATCGGTATGGGCGCAGAAAAAATGAAATCAGTCGTTACCGGTGTGGAAATGTTCCGCAAGATCCTCGACAGGGGTGAAGCTGGTGACAATGCCGGTTTACTGCTCCGTGGCGTTGACAAGGATGCTATCCGCCGTGGTATGGTTATTGCCAAGCCGGGTTCCATTACTCCCCACAAACAGTTCAAGGCTGAGATCTACGTTCTGAAGACACAGGAAGGTGGCCGTCATACCCCGTTCCACAACAAATACCGTCCCCAGTTCTATTTCCGCACAACCGACGTTACAGGTGAAATCCACCTGCCGGAGGGAGTTGAAATGTGTATGCCGGGTGACAACATCACCATCAAGGTTGACCTGATTTCCGAAATCGCCATGAGCAAAGGTCTCCGTTTCGCTATCCGCGAAGGTGGACGTACCGTTGGTGCCGGCCAGGTAACAGAAATCCTTGACTAAGTTTAAGGTAAAATAATACCAATGTTTGATGCAATTTAGCCTGGATATCTTGATTCAGGCTGGATTGCATCGAATGCCAAAAATAAAGTTTAATTACACACGGGTGTAGCTCAACTGGTAGAGTGGCGGTCTCCAAAACCGTAGGCTGTGGGTTCGATTCCTACCACCCGTGCAAAACATTAAATAAATGGCTAACAATAAGGTTGTCAACTATATTCAGGAAAGCTACGATGAGCTGATGCATAAGGTATCCTGGCCTACCTGGAGTGAATTACAGGGCAGTGCCATTGTGGTTTCCGTTGCATCGCTGATCATCGCCATCATCGTTTTCGCGATGGATGAGGTGTTCAAGAACGTCCTGATGCAATTTTATAAACTCTTTTAATCCTGCAGGATCTCTGTCTCTCAGGTAAATCGTTAAATCAAGAATCAATCTCACAATAAGCATGAGTGAAGTAACCAAAAAGTGGTACGTCGTGAGGGCTATCTCTGGGAATGAGAAGAAGGTAAAACAATATCTCGAAAGCGAAATTGTCACCCTGAATCTCCAGGAGTATATTACCCAGGTGCTTATTCCTACGGAAAAGGTCTACCTGATCCGTAACGGGAAGAAGGTGAGCAAGGAACGTAACTATTTTCCGGGTTATGTTTTGATTGAAGCGACCCTGGTCGGCGAAGTTCCCCATATCATCAGGAACATCCCCGGAGTGCTGGGTTTTCTTGGCGCCAAAGGGGAGGCCCATCCGCTGCGGCCTTCAGAGGTCAAAAGGATCCTGGGCAAGTTCGATGAATTATCGGAACAGGGTGAAGAGGTGAACATACCATTTATTGTCGGCGAAACCGTAACCGTTATCGACGGCCCGTTCAACAGTTTCAGCGGCGTGATCGAAGAGATCAACGAAGAGAAGAAGAAGCTGAAGGTGATGGTCAAGATTTTCGGAAGAAAGACCCCGCTGGAGTTAAGTTTCATGCAGGTTCAAAAAGAGTAGGAAGAGCCGCGCGGCACAGTGCGGCTCCACTATATTAATCAACACGCCGCACCTTAATGCGGCCCACACCAATCAAAAAGTATCATGGCAAAAGAAGTTAGTGGAATTATCAAGTTGCAGATCAAGGGAGCGGCAGCAAACCCCTCACCCCCGATCGGTCCCGCGTTAGGCGCCAAGGGTGTGAACATTATGGAATTTTGCAAGCAGTTTAATGCCCGTACCCAGGACAAGGCTGGAAAAATCATTCCCGTTATCATCACGGTTTACCGGGATAAATCGTTTGACTTCATCGTCAAGACGCCTCCCGTTGCCGTGCAGTTAATGGAAATTACCAAGTTGCAGAAGGGTTCACCCGAACCTAACCGTAACAAGGTTGCCGCCGTTTCCTGGGAACAGGTGCAGAAAATCGCCGAAGATAAGATGCCCGACCTGAATGCCTTTACCATTGAATCAGCCGTTAAAATGGTGGCCGGAACCGCCCGCAGCATGGGTATTACCGTTACCGGAACTTCGCCCTTTAAACGCTAGGTTACGCAGCCCGATTCGTTGTTCAAAAGACCTCATTAACAACATCTAAATAAATTAAAATGATAAAGCTGACAAAAAAGAGGAAGGTTGCCTTATCGAAGATCGATAAGAATACCGTTTATTCGTTGGCGGATGCTGCTGCACTTGTAAAAGAGATCAGCAATACCAAATTTGACTCATCCGTCGATATTGACGTTCGTTTGGGGGTTGATCCCCGTAAAGCCAACCAGATGGTTCGTGGCATCGTGACGCTTCCCCACGGTACCGGAAAAACCATCCGGGTATTGGTATTATGTACTCCTGACAAGGAAGAAGAGGCCATCGAGGCCGGCGCTGACTTTGCAGGTCTGGATACCTATATTGATAAAATCAAAGGCGGTTGGACGGATGTTGATGTGATTATTACCATGCCCAGTGTTATGGCCAAGGTTGGTGCACTCGGAAAGATCCTCGGACCACGTGGATTGATGCCCAACCCTAAAACGGGGACTGTTACCATGGAGGTTGGAAAGGCCGTTAAAGAAGTAAAAGCCGGTAAAATCGATTTTAAGGTTGATAAATTCGGTATCATCCATGCATCCGTTGCAAAAGCATCTTTTGAAAGGGATAAAATCGTGGAAAATGCCAAGGAACTTATCAACACGATCATTAAACTGAAACCCTCATCGGCAAAAGGTACCTATGTGAAGAGCATTTACATGTCAAGTACCATGAGCCCGAGCGTTCCCGTTGATCCTAAATCGGTCACTGCTTAATTACGAAAACTGAGAGACAATTACCATGAAAAAAGACCAAAAAACCGAGCTTATTGACTCCCTGGCTGAGCGGTTGAAAGGAGCTAATTCCTTTTACATTGCTGATACATCCGGACTGAATGCGGCTACAACAAGCCGTCTCAGGAGGACCTGCTTTAAGAAGAATATTGAGTTGAAGGTTGTCAAGAATTCCTTGTTACAAAAGGCAATGGAACGCAGCGGAAAATCATTCGATGAATTTTTCCCGGTGCTGGCCGGACCTACCTCCGTGATGTTTTCGGAGTCGGCCAACGAACCTGCCAAACTGATCAAGGAATTCAGGAAAGCCCAGGCCAAACCCTCTCTTAAAGGGGCCTACGTGGAAGAATGCATCTACCTGGGCGATAATCAGCTCGATACGCTGATAAGCATCAAGTCAAGGTTAGAATTGATCGGTGAACTGATCGGGCTGTTACAATCCCCTGCAAAGAATGTTATCTCGGCCTTACAGTCGGGTGGCAACACACTTTCAGGCCTTGTCAAGACCTTGTCTGAAAAACCGGAATAACCAATAAGCAACGAAGATAATTTTAGTAATAACCGTTCCGATAAACAGGAACACAAATAGTAACAAAAATGGCAGATTTAAAAGCTTTTGCAGAACAGTTAGTTAATTTGACAGTAAAAGAGGTTAACGAATTAGCAAAGATTCTGAAGGATGAATATGGTATTGAACCAGCAGCAGCCGCCGTTGCTGTAGCAGCTCCTGCCGCTTCCGCCGCCGCAGAACCTGAAGAGAAGAGCACATTTGACGTGATCCTCAAATCAGCAGGACAGGCTAAGTTGGCCGTTGTTAAATTAGTGAAGGAACTGACCAGCCTTGGTTTGAAAGAAGCAAAGGAATTAGTTGATGCTGCTCCTAAAGCCATTAAAGAAGGCGTTTCGAAAGACGAAGCCAACGCTTTGATGAGTCAGTTAAAAGAAGCAGGTGCTGAGGTTGAAATTAAATAAGACGATTACTTCTTATACCGTAATAAAGTCATAGATCTCTTCCATTGTGAAGAGGTCTATGGCTTATTTATAAATATTAATTTCAAACCCTTCCCGCCTTGCGGGAGTAAAACATAGTAACCTTGGCTTCAAAAAAAACCGAAAGAATTCGCTTTGGATCTACCAAGATAAAAGCTGAGTATCCTGATTTTCTTGACATTCAGGTAAAATCATTTCAGGATTTTTTTCAACTCGAGACAAATCCTGAAAACAGGGTCAATGAGGGATTGTACAAGGTTTTCGCTGAAAATTTCCCGATTTCCGATGCACGGAACAACTTCGTTCTGGAATTCCTGGATTATTTCATCGATCCTCCACGATACTCTATCGAGGAATGCATCGAACGCGGACTTACCTACAGCGTTCCTTTAAAAGCCAAACTGAAGCTTTATTGCACCGACCCGGAGCACGAAGACTTTGAAACGATCATCCAGGATGTCTATCTTGGCATGATCCCCTATATGACCCCCCGTGGCACCTTCGTGGTAAACGGCGCGGAAAGAGTGGTCGTTTCTCAGTTGCACCGTTCACCCGGCGTGTTCTTCAGTACCAGTTTCCATGCCAATGGCGCACAGCTGTATTCAGCCCGTATTATCCCCTTCAAGGGGTCATGGATCGAATTCACTACCGACATTAACAATGTCATGTACGCATACATCGACCGGAAAAAGAAATTGCCGGTCACGACCCTGCTGCGTGCCATCGGGTTTGAGACAGATAAGGATATCCTCGAGATCTTCGGACTGGCCCAGGAGATAAAGGTCAGCCGTGCAGCCCTTAAAAGGGTTGTCGGATCGAAACTTGCCGCCCGCGTAGTGCGCGCCTGGATCGAGGATTTTGTCGATGAAGATACCGGAGAGGTTGTCTCCATCGAACGTACCGAGGTGATCATCGAGCGGGAAACCATTCTCGAAAATGATCATATCGACCAGATTCTCGACGCCGGGATCAAAGCCATCCTGGTTCACCGCGAAGAATCTCTTGCCACCGACTATTCCATCATTTTCAATACCCTGCAGAAAGACCCTGCAAACTCGGAAAAAGAGGCCGTGGAATTCATCTACCGCCAGCTGCGTAATGCCGAACCTCCCGACGAGGAGACTGCCCGCGGCATTATCGAAAAACTCTTCTTTTCCGATAAACGTTACGACCTCGGTGATGTTGGCCGCTACAGGATAAACAGGAAACTGAACCTGAGCACCCCCGTTGAAACCAAGGTACTGACCAAGGAAGATATCATCTCCATTATAAAATACCTGATCGAACTCGTCAATGCCAAGGCTGAAGTTGATGATATCGACCATTTAAGCAACCGCCGTGTGAGAACGGTAGGTGAACAGTTATATAACCAGTTCGGGGTGGGCCTTTCGCGTATGTCACGCACCATCCGCGAACGTATGAATGTACGTGACAACGAGGTTTTTACCCCGATGGACCTGATCAACGCCAAAACACTGTCGTCGGTCATCAACACCTTTTTCGGTACCAACCAGCTGTCGCAGTTCATGGACCAGACCAACCCTTTGTCGGAACTCACGCACAAGCGCCGTATCTCCGCCCTCGGGCCCGGTGGTTTGTCGCGCGAACGTGCCGGCTTTGAGGTACGCGACGTTCACTATACCCACTACGGTCGTCTCTGCACCATTGAAACACCTGAAGGCCCGAACATCGGTCTGATCTCCTCGCTTTGCGTCTATGCCAAAATCGATAAGCTTGGTTTCATTGAGACTCCTTATCACAAGATTATCGAAAACCGCGTTACCATTGAGGAAGAACCCACCTACCTTACAGCCGAGGAAGAAGAACACAAGATCATTGGCCAGGCTACCACGCCGATGGATGACCTTGGTAATTTCCTCGAAGAGAAGGTCAAGGTAAGGTATCTTGCCGATTATCCTATTATTGACAAGTCGAAGGTCGACCTTGTCGATATTGCCCCCAACCAGATTGCCTCGATCGCCTCATCGCTGATTCCTTTCCTGGAGCATGATGATGCCAACCGGGCACTCATGGGATCAAACATGATGCGCCAGGCCGTTCCCCTGCTCAACCCCGAAGCTGCAATCGTCGGCACCGGCATTGAAGACAGGGTTGCCCACGATTCACGGGTGCTGATCAACGCCGAAGGCGACGGTATCGTCGAATTTGTGGATGCCAACGAAATCGTGATCAAGTACACCCGCGACGACAAAGACCGGCTGGTGAGCTTCGATGATGATTCAAAACGCTATACCCTTACCAAATTCGCCCGTACCAACCAGAATACCTGCGTGAACCTCCGTCCCATCGTCAGAAAGGGCGACAAGGTGTCGAAGGGCATGGTGCTTTGCGAAGGCTATGCGACCAAAGATGGTTCCCTCGCCCTCGGGCGTAACCTGATGGTCGCCTTCATGCCCTGGAAAGGTTACAACTTTGAAGATGCCATCGTCATCTCTGAAAAGGTATTAAAGGAAGACATATTCACCTCCATTCATATCGAGGAGTTTACGCTGGAAGTGCGCGACACCAAACGCGGCGTCGAAGAACTTACCAACGACATTCCCAATGTAAGCGCCGAAGCCACCAAGGATCTCGATGAAAACGGGCTTATCCGCATCGGCGCCGAGGTGAGCGAAGGCGATATCCTCATCGGCAAGATCACCCCCAAAGGGGAGAGCGATCCCACCCCCGAGGAAAAACTGCTGCGTGCCATCTTCGGCGATAAAGCCGGCGATGTAAAGGATGCCTCCCTGAAGGCGCCTCCTTCGATGAAGGGCGTTGTGATTGATAAAAAACTCTTCTCCAGGATCATCAAAGACCGTAAGGCCAAGGCCAGGGAAAAAGATGATATCAAAAAGCTGGATGACGATTACCACAAGGATGTTGAAAAACTCAAAGTAAAGCTCGTTGACAAGCTCAACGTGCTGGTTAGCGGCAAGGTATCGCAGGGCGTTTACAATAACTTCAAACAGGAGGTTATTGCCAAGGGCGCCAAGTTCCTTACCAAGAACCTCATGGAGATCGACTACCTGAACGTCAATCCGAACAAATGGACCACCGATAAGGATAAGAATGACATGATCAAGATCCTTATCAACAACTATATCATCAAGTTCAAGGAGATCATGGGCGTTCATAACCGTAAGAAATTCGTTGCGGTTGTGGGTGACGATCTTCCCGCCGGAATTGTCCAGATGGCCAAGGTTTACATTGCCAAGAAGCGCAAGCTGAAGGTTGGCGACAAGATGGCCGGCCGCCATGGAAACAAGGGTATTGTTGCCCGTATCCAGCGTGAAGAGGATATGCCGTTCCTGATCGACGGCACCCCTGTCGACGTGGTGTTAAACCCCCTGGGTGTACCTTCGCGTATGAACCTCGGACAGATCTATGAGACCATTCTCGGCTGGGCCGGCAAGAAGCTGAACCTCCGTTTCAACACCCCGATCTTTGACGGCGCCTCGATCGACCAGATCAACGCCTATCTTGAAAAGGCCGGCTTACCCAGGAACGGTAAGGTTTACCTGTACGACGGTTTGTCGGGACAGCGCTTTGATCAGCCGACAACGGTAGGATTTATCTACATGCTCAAGCTGCATCACATGGTCGACGACAAGATGCATGCCCGTTCCATTGGGCCCTACTCCCTGATCACCCAGCAGCCGCTCGGTGGTAAGGCACAGTTCGGCGGCCAGCGTTTCGGGGAGATGGAAGTCTGGGCGCTCGAAGCCTTCGGCGCCGCCAATATCCTGCTGGAAATCCAGACGGTTAAATCAGATGATGTGATCGGACGTGCCAAGGCATACGAAACCATCGTAAAGGGTGAAACCATGCCGGTTCCGGGAATTCCCGAATCGTTCAACGTTCTCGTGCATGAACTGCGCGGTCTGGGTCTGAACCTCACCTTTGATTAACCGCACAGGCGACAGTTCGCCCGTATGTATGTGAATTTTCTGTTTTTTCATCTTCAATCGAAATATATAAAAGTATGGCTTATAGAAAAGACGGTCAGATTAACAGCAGCTTTTCAAGAATTACCATAAGTCTTGCTTCGCCGGAAAAGATCCTCGAGATGTCGAGCGGTGAAGTGTTAAAGCCTGAAACCATCAACTACAGGACCTACAAGCCTGAACGTGATGGACTGTTCTGCGAACGCATCTTTGGCCCCGTTAAAGACTGGGAATGCCATTGCGGGAAATACAAACGGATCCGCTACAAGGGAATCGTTTGCGACCGCTGCGGCGTTGAGGTTACCGAGAAAAAGGTCAGAAGGGAGCGCATGGGCCACATTCAGCTTGTTGTTCCCGTCGCCCATATCTGGTTTTTCCGTTCACTCCCCAACAAAATTGGTTCATTGCTCGGCCTCCCTACGAAAAAGCTGGAGGCCATTATCTATTACGAGAAATACGTTGTTATCAATCCGGGGATCAAACTGGATGACGGGATCAACTACCTTGACTTTCTTTCGGAAGAGGAGTATTTCGACATCATGGACAAACTCCCCCAGGAAAATCAGTACCTCGATGATTCCGACCCCAGCAAGTTCGTCGCCAAGATGGGCGCCGAAGCGCTGGCTGAATTGTTAAGCCGCCTTGACCTGGATAAGGAATCGTTCGATCTCCGCTACAAGGCAAACACCGAAACGTCGCAGCAACGTAAGGCCGAAGCGCTGAAACGCCTGCAGGTCTTTGAATCGTTCCGCGATGCGCAGAAAAGGCTGGAAAACAGGCCCGAATGGATGATCGTGAAGGTTGTCCCGGTAATCCCGCCCGAGTTAAGGCCACTGGTGCCCCTCGATGGCGGACGTTTTGCCACCTCCGACCTGAATGACCTTTACCGCCGCGTGATCATCCGTAACAACCGTCTGAAAAGACTGATCGAAATCAAGGCGCCGGATGTCATCCTCCGTAATGAAAAACGCATGCTCCAGGAGGCAGTCGATTCATTGTTCGACAACTCCCGCAAGGCAAGCGCCGTGAAAACAGAATCCAACCGGGCGCTGAAATCCCTCTCCGACTCTCTGAAAGGGAAACAGGGCCGGTTCCGTCAGAATCTCCTTGGTAAACGTGTCGACTACTCAGGCCGTTCGGTAATCGTGGTAGGCCCCGAGCTGAAACTCAGCGAATGCGGGCTGCCGAAGGAGATGGCTTCCGAACTGTACAAACCGTTCATCATCCGCAAGATGCTCGAACGCGGTATCGTCAAAACCGTGAAATCGGCCAAAAAGATCGTCGACCGCAAGGATCCCGTGGTTTGGGATATCCTCGAAAACATCCTCAAGGGGCACCCGGTATTGTTAAACCGTGCTCCCACGCTTCACCGCCTTGGTATCCAGGCCTTCCAGCCAAAACTTATCGAAGGCAAGGCAATCCAGCTGCACCCGCTTGTATGTACGGCTTTCAACGCCGACTTCGACGGTGACCAGATGGCGGTGCACGTTCCCCTGGGAAATGCCGCCATCCTGGAGGCACAGCTGCTGATGCTCGCCTCGCACAATATTCTCAATCCTGCCAATGGCGCACCGGTAACGGTTCCGTCGCAGGACATGGTCCTCGGCCTTTACTATATGACAAAGGCCCGCAAAACCGACGAAACCCTCAAGATCAAGGGAGAGGGGATGACCTTCTACTCACCCGAAGAGGTGATCATTGCCTATAATGAAAAGGTGGCCGATCTTCATGCCATCATCAAGGTAAGGCATACCTTCTACGAGAACGACGAGAAGGTTACCAAAATCATTGATACCACCGTTGGCCGCGTATTGTTCAACCAGGTGGTTCCGGAAGAATATGGTTATATCAACCAGCTGCTGACCAAGAAATCGCTCAGGGACATCATCGGGATGATCCTGAAGAAGACCGGCACCGCGAAAACGGCGAAGTTCCTCGACGACATCAAGGATCTCGGGTTCAAGATGGCCTTCCAGGGCGGTTTATCCTTCAACCTTGACGATGTCATCGTTCCCGCGATCAAAGAATCGCTGGTGGCCGATGCCAGGCTCGAAGTGGAAGAGGTTGTGAACAGCTACAACCAGGGTTTCATCACCAACAACGAGCGTTACAACCAGATCATCGACATCTGGACCCATGCCAACTCCCAGTTGACTGTTGCGCTGATGAACCAGCTTACCAAAGACAAACAGGGTTTCAACCCCGTCTATATGATGCTCGATTCAGGCGCCCGTGGTTCGAAGGAACAGATCAGGCAGCTTTCAGGGATGCGTGGTCTTATGGCCAAACCCCAGAAGTCAGGCGCAGGCGGCGGTGAGATCATCGAAAACCCGATCCTTTCCAATTTCAAGGAGGGGTTGTCGGTTCTTGAATATTTTATCTCAACCCACGGCGCCCGCAAGGGTCTTGCCGATACCGCCCTCAAGACGGCTGATGCAGGGTACCTTACCCGTCGTCTGGTCGATGTGTCGCAGGATGTGATCATCTCGGAAGAGGATTGCGGAACCCTGCGCGGATTGACCATCACCGCATTGAAAAAGGCGGAAGAGGTTGTGGAATCGTTGTACGACCGTATTCTTGGCCGTGTTTCTTTACATGACATTCATCACCCGCAAACCGGCGAGCTCATTATTGCAGCAGGCCGCGAGATCACCGAAGAGATTGGCCAGGTTATCGACAGCTCCCCGCTGGAGGGCATCGAAATCAGGTCGGTTCTCACCTGTGAATCGAAAAAGGGCGTTTGCGCCAAGTGCTACGGACGTAACCTTGCCACAGGCAGTATGGTACAAAGAGGTGAAGCGGTCGGCGTCATCGCGGCGCAGAGTATCGGAGAACCCGGAACCCAGCTGACCCTGCGTACCTTCCACGTCGGTGGTGTTGCCGGTGTGAACATCGCCAGCGCTTCGCGCATCGAGGCAAAATATGAGGGAGCCCTTGAAATCGACGAACTCCGCTCTGTCGACTATACCACAGAGGCTGGTGAGAATTACGAGATTGTCATTGGCCGTTCCGCAGAGATGAGGATCGTTGACCAGAACACCCGTATCGCCCTCACCTCCGCCCACATTCCCTATGGCGCCCGTTTGTATTTCCGCAACGGCGACATGGTGAAAAAGGGACAGCTGATCAGCGACTGGGATCCGTACAATGCCGTTATCCTTTCTGAAGTAGGCGGCAAGACCAATTTTGAAAGCATTATTGAAAATGTCACCTTCAGGGTCGAGTCCGACGAGCAGACCGGTTACCACGAAAAGGTGGTCATCGAGTCACGCCAGAAGGCCAAGAACCCTGCCATCAACATCCTGTCGTCGACAGGCGACATCATCAAGATCTATGATATCCCTGTGGGATCGCATATAAACTGCGAAGATGGCGTCAAGATCAAGGCAGGTGATATCCTGGTGAAGATTCCTCGTGCCATCGGCAAGGCCGGTGACATCACAGGAGGTTTGCCGCGTGTTACCGAGCTTTTCGAGGCCCGCAACCCGTCGGATCCCGCCGTGGTTTCCGAAATCGACGGCGTCGTATCTTTCGCCAAGAAACTTAAAAGAGGCAACCGCGAGGTTATCATCACCTCGAAGACCGGTGAAGAAAAACGTTATCTTGTTCCCACATCAAAGCAGATCCTGGCACAGGAGAATGACTATGTAAGAGCCGGCACCGCCCTTTCCGACGGCGCCCTCACCCCGAGCGACATCCTTGCCATCAAGGGCCCGATGAAGGTCCAGGAATATATCGTGAACGAAATCCAGGAGGTTTACCGGCTGCAGGGGGTGAAGATCAATGACAAGCATTTCGAAACCATCGTCCGCCAGATGATGCGCAAGGTAGAGGTGGAAGACCCGGGTGACTCCAGGTTCCTCGAAGGGGAGTTGATCAACAAGATCGATTTCCAGGATGAGAACGACTGGGTTTACGGCAAAAAGGTCGTGGAAGATCCGGGCGATTCGCCCACCTTCAAGGCCGGACAGATCATCAGCGCCCGCAAGCTGAGGGATGAGATCTCGATGCTGAAACGGAAAGACAAAAAACTGGTCGAGGCACGCGATGCCAAACCCGCTACCGCTTTCCAGATTCTCCAGGGGATTACCCGCGCCTCGTTGCAGACCAAGAGCTGGATCTCTGCCGCATCGTTCCAGGAAACCACCAAGGTGCTTACCCAGGCTGCCATCAACGCACGCCAGGATGAGCTCATGGGGCTTAAGGAAAATGTGATCGTCGGTCACCTGATCCCTGCCGGCACCGGTTTACGTGAATATGAAAACCTCATCGTCGGCAGTAAGGATGAATACGAGATCCTGCTTGCTTCCAAAGAGGAAAACTAAATCTAACCATCATTATGCAACCAGATAAAAAAAATCCGATCAACCAGCTCAATATTGAGATTTCCGATGAAGTGGGCGAGGGTATCTATTCAAACCTGGCCATCATCACCCATTCTCCTGCCGAATTTATCGTGGATTTTGTGAAGATGATGCCGGGCGTGCCCAAAGCCAAGGTGAAATCCAGGATCATCCTTACCCCGCAGCATGCAAAGCGGTTATACAAGGCCCTCAAGGAAAATGTTGCCAAGTATGAAGCCATGCATGGTGAGATCAGGGATGCCGAAGGGGAGATCCCCTTTAACTTCCCGACCCCCACGGCGCAGGCTTAGGTAACGGACATTAAAAGGCGCCTTACAACGCCGGATTATAGAAAGCTGAAATTGAACGACTGCAGGAAGAGACTCCTGCAGTTTTTTTATTGCCTGAACCTCTTCAGCGAGGCCTCATAGGCTGCAACAGGAAGATGAAGCTTCGTTGCGATTTCCACCGCCTTCATCTCATATTTGATGGCATCCTCCTTATTCCCCAGTTTGAAGAGCAGGTTTGCACAGGCATCGTTATTCTCGGGCGTACTCTTGATGGCAATGGCTTTCTTCGCCCATTCAACCCCCTTTTCGAGATACTTCTTGTCGGTGGTCATTTTCGCGAAATTTGATGCCATCAGCGTTAGTTTACCCTGGTCGTCGCCATAATATTTTTCCAGGTCAGCCGTGACCAGGTCGAAGTATTGCTGCTGATCTCCCCGCATAAGGTAAATCTGGAGCTGCGCGTCGAAGATGGCCTTTTCGCCACCCTCATATCCAGTTGCCCTGATCTTCTGTTTCATCTCATTCAATGCTGTTTCCGAGAAGGTCCTGCCCCTGGCCAGCCCGACCAGCGACTGGAAGCAGATGCTGTAGATCTTGGCGTCGACCGAATCGGGCGTATAGGCTTTGGCATATTCTTTGCGGTGGGCCAATAAAAAGGTGAACTCCTTTGAACCGATATCGGAGAGATAGAGGTAGATAATATGCCAGTTGGACCTTTTCAGCAGGTCGGTCTCCTTTTGCGTTGAAAAATAGAGAGCCAGGGGTTCATCTATCGGCATGTAGGCTCCCTGGAGGCGGTCGAAATATTTCAACATAAAATCAGGATCGCGGTTTCCATCCTGGAATTTTTTAAGGCATGCGACAAAACCTTCACCCGGTGTCAGGGCATCCGTCCCCATCCTGATATAATCCTGAACCTGCTGGGCAGCGCCGACACGTTTATGGACAAGTTCCCCGTTCGCGTTAATGAAGAGCAGGGTGGGATAGGCCATCACCTGGAACGTCCTTGCCAATTCCGGCCCCTCACCCTTTTCCATGTCGAAATGGGCGCAGATAAAGGTTTTATTATAGTAATCGGCCACGGAGTCCTTGGTGAACATATTAGCCGCCATCCACTTGCACGGGCCGCACCAGGAGGTATAGGCGTCAACGAAGATCATTTTGTTCTGGCTTTTCGCCATCGTCATCAGCTCCGAAAAGGGTTTTTCGATGAAGAAGATGGAGCGGTTCTGGCTGAATCCGTTCAAAGCGCATATAACGAGGATACCGGTCAGCAGGGATGTGATTTTTTTCATGTAAATCAGTTTTATCGAATAACGGTGCTATTGGCAAAGATTGTGCGAAGGTAATATCATATCTTTGTATTTTTAGCAAAATTTTCATCAGGTGCAAAACAGAAATATTGAAGAGGTAGTTTTGATTGGTGCCGGGAACGTGGCTTCCCACCTGGGAATGGCCCTGGTTGGGCAGGGGATACGGGTAGTTGAATTGTATAACCGCACCCCGGAGAGAGGACGTGATCTTGCTGCAAGGCTTGGCGCAGCCTATATTGGCGACATCAGTGCCGTGAGCCGGTCGGCCGACCTGTATATCTTTGCCGTTGCCGATAACGCCATTGCCCCGTTGGCTGCCTTGCTGAAACTGGATGACAACCTGGTTGTTCACACCTCAGGAACCATGGAGATGGAGCTATTGTCGCAGGCCTCCGGCAGTTTCGGGGTCTTTTACCCGTTGCAGACCTTCTCCACCTCCCGCTCGGCCGGTTTTCGCGGCATCCCCGTGTGCCTGGAGGCAAATAGGGTGAGCGGCCGGCTGCAGCTTGAGGAACTTGCCCGCAAAGTGACGGATAATGTCTATTTTATCGACAGCGACCAGCGCAAACGATTGCACGTGGCAGCTGTTTTTGCATCAAACTTCACCAACTTCATGAATACGGTTGCCGAAGAGTTGCTCGGGTCGCAGGGGATCACCTTCGACTTGCTGAAACCGCTCATCGCACAAACTGCCGAGAATGTAAAACACGGGCACCCCTTTCATTTCCAGACAGGACCCGCCTACCGCGGCGACCAACAGGTGCTTGATAAACATCGCGAATTGCTGAAGGATCATCCCGATTATCTCGAAATCTACAATGTGATCAGCAGGAATATCATCAAATATAAAACTGAAAATGGCAAATTATAAGGAGCTGCTGCAGCATATCAACACCTTCATTTTTGATTATGACGGCGTGCTGACCGACGGCAGCGTAATAACAACCAATGAAGGCGACGCCCACCGGGTTTCAAACGTGAAGGATGGTTATGCGCTGCAACTGGCCGTGAAAAAGGGCTACCGGGTGGCCGTTATTTCCGGCGCCAGGTCCGATTCGATGATGCACCGGCTGAAGGCGCTGCAGATCACCGACATCTTCCTTGGCATCGAAAAAAAACAGGAGACCTTTCGTGCTTACCTCAAGGCGAACCATCTGAAACCGGAACAGGTTCTTTACATGGGCGATGATATCCCCGACTACGAGGTGATGAGGGAGGCGGGGGTGCCCACCTGCCCGGCTGATGCTGCCGAAGAGATCAGGTCGGTTGCAAAATATATCTCCCATTTCAACGGGGGCAAAGGGTGTGTGCGCGACGTCATTGAACAGGTGCTGAAGGTCCAGGGCAAGTGGATGAATGATGATGCTTACCATTGGTAACAGGAGAAACAAATGCTGAATATGATAAAGAAGATCAGGATAAACCTTAATGCTGAGAAGCTGAAAGCTGTGGGGCAGCTCGTCAGGCTGCCGAATATACTGATCATCATCCTGACCCAGGTTTTACTGCGGTATTGTATCCTGGTGCCGCTGATCTATTCACGGAACCAGGACACCGGTACCGCCCTTGCAGACTTTATTGCGCTGGTGGCGGCCACGGTGCTCATCGCCATCGGCGGATATGTGATCAACGACTATTTTGATGTGAAGATCGACAGTGTCAACCGGCCCGACAAACTGGTGGTAAACCGGCTGATCTCGGCGCGGGGCGCCATAAAGCTGCATATCCTGCTGAACGTGCTGGCCATGTTCATCGGCTTTTACCTTTCATGGCGTGTAAAGGCGGTGAGTTTCGGACTCATCTTCCCCTTCCTTTCGGGCGTGCTCTGGATCTATTCGGCAAAATACAAGCGGGTCTTTTTCTGGGGAAACTTCCTGGTTGCCGCCCTTTCATCCTTTGTGATCCTGATCGTGTGGCTTTTTGAATTCTTCTGGCTCAGGATCCATGCCCTTTCGTTTGGCGATGCACTGCCCTATATCCGTTCCACCAATTCGATATTCCTGGGATATGCCATTTTCGCCTTCCTGGTGTCGATGATCCGTGAGATTGTCAAGGATATGGAAGATACCGAGGGGGATACCCTCTTCGGGTGCAGGACCCTGCCGGTGGTGGCGGGCATGCAATATACGCGTTACATTGTGGCGGCTGTCATCGTGGCGACCATCCTGCTCCTGGCGTATGCCCAGTTTATCCTTTACAGGCTTGGGCTGATGATGGTCTTCTGGTATTTCGTGGTAACGGTGCAGGCCGGCGCCTTTTACCTGCTGCTCTCCCTCTTCCGGGCCCGCGAAAAACAGGATTACCATTTTCTCAGCAGCCTCTGCAAACTGATCATGGTGGCGGGAATCATGTCGCTCGAGATAATCTATATCTCAGTTTAGCTTTTAGTTGGCGGAGTCTCTGCTTGTTTTTTTTTGATTCATCCAAGAGGTTGTTTATTATTCAAAATCCGGATCAATTTTAACCGCCATGACACGATGAAAGCACAATGTACACAAAGAAAGTCATGGTGTACATTGTGTAAATCATGGTGGCCATTGTGGTTAATTTTAAAGTGTAAATTAGGGATGAAGATTCTTATGAACCACAACAAATTATCAAACAAAACAATGAATCCTGCATGATGAACCGCATCCTGAACGGAAAACGCATCATCCTGGCGTCGCAGTCGCCCCGCCGGCAATACCTGCTGAAAGAGCTGGGGATCGATTTTGAAATCATGATCCCCGATGTGGATGAGGTCTATCCCGACGGGATGCGCCCGGAGGAGATTGCCGTCTACCTGGCTGAGCTGAAGGCCGCCGCCATTGACCGCTCACAGCTGGATGATCGCACCATCGTCATCACGGCCGATACGATCGTCTATATAGGCAACGAGGTGCTTGGCAAACCTGCCGGTCACGACGGGGCCGTTGAGATGCTGCGGAAACTCTCGGGCAACACCCATGACGTGATCACGGCGGTATGCCTTGTTTCTTCCACCAAACGCCGTTCGTTTCATGTCCTGTCGTCGGTTACCTTCAGGGAACTTCTTGCGGATGAGATCGAATATTATATCCTGAATTTCAGCCCTTTCGACAAGGCAGGCGCCTATGGCGTCCAGGAGTGGATCGGCTATGTGGGTATCAGCAGGATCGACGGCTCATTCTTCAACGTGATGGGGCTGCCGGTGAAAGAACTTTACGAAGAACTTTCATCCTTCTAATGTACCCTATTGTGGTGAAATCGATTACTGTTACGGTGTAGCATAACTACCTGCACCTGCACTCACTAGAATCGCGTATGGCCTCCACCGCGACATCATCAATAAAATAGTAGGTTGATTTAAAGAGCGAGTCGGTTGGCGACTGGGTCGCGATATTCCAGAAGCTGTCGCCGGGGGTAAAGTCGCCGATGGTGAGCAGTTTCTCATTGCCTCTGGCTTTGTAAACGCCCTTGATACACATCCACTGGTCCTGGTCCAGCAGGTACTTCCCGTTGCCCAGCGGGACGGCAGGCAGCTTCATCTTGTGGGATCCCGACTCTTTGATCTCGGTGGCCGAAAGCAGGGCGCCAAGTTGCCGGATGCCGTAGGTCGACTTTCCCAGGCTCACCCAGGCGCTTACGCAATAAAGATGGCCTGCTGTCAGTGTGGTATCCAGTACGGTCTGGATGTACTCATAGAATTCATTATGGTTCAGCAGGTAAAACTGCATGCCGGCATAGCCATGTCCCGAATGGGGCAGCCGGCCTCCCTTTTTGTTGAATTCGGTGCCATAGTCGAGCCCGGGGCTGCATTCATTGAAATAGTCGGGCGTGCCGGTGTTGGGGCTTATCCAGAAACGGGCAAGGCTTACCTGGCCGGGTTGATCGGGACAGCCGTTTTTTATTTCGAAGCCGGGGTTTTTCACCAGGTTTTGTGCCGGCAGCAGCAGCGGGATCCATAACAGCAGGATGATCAGGGTACGGGACATGGTTGTGATTTTGTGTTTGATCGGCTCAAAGCTACTGGATTTATTCCTAATTTTGAAGAACTTTTTAAACCGGTGAAAATTATAGCAAATGGGGGAGAAACCGCTGATTTTAATTACCAACGACGATGGTGTGAGGGCCCCGGGTATCAGGGCATTGATTCAATATTGCAAACCCTTCGGCAAACTGGTGGTGGTAGCCCCCGACCGCCCGCAGTCGGGCACCGCGCACGCGGTAACCATTGCCCATCCGTTGAGGTTGGAGCTTATCGTAAAGGAGGATGATTACGAAGAATATTCCTGTACGGGCACCCCTGCCGACTGTGTCAAACTGGCCTTTAAGATCGTGATGAAACGCCGGCCCGACTTCCTGTTTTCGGGAATCAACCATGGCAACAACGCCTCCATCAATATCCTCTATTCGGGAACGATGGCTGCCGTGCTCGAAGGGGCCATGGCTGGCGTGCCATCGGTAGGGTTTTCCCTCGACAGTTACAGCCCGCATGCCGATTTCGGGGCCGCCGGGAAATTTATCCGTACCATCGTCGCCTCCGTGGTTGACAAGGGCTTGCCCATAGGGGTATGCCTGAATGTAAACATCCCTGCAGTTCCCGAAGGGGATATCAGGGGTATCAGGGTTTGCCGACAGGCTGAGGGTACATGGCAGGAGGATTTTGATGAGCGCGAGGATCCCCATGGCCGGGAATATTACTGGATGAAGGGCGATTTCGTAAAGATCGAGCACACCGAAGATACCGACCAGTGGGCCATGGAGAACAACTACCTTGCCGTTGTTCCGGCCCAGTTTGACTTTACGGCCTACAAGGCCATGGAAATCCTGAAGAATCGTTTTTAATGCGTTACTACATCATCGCCGGCGAAGCCTCGGGCGACCTCCATGCCTCGAACCTCATGCGGGAGATCGCGCTACTGGATAAAATGGCTGATTTCCGCTGCTGGGGCGGGGATAAGATGCAGGCCCGGGGAGGACTGCTGGTAAAACATTACCGCGACCTCGCCTTTATGGGATTTGCAGAAGTGGTTGCCCACCTGCCGACGATTATGAGGAACTTCTCCTTTTGTGAAGCGGATATCATGGCTTATAAGCCCGATGTACTGATCCTGGTCGACTATCCCGGGTTCAACATGCGGGTTGCCAAATTCGCCACCCGGCAGGGATTCCGCGTGTTTTATTATATCTCCCCGCAGCTCTGGGCCTGGCGTTCGTCGCGGGTTGTCAATATAAAACGCTGGGTGGAGAAGATGTTCGTGATCCTGCCCTTCGAGGAGAAGTTTTACGGTAAGTATGACTATAAGGTAGATTATGTCGGCCATCCGCTGCTGGATGTGATCAACGAAGATATGAAGCTGCAGGGCCGGCAGGAATTTCTGCAGGCCAACCAGCTTCCCGACAAGCCGCTGGTGGCGTTGCTGCCGGGCAGCCGGACCATGGAGATCCAAAAGATGCTGGAGATCATGACCAGCGCCAGGTCGGAATTTCCCGGCTACCAGTTCGTGGTGGCCGGTGCCCCCTCCATTGCCCGTGACTTTTATTCAGGGATACTGCGCGATACCGGCGTGGCGGTGGTGGTCAACCAGACCTATGACCTGCTGCGCCATTCGGAGGCGGCGCTGGTGACTTCGGGTACGGCTACCCTTGAAACAGCCCTGATGGAGGTGCCCCAGGTGGTTTGTTACAAGGGGAATTATCTCTCTTACCTGATCGCCCGCAGGATCGTTCATGTCAACTATATCTCACTGGTAAACCTGATTTCCGACAGGCTGCTGGTTCCCGAACTGATCCAGGATGAGCTGACCCGCGAAAACCTTGCCAGGGAGCTGAGGGCGATCCTGGAACCGGGAACAGTGCGGCAAAACATAAAGGATGGTTACCGCGTGCTGAAACAGCAGCTTGGCGGCCGCGGCGCTTCCGAAAGGGCTGCCCGGTTGATGATACAATATCTTGACGAAAAATGAGTTATTTTCTAAATTAAAATTCCTGCTATGAATTACGCAAAAATTACCCTTTTCTTACTCTTTTCAATTTTCTTTACCTGTGGTTTTACCCAGACTGCACCTGATAAAACCGCCCCGGCAAAAGGAACACCGGCAAAGACTACCAAGGGACCGCAAAAGGCACCGGCCCAGAAGCAGGCGACTCCTGCCGCGACCAGTCCCGACCTGAAGGAGATGAATCTCTTTTCGAAAGATAATTTTTATAATAAACCTGTAGCGCCGCCCAGGACAATGACGGAGAACGATACCAAGGCCAGGGACCTTTTCGTGTCAGGGTCAAAAAAGGGTCAGGCGGCCGATTATCACGGCGCCATTGCCGATTATACCAAGTCGATCGAACTGTCCAAAAACGCCGGCACTTATGTCAGACGTGGCTGGGCTTACCAGATGCTGAGTAATTACGACGCCGCCATTTCAGATGCCGGCGAAGCGCTGAAACTTCGCCCCATGATGGGGCTGGCCTATTTCATCAGGGGGGTAAGTTACTACCAGAAGGGGAATTACAAGGATGCCAAGGCGGATCTGGATATGTTCCTTGAGAAGGACCGCACCAATGTCATTGCCTTTAACATACGGGCCGCGCTGGCCTATATGGAGCAGGATTACAAAACGGCGCTGATGAACTATGACATGGTCGTGAAGCTTGACCCTAAATTTACCGACATCTATACCAACCGCGGGATGATGCGCCATATCCTCCAGGATTACAAGGGGGCCCTCGAGGATTGCAATGAGGCGATCAAACTCGACCCCAAGAATGCAACGGCTTACAACAACCGGGGCGGAGCTTATGCCATGCTGAAGGACTACAAGTCGGCGCTGGCCGATTTTGACAAAGCCATCAGCATCGACGGCAAGTATGCCGATGCCTACAACAGCCGGGGGCGGGTAAAACAGGTGATGGGCGACCAGGAAGGTGCATGCGCCGACTGGCAGGTGGCCTACGCGAACGGTCTCGAAGCCACCCGCGAGCTGATCATCAAATATTGTAAATAATTCCGGGTGGTTGTCCTGTATGGTTCCATGAGATTTTTCCTTCCCCTGCCCCGTTTGTTTTTACTGGTCTTACTGGCTTTTCCCTTGATGGTGTTCGCACAGAAGACGGCACAGAAGGATCTGCTCGAATCGGGCATTCTCAAGGCCAAACTGGGCGACCTGAAGGAGGCGCTCAAAGAGCTGAACCATGCGGTTGAAGCGGATACCACGGTAGCTGAGCCCTATTTCAACAGGGGACTGGTACGCAGCCAGCTTAAGGACTACAAGGGGGCCATCCGCGACTTCAGCAAAGTAACCCTGCTCAGGCCCTCCCTGGCGGAGCCATACTATAACCGCGGGCTGGCAAAGGATTACCTGCAGGACCACAAGGATGCCATCCGGGATTATGAAAAGGCGATCCTGCTGAAGGCAAACTATACGGAGGCGTATCACAACTGTGGGCTGGCAAAGTATGACATGGGCGAATATGCCGAGGCAATCAAGGATTTCAGCCGCGCCCTGCAATACAAGCCCGATTTTACGGAGGCCTACTACAACAGGGGGTTAAGCCGGTTCAACCTCAACGATCTCAGTGGGGCCATCCAGGATTTCGACCAGTCAATCAAGCTGGACTCGTCGCAATACGAATACTATTCCAGCCGCGGCGCCGCCAAGGCGGCCGAGGGCAGCTACCTGGAGGCCGTCGCCGATTTCTCGGTTGCCAAGGCCCTGGCCCCTGCCGATACCAACACGAGGATGAACCTGGCACTGGCCTACCTTTACCTCAAAGATTACAGGGAGGCCCTCGATGAGTATGACAAGATACTGGAGTGGAGTCCCGGGGATGCGGAAGCGCTCGCCAACCGCGGCGTGGCCAAGCATTACCTTTCCGATAAGACCGGGGCCTGCGAGGACTGGAAACTTGCCTCGGAAAAGGGCTCGGAAAAGGCAAAAAGCTATTTGTTGAAATTTTGTGACTGATTCCATATTACCTTTTAGTTTCTAAACCGATTAAACGTATAGAAACATGGTAATATGCGATGAACTCCTGGAGACCCTACCCGCTCCTGAGGCTGTTGTTCCCCTTCCTGGCAGGGATCATCATCGGAACAGCTTCCGGCGCAGCCTGTAAGCCATTGCTGGCTCTTCCCGCCCTGGTAACCCTGGTGGTTGCCGCCAGGATTATACTGCTGACGGTTTCCGGTTACCGGTACCGGTGGATTGCCGGGCTGCTGATCAATGGCTTTTTCCTGGCTGCAGGTTTTGAAATCTCATGCCAGCATGCTGCAGCAAGCGACCCTGCCCATTTCAGCCTGCATCCCGGCGGAACCTACCTGGTGACCCTCGGCGAACCTCCGGCCATGAACCGGTCGCCGGTGAAGGCAATACTGGAGGTCAGGTATCGCCGACAGTCGGGACGTTGGGTGCGCACCTGCGGGCGCGCTTTAGGTTACCTGAAGCTTCCCCCAAAGGGATGTTTGCTGCAGTACGGCGATTACCTGCTTTTACGTGCCGGATTTACCGCGATCACCGACAATTCAAATCCCCATTCTTTCAACTATGCTGCTTACCTTCAAAACCAGGGGATCACACACAGGGTATTTGCCGGGGAGCATGGCTGGCGGACTATCGGGATCACACCTGCCGGAATTCCCGCCCGTATGGCATTCAGGCTGCGCGAGCGGTTGCTTGGCCTGTTGCGCGAAAACAGGATGCAGGGGCGCGAGTTTGCCGTGGCCGCTGCCCTGCTGCTGGGTTATGTGGATGAAATTGATGCCGGCCTGCGCAATGATTATGCCGCCACGGGAGCCATGCATATCCTGTCGGTATCGGGGATGCATGTAGGGATCATCTACCTTTTCCTGGAGTTTTTACTGGGGTTCCTGAAGAGAAACAAAGCCGGGAGGTATCTGAAAACCCTTATCCTGATCCTCTTTATCTGGTTTTACGCCCTGCTCACGGGGATGTCGCCTGCCGTGCTGCGGTCGGCGGCCATGCTGAGCCTGCCGATCCTGGGAAGACAGATGGGGCGCTCGCCCGACATGTTCAACATCGTTGCGGCTTCCGTCATCCTGCTCCTTGCCATCGATCCCCTCCTGATCACCGACGTAGGTTTCCAGCTGTCGTACCTGGCGGTAATGGGCATCGTCGTCCTCTATAAACCCATTTACGACCTCTATGTAACCTCCTCCTGGCTTCCCGACAAGGTATGGTCGATCGTGGCGGTATCGCTGGCCGCCCAGCTGGCCACCATGCCCATCACCCTTTTTACCTTTCACCAGTTCCCCGTCTATTTTATGGTGACCAATATCTTCGTCGTTCCCCTGTCGAGCCTGATCATCTATTTCGGTATCGTGGTGCTGGCGGTTGGGAATATCCCGTTTTTGGGGATCTTCACCGCCAAAGTGCTGATCTTCCTGGTCTGGCTGTTGAATTCGTCGATCCATTTTATCGAAGAACTGCCCGGGTCGGTCATCCGGGGAATCTTTATTTCGCTCCCTGAGATGCTGCTGCTCTACGCAGTCATCCTTGCCGGGTTCCTCTTTTTTACCCGCCGGGTCACGGCCTGGCTCTGGATCCTGCTCGTTGCCGCGCTGCTGCTGAATGGTTCGCTGGCGGCAACGAAGCTGGAACGGCTCCATTCGCGGCGGCTGCTGGTGTTCAACATTCCGCACGCAGCGCTATACGAGGTCAGCTGCCAGGACAGGGCCTTGGTTTTCGGTGATCATCTGCCGGGGATGAGCGACGGGTCGCGGAAAATCTGCAGCGATATCATCCATGCCGATTTCAGCGCACACGGTATCCGGCTTCACCGGGATTACTGGATCGGGCGATCACACCCCGACAGGCCGGCACGGGCCGCTTTTATGCCGGTGATCCACCTGGGAAGGTTTATCCAGGCAGGAAAATGCCGTATTGCCATCCTGGGCAAACCGCCTCCAAAGGGATTTAACGGGCAGATATGCGTGGATTACCTCGTCATTTCAGGCAATCCTAACCTGCCTATGGCCGACATCATGAAGGTTTTTCGTCCGCGCGGGGTTATTATTGATGCCTCCAACAGCAGATTCCGTACGGCTCAGTGGCTCCGCGAGGCAGCGCTGCTGCGGGTTTCGTGTCATGCCGTGACCATAAGCGGGGCATTTGAGAAAGATTTTTAAAAGATGTTGGTGGAATGGAAAAAATAGGTTACTTTTGCAGCACATTCGAGGATCGGTAGTTCAGCTGGTTAGAATGCCGCCCTGTCACGGCGGAGGTCGCGGGTTCGAGTCCCGTCCGGTCCGCAAAATCACCTAAGGAGGCTTAACGGTCTCCTTTTTTTATTGTCTGATTTGCAGTGTAGTATCAATATTGACAAGGGTTTCAAAGCATGTTATTATTTTATGAGTTCACTAATTAATTTTAAATAATATGCAATATTGCATTATTTCTAATACCAATCTAATACCGAAATAATACCATGAGAAACTACGCTACTTACAAGATTGTTTGGAACCGAAAGGGCCAACTAGGTGCTGCACTGGTACAGATTGAAATTCTTTTACCTGATGGAAAACAAAAGTATGTTGGCACAGGATTAAAGGTGACAGCATCAGAGTGGGATGCAAAACAAAGACAGATAACAGGCCCATTTGCTACACGTCTCAATAATCAGATTGCAGAAAAAATTGCAAAGATCAGGGCGCATGAACTTACCCTGATTGAAAAAAACATAAGACTCACTGCAAATGAAGTAAATATAGCTCTGGAGGTAGTAGATGCCGGATCATTTGTGGCCTTCATGCGTGTTCAGGCAGCTGCCAGGAAAAATATTACTAATGGCACCAGAAGCCTGCATTTAAGAGTAGCAGACAGGCTGGAGAAACATGGCATTATACGATTTACAGATTTAACCTATCTTAATATTGTTTCCTTTGACCAGTTCATTTCAAAGGAATTAAAAGCACAGCCATCCAGGTACAAACATCATCAGGTGGTAAAATGCTACATCAATATGGCAACCAAGGCACAAATCATAGATTACTATTCCAATCCTTATCTTAATTTCAATAGTGTAAAAGGAAAGCATAAGATTAGAACGCGTTTGGACGACAATGAGATTGAAGCATTGATAAAAAAACCAGCATCAGTTACAAGAGATTGTGCGGTTTTCCAACTTTTTACAGGGATAACCCATAAAGATCTTGAACAGCTCACCAAAAATAACTTACGTAGAGACGGATCAGATGTTTGGCTCGAAGGTTTGAGAAAAAAGTCCGGAGAGATGTATACCATATACCTTCTGCCTGAAGCTGTGGAGATCATTGACCGGTATGCAGGACATGATAAATTAATACCATGCAGGGATCTGTGGGCATATAACCGAGACCTTAAACTACTGGCTGCAAGGTGTGGTATCTCAAAGGAATTATCAACTTATGTGCTCCGCCATACTGCTGCAACCTGGATGTTGAGAAAGGGAGTGCCAATCACCACAATATCGAGCATCCTTGGCCACAATAAAATTGAAACGACACTGATTTATGCAAGATTGGAAAAGCAAATAATGAAAGAACAGATGATCAGTGCTTTTGCGAAACCTCTCGAAAACAAGCCTCGTAATTCTGAACAAGTTCAGCCAGAACAATCTTAGGCAGTTTCATTAGCTTTTTAACCTGTTTTCGGGATCGGGAATTCTTAAGTCCAGGCAGTATTTCGAGTTTCTTGGGCATTGTCTATTTATTCACAAAAGTACAGGTATGAATGAGATTGAGAAAATGCTGTTCCATTCTTTACATGTCTTGACCCAATTTGTCCTTTTTTGTCTTTAATGGGGGAAATTCAATCTTTTCTCCATCTGGTTTGCTTGCTTCATACACCCAGTATGAAGCGAGGTGCTTTGGTGTAATACCAAGGTATTCCGCCAAATGGTAGATTGTAATGTGCTTTACCCCATAAAGATCCCTGATTTCTTT
>JBAXOB010000043.1:0-42115 GCA_037133475.1 Bacteroidota bacterium
AATCAGGGGGTCAACTTAAAACGTATAGAGGGGGTCAATATGTGCGTATTTTCCACCTTAGAAGCAATCTCCTTAAGATTTTTATTGCATAAGGCTGTCTTTTTCCCAACATAGTTGTGCAGTTTCATTGGTGTATCTATGTCTTCTTTACAGGTGACGTATGGAAATACAAAGTTGTCAGGTTTTGATTCATCAGTACGATACCCTGCAAGAATGTCCAGAGCTTTTTGAGGTAGTTTTACCATCTGTGTACCACCTGTCTTCTTCATACGGATCACCAGCCGGCCATCAACTATATCCTTCCATTGAAGTACCAGTAAGTCAGAAATCCTGACTCCTCCTGCATAACACGCGAATACAAACATATCTCTAGTATGTTGATAACCTGGGGTTGCAGAGAGATTAAGTTTTTCCATTTCTTTTACCTCTTCCTCCAACAAATAATTTCGTTTGGAGGTCTCAGTCTTCAATGTCAGTTTAAGGAAGGGGTTATCATCACGGGACATTTTATCATCTCTTATGGCATCATTTATTATCTTCCTGATGATTCTAAGGTTACCATGAATTGTGTTTGGTCGGTTTTCAAATTCAGTAATGCAATATTGCTCAAAATCTTGCAAATAAGTATGTGTAATGTCCCCAAGGTAAAGTGGTTTACTTTCATTATAATCCTTCAACTTCTGAATTACAGCCTTAGCCCGTTTATATGTTGCAATTTGATGTCCGTTCAACAGAGTGTCAACATATCTGTTTGAGTAATCAAAGAAATTAACTGGTTCAATCCCGACAATTTTTTCTTTAAGCTTCTTTGAGGATACAGTATTTACTTTTGTTTGATTATCAATAACAATAGCTTCTGCATCCGCAACCTTCTGTGCAATAAATGCATTTAATCTGCCAGAATTTCTATGCGATTTTTTAACTTTACATGTAATCGGTTCCCAGTCAGATTCCTGAATGTATAATCCGATGGAAACAAAGTTGGCTTTGCGATGCCTGATTAATCGAAGGTACAGAGGACATTCCCCCTTACCGTTCTTCTTGCTGGTTCGTAATATTACTTTTATAGATGCCATAAAATAAAGGTATTACAAATTTATAAATACTTTCGATGGGTACAACAATGGGTACAACAAAGCTGACTTTGCCTGTCATTTGGTGACGGAATTTGTCTTTACAAGAAAGGTTATCGTATTGTCTTTAAGCGCAGTAGATGCAAATTGAAGCCAGGGGTTGCCATAAACATAGTCCTGCCGGGGCTACAAAAAGAGGTTGACTCAAAAGTTAAATTTTGCTCCAATAGAGCGCATATTTGACTTCGCACTCGACCTCCAGTACGAATAAAAGAGGCTGCCTCGTGACTTTTGAGACAGCCTCTTTTTCATTATAACGGGTAACAAATTGTCAACAATTACTCCATAGTTTCACTTTTATCATGGAATTATGGTAAATCAACAGAGACAATTCAAACCCCTGATTTCTGATCCCGGAAGTCGCCTTTTGTCAGATCAACGGCCTGTAATGACCTGCTTTATTTTTCATTATTCTCAACAGATCCCATTCCCGGGAATCCGGTATTTATTTCATATATCCCAGTTTTTCCCAGGCAACAATACCCTTCTCCAGCAGCAAACTTAATTCGGCTTCGTTAATTTGTTCTTCTTTATTAAAATGAAAACATGTTTTTCCCTTCAAACATTTCATGAGCGAAGGGGCAACCTCTTTCATTTTTACATCCATATAGATGGGGAAGAAATGCAATGTAACACTGTCCTTTCGTTGGGCTATCTGGGCGAAAAACATGCCGGGCACCATCTTTTTATCGTATCCATATGGAACCGGCTTGTTGCCCATAATCTCATACGAAATATCGGGTGAATCAATGCTGACCACCAAAGGTGGAGTGTGTTTTTCCAAATTCTTTTTCAACTTGTTGAAAATTAATTTCCTCGATTCTTCAGTGATGGGCATGTTTGTATTTTTAACGTTTGAGATTTTGAATTTTAAATGTTGTTATGGCATCAGGCATACCCGGGTAATGTTGGGGCACTCTTTGGACCGTAACCGCGTCAAAGGTAAGCATTTGTAAAATAATAACACACTGGTTTTCGTGGTTAACGGTATGTCAGGGGACGGTAAATTTTAATCTTTGAATTCCTTTTTCTCCATTATCAAATGTTTCAATAAGTTCAAGATATTTCACTTTATTCACCAGGACAAAGGGTTTTGCCGGTACTTTGGGCCATTTCCCATGATACCCGTATTTATTTAAACTATCAGATCTCCATCTGTTTGTCTTTGCAAGCAACAGCAATGAATCATTCTTACATTTCCAATACCCAGTCATTAGATTACCACACGTTTTATAATTAAAAGTTGAATCAGGGTTTAAAATTAATTCTGAACCTACAAAGAAATGATGAATGCCTTTTGTAACACTTAACCATGCCACTTCAAGTTGTGTCCATTTGATATAAGAATATTTACCTGTTTGAACAGCTCTTTTCTCCTGAACTGAACAATTTAGAAAGAACAGAATGGGTAATATTAAAATGATTCTTTTCGTCATTAACCGTGCAATTAATGGTAATCAAAACCTTTAATAATGAGCCTTCCCCTCATGATCGGCTGCTGGCTTGATAGTGTCTGTTGAAATTGTTGCCATATTATCCGATTGACTAAATATTTGTTAATGAATCACAACAATCTTTTTCATCTGGACAAACTCATTTACCTGAAAACTGCATAAATAAACCCCTGGTGTAAATCCAGACAGATCAAGTGGCAGTTCGTACATCCCGGCCGGCATTTTCAACATTTCCTTTGAAGAGATAATCTCCCCGGTCAAACGATAGATCTTCACTGAAACATCATTCATCTTATCCAGCATGAAGGAAACCTTAACTTTCGCTGAACATGGATTAGGATATATCTGGAACGGAGTCAATTGCGTTTGTGAACTACCTAAACCAACCGGGAATCCTCCGCCGTTTGTTGTCTTAAGGATTGTTCCATCACTCCCTGCAACGTATCCTACGCTGTCACTGATGAAACGTACCGATAACAGGATGCTTGCTGCACCACTTAAAAGCTGCGACCAGGAAGTACCGCCATCGATGGTTTTTATAATGATTCCGGCATCGCCGACACTGTATCCGGTATTCCCGTCAATAAAAAACACTGATCGTAAATTTTTTGCTGTCCCGCTGGGTAAAGCGTTCCAGGATGAACCTCCGTCCAGGGTTTTAAGTATTGTACCTGATGTACCAACGACATATCCCTTATTCTGATCAATGAAATACACTGATTGAAGATCTTTATTGGTACCGCCCTGAATGATTCCCCAAGTATTACCGCCATCTGTGGATTTTAAGATGGTGCCATTTTGACCGACAGCATATCCGTAAACAGCATTTGGGAAGAAAATTGATCTCAGGTCATAGGACGTTGTGTTTGAGACCTCAATCCAGGATAGGCCCCCGTTAACGGTTTTCAATATGACACCTTTACTTACACTCAAATCGGTTCCGGCCACGAAACCGGTGCTCATGTCTGTAAAATAAACCGAATAATAATTTCTTGTTATCCCGCCCGATAAAGAATCCCAGGTTATCCCTCCATTCACGGTTTTATAGATCGTTCCGGACTGACCAACCACATAACCCGTATTGGCATCAGTAAAAAACACCGAAAATAACCGGGCGGTTGTTCCAATTGATAAGGAATCCCAGGTGATCCCGCCATTGATGGTTTTTAAAATGATGTTCAGGCTGTTATTTACAGGGTTATAATCGCCAACAGCATAGCCTGTTTCGGAAGTGACAAAATAGCAGGCATTTAATGAATTAATGTGCCCTCTGGGATATTGATCCCATGTAATCCCTCCATCATTTGATTGAACAATAGTTCCTGCCCAGGAGCCCCCGACGGCACATCCTTTGCTGGTATTCGAAAAACATACTGAATACAGCTCTTCTGATGAACCCACAGGCAATGACGACCAACTGTTGCCGCCATTGACCGTTTTAAATATTACCCCGTTCCCTGAAATACCGAACCCGGCAACATAACCTGTCGCAGCATCTGTGAAAAACACTGACATCAGGTAACAACTAACGCCGACTGAAACGGTATCCCATGTCATGCCACTGTCAATGGTTTTATATACCAGGCCTCCATTGGGACCCTGCCCCACAGCATATCCCCTTTGTGAATCAGGAAAGCAAACTGATCTTAGCTGGAGAACCGGGTTGAGAACCTGAGTCCAGGATATTCCTCCATCGACGGTTTTCATAATAACTCCTGATTCAAACAAAGGATCATGTTTAGCGCCGACTGCGTATCCGGTGTTCTCATCCGTAAAACAGACAGCATTGAAGCAAGGTTTAAAAATGAATCCACTTGAGAGGTCAGACCAGGTATTGCCTCCGTCAACAGTTTTTAAAATAACCCCGCTGTTAATATTATTTGAACCACCTACAACATAACCGGTATTGTTGTCAGGAAAGAAAACAGAGTTTAAAGGCAATGTCGTACCGCTTGACAATCCAGCCCAGGAGTTTCCTCCATCAATTGTTTTTAAAATAATTCCGCTGTCCCCAACAGCATATCCTGTATTGACGTCAGTGAAATAAACAGCAGACAGGTTCATTGCAGTAACACATGGTAAACTGGTCCAGCTCGAGCCTCCGTCACCTGTTTTAATCATGGCACCGGCAACGCCAACGGCATATCCGGTGTTGTTATTTGCAAAAAAAACCGAATGCAGGGGATTGCCTTGCGGTAAAGGATTTTGCCATTGCCACTGAGCTATCAATGAAAAAGGGACAAAGCAAAGAATAATCAATATGCCTTTTATTGTTCTCATGTTGCGTTTTATTAATGTGTCAGGCTTTTTCAGTGAGCATCAACCCGGAGATTTTCGCTTATCCCTGTTGCAGTTAAGTCCATCACCTTGAATTTTGAATGATTTCCATAACTTTTTTCATTGCATCTTCAGATTTCGTTTCAATGTCAGGCGCTACGCCGGTTTGTTCAAGTTCTTTGTTGTCAATGGTATAATAGTTTGCCAAGGGTAACGTGAAATACCAATCTTTATAGATGTTGAAGCTTTTTGCCGAAAGCATTTTCCCACTGGTTGTTTCACCAATTAAAGTTCCGATTCCATTACTCTTAACAAAATAAGCCAGTGGTTCGGCGGCACTTGCCGTGTTTTTATTAACCAGCATATACATTTTGCAATCCGGCTGAAGAGACGAAGGGACTACCTTTCCAACCAGGATCCCGTCTCTGTCAATGATTTCAAAAAAATCGTCCAGGGTACCCTTAACAAAGGGTGTCAGTTTGGTTAATTCATCTTTCGCGGGAAGGGCTCTCGCCTGTTTATAAAATTTATTGCCCAAAAAATAACCGACATAGGTTTCTTTTTTAATGAAATGAGATGCAAAAAGCAGGGAGGCAAAATCGCCGCCCGGACAATCCCGTAAATCGACAATTAAATTGGGTGTTTTTATTGCGGCCAGGCAACTATCCACAGACTTTACATCTCCAAGCGAAAATCCGTGAAAAGTGATGATACTGGCGGTTTCATTAATCCGTTTGAATTCAAAATTGGGATTTTCGGGGTTGGAGATGTCTTTCATTGGATCAGCCTTTGAAAGATAGACATGCGATGTTTTCAGCACGGGCACATTGTAGAAATAGGCAACCAGCACGTCCAGGTCATCAATTGATTTATCCAGGGTGGAGTGCATGTTTTTAAGAAATTTCCTCCAGTCTTTTCTTTTCAAAATGGAGGGGTCGTAAATCTTATCCGTTACCTCTTGATGTAAAATCTGAAACAGTTCCTCATAATCAGAAACTTTGGCCATTGTTTTAACAGGTGAGGCTGTGAAGTTCAATTGAACCTGGTTGTTCTTAAACGTGCCAATTAGGTTGTCAGAATGTAAATTTTCTGCTGAAAAATCAAAATTCCCGATTGAAGAAACCGCCTTTCCTTCGAAATGATCCCGGGAAATTTTCCCGTTGATAATGTGAATTACAGCCCCTCTCTTTTCCCCTTTTCCCATCAGTTTCAATAATATTTGCTTTTGAAAAGGGATGAGATTATATATACTTTCAGGATTTGAATATGCCACAAATGAAGAGTCTTTTGTATTGATCACAAAAGTCATGTAGAAATCAATTCTTCCAAAATCCTGATATTTTAATGTAAACAGGAAATTCTTTGTCTGACCGGACAGGGTACCCGATAATAGGAGAAAAGCAAATAGTAATTTTTTCATACGGTTTTGATATCGTTGCACTTTTAGAGTTTCCTGAAATAAATTTCAGTGGTTTGTTGAACTATATGTTAATGTTGAACAATCCAGCGCTGACTTGTACCATTTCCATCTTCAGATACAAGTTCAACCAAGTATAGCCCGCTTTTATAACCATCAGCATTTAGCTTTATCCATCCGGACCTTGTATCATAATCACTCTCAGAAATTGTTTTCCCAGTCATGTCCGTTATCCTTACAATTGTTTTAACGGAAAATCTGTTTTGCGGGACTTTAACCAGCGCTTCACCAGAACTAGGATTGGGAAAGATCTGCATGTTTTCTTTATAATTATTCACTTCTTTAATGGATGTAAGGACACCGAAATATTTATGGATGTTGTGAATTGGGTTATAAGATCCGCCCAACCAGCCTGTCGAAGCATCTTTGAAATAGATGAAAGAGGAATTATGAATATTTGAATCTATCTTGATAAAGGTATTAAAGGCATCAGGGGTAAAATACACACTGGTGGTGGCAGTATCATATGAAGTTACAACATATCCGTTATCGATTCCCGGCACGCGAGATGCAGAACCGTATAGAAAGGCACTGATGGACCCAGGATGCAGGGTCCAACTTGAACCACCGTCAGAGGATTTATAATAGCCCGTTGATACACCGGGTAAAAAAGCGATGCCATTCTGTGAATCACTGAAACTGATCCGGATGTACCCGTTAGCCACGGACGAAACGTTCCAGTGTAGGCCCTTGTCAGACGACCGGAAACATCTTCCTTTTGAAGTTGGGAACCAGATGGAGTTGCCTACGGTACAGTATTCTCCGGATGTCCCTGTTTCACCGTCCAATGTAGCAGGTATGTCCGATGCCGAAACCCTTGTCCAGTTATTACCGCCATCAAACGTCAATTGGATTTCAAAATATCCTCCTGTAGGATCACCCATCGCCATGACCGTATCGGCTGAGAAACAATGAATCACGTTGGCCCATCCTCCTGAAAACTGGGTGGTGGTCTTTTGCAACCAGGATGCTCCACCATTAGTTGTTTTCCAGACCGCACCGCCATAAGTTGTTCCGTCGGTGAAGAGGTAATAGCAAATGTTCTCGTCCCAGGCAGAAAGATGCTGAATCCATGGGTTGCCAGGGACCGGGATATTATAAAATTGCCAGGAATTCCCTCCATCGGTGGTCCTGACAGCCTTGGAATATGCTATGTAACCTTGATTCCGTTGATGAGCAGTACCAACCCACACGGTGTTTTGATCAACAATTGAAACCCAATAGGACAAATATGCGGATGTATCCCAAGGGTAGTCCAATGGCATTGCTACAAACTGAGGGAATCCCGATATAGCGATTCCGAGTAACAGCACTGAAAGTGTAAATTTTTTCATAATGGATGGTTATAACGTTTATACTAGAAAAAATTCGACTATTTATGTTAAAACCATAGAAATTAATCATGCCGAGTTTAATACATATCTCCTTTACTAAGTGTTCAGAACTGTTGCCTTTAAAAATAATAACCCCTAACGAATCTCCATCCGACTCATGGCGAATATTTATTTGTATCCGCGAAAATTCATCCCTTATGCTTAATTGTACTGATTCAGCAAAACAAAGATAATTAATTCGCCGGCGGATATTATCTATCCATCCGGTAAATATTTATTATCACAATTATTAACAGATAACCATTATATTACGAATAAGTACTGCAGTAACAAGGGAAATATTAGTATACTAAATTCCTTTACAAATCGTTATTTTTCCATAATGGGGGAACCCTGTTCCGCGGAACAGAAAAAATTAACAGGAGATTATGAAAATACAAAGATTCCTTCAAAAAGCAGGTCATCTGCCTGGCACACGGGTTAATCGGGCCGGGCAGCATTGCAACCCGGCACCCCGGCAACCGGTTCTCCTGCTGTTTTTGTTAGTATCGCTCATTTCCTGTACGCAAAACAAGCAGACGGCCTGCACCGAGGTGTACACCATGCTGACTGTCTCGGTTAAGGATTCAGCCGCGAACCCTGTGCTGCTGAGCAGCTATTATATGAAGAAGACAGCCACCGGCGAGATCATCGACTTCGCCGGTGAGAACCCCTTTACCGACAGCATCAACAGGATCCATGGGATTTATACGCTCTTTACCGACGGGAAGATGGGTATGACCGCCGAAGGCGGCACCCGGTTCGAATTTCATGGCATGAAAGGGAGCACCGAGGTGGTCAACAGCCCCTATGTGATCGGGAACGACAAATGTCATGTAAAACTGATCGCGGGAAAAACAGAGATTACCGTTATAAAATAGATATTCCGGGAATCCGGCAATGTCAGAACCAGCCCTCCCGCCAAAGGGCGAAGAGATCCATCGAAATGGCCACGGAATAGTGGATCAGCACCCCCAGGATGATCGAGCGGCTCTTCAGGCTCAGGGTGCCCAGGATGATCCCCGCCAGGATGGCCGCCATGGTCTCCGCAAAGGGCTTGCCTACATGCACCAGGCAATAGGGAATGGTCATCACGAAGATCGAATAAAAGCCGAACCTGTATTTCAGCCCGTGCAGCATAAATCCCCTGAAGAAAAACTCGATGGCAAAAAACTGCAGGAAATAGGCCAGCTGCCACCAGAAAAACAGGGGGAAAAGGGGCTCCTTTGCCGGGTGGAACAGGGGATAGCGCTCCTGGAAGGAGGGGTTTGCTGAGGCAATATAGACCAGCGGCAGCATGATCGCCAGCATCAGCAGGTAAAGGGGGTAGTCCTTTTGTATGCCCTTCAGCCGGATCCCATAGTCGGAGAGCCAGTCCCTGAAGACAAACTTCACGATCATCACGGGGAAGACCAGGTAAAAGAGGATGATCATGCCCACCCAGTATAGCATGCTGTGGAACTTGCCGATATCGGTTCCGAAAAAGAAGGAGCAGTACCACCAGTCGAACTTGCTGGGGTTTACCAGCACCTGGTCGAGGAAGTCGGTGGTATGGCCGAAGTACTTGGTAATGGTGATCCCCACCGAGGTATAGACCAGGATGACGATGATCCTGTATTCGACCGGCAGCGAGCCATCGCGGGCCAGGGTGGCTGCCGGGCCGGCTTCACTCTCGCGCCAGGTCTTTAAAAACAGTTCCGAAAAATACTTTTTCATCCATTCAAGATTCATGATCGCGGGTGCGCCCTTGTGAGGGCCGGAAAAGAGGGGTAAATTTAAAACTTTACCCGACACCGGCAAGTCGCCCAAGGGGTTATTCCCCCGTTTTTCCTGTCTGAATTTATCGCTTTAACCGGTGTACGCCAGGTAAACCGGTGAAGCCGCCGAAATCGGGGGTAAGCCGGTTTACCCGCCTCCCGCTGAGACTCAATGGCATCGCCGGGCGGGATACATAATGGATTTGATCGCGGCTGTGCGGGGTAGTAGCTTTGAATCGTCAATATACGTTACACCCTTTAAAACGACACGTTATGGAAAAGATAATGATTTTCGGACTGGCCGCCATGTTTGGCGTATTCACCCTGGTGATCAGCAAGCCGTGGGTCACCCCGCACAACCAACCTAATGAACTGGTCACCCCGTGCATCGAAAAACCGTGGGTCACACCACACAACCAGCCCAACGAACTGGTCACCCCCTGCATCCCGTAACCCCGGCAATCATCGGCTGGGGCCGGGAATTCACCGGATCCCTAAAAGGTCCATGATCCCGTTGATAAAGGTAAGCGGGTGGGGCGGGTTTCCCGGTACATAAAGGTCGATGGCATATGAATTGATAAAATCGCGCCTCAGCACCGGGCTTTCGGCAAAAAGCCCACCGCTGATGGCGTCGGTGCCGGTAAGGATGATGATCTTCGGTGCCGGGACCGCATCATAGCAGATCTGCAGGGCATCGGACATATTGCCCGATATGGGCCCTGTGATGACGATGCCGTCGGCGTGACGGGGCGATGCCACGAATTCGATGCCATAGCGGCCCATGTCGAAGTTTACGTTGCCGGCGGCATTCAGCTCCATCTCGGCGGAATTGTCGCCCGCAGCCGATACCTGGCGCAGTTTAAGGGCATGCCGGAACAGGTGGCGGATCTCCCTGCACACTTTGTCAGGATCAAGCCTCACAGGCTCCACGGCACCGGCTTTGACAACAAGGTTTTCGCGCACATTGGAGGCGATCTTATAGTCATTGGTGAAGGTGATCTTCCAGGGAAGGGCAAATTCACATTCCCTGCAGAACACACACCTGCCCAGGTCGATCGAACAGGGCCCGGCAGTGATGGCCCCCACCGGGCAAAGTTTTTCGACCATCGCCGTTTCGGCCGGGGTGATCTCCCCGCTGATCACAGGCCTGCCCCTGAATACGGCGGGCAGCACAACGCCGCGAAGGTCGGGGACAAACTGGCGGCCATGGCGGCGGAAGATATTCAGCTCCTTAAATGGCATCGGGTCGGTATTTACAGGTCATTTCCACAATAGCTCAGGTTAAAACTCTTGTTGCATAGCGGGAAATCGGAGATCTCCTGGTTTCTCACCGCCAGGGCCAGGGCCATCCAGTTGTGGAGCGAAGGGTCCTTGGCATTGTAATGCATCATGGCCCCGTCTTCACCTGTGACAGCTATATGGCAGATCTCCCCGCGCCATCCCTCAACCATCGAGATGGCCAGGGTGGAGGGGGCCAGTGCCAGGTCGTATCTTGGCGTTCCGCCTCCCCGTTCCGTGGTTTCCAGGGGTGTGGCATCAGATTGGTCTTTCAAAAGGTCGCCCAGTAGTTCCCTGATCACGGCCAGTGACAATTCAACTTCCATCTTCCGCAGCATCACCCTCGACCACACATCCCCCTTCTTCAGCATGGCAGGTTCATAGAGATAACCGGTATAGGCCGAAAAGGGGTGCGACCAGCGGATATCGCGGTACATGCCGCTGCTCTTGGCCGCCATGCCTACAGCGCCGATGAGGGATGCCTGCATGGTCGTTACCTTTCCCGTTCCCTCGAACCGGCTCAGTACACTGGGCAGCGAGAACATCTTCGAGGTGATCTGCAAATATCTCTCTTCCACATCCTGCAGGTTTTTAAACACCACAGAAGCAACCGCAGCCGTCATCGGGTAATGGGTGCCCCCCGGGCGGACCAGTCCTTTGCCGAACCTGTTGCCGCACCACAGCTGGGTGGTGTTGATGATCACCGTGCGCAGGGCTTCATTGACGACCTGGCCAAACTGGTAGGCGATGTCGGTGCAGATTGCTGCCGTATCGCCGATATGTACTGCAATCCGTTCGAGCTCCAGGGCGATGATACGTTCCTTCGACAGTTGCTCCGGCACGGTGATGCCGGCCAGCGATTCGACCACGCCCGCATAGGCCAGCGAATGGCCCACCGCGGTATCGCCGGCAATGGATTCGGCCAGCAGCGACTGGTAAAGTACTCCCTGCTTTTTGATGAAGAGATTCTCGACACCGCGGTGCTGGTAGCCAAGATGGATCTCCAGGTGCAGCACCTTCTCTCCGTTGCAGGTAAAACGGAAATAGCCCGGTTCGATAACCCCGGCATGGATGGGACCCACGCCCACCTCGTGCAACTCCTCCCCTTCGATGGTATAAAAGGGATAGGCATCAATCACCTTTTCCGCGTCGGCCTGGCCGTAAGGGAAACGGACAGGCTTAAGCCACGGGTGGCCGGGGAAGGCGATGCCTGTATTTTCGTGGATCTCTCTTTCAAAGATATGAAACTGGAAATTTTTTACCGTAAGCGATGGCAGCGAGGGAGCAGGCTGCATGGCAACTACATGCGAAAAGATAACGACAGCATGGTTTTCATCGGCTGCCATACAGCAGATCAGCTGGTAATGATCCTGTCGTGGAAGGGCAAAGTAGGCCACGCAGTGGGTACCCTCCTCGCGCATAAGCAGGTCGACGAAGGCCGAAAATTCTGCGTATTCCAGCACGGGTATGTCGGCCAGTTTCACGGTTCCGGGGTTGGTCAGCAGTTCGGTGAATCTCCTCTCTGTCATTTCGGCAAGGCGTTGATGATCGATTCTATCAGCTGGCGGAAGGGGGCCGGCTGGAAAAAGCAGATGAAAATCACCAGTCCGAACAAAACATACTGGCTGGCCGATTGCCATGGGTTAACCCTGTGCATCTCGTGCAGCGGCTTTTCGCGGGGCTGGGAATAGACGATGTGAAGCACCCTTGTGAGCAGGGCATAGAGCACAAAGCAGAGCAGCAGGGCCGTAGCCCCCAGCAGCAGGTAGTCGTGCGCGCCCACCATCGCCTTCATCACCAGCAGTTCGGAGATGAACATCCCCGATGGCGGGATGGCCGTGATACACAGAAAACCCAGCAGCAGCGCGGTAGCCCCTGCGGGGTAAAGGGCCATGTAATTGCCCGATTCGTCGAGCTTGTAGGTTCCCATGACCTTGTACGACTGCCCCATCTGGTAAAACAGCCCCGCCTTGGTAAAGGAGTGGAGCACAATATGCAGGATGGCCGCATAATAGCCGATCCCGCCCACGCCCAGGGCGATGGCCACGATGCCCATGTTCTCGAGGCTCGAATAGGCCAGCATCCGCTTGTTGTGCTTGGCCTTGAGCATGTAGCCAGCCGAAACCAGCAGCGAAAGAACACCGGAGAGGATCAGCACATGGTTCATAAAGGGGAGGATGGTGGTGGCCGAGAAGAGGGCGTAGATACGGAAAATCGCCAGGAACCCCACATTCATCAGGGTGGTGGAGATAAAAGCGCTGATGGGCGGCGGCGACACCGTGTGGGCATCGACCGTGACCGTATGCATAGGAAAAAGGCCCATCTTGGTACTGTACCCAACGAGTACAAATACAAAGGCAATCTTCAGGTAGAGCGGGTTTGCCATCCCGGCAATTTCGGTGATGGTGCTGAAGGAGAGATGCAGCAAGCGGGCGTCGTGCACGGTAAAGCCGAGGAAGAGGATCCCCAGGTAGGCCAGGGCGATACCAACGGAACAGACAAAGACATATTTCCAGGTTGCCTCCAGCGCCATGGGGGTGCGGTCGTGGTAAATCAGCGCCGCTACGGCCAGGGTAGTTGCCTCTACGAAGATCCACACGGTGGTCATCCCGTTGGCCAGGTAAGCCCCCGACATCGATGCGATAAGGGCGATGAGGGCGCCGTGATAGATGGCATAAACCCTTGGGTTTGCATCCTTCACATAGATAAACCCATGGTAAACCGTCGTGACGGAGAGGATCGACAGGATCGAAAGGAGCAGCACCCCCAGCGGGTCGAAAGTAAAATAGTCCAGTACCGTTTCTCCAAGGTGCATCCATCCATATACCGAAAAGGCAATATGAACCATGACATAGAGGATCATGACGCCCTTTGCCACCGCCTTGTTGTGATACAGCCCGGCCAGGGCCCCCATCAGGAGCGAAATCACAAAAAACCCAATCAACAGGCAACCGGCTTCCGTCATCATCCTATTTTCTTATGCAGGAGGTTCATCATTTCTTTGTTTCTAATCATCTTTCAGCATCGTCAGTTCATGGGCATGCTGTTTCAACCGCATCACGAATATCCCCAGGATCAGCACGCTGACGAAGATATCGAGCAGAATGCCGATATTGATCAGCATGGGCATTTCGCTGCCGATGGCCAGGGAGAGCAGCAGCACGGCATTTTCAATCACCAGGAATCCCACCAGGTGGGAAAATATCTTTTTATGGGAGATGATCATGAACATCCCGGTATAAACGGCAAAAAAGGCGACGATAAAATAGATCATGTTGGCCGGGGTGGTATTCATCGAGAAGGAGACGACGATGCTGAGCAGCAATCCCGCGGTGATGAACATCAGCGAATAAAACCCGGGCAGCGCCTTGTCGTGGACCCTGGCCTCGCCGGTCTTCTCGATGATGCGGAAGAGCAGGAAGGGGACCACCACCACCTTGAACACCAGCGTTTCGATGGCGACAAACAGCAGTGTCATAAGGGTGATGGTGTCGAGTTCGAGAAACGAAAGGGCAAAAAGCAGCACTCCCTGGAGGGCAATGAGCCCGGCATAGATCCTGAAACGCTCGGTCATGCTGAGATAGATCAGCGTGATGGCAAAGACGATGACAACCAGGATATTCATCTTAACTGATCATTTTAAAGGTAATCAGCAACACCAGGATAAAGGCCACCAGGGCAATGGAGCTCAGGGTGACGATAAACTGGGGGTTCCTGACAAGTTTCTTGCGGGCCCTGAAGGATTCCATCAGCCCGATCAAGATGGCAAAGGCCACTTGCACCAGCAGGCAGGCACCAACCTGTACTGCCAGCAGCCATGCGGGCCCGGCATGGTTTACGATGCCCACCCTGCCATCGACCATCTCCAGCACCCCGCCCACCGGCACCAGGAAATTGGTGATCAGCAGCCCGTACATGGCGAATTTCAGGGCGGTGCCCATGTGAATCAGCGCCAGGTCAAAGCCGCTGTGGTCGAGGATCATCACCTCGTGGATCATGGTCAGTTCAAGGTGTGTCTTCGGGTCATCCACCGGCATGCGGCTGTTCTCGATCATGGCGATCTGGATCAGCAGGTAGACGGCGATAAAGCCGATGATAAAGGAGTTATGACCGGCAAACCGGAATGTCTCGAAAATCTGCTGCATGGAGGTGTGCCCCGTCAGCAGTGCCAGGGTGCCAAACAGGATAAAGAAGGCTGGTTCGGCCAGCATGGAGTAGAGCGCTTCGCGGTTGGCCCCCATTCCCTCGAAGCTGCTCCCGGTATCGAGCGCCCCCAGGATAAAGAAAAACTTCCCCAGGGCAAGCAGGTAGGCAAACAGCACGAAATCCCCCTCAAAACCCAGCAGGGAGGGCATCCCCGGGAAGGGCAGCAACAGGATGGCACACACAATGGTGGCAAGATAGAACACCGGGGCAAGCCTGAACACATAACTCGTGGTGGTGCTGATCACGCTGTGCTTATGCAGCAGCACCCAAATGTTCTTCCACGGCTGCATGATGCCGGGCCCTTTGCGGCCGCTGGCAATGCTTTTCACCCGGAGGATGATCCCCGGGAAAAACAGCGCGGTAACGATGGCCAGCAGGAATCCCATTACAGAACTTTCATATAAAGGAGGATAAAGATGATCAGCATGAAGACAAAGGCATAGAGGATATAATGCTGGATGTTGCCGGTTTGCAGCCTGGCAATTTTTTTCAGCGCCAGCATGGAAAAGTCGAGGATCTTATTGCTCGCCGAACGGAAAATGTCGGTGGGCATAAGGGTGAAGCTTCGTTTTTGGGGAAAGATATCCTCATCCAGTATGTGGCTGTATTCCTGTTTAATATGCAGCAGAGGGTCGGCCAGCTCGGCAAAGTTGGCCGAGAAGGAGCCCGGGGTATATTGCTGGCGCGCCGTTCCGGCAGTATAGCCGCATCCCCAGGTAGGACCATAGGTTATTTTTGCGGCTCCGGCAACCCTGTTCCTGATGACCAGCAGCACGATCACCACGATAATGAGCACCAGGCTCACCAGGCTTATCGTGGCAAAGGCATGGAGCAGGGGTGTTAAAACCGGCAGGCTCATGGTGTGAAACTGGGCTCCTGCCATCCGCATCAGCGGTTCAAGAATGAGCAGCGGGGCCATGCCGATAAGGAGGATAACGGCGGCAATAATGAGTTTCGGGAAAAGCATTCCCGGGCCGATCGCATTTTCGGCAATATGAAGTTCAGAACGGGACGATCCCAGGAATGTAACGCCGAAAGCCTTTGAAAAGCCAAAAATGGCAAGACCCCCGATCAGGGCCAGGGCCAGGATGGTCATCATCATCGACATGGTCTGGAAAACAGAGGCGGCCTGCATCCCTGCAAAAAGCCCGTAATAGATCAGGATTTCGGAGATAAAGCCGTTCAATGGAGGTAGTCCGCAAATGGCAACAGCCCCGAAGAGGAAGAGCCCGGCAGTCCTGGGCATCTTCTGTATCAGCCCGCCCAGTTGCGCGATATTCCGGGTATGGGTGGCCTTATAGACAGAGCCGGCACTGTAAAACAGCAGTGATTTGAAGAGCGAATGGTTGAGCACATGCAGCAGTGCGCCGCCGTAACCCAGGATCACCAGCGCCGGCTGCTTCAGTCCCATGCCCAGGGCCCCCAGCCCGATGCCGATGCCGATGATGCCGATGTTCTCGATGGTGGAATAGGCCAGCAGCTTTTTCAAATCGCTTTGCAGGATCGACATCATGATGCCGTATAACCCGGTCAGGGTGGCGACGACCATGATGATGATGCCGATCGTATTGGCATCGCTCTGCACCGATGTAAGTACACGGAAAATGCCGAAAATGCCCATTTTGATCATTACCCCCGACATCACGCCCGATACATGTGAGGGAGCAGCCGGGTGGGCCTCGGGAAGCCAGGTGTGAAAGGGGATGAACCCGGCCTTGATGGCAAAGCCCGCAAAAAAGAGGAAGAAGATCGGGATGTTGGGTTGATGTGAAAAATAGACCGGCAGTCCATCAAAGCCGAACTTCCCGGTGTCAGCCTCCACCAGCAGGAAGGCAATGACCAGCAGGACAAGCCCCACGTGCATCTGGATCAGGTAGTTGACGGCTGTTTTCAGGGTGGTGCGTTTTTCAGCCTCGAACAGGATCAGCATGAACGACGACACCGCCATCAGTTCCCATGCGATGAGGAATGCCGTGCCATCGCGCAGGGTAAGCACGCATAACATGGAAAAATGGAGCCATACATAGCTGAAATAATGCAAGGCAAACTGCGAGGGCGATTTGGTGAGGCGGTAAGGCTTCAGGTAACCGTTTGAATAGAGCAACCCTGTCAGCACGGTAAAATTGGTGACCATGATAAAGAAGGCGCTTAGGCTGTCGAGAGTGAAGGTTAATGAACCCTGCCGGTTCGCTGCATCGAAAATCAAGGGAGCACTTTCCGGATGCATAAAAACCCGGAAAGAGGGGAAAGAGGTCAGGATGATGGTCAGCAACGTGACCGCAAGGGTATAATAATAACGCATCCCGGTTGGCACAATCAGGATGAAAAACGAGAGGATGACCAATATCAGGATGGCACTGTTTTCCACGGGAGGTGCAAAGTAAAGCCATTTGACCGTACAAACCGGGAACAGGCCGGGGAACTTATAAACAGGGAGCTGTTAGCAGCCTGGTTTAACCCGGGAAAACCCCTGTGATGCTGCCATTCTTGAATTTATGAGAGTACTGGACAAATTATTGCATCCGTCATATCGGGGCGCCTGATGACCAGGTCAGAACCAGTTTCATATGTTAATAGTTATTTTTCGGGCCATATGGAATAGCCATAAATTATCATTCACGGTTTGCATGCACGTTGTGATCATGGCAATTTCATGTATGAAACAAAGCCTGTGACGTTTTGCATGCCTGGGGCTGGAAAGGGGCGCCATCAAATTAAACCCTTTTGGCCATTATTTTCCTTTAAACCATGTTTTTTAAGTAGTTTTGAAAAAAATAGCAGTTGAAAATTGTCCTGAATGACCAAATTATACCCGTTTGATCTCTGCTTTTCCTGTACACTGGCGCTTCTGGTGATCTTCGCCGGGTCGTGCAGCCACAAGTCAGACTTGGCACCTGTCACAGGTGTCTACCGGGTATTAACCCCGGTGGTTCTGGCCTCCCTGGAAAAGTTTGATCTGCCCTATGGCGCCAATTCCCGGCAAAAATATGACCTGTTTTTGCCCATGGGCCGTGACCGGAACACACGCGTGATCCTGCTGCTTCACGGCGGCGGCTGGGTTTCGGGTGAAAAAGAGTATCTCGACTCCTATGCCAGGCTCTTTGCCGAAATGGGATATGTTGCCATCTCGATGAACTACCGGCTTGCAAACGATTCGATCCATTACCGGGCAATGCTCGACGATATCGGGTCGATGGTCGGCTGCATCTCACAAAACAGGGCTGATTGGGGTATCGGGGAGGGTGCCCTTTCCCTTTTCGGTTACAGTGCAGGCGGCCACCTGGCATTACTCTATGCCTATTCAGAAAATACTGGTCAGAACATCAGCACGGTTATCTCGCTGGCCGGGCCTACCGACCTCCAGGACAGCCACCTGTGGTCAATCCCGGCCATGCTTGCCGGTATCAGGCTCATGGCAGGCGATACCATCCCGGCAAACTGGAGCGGCATTAGCCCCGTTCACCTTGTCACACCATCGGTGCCTCCTACCTTCCTGATTCATGGCATTCTTGACGAACTGGTACCTCTTTCCCAGTCGCTTACGCTAAATCACCTCCTGGCACTTGCCCATGTAAAGGCAAAGGTGCTCCTGCTCGAAAACCAGACGCATTATCCAACCAATGATGCCGCACTGCTGGTAACCACTGAAACAGCTGCCTTTCTAAATGAAACACTGAAATAAACAAATCTCCCATGCAGAAACAATGCTGCCCGTCGCAGGGGTCCTGATCGCAACCCTCCCGTAGACACATTCCCGGGATCATAAGAAAACAGTAACCTTATTCGTACCTCAGTGCATCGATCGGGTTAAGCCCGGCGGCTTTCCTTGCAGGATACCATCCGAAGAATATCCCGATGGCAGAGGAGAAGAGGAACGACATCAGGATGGACTGGACCGTGATGGTAACCGGCCAGCTCAGGATATTGGCGATCAACTGCGAAACCAGCACTCCCAGGGATACCCCGATGAACCCGCCAAGCAGGCTGATCAGCAATGCTTCGATCAGGAACTGGAGCAGCACATCGCGGCCACGGGCGCCCACGCTCATGCGGATCCCGATTTCGCGGGTACGTTCCGTTACCGAAACAAGCATGATATTCATGATGCCGATACCGCCAACCAGCAGGGAGATACTGGCGATGGTCGCCAGCAGGATGGTAAGGATCCCCGATGTTGCCGTTGCCGCATTGGCAATGTCGGTCTGGGTACGGATGGTAAAATCGGGATCTTCCGAGGCGCCAAGGTTGTGTTTGGCCTTGAGCACATCGGTAATCTCCTGCGAAGCAGACGGAATAAGGGGTTCAGTTTTCGCCGAACCCAGCATGTTCTGAATATAGGTAATTGCCAGCATTCGTTTCTGAACCGTTGAAAAGGGTGCAATCACCATGTCGTCCTGGTCCTGGCCAAAGGCATTTTGTCCTTTTTTTTCAGTAATGCCGATGATCTTGAAGGGGATCTTGTTGATACGGATATAACTGCCAACAGGGTCGGACCCGGCACCAAAAAGGTTGGTCACCACGGTCTGGCCGATAATACAAACCTTGGTAGCGCTCCGGTCGTCATTCATGGTATAGAGATCCCCGCTTGTCAGCTTCAGGTTCCGGATATCAAAATAGTTCGGATACACCCCGTAAACGGAGGTCCGCCAGTTCTGGGTCCCCGCCACCACCTGTCCGCTGGTACGAACCTGCGGTGTGATGTAAGCCACGGAGGGGCAGCGGTTTTCGATGGCCGTAACGTCATCCAGCGTCATCTTCTGGGAAGAACCGGCCTCCATACGAACACCACCGGTGTTGCTGGCCTGCGGGAAGATCATCAGCACATTGGTTCCCAGTGTTGAAATCTGCGCCTGGATGCTTTGTTTCGACCCCTGGCCGATGGCCAGCATCGCGATGACCGAGGCCACCCCGATGATAATCCCCAGCATGGTGAGGAAGGTCCTCATTTTGTTTTTGGCCAGTGAACGCAAGGCCGCTTTTAGAAGATTTTTCAGTTTCATACTTCCTCCTCCACTGTTACTGGCATGGTTGCAAGTTCTTCCCGGGCATCCCTGGGTTTTTCGACTTCAAAAGCTTTGATGATCCTGCCATCGCGGAAGGTGATATTTTGTTTGGTAAATGCCGCGATATCGGCTTCGTGGGTTACGATCACCACGGTGATCCCCTGCTGGTTCAGCTTCTGGAAGATCGCCATGACCTCCAGGCTGGTCCTGGTATCCAGGTTCCCTGTTGGCTCATCGGCAAGGATAACCACGGGATCGTTCACCAGCGAGCGCGCAATGGCCACCCGCTGCTGTTCGCCCCCGGAGAGCTGGTTCGGAAAATGGTGCCCGCGGTCGGCCAGCCCGACGGCTTCCAGCGCATTGACCGACCTGTCGTGCATGACCCTGGAGCTGATCTTCTTGTTGTACATCAGCGGGAGTTCCACATTTTCAATGGCGGTGGTGCGCGAAAGCAGGTTGAACGACTGGAAAACAAAGCCGATCTTCCGGTTCCGGAGGTTGGCCAGCTGGTCCTTTGACAGGCTGCTGACATCGACCCCATCGAGCAGGTATTGCCCACGGGTGGGTACATCGAGGCAGCCAAGGATATTCATAAAGGTCGATTTCCCCGATCCGCTTTTTCCCATGATCGCCACGAAATCGCCCTTCCTGATGTCAACGTTGACCCCGCGCAGGGCATGTACTTCGACATCCCCCATCTTGTAAGTCTTTACCAGGCTTTTAACTGATATGATCGTCTCGCTCATGTTAACGTCCTCCCCTGCCGCCGGCACCTCTTGGCATTTGTGGTGCAAAAGGATTCTGCTGTTGTTGCTGCTGCCCGGCCTGTGCCGCCTGCGCGGGCTGCGACGAGGTCATCCCGGTAATGATCTCATCCCCCTCTTTGATCTTTCCTGTTACCTCGGTATTCAGACCGTCGCTTAAGCCGATGTGAATCCGCTGGGCCCTGATCTTCTCCCCCTCCTTGATCCATACCATGCCAAAATCGGAACGACGCATGCGTTCGCCTCCCTGGCGGGAGCCCTGCATACCGTTGCCCGACATTCCTCCCTGGCCGCCGGAACTGCCCGACATTCCTCCCTGGCCGCCGGAATTTCCCTGGCCACTGCGGCTTCCGCCCTGGGCCCACTGGGCACGTTTCTTCTTGATCGAATCGGGCAGGTTTTTCAGCATCTCATCAACATATTCCTGCGGTGGGGTGAAACGCAGGGCTGTGGAAGGCACTTTTAGCACATCCTTCACCTCTTTCACCAACACGGTGATGTTGGCCGTCATCCCGGGCAGTAATTTCAGGTCGGGATTGGGAACATCGATGATCACGGTATAATTCACCACATTCTGGGTTACCACCGGCAACAACCTTACCTGGCGCACGGTTCCGTCAAAGATAAGATCGGGATAGGCATCTACCGTAAACTTTACGCCAAGGCCTACCTGGATCTTGCCGATATCCCCTTCGTCAATGTTGGCCTGCACCTGCATCTTGGTCAGGTCGTTGGCGATGGTGAACAGCGTGGGTGTGCTGAAACTGGCGGCAACCGTCTGTCCAACATCCACCGCCCTTGAAACAACCACACCCGAAATAGGGGCAATGATGGTTGAATACTGGAGGTTGATCCTGGCGCGGTTCAAGGCGGCCATTGCCGAACTGGCATTGGTTACGGCTGTTTCATAGGTCGAAAGCGCCAGGTCGTAGTCCGACTGGGCCAGTACCTTCTGGTCGAACAGCACCTTGGTACGGTCATAATCACGTTTCGACTGGTTCACCTGGATCTCAGACCGTTTCAATGACGCCCTTGCATCATCCACCGCCTGCGCCAGGAAAGTGGTATCGAGCACCGCAATAACCTGTCCCTTTCTTACCACTGAGTTAAAGTCAACATTGATTTTATTGATGATCCCCGAAACCTGGGTTCCAACCTGGACCGTGGTGTCGGCACTGAGTGTACCGCTGGCCCTTACCGTCACCTGGATGGTTCCCTTCTCAATTTTGGAGGTTCTCCATTCAATGACTACTTTCTTCGTTTTGCCGAACAGAAAGAATGCAACGCCGGCCGCGAGAATCACCACTATGATGATTGTAATCCAAATACTCTTTTTCATAATCTTAACCTGTTTATTTTATCTGTAATCGTATCTGTTAATTAGAACTGAATCGCTTTGCCCTGGTAAAAATCAAGTATCTTGCTTTTGAAGATATAATCGTATTTTGACTGGATAAGGCTTGATTGCGATTGCGTATAATTATTTTTCTGGATCAGGAAATCGGTGGCGCTCATCACGCCGACGGTATATTTTTTCTCGGCATTCTGGTAAACCGATTCAACCGCCGCAAGCTGCTGTTTGGTCGCCTCATATTTTTTCACTGCAGCACGCAGGTCGGTATAGGTTTGTTCAACGCTTTTTCTCAACACGTTTTTGGTGTTCTGTTCATTGAGTTTGGTTGTGATCACATTGATTTTGGCCATTTCGATACTGCTTTTAATTTGCCGGTTGCTGTATATGGGGATTGAAAGACCCAGGGAAAAGGATTGCCCGATGTTATCCCAGAGCTGCTGGTAAAAAGGATAGCCCTCGGGATTCACACTGGTTCCCTTCTTCCGGCTTGAAGCATAATTTGAATTGGTGTTGGCCCCAAGGCTCAGCCGCGGCCACTGGGCCCCCTCCGAAACTTTCAGCCCCATTTCCGAAGCGCTGGTCTTCAGGTTAGCGCTCGCGATCTGCGGCAATACCGACAGTGATTTCTGGTAGATGTCCTCATTGGTCTGCATGAGCGCCTTTGCATTTTCCTCCATGGCCGGCACCACCACATCAAAATTATCGGAGATGGGTATCTCCATCAGCTGCATCAGGGTCACTTTGGCAAGGGCAAGCTGGTTCTCGGCATTGATCACCGAGAGGTTATCCGTTGCCAGCTGAGATTTGATCTGGAGAAGATCGCTTTCGGGCGACTTTCCCGCGTTCACCATCTTGTCGGTGCGGTCAACCTGCGCTGCCGTAGAGGCTTCCTGGCTCTTGGCCGCCGACAGGATCTCATAGGCAAACAAAACCTGCAGGTAGCCGGTGGTGATATTCAGGGTAACATCATTTTTTGCCTTTTCGATGTCGAATTTCCCGGCATTAACGTTGATCCTGGCCTGGCGAATTGAATTGGCCGTTTGCAACCCGCTAAAAAGGTTGTAGTTCCCACTGACACCAAAATTCGAGGAATAGTAACTTTCCGTGACAAATGCATTGGTTGTGGGGTTTACATTTTTACCGATACTCAGCCCGCCGTTTGCACTCGCGCTTACACTCGGGTAACGGCCCGCCTCCGATTGTTCCAGGCTGATCTTGTTGAGCTCGTTGCTCATCCTGGTCTGGTTGACCGAAATGTTACGCTGCAGCGCGGTATCGAGGCACTGCTGAAAAGTCCAGGATTTGGTCTGGGCCACCGCCAGTTCTGAGGCAAGAAGCATTAGGATAAGAATCCAGGTTGTTCGTTTCATTTTTTATCTTTTTATTGTACTGGTATTCGCTGCCCTCCCTGTCGAATTTACCATAAAACGGGAACGGGATACGGCAGTTTAATCTATGGGTTTTTCATGGTTGATCAGGTTGAAAAGCTGATCGCGGTAATGTTCACTGATGGGGATCTCCTTCTTCCCGATCGTCAGCATATGTTTCTGGATAAAGTCAATCTTGTTGAATGCAACGATAAAAGAGCGGTGCACCCTGATAAAATCATGAGCCGGAAGCTTTTCTTCCAGCGTTTTCATGCTCATCTGGGTAACGATCGGTTTCTCGGAAACATAAATCTTCACATAGTCCTTCAGCCCTTCAATATAAAGGATATCACCAAGGTTGATCTTATAGAGCTTGTAGTCGGCCTTGACAAATAAAAAGTTGGGAGAGGTAACGGCCTCGCGGGAGGGCTGGTTGCTGAGCGCCCTGTCCTGCAGGTCCTTGTACTCCGAGACCTTGTTCACTGCCTTCAGGAACCTTTCAAACGAATAGGGTTTTAAGAGGTAATCAACCACATCGAGGTCGAATCCATCCTTGGCATAGGTGGAGTAGGCCGTTGTGAAAATCACCAACGGCTTGTTATGAAGGCTTTTCAGCATCTGGATCCCTGAAATATCAGGCATCTGGATATCCAGAAAAAGCAGGTCAACCTGCTCGTTGCGCATCACCTCCAGGGCCTCCATGGCACTGCGGCATGTTTTTACCAGTTCCAGAAACGGCACTTTTTTGATGTTGTCCTCGATCAGGTCGAGGGCAAGCATCTCATCATCAACGGCTATGCAGCGTATCATGGTTTAAAAGTTAATGTTCAGAACGACTTCATAACGCTGTCCGTCATCGGAAATGGAAAGCTGATGCTTGCCAGGATATAACAATTCTAGTCTCCGAATGACATTTTTCAGACCGATGCCCGAGCCCTGCTCTGCGGCGCCTTCCCGCTGTTTTGCAATATTATTTTTCACACTGAACAACAAGGCCTTTCCCATTACCTGCAGGTGAATTTCAATCACCGAGGAGCCCTGGTAACTAACGCCGTGTTTAAAGGCATTTTCAACAAACGGGATCAACAGGAGCGGTTCAATAGAGTAAAGGTCGGGTTGCCCCTCGGTGGTAAACTCGATTTTCACCTGTTCGGGTAAACGCAGCCGCTGCAGTTCAATATAGCTTTGCAGGTATTCCACCTCTTTCCCAAGGCTCACCTTTTCATCCTTTGAATCCTGCAGCATATACCGCATGATCTGTGACAGCTTGATGATGGCATTTTCGGTCTCGTCCGATTTTTTACGGGCAAGGGAACAGATGTTGTTCAGGATGTTGAACAAGAAATGAGGATTGACCTGCGATTTCAGGAAGGCAAGCTCCGATGAAAGCTTTTCTGCCTCCATCTCCTTTTTCTGGCGTTCGTTGTTAAACCATGCCATGGTGATGCGCAGCGTGCCGCTCAGGGCAAATGCCATGACAGCCGGGTAAATGGGGAACAGGGCGGTGCGCCAGAAGCTGAAGGGATGATGATGATGCTCGACCAGGTCGGCGGTGGTGAGGATAAAGATGATATTCAGTCCGCTGATGACAAGCAGTCCGACCAACAGCATCAGGAAATATTCCGGCAGTCGCTTACGGAGTAAAAAATAGGGGATCAGGTAGAGGTAATTATAATAAAAGTAACACGCCATCAGGAATTGAAGAAACCAGCCCAGGATCATGAACCGCTCGCGGCCCGTGGCCGATTCGATAAAAAGCAGGGGTACCAGCAGAAACGCAACCCAGACCAGGATGTGTATCCACAGGGTGTAAGGCTTTGACCGCAATCCGGGAATCTCTTCCATCGTTTTCATTACTTTTGGCGAAATTATTCAATTCCAATCTATCTGGTGAAGAAATTAGACGGGTAAACCGTTTTTAACGATCGAAGCGATTTTTTCACCGATGATGAAAAACCGGCATTACGATTAATTGTTATATTTGCCGAAGATGTTAAACCAGAAATTACAGCAGCGGCTCATTCAAAAACTCTCGCCCCAGCAGGTACTGGTGATGCGTTTATTGCAGGAACCCATCCTGTCGCTCGATCAGCGGATCAAGCAGGAGATTGAGGAAAACCCTGCATTGGAGGAGGTTACAAGGGACGAGGACGATAACGAGACCCAGGATGATGATATCACGGCTGATTCCATCGATTCTGATGAGGATGAATTCCAGGAGCTGGAGCCTGTATCCTCCTCTGATGATGAATTTACCTTCGAAGATTATGTAGACGAAGAGGAGATTCCAGAATACAGACTTGTTGCCGACAACAAGAGCCCTGATGAGATTACGCGGGAGGTGCCCATTGTTTCCGGGATCAGTTTCCAGGATTACCTGATCAGCCAGATCGGGTTACACAAATTTACTGACAAACAGTATATTATCGCGTCAACCATTATCGGCAACCTGGATGAATCAGGCTACCTGTGCCGCGAAATTCCGGCGCTGGCCGATGATCTCGCATTCAACCAGGCGATCGAAGCCACCCAGGATGAGATCCTGGAGGTACTCAGGGTGGTTCAGACCTTCGAGCCCGCCGGCATTGCCGCCCGTACCCTCCAGGAATGCCTGCTGATCCAGCTTGAGAACAAGCCCGATCACTCCTATGCAACCGATCTCGCAATCATCGTCATCAAGTTTTACTTCGACGATTTCAGCAAGAAGCACTATGACAAGATCCAGCAAAAGGGTAACATTTCAGAAGATGAACTCAGGGAGGCCATTGCAGAAATCCAGGGGCTTAATCCCAAGCCGGGCATTACCATTTCGGAAGTTACCCGCGACAGCCAGTATATTATTCCCGATTTCCTGATCACCAACACCGACGGCATCCTCGAACTGACGCTGAACTCAAGGAACACCCCCGAATTGTCGCTGAACCGCGACTATATCAGCATGCTCAATGAATACGGCGGGGCAAAGCGGAAGACTGCCGAAAATGACGCCCTTGTGTTCATCCGGCAAAAACTTGATTCAGCCCGTGGTTTCATCGATGCCATCCGGCAGCGGCAGGAGACTCTTTATGTCACCATGAAGGCGATCATGGATTACCAGTATGAATATTTCCTGACCGGCGACGACATTAACCTCAGGCCGATGATCCTGAAAGATATTGCCACCATCGTTTCCCTCGATATCTCGACAGTTTCGCGGGTGGCCAACAGCAAATATGTACAGACTCCATTCGGAACCCTGCTGTTAAAAAGCTTTTTCAGCGAATCGATGCTTAACACGGAAGGGGAAGAGATCTCCACCAGGGAGATAAAAAAGATCCTCTCCGACACCATCGAAGGGGAAAACAAATCCAAACCGCTCACCGACGACGAACTGGTCGACCTGCTGAAGGCCCAGGGCTATAACATTGCCCGCCGCACAATCGCCAAGTACCGGAAACAGCTCAACGTCCCGGTTGCACGCCTGAGAAAAGAACTTTAACCGCCCTCGCCCGATGGAAACAAAAATTGCCAGGGGAATTTCCTATGCATTTCACCCTTTGCTGATCCCTGTCTATGCACTGGTCCTGCTGTTAAACCTCGACATCTTTGTGTCCCACCCGGTACCCCTGATGTTTAAAATCATGCTGTCGGGCATCGTCCTGCTGACAACCTTTGTTATCCCGGTCGCGCTCACATGGCTCCTCTGGCGGCTGCAGCTGATCACCTCGTTTTTCCTTACCAGTAAGGCCGAACGTGTTTACCCCATCCTGTCCGTTGCAGTATTTTACTATGTTACCTTCTATATCCTCAAGGGGGTCCATATCTCGACTATCTTCAGCTTTTATATGCTCGGCGCTACCCTGCTGGCCATCCTGTCGCTGGTGATAAATTTTTATCACAAGATCAGTCTTCATATGACCGGCATCGGAAGCATGACGGGGCTGTTCCTTGGACTTTCACTCAATTTCGGGATTGATTTAACCACCGAACTGATAACCAGCATCTGCGTTGCAGGAATTATCGGATTTGCCAGGTTAAAATCAAACTCCCATGACCCAGCCGAAATTTATTCGGGATTTGTCATGGGAGTTTTTACAATGACCTTGCTGATGCTACAGCTCTGATCAGAAGGGCAGCAGCACAAATCCGACCGAAATCGGGTAGATGTCAATCCCGTTGCCCTTGTTGAATATATTCGTGAGCGAATAATAGGCATTCAGGTGAAACCATTTGTAGCCGACACGCACGGTCGGACCATAGGCAAACTTCTCAAGCGCCGAAACATCCTTAAAGGAGGCCTTCAGGGTATTGCCGGTGCCCCAGATGTAATCCTGTCCGACCCATTTGGTATGGCCGTAAATCATGTATCCCAGCTTAAAACCAACAGATGCGGCGAACCTGCTCTTTGATTTGAACCTGAATTCAAGGGGGAGTTCCAGGTAGGGCAATGTCAGTTTGCTGCGTTTGTAACTGACATTCGACGGCACCTTCGAGAATTGGACAGAATCGGTCCTCTCCTTGAAATAGTAATTCCAGTAGAGATTATGAATCGTGATGCCCAACCCGATGGCAAAGCTGAAATTGCTTTTCCCAAAGGGCATGTTATAGGAGCCAAATACATTGATCCCCTGGTTAATGGTGCGGGTTTTCATGCCGGCGGGGGTATTCATCCAGATATCGGTAAACATTCCCACGCCGATGCTGATCCGTTTTTTTGCCGATGAATTGACTACCTGTGCCTGCCCGGCCACGGGGGCAAGGATCATGATCATGACAATGGCAGCAACAAGGCTAATCAGCAGGTGTTTTAAACTCTTCATAATTTTGGTTTTTTCCAGTAGACAAAAGTAGGTATTTATTTTGATAACGCTCAACCCGGCGGAAAATTGGATCACCCCCATAAGTTCTCTGGATATACTCCCCTCCTTACCAGTTCCCTGATGCTGTTTACCACCACTTCGCGGTCCTCCTTGTAGGTCATCCCGAACCACTGTTCATCGCAATAGAGAATCCTGACAGCTGCTGTTTTGGAGGTTATCAGATTATTTACCACGCTCGGGATGTAAAACTCAGCTTTCAGGTTATCCGCGTTGCCGGCAATGAAAGCCTCAAATCCCCGGACCAGATGGCCGAAAAACGAGGGGGTAAACCCCCAGCAATTCATCGACACAATGGTGTCGTCATCGAGGTTCGTATAGGAGCCGGAATCATTTTTATAGGCAATCCCCGTATCAAGGCGTTCAATATGGGTGCGTTCCACCACGTCCAGCAGGTGCATTTCAGGGTCCGACTGGCAGACACCGCGTGAAACGGAGCCAAAATCCGACAAGGTTCTTCCTACCTGGTATCCTACCATGCAGTAATCGTCGGTTCGCGCAGGAGTCCAGTCTTTGTAATAGTCTGCCACGGCTTTAAAGGCCCCGCGACCATAAAAATCGTCGCCGTTGATCACGGCAAAGGGACCGTCAATTTTGCCATCGGCCATCATCACGGCATGACCCGTACCCCAGGGTTTGCTGCGGTTGTCGGGAATCAGGGTACCCGGGGGTACCATCCAGGTCTCCTGGAATACATAGTCGATCCCGATCTTGTCCTTTAACCGCTCGACAAAGACCTCCTTGAAATCATCCTCGATCTGCTCCTTGATGATAAATATCACCTTCCCAAACCCGGCCTTCATGGCATCGTAGATGGAATAATCGATGATGGTCTCCCCGGAAGGACCGATCTGGTCTAATTGTTTCAATCCCCCGTACCTGCTGCCCATACCGGCAGCAAGAATTAACAGTGTTGGCTTCATAGGATGATTTTTGCAGTGTGCTATCTCCAGGAACGGATCTTATGCCCGGAATAGGCGTAATAAAAAATGAACAGGTAACACGGGATGATAATGCCATAGGCCGTCTGCGGATTGATCAGGTCGACCAGCAGCCCGTAAAGCAATGGCAACGTGGCCCCCCCGGCAATAGCCATGATCAGCAGCGAGGAACCTATCTTCGTGAACCGGCCGAGTCCGTCGATGGCAAGCGGCCAGATGGCCGGCCACATGATGGCATTGGCAAGCCCAAGCAAGGCAATGAAGAAGACTGAGAGGTCAAATGGAAGTATCATGGAAACACCGGGTAACGCGACGGAAATGGTCGTCTGGAAATGCAAGGGAGCACTGATAATCGCCAGGATGCCGAACACGATACCTGCTACCGCCGAAAACATCAGCGCCCTCTCCTGTTTCAGATACTTTGGAATGGTGATGATCCCGATAATATATCCAAGTACCATGGCAGCCAGGGTATAGGATGCAAAATAGCGTGCCAGCTCGAACGAAAACCCCTGCGATTTCCCGTAGTTGATGATGGTGTCAACCGCGATCACCTCCACGCCAACGTAAACAAAAATGGCAATCACCCCGAGCACGAGCTGCGGAAATTGAAAAACACTGCTCCGGCTGCTGTTCGCAGCCAGGGTTGACGCATCCTCCTGGTCGGTATCAATGTCGGGCAGGGCTGAAAACCGCAGCAGGACAGCCAGGATGACCAGCACCACCGCCATGATGATATAGGGAAGGATGATCCTGCCGGCCAGGTCGTTGAGTACGGTCACGCGCTGCAACTCATTCATCGAAGCCAGGATGGTCTTATCATACTTGTCCATCCCTTTTAACACGATGGCGCCAAGGATCAGCGGACTTATCACCCCTGCTATTTTATTGCATATTCCCATGATGCTGATGCGCTTTGCAGCGCTCTCAAGGGGGCCCAGGATGGTGACATAGGGATTCGAAGCAGTTTGCAGAACCGCCAGTCCGGTGCCCTGGACGAAAAGGCCTGTCAGGAAAAGCCCGTACATACGGCTGTATGCGGCGGGGATAAAGATCAGGGCGCCCACCGCCATCAGGATCAAACCTAACGACATACCATTTTTAAACCCCGTTTTCCGCAGTACGAACGCCGAGGGGATGGCCATTACAAAATAGGAGATGTAAAAGGCAAAGGTGACAAAATAGGATTCGAAATTGTTCTTTTCACAGGTAATCTTCAGGAAGGGGATCAACACCGAGTTAAGCCAGGTGACAAACCCGAAAATGAAGAAAAAGATCCCAATGATGGTGATGGAAAGGATGTAGTTTCCCGTTGACCGGTTGTTGAGCGGTAACCCTGCCTGCTGTGTCATGATGGAAAATTTGGTGATCGACCTCTATTTCCTGACAAAAGTAGGGAATTATGTTGAATCACGTTTACTATTCCTCTGTCACGGTGTCTTCACCTGATTCTTCAGTCGCGGCTTTGAAGAGTTTTTTATGCTTGATCATCCGGCCTTCAACAATAAACACCACCGATTCGGCAATATTTGTCGAATAACCCGCAATCCTGTCAATCTGCGTCAGGATGATCATCAGGTTGGTGGCCACCACGATCACCTCGGTTTTATGCATCATCTCATCGAGGATCCGGGAGGAAACTGCCTGCACCTTTTCCTCAATGGCGTTGGCAGAAATAAAAATGTCCTTAACAAAAGATGTGTTCCTGGTATTCAGGATCGTAATGACATCCTTAACTATCAGATCCGCCATATTGGCAAGTTCGTCCATGTGAAGATCGGTGAGGATCTCCTTATATTCACTGATGCCCTCAACCTTTGCCGAGATATTGACCGCCAGGTCGCCAAGCCGCTCCAGGTCGTTGTTCATCTTCAGCGCCGACATGATCAGCCGCAGATCGGTGGCAACTGGTTGCGTAAGGGCAAAGATTCGCTGGCACAACTTATCGATCTTCACATCCAGTCTATCCACCTTGTTATCGTTGCCGACGACCTGCTGAGCCAGCTCCAGGTTACTTGTCAGTAATGCTTCAAATGCATTGTGGATCTGATCATAAACCAGGTTCCCCATCTTCAGGATCCTTTTGTTCAGCTTCTCCAGCTCCAGTTCGAAATGACGTTCCATATGATCAATTTTAAATTGTTCTACAAATATAGTATCAAATAAACCCGGTAAGACAGGTTTTTCACCTCCTTACATTCCCTTTTCCAAGTTGAATAAGGTAGTCCACCCCAAAACGGTCCAAATTAACCGAATCTCCCGGTGATATATTCTTCCGTATGTTTCTTATCAGGCGTTGTAAAGATCTTTTTGGTTCTTCCAAATTCGATCAGTTGCCCAAGGTAAAAGAAGGCGGTATGGTCGCTTACACGGGCAGCCTGCTGCATGTTATGGGTAACGATGACGATGGTATAGTTTTTTTTCAGCTCGAAGATGAGCTCTTCTATTTTTGCCGTTGAAATGGGATCGAGAGCGCTGGCAGGTTCATCCATCAGGATGATCTCGGGTTCCACGGCAAGGGCGCGTGCAATACACATACGCTGCTGCTGCCCGCCAGAAAAACCCATAGCTGAATCGTTGAGCCGGTCTTTCACCTCCTCCCAGATAAAGGCTTTTTGGAGGGAGGTTTCCACGATCTCCGCCAGCTTCGCTTTATTGCTGATGCCATTGATCCGCGGGCCATAAGCCACATTTTCGAAAATTGATTTTGTAAACGGGTTCGATTTCTGGAACACCATCCCCACCTTTTTCCGAAGGTTTACCACATCGATTTGCTTGTCATAGATATTCAACGAATCAACCAACACCTCACCTGTGATTCTTACGGAAGGGATCAGATCATTCATCCGGTTCAGCGTGCGCAGGAAGGTCGATTTTCCGCATCCCGAAGGCCCGATAAAGGCGGTAACCTCCTTCTCAGGAATATCCATGTTAATGGAATTGAGGGCCATTTTGGCGCCATAAAACAGGGTCAGCTCCCTGGTTTGAATTTTTGTCTCTTTCATTATTCAGTTTTCTTCGTAGATCATTTAACCCTCCGGCGCAACCGGGCACGGATGATGATAGCAGTCAGATTTAATGTAAAAGTAAGCAGTAATAGGGCCATGGTGGTGGCAAACTGGATAGGCAGGGTTTGATCGACGTTTGCCGACTGGGTCGCCATGATATAGATGTGATAGCCAAGGTTCATAAACTGGTCGCTCAGGGAGGTGGGCAGCGTTGCCAGGTAATAGGCCGCCCCGGTGAACAGGATGGGGGCAACTTCGCCCGCCCCGCGGCTTACCGCCAGGATGGTCCCGGTCATGATTCCTGATCTGCATCCTGGTAAAACAACCCGCAGGATGGTTTCCCATTTTGTGGCACCCAGGGCAAGGCTTGCTTCGCGTAACTCGCGGGGAACCGTGCGGATGGCCTCCTCAACCGAGACAATTACCACCGGGAGGGTAAGCAGGGACATGGTAAGGCTGGCCCAGAGAATATTGGGCTGAGCCCATTTCAACTCCCCGCCCAGGAAAAAATGATCCATTCCCCCTCCGACAAATTTGATGAAAAAACCCAATCCAAAAAGGCCGAAAATAATGGAGGGAACTGTCGCGAGTGTTCTTACTGCAAAACGGATGGATTGGGCCAGGATTGATTTTTCGTGCGCGTATTCTGTCAGGTAGATGGCTGTGATGGTTCCAAAGGGAACGGCGGCAATCGACATAATGATCACCAGCAAAACGGTTCCATAGATGGCAGGGAATATTCCTCCCTTCATCATTCCTTCCCGGGGGAAAGTAGTAAGAAATTCCCAGGAAAAGGTACCTTTTCCCCCGATGATGATCACCACCAGCAGGATAATGATCACAGCAATGATGAGGAAGGCCGAGAAGGCAGTTGCTCCAATGAACAATCCTCCTGTTATCGATTTTCGCTTGCTCATGACTGCTTCCCTTGAAAACGTTTGACTAATTTTCCCTTCACATAGAATTCAGCCAGGGCATTGAGGCTGAAGGTAAAGACAAAGAGCATCGAGCCGATGAGGAAGAGTACGTTGTAATGGGTGTCGCCGAATACGACTTCAGCCATCTCAGCGCCGATGGTGGCGGCCAGTGTCCTGACCGATTCAAAGGGGTTGACGGAGGTCATGGCGGCATTACCCGTTGCCATCAGGGCGATCATGGTCTCCCCGAAAACACGCCCGATACCCAGTAGTATGGCTGCGAATATTCCGGGGGTCGCTGCCGGCAGGGTTACAAAAAGGGCTGTTTGCCATCGCGTGGCTCCCAGCGCCAGGCTTGCTTCCGTATAGGTATGGGGAATTGCCGTCAGGGCATCCTCCGTAATGGTAAAGATAATCGGGATGGCTGCAAGCGCCATGGCCACACCCCCGACAAAGGCATTCAACCGGCCGTCATATCCAAAGAGACTCTGGAAAAAGGTCGCCATTACCATCAGGGCAAAAAATCCGATCACTACCGACGGGAAGCCGGCCAGCAGTTCGATGGCAGGTTTGATCAGTTCTCTCAGCCAATATGGTGCGAAGGAGGCTGAAAACAGGGCGGCCAGGATGGCAATCGGCGCTGCAAACAAAATGGCCAGCAGGGTTATTTTCAGCGTACCGACAAACAGGGGGATCAACCCGTACCGGGGATTATCAGAAACAGGCAGCCACTGCTTTCCGGAAAGGCTCTTGAAGGTTGCCTCATCTGAACCGTGAACCACCGTATCGATGCCCTTCTTTTGGTTTTCAATCATCATGGTGTCGTTCGTAGTTACACCGTATTGTTCCTGGCCGGAGGTATTGGTTTTTTCCTTAGTCTCGGCACCACCATATTGCTCAGGTTTTGAAACCTGCTCAACCTTCACCGGCGCCTTTTTCGAAGTATAAAAAATAGGGATTGATTCTTTGAAGACAAAGAAAAAGATCAGGATGATGATGGCAATGGAGAGGAAGGCCACACCGGTAATGATCTTCTCCGAAAGGAATTCAGATAACCGGAACTTCTTTCGCAACGATTCTTTTGTGAATACAAATCCTTTAACATCAGGGGAGTTATCCATTTTCTTTTTTTAACGATGAAGGCAACACTTGTTACATGTTGCCCTCATCGGTTTGCACAATCAGATATTAACCAAAAACAAGTCAAAAATTATTTTACTGGGAAGTAACCTATTTCAGTCACAAGCTTCTGTCCCTCGGCGCCGAGGATCCAGTCGATGTAAGATTTAATCTCACCGGTGGGCCTGTTGCAAAGATACATATAAAGGTAACGGGTGATGGGATACTGGCCGCTCTTCACGGTTTCTGCATTGGCGACATAGGCAGTGCTCTTGTCGTCTTTTTTAACCATGCAGTGCTTTACGCCCGTAGCATAGGCAGCGCCACCGTAACCGATTCCGTTTTTATCTTTTGAAACGGCGTTTACTACGGCTGCTGTTCCCGGAAGTGTCTGGCAACTGGCTGCATAATCGGCCTTTACCACGTTGTCCTTGAAAAACACGTAGGTGCCTGAACTGTTTTCACGACCATATAATTTGATCTCGGCATCGGGTCCGCCAACCTCTTTCCAGTTTTTGGTTTTACCGGAAAAGATGTTGCTGAGTTGTTTCAGGGTCAATTCCTTCACCGGATTTGACGAGTTGAGGAATACGGTAACACCGTCTTTTGCACAGGGAATTTCAATGCCCATCGATGCATAGCGGTCTTTCAGTTTGTCCATTTCCGATTGTTTCATCGGGCGGCTTGAATTGCAGATATCGGTGGCACCGTTGATCAGCGCGGAAATTCCTGTTCCCGATCCGCCGCCTGTAACCTGAATGACTGCCTCAGGATGCGATTTCATATAAACCTCGGCCCATTTCTGCGCAAGGATGACCATCGTATCGGAACCTTTGACGGTAATCTTTTTGGGCGCCGGCATGAAGGCGAACCCGATCAGTGCAAAGAGGATCACACTGGCTAAACTTACTAATTTTGTTGACTTTTTCATATCTTTTTTATTAAATAATTGTGTTAAAGGTAATTAAAATTTCGCCTGGAGCCGTAAGGTCAGCACATTCTGCTTGATAAGATTGCTGTAATCATAGGCGCCACTAACATTGTTGACCGAATAGGTTGAGGTTACCTTACCTGCTGTGGTTTTTTCATTCATCGGGATATCGTAATCAAGGGAAATTTTGATATTATCATCAAAATAATAGGTCCAGCAGAGTGAGATCTGACTGTAGGCAAGATCCGTTGCACTGCTCATATAATTATTACTGACAACCGTTTTGTTGACGACGCTTGTGATATGGGTTGTTCCTTTGCCGACAGTGGTAGTGGTTTTGCCATCGGCAGGGCTGCCTTTATATCCGATAACGCCTAAATCGGTACCGGCAAGTTTGGTATTGGGATCATAGCTGTCGTAACGGATGGTAAACTGGTTACGTTTGCCGATATTTTTGATCAGGTAAACATAATAACCTGCAAAATTGCGGTTCATGTTCGGGCGGATGGCGGTGGTGGTAGTATTCGTGTAGGTTGTGGTGAGGGTATCGTTGGTTTTGTTGAACGAATTGGCAACTGTGGATACCGTGGTGGGGCTACCTTTAAATCCAGGGAAAGCATTCATCCCTGAGATATATTCTCCTTTGATGATCAGGCCGCCAAGTACGTCGGCATAAAACTGGGCCTCTACGCCAAACCAGTTGCGGTTCAGGGCGCTGCCAACCTTTACGGTTTTATCCTTGGTATAGTCCGATTTGATCAGGGTGTCGGTGGTTGCCTTCAGGAAACCATAATAACCATGGGCGCCAACGGTGAGTCCACCCCATTTTCCCAGTTTAAAGGAATAGGTTAAACGCGCCATAAGGTCCTTAAAGTTATCAAATTCCTTATTATCCGTTGCATTCAGGTTTGTGCCACTGGCATCGTTGATGACGAGTCCGTCATTGCCATTCAGGACTGCCAGCTGGAATTTCAGCGGTAATTTGGGTGGGGCAACTTCCAGTTTTGCGCCGATGGCATATTCGCCCGGGTAGAGCGTGGTGATCACCCTGGAGCGCTCCAATGCTTCGAGATCTGAAGAGGAATATTCCACTTCGTAATTGGGTCTGTTGAATTTACCAACCCACAGGGAGAAGGTTTTCAGCCACGGTTCGTTTAATTTGGTATAAGCTTCCTTCACAACAAAGTTACCAGGCTGGAAATCGGGCTGTAACACAAATACAACACCCTGGGCAGGCTCATACTGCAGTTTGAAACGGGCCCTGCGAACGCTGAATAAGTTATTTGGATAAACACTGGATTGTTCGTAATGCTGCCATTGTGCCTGGACATATCCCGAAATTTTAATTTTGGTAAGTTTGGCTACATCCGCCTCTGCGGTTGCCAGACGTTCTTCGACGCCACCGATTTTATCACCGAGAGTGGCGACGTGTTCTTTAATGGTGTCCTGACCTTTCTGAAGGTCGTCGACTTGTTTTTGTGCTTTGGTGATGGTTGAGAAAACCAGCATCGGAAGGATCAATCCGAGGGTTAAAAGGATGTTCGTAAATCTTTTCATGTTTAGAGGTTTTAATTTGCGGCAAAGATATTTCTACCTGCCTCCGGTCATGTTAACCCAAGGTTACGTTTATGTTAATTAATTGTTAACGGGTGAGGGGGAATTAACATCTTTATCCTGACTTTAAACAAGTTGGATAAAATAATGAGGTGAAAAGAGAGAGATTGCCGGGCCGGTCGGGTCTATTTTCCGGTTGATTTGTATGTAATGGTAAATTTGGTACCCTGATCACAGGTCAGATTCAGATCCCCTTCAATCTGCTGGCAAAGTATCTGTACCACCTGCAGTCCCATGGATTTATACTGGTGAAGCTGAATCCCGGCAGGCATCCCGATGCCGTCATCCTGCAGTACAAGACAGTAATTGCCGGTCTCGGCATCGGTACTGAAGGCGATCCCGATATGCCCCGATCGCCCGTCGGGAAATGCGTGTTTATAGGAATTACTCAGGATTTCATTGACAATCAGTCCGAGAGGGATCGATGCTTCGATATCCATCACCGACTCATCCGCATCAAGGCTCAGGATAATATCCCGGCGATTATAGGTTCCTGCAATGACCGAGGCAAGCGACCGGAGATAGTCGGAGAAGGAGATGTTTTCAAAATCCTTCGACCGGTATAGCATCTCGTGAACAAGAGCCATGGTACGGATACGCAACTGCAGGTTGGTAAGCGATTGAAACAACTCCTGGTTTTTTGTCTGCGCCATTTGCATATTAATCAGGCTGACCAGGATTGCAAAGTTGTTTTTAACCCGGTGATGAATCTCTTTAAGCAGATTTTCCTTTTGCTTCGTACCTTCCATTATTTCGATTTCTTTGGTTTTGCGTTCCTGAATGTCACGGGTGACCCCGACCACCCCCTTGAAAATTCCCGTAATGGGATCAAAAAGCGGGTTTAAGATGGATTCGACCCAAAAACTGTTCCCGTTTTTCTTTTTTGCCTGATAGATGAACTGCTGGGATGAACGGGTAGCAAGCATTTCCTTGAACTTTCCTTCCGTAAACTCAAGATAATCATGGTGTGTAAGGGCATCCGGAGATAATAACAGCACCTCTTCGGGATTATAGCCATATACCTTCAGCGAAGCGGGCGACGAATAGATACATTGCCGCTGGCTGTCCATATGCATGATAAAATCAATTGAATTCTCTGAAAGGAAACGAAACTGTTGCTCCCTCTCCCGGGTCTGGCTTTCGGTTTTCTCCCGTTCCGTAATTTCATCCGATAACCGTTCATTCAGTTTTTGCATATCCCTTCTGACCCTCCGGGTATAGAGAAACTGGATCAGGAAAATGATCATCAACACTGACGCCAGTCTTGTCAGGATTTTCACGAAGGTAATCTCGTATTCCTGAAATTCCGAAGTTAACGTTTGTAACTCATGCTCTGTCTTGATTTTTTTCCCTGATGCCTTGATGCTCTGGATCTGCTTGGTGGTTTCAAGAATAGAAATATTGCTCCTGGTCCGCTCCTGCTCCATTACGGCCGCTGCCGCCGAGTATTTGTGATAATAGTCCAGCGCCAGCCGGAAATCCCCCAGGCTCTGGTAATACAGGTATTGGTGACGATAAGCATTTGCCACCAGGTCCTGCCTGTTATTGCGCAGGGCCATGTTTAATCCCCTTTCAATATAATACCTCCCCGAATCGGTTTTTCCCATCATATAAAAATCGCCTCCGATATTGATCAGGGAACTGTTTACTTCAACTGCCGACCGGAACCGTCTCCTTATTTGCAGGGCCATTCTGTTGTATTCCAATGAACGTTTATAATCTTTCATCTTGAAATAAACGTGCCCAATACGCGTATAGACGGTACCTATCAACCCTCTTTCATTCGTATCGGCAATCTTTAACAGGTCGCGGAAATGTGCCAGTGCCAGTTCGTTTTTATCCTCATCAAGGTAAAGGCTTCCAATATTATTAAGAACATCACATTCAGCAGATTTGTCGTTGGTTCGCTGAAAAACTGCCAGCGCATTCTTATATAAAACGATGGCCTTTTCAAATTCCCGGGTACTTTGATAATTGGCAGCAAGATAATTTAGAAATTTCCCGGTCAGACCGGGTTTATTGGTACTTTCCGCAAGTTTCAGTCCCTTCATAAAATAGTTTCGGGCATCACTGTAATTTCCCAGCATCCGGTTAAGAGTACCAATCTGCGCCAGAACATTCAACTCCCCCAGGGTATCCTTGCTTAAATTATAGATCATATCAGCGGCAAGGTAATGCTCCTGGGCCCACATAAAATTACGTCTCTTTACAAAATAATCCCCCATGTAAATTCTCGCCCGTGCCTTAAGAGCCAGGTCTTTCTCTGCAATCCCGACCTGAAGCGCCATCTGCAGATTCCTGAAGGCCTTCAACGGTAATGTATCCCAGATCAACTGGGCAATTTCAAGGTTTATCTCAGCCTTTTGTATCTGTCCCGAATGGGGCATGATCCGGTAAAGGCTGTCCCTTACACACCGGTCCAATGGCGTATATTGGGAAAAACCCTCCCCGGCAAACAAAAACAGATAAATAACCGAAATAATAAAACCAATTCTCATGCGATAATGTCAGTTTTTCCGGTTCCTGAGGAACATCCAAAAAAAATGTTTATGTATAGTTTCAGGCAGTTACCCTGTATGAATCAGTCAATATCATTGCCTTCAAAGTTAGCAAATAGATTCAAAACTCAGTTGAAAATTGAATGGTTTTGTTGCGGGAAAAAAGCACGGTTATGGCCGTAAAGACCTTTATAACCCAGGCTGGTTTGCCAAACGTTTGCATTCAGTCTTAAATTTCCTGTTATGCTGGTTCCATTCCTGCAATAACCTGACGCCATCCTGGACGTGACGTTCCCGCCTTGCGAGGGATACATGAACATCCTGCATATCCTTCAGGATGTTATTCCGTTGATTTTTCCAGCTCCTGATTTCATCTATCAGGCTAACCTTAAAATATCTTGAAAAAAGAGGTTCCTTTTCCGTCAGATGCAGGTGCTTTAATCTCTTGATACATTGCTCCAGGGAAAACCCTGATCCCGGGGTTGTTTTTTCAACTTTTTCCAACATCTTTTTAAGTTTTCCTTCCAGTTGGATTGATAGTATCCATAAGGCTTCAAAGTAGAATTTGTGCTGAATTACAACCTTCAGGTCATCTTTCAATTTCAACCCTTTTTTCGCCCTTGTTTCCTGGTTTTTTCTTCCCTTTTTCATATGGTATATGCTTTCCGGATTTATGGTAAATATATTCCTGAAATATGGAACAGTTTTTCCTGTTTTTTTTATCCAAATTACAATAAATGAAAACCTAACCTTTGATCACTCCTGCCGACAAATTTCCGAAAAAAATCGTCCTGTTTTTTATCCTGTTTATTGCATCAGATAGGGCAATGCTCCCTTATGCCAGAAACCGCCTGAACAACCTGGACACATAAGCCTGTTTTTCAATTATATATGTGTTTATTCGATCTGATTTAACAAATATTTCACAAAAAAATGATATTCGAATATAACAGAATTTGTAATTTTGCACTAAATTTAAAATAAATAAACATATCAAAAATGAGTATTGAAAAGAAAGTATTAAAAACCAAACCTGCTTGCAAAGTTAAATTCTCCCTCTCCGGAGATCAGTATAAATCAGCATCGTCGGTCCTGCTTATGGGCGACTTCAATAACTGGCAGATGGGCGAAACCCCTTTAAAAAAGGCAAAAACCGGTGTCTGGTCCGTGACACTGGAGCTTGAAACCGGCACAGAATACCAGTTCCGCTACCTTATCGACGGGACTATTTGGGAAAATGAACCTGAAGCTGATAAATATGTCTCCAGCGGGTTAGGTTCTGAGAATTCCGTTCTCGCACTCTGAACCCCGCTTTCCGGGAAACCACTTCATTCAAGCCCTCAACTGCCGGATCGTCGTTGAACGACATCCGCCAGCATATCCTGAAAATATCCTCCTTCATCCCTACCCGGCTGACCTGGTCAAGCCGGATTCGGATGGTTGCATTATGGCAGCAAAGTGCCGGCTGGACTGCTATTGCTTGTTTTCCAACCGCGCCTTGATCCCGCGCATGATCTTCAGGGGCGTTTCGGTGATGACCATATTGTAGATCCAGTTAGGGACATTCCCTGCAGGATCGACAAACCCTTCAAGGGTTATATGGATTATGCCGTTTTTCATATCCTGGATGACCCATTTCTGCCGGTATTTCTTAATCCTGACATATTTGGGATTTTCAGGGACAACATTTAACAACGGGACAGATGAAATCGTACGGATACCGGCTGCGGGATCGGTGGTGATGGTTGCGTCGACACACAGGTCACGGTCGGTTACGGGCCAGGGTGCCCCGTACACAAGGTAATATTGAATGTGCTTATCCTTTTCGTAAAGCAGGACGTTGATTTCCCGGAGATTCTTGTCCCACCAGTCAACATTTTTAACATTTCCGAGCAGGTTGCATACCTGTTCCATGGAGGTGTGAAGATCGGCCTCCCCCCTGAACGATTTCAGCACACTGCCCGGGTCCCTGCGGGTATAGATTTTTATCCCGTCCCGCTCCTTGATATACTCCCATTCCTGGGCATGAAGATCAATTGCAAAAATCAGCAGCGTAAAAAGACTCAGCCAGGGCAGCAACCGGTAATACTTCATGGGGCAGTTTAATTTGCGGCAAAGTAACGGCAATCTTTCGGGATACCCAAAAAAAGTCGGTCGTCCACGATCGGTACGATTGAAAAAAGCCCCGGTTATTCTGAGCAAATTGACTGAAAGGATTGCAAAATGTTCTTCATATCCATTGCTAAAAGAATAAGAAAGGAGTATTTGCGTTTTTCATATGACCACTGGATAATTTTCAAAAACCTTACCATTCGTTAGCCACAAAATGAAACGCCCGTTTAAACCCATTGCCGATTGTTCCCCGATCGGGAAAAGCAACCAAATTCTGTTTGGTATCATTCTTCTCTCGGTTTTATTGGTCATTTCAATCTGTTTCCTCTATCACGTCTCTCTATGGCCGGTTGGTACGGAGGCCCTGGAATGGATGGTCGGGGTTGTGTCACTCCTCACGACAGCAGTATTGCTCCGGATTTTTCAAAAAAGAGGGGTCAGTCCGCTCCGGAGAAGAAGTGTGGCCATCGGACTTGTCGTGGGACTGCTCTGGACTATTGAAATAGGCGTCAACAACCTGGTCAGGCCAGGGCTTCCGCTCCGTGACATTATTGATAATATTTTCTGGGCCGTCATTGCCTTGTTGATCCTTGCTGCCTCAACAAGGGAGGTCATCCTGTCAAACAGGTCCCGCGACGGGGTCCTGGCCGGTTTCTGGAGCGGGATCGCCAGCGGG
>JBAXOB010000044.1:0-41771 GCA_037133475.1 Bacteroidota bacterium
TCCTGGCCTTTTTCCTCTTTATCTGGCAGATGCCCCACTTCTGGCTGCTCACCCTCAAATACGGCAGCCAGTACCGCGATGCCGGCTTCCCCGTGCTGACCGGCTATTTCACCGACCGCCAGGTGAAGATCATCATCATGGCCTGGATGTCCGCCTCCTCGGCCACCTCCTGCATGTTTGTCCTCTTCCGCATCCTGCACCAGGTGCACCTCGGCTACGGCATCATCGCCCTGAACATGGCGCTGCTGGGGATTATCGGCTGGCAGTTGTTCCTCGCCCCCGCCCTGCGTTACCGCCTGATCTTTATCTCCGCCAACCTCTTTATGCTGCTGGTCATGGTTTCGCTCATCGCCGACCGGCTGGTGTTGCACTGAAAGCATTTAGATCGCAACTTTGAAATATAAGCCAAAACCAGAATAGGTTAGCGGGGAAGCCGGGTTGCAAGGGCCTATACTTTTCCATCAATGTCAAAAAACGGTGGTTGTGATGCCGTTCAATCTGATGAACCAGTTCATGAACCATCAAGGAAACCGTCTCCTCTTTCTGTCCTACTTCTATAGCCGGTACTCTATATTTGAAAGGAAATACAACGCTTTGTTGGCTTGATAAAGTTCGTATATGGTGTTAATGGCAAATTCCTGATTGAAATCAGCAATTGCTTATGCTGTTAAGGATTTTACCAAAGCCATGACCTTTCATAAACTCAATCAAGTCCGTTTCACACAAATTACTTTTGTTCTCTTCCTCACCAGGATTGCCAATGTAGCGGGAACCCAACTGCTTTTGAAAAGATGGTACGGCACGGTTTTGGGTTTCCCGTTCCATCTGGCTGTTATTACCCATAATTTCGCCTTTATTTATGCCATTTATCCTTTACCCAATTTGCAGGATTGTTTTTTATGTATTCCCTGATCAACCTATATTCGGTATCGTTCCGAATGATATGGTCATGAAAACGTGTTTGCCAAACCGTTTTTTTAGGCGTGTTCCGATATTGGTTTATCCTGGTGGTTGCGGCCGATTTGAACCCGGCCACAAACGACGAAATCGATTTTGGTGTTCGATGTGCTAGAGACGGACGGCCGTGCGTCTCGTCATCGCCGGTGGGTATTTCCATCCGCAGAGACGGACGGCCGTCCGTCTCTACGTTGCCGGTTTTCGGTTCCGTTCGTTGCGATGCACGGCCGTCCGTCTCTACGCCCGGTTCGGTGGTCGCGGATGATGGTTCAATCCTCAAAATTGCATGGATATGGTTGGGCATGATCACAAATGCATCACAAAACAATTCCGTACGAATTTTAAATGATTTATTCCATTCCTGTTCAACGATTTTTCCGATTGGTGATAATGCTATCCCGCAAGGAGACGCACCACCGTGCGTCTCTGCAATGCCAAAAATACAATCACGGCCATGTGTGCAGATGGTAATGAAATATGCGCCTGGGTTGGCATAATTCCACCATGATGCGCGCGCTGACGGTATCCTGTATTTATTGTGGAATTTTTCGCTCACCGTTCCTGGTTTAAAAATTATCAAAACTCCATTCTCTGCAGGGTGCCTGTACAAATAATCATAATACTCTTATTTTTCCTGTTAAATGGTTTTGCATCATCCCCAGTTTAATCTTTCTGTATTTATCTAATTTGGTTTCCAATGACGTAATCTCTGCATGGTTAGTCCTGGGATTAAATTTTTAAACAAAAGATAATATTCATATATGAAGGTTCAAAGACCCAATTGCCCGGTGTTTAAATACCCGCAGTTGATATATATATCTTTACCTCCTTAATCTTACTTGTATCAATTCTCAAAATATCAACCAGTAATAGCTCCTCATTGATATTTTGAAAAGTGTCCATTTGGTTTTGCTTCGGTGCCTACCTGTTGTTGGGGGATAATATTTTAACCGGCTCTGATAGTTTCATTTCCAGTTTCTGTTATGGAAATATAAAAGTACCATAGTCTTGGGAGAAAATCAACAGAAAAATACTGGTTATTTCTTCAACAAAAACGAATTTTTAATTGAAAACCAACACAATGGCCGCAGATGAACGGGCTGACGGCCCCAACTGCACCGCCGCAGAAACTGCCTCAAAAAAACCTCCAAATCCTTGGAATTTCAGTGGAAATTTTGTATCTTTATTCTCCATTAATTTGCAGAAATAAAAATTGGTGCCGCTTTAAGTTTTCGGTTTTCTGTAAGTCCTCTCCAGGTTCGCTCTAAGTCCCCTCTAAGTCCCCTCTAAGTCTCTTCTAAGTTCGCTCTAAGTCCCCTTCGTATCACCTTCGGATCTCGTTCGGTCCACCTTCGGATCTCCTTCGGTCCACCCTCCTTCGGGCTCCCGTCGGGGACCTATCAGACACCCATCATTTTTCATTCCCTCCACGGTTGATGGCTGAAATAATTAACTTTGTCCTGTGATCCGGCAACGGCACCTCCGTTCGGTGCCAGTTTTTATGGATTCTTTCGCCCGGACTCCCTGTCACCCAGACCAACAGGGATGAACCACCTGGCCTTTGGCCGCAGTAAAATCGTGAAACGCCATGCTTGACCTCTACCGGAAAAACAAACTCTTCATCCTGATCCTCGCCACCGCCGCGCTGGGATTCCTGGTGTGGTATTTTGCCAATATCGTCATCTTCATCATCGTGGCCGGGGTGATCTCCATCGTGGGAGCCCCGCTGGTCGAACTGCTCGACAGGATCAAAATCGGCAGGCTGCGCTTCCCGCACGTGCTGAGTGTGGCCATCACACTGCTGGTCATGGTGGCGCTGATCGCCGGCCTCCTCAGCCTCTTCATCCCCCTGATCATCAATGAAACCACCCAGATCAGCAATATCGACGGCAAACAGTTCATGGCCTATTTCCATGATGAAATCGGCAGCTCACAGTCATTCCTGATCCGCTATGGTATCATGCCGCGCGGGGCCACCTTCGAATCAACGGCCAAAAAGGCGATCCTGAACCTTATCGACTTCGGCATGTTCTCCAACATGCTCAGCTCCATCATCACCTTCACGGGAACCTTCTTTTTCAACCTCTTTTCAGTCCTCTTCCTCTCCTTCTTCTTCCTGCTCGACCAGAAAATGCTGCCCCGCTTCATCATGATGCTGACTCCCGAAAAGCACGAGGGGAGGATCAGGAACGTGATGCACCAGAGTAAGAAACTGCTCTCACGTTACTTCATCGGTCTTATCATCCAGATCCTGGCCAACATCATCACCTATTCATTCGCCCTGTATCTCATCGGCGTTGAAAATCCACTGGTGATAGGCTTCTTCACGGGAATCATCATCATCATCCCCTACCTCGGCGGGATCATCTCCATGATCATGGGGGTGATCCTCGGCATCACCGGGGTCATCAGCGCCGGCAATTATGCCGCCATCTTCCCGATGACGGTTAAAATCATGTTAGCCATGTTTGTCGTGCAGACCATCGACAACAACCTCTTTGCCCCGATGATCCAGGGGAAAAGCGTGAAGGCCCATCCCGTCGAAATTTTCCTCGTGGTGATCGCAGCCGCCGGCATCGGCGGTATCATCGGCATGATTGTTGCCGTACCAGCCTACGGTTTTATTAAAATTGTGGCAAATGAATTTTTAAGTAACTTCCGGCTCTTTCAGAAAATCCCGGAAAAGCATTAACTTTACATGTTTTAAATCTTTAAAGATCACCCATATGGCAAAATCAGGTTCATCCATCTTGTTTGCAGCTGCCATCGGACTGGCAGCCGGTATTGGCGTGGGGCTGCTCATCGCCCCTGCAAAAGGATCCAAAACGCGTAAACGTCTCAAGAAAAGGCTGATGGGGCTGGCCGACCTGATGCAGGACGACCTCTCTGAAAAACTGCATGCCTTCAAATCGGCGTTGTCATCCGAGGAGGAAGATGATCTCCCGGAAGATGCCGTTATGATGGAAAACGGGGAGGGCAAATAATGGAACCCGGTAGAATTTCTGACAATTTTTCGCTGCTCACCGAAAATGTCAAGGATTATGTGAACATGAGGATCGACCTGGCAAAGCTCATCCTCTCCGAGAAGATCGCCAAACTGGCCACCTTTTTCCTGATCGCCGTGATATTCTTCATCCTTGCCATGTTCCTGCTGCTGTTCCTGTCGCTCGCCTTTGTATTCTGGTTCGGCATGGATCTCGGTCCAACCTGGGTCGGGGCGCTCATCGTGACCGCCTTTTATGTCGTTGCAGGCATCCTGATCTATTTCCAGCGCAACACCCTGTTTATCAACCCGCTGGTCACCCATTTAACTAAAATCCTGATGGAGGAGAAAGATGAAAACGACTAACCGCTATACCATCAAGGCCGAACGGATCCGTTCCCTCAAGGATATCGAGGTGGAAAAGCACCGCCTGCGGCTCGAAATCATGAAAAAGGAGCAGGATATCCACAACAGCTACCGGAACATCCTGCAAGGCTTCTCCCCGCGCAACCTGGCCACCTCCATGGTCAACGACTTCACCACCTCCTCGTCGATCCTTTCCAAAGCCTTCTCCATTGGCAAAGCCTTTATGGCCCGGCGAAAGAAAAAGAAACGCGACAAGGCACACGATACCGAAGCAGACCCGTCGTGATGCTGATGGTTAAACGGGCCGTCAACCTGTTGAAGATCTTTGCCGGCTACCTGGTCTCGCGCATGCTCGGAAAGCCCGTTCACTGGGGCAACCCCGTTGCGGCAAGCATCGAACCCAACAACACCTGCAACCTCCGCTGCCCCGAATGCCCGGCAGGCATGCAGGAACTCACCCGCAGGCGCGGACATATGCAGCCTGACCTGTTTAACACGATTATCGGCCAGCTCTCGCCGCACCTCTCCTACCTTACCCTCTACTTCCAGGGGGAACCCTATCTGAATCCCCATTTTTTCGAATTTGTCGCGACGGCCCGGGCAAAAAGGATATTTGTCGCAACCTCCACCAACGGCCATTTCCTCGACGCCGCCTCCGTTACCAAAACCATCGCCTCCGGGCTCAACCGGCTGATCATCTCGCTCGACGGCTCCGGCCAGGAGCAATACCAGGCTTACCGCACAGGCGGCGACTTTGCGAAGGTGGTGGCAGGGATTAAACTGCTGGTGCAGGAAAAACGACGGTTAAGATCGGCTGTGCCGGAGATCATCCTGCAATGCCTGGTGCTGAAGTCCAATGAACATCACCTTGCGGAGATCCGCCGGCTTGGCAAGGAAATGGGAGTTGACAGGATCACCTTCAAAACCGCCCAATTCAACGATTTTGAAAACGGCAACCCGCTGATGCCCGAAAATCAGCGTTATTCCAGGTATAAGCAAGCACCGCGGGTAAACCCGGGTTCCGCAACTCCCCGCTATGTCGTTAAAAACCGGCTGCCCAACGCCTGTTTCCGCATGTGGAGCTCCTGCGTGTTTACCTGGGAGGGCGATGTGGTGCCCTGCTGTTTCGACAAGGACGCCTCCCGCGCCCTGGGAAATATCAAAAGGGAAACCTTTCACGACATCTGGCGCGGGAAGGGGTATGACGGTTTCAGGCGGAAAATCCTGGAAAGCAGGAAGACCATCGATATCTGCGCAAACTGCTCACAGACGTTTTAAGAGATTGTTTTTCTGTAAATACAGCCTGTTTATGCCAAATATCGGGTATTTCAGGAAACTCTTGTATTTTTCAAGGGAGCGGCAAACTTACCTTCAATAATTTTTCCGACAGGAATAATGAGTGAATCAGTGCACATTTGAAAAATTGTGACCATTTATTGTCACAGTCAGGTATTTGTAGGATCCATAAATCATTACTGGTTAACCCCAATTCTATCAACGTGCAACCGACTGTTTCCACTGAAAAGAAAGTTGCATTCCTCCATTGTGTAAAAGCCGATGAACTTTGTTTGCTAAAAAGACGGTTCATTTCTGAATCGACCGCTTCACACATTCTATATTATTTCAGCTGATTTGACATGTTACTTTTGTGTACATATATTTTTATTATGTCAAAAAAGAAAATAATAGGTAAATGTTTTGGAATTCATATTTTTTGTACATTTGGGTTAGGCATATTTTAGGGTATGTGAGCTTGGAGTAAACCTCATTTTGCTTTGTTCTGAATAGAAATAATGATCAAATATCCCGCATTACCCGCTGATACAAATAATGACAATTTCGCAGTGTCACCATTCTCGTTAGTTTACAGAACCGGAAATAAACCCACCCATATTGGCCGTTTTTGGAGCGGTAAGGATCAATCCGTTATTCCGGTAATTGAAGACATACTATTTAAAGGAATAATAATTATTAAAACTAAAACGATATTGTCATGAAAAAAAATCTACTTTCAATTATTATGTTTTTCGTGGTTACCATGATGGGAAGCGCTTACAGCCAATGTCCATGTACATCCGACGGAACACAATTTCCATTAGGGATAATGACGCCAGCATCTTCCTGGCAAACAGCCACTACTTGCCAGTATGGAGGTGAGTATGGTTTGTATTATGTAACGTATGGCTATACCTATCAATGGTCATACTGTGCTGCAGATGGCGGAAGTGCCACCTGGGATACCCAGCTAAGCCTTTATGATAATTCCACACTCGCATGTTTAACTTTTAATGATGATTATTGCGGAAACCAGAGTAAAATAATATGGACGGCAAATTTTTCAGGAGTAGTCCGTGTAAAGACCAATCAATATAATTGTACAACAAATTCCACCTGTGCGACTTTAGTTTACATGGGATCGAATGGCACAGGATGCACGAATTGGTATACATCACCGGCATCCGCTAATTATTCTTGGCCTGCCAATTCAGGGTACTTCACGGTTTATGCAACAGGATCATGCAGTATGACCGCATCATCCAGTGTTTCATGGATAAATAATATAACTTATTCTAGTGGTGGATACAATTATAGTATTGACGCTAACTATGCATGCAGTTCACGAACTGGAGTTATTAATATTTATGATGCAAGTAATAATAATTGGGTAACAAGTTTCCAAGTCACACAAGATGGTGATTATAGTACATGTACCGGTTGGTACATAAGCCCGACATCAGGCAGTTATTCATCCTCTTCAAATTCTGGTTTCTTTAACGTATATGCATCCGGCGGGACTTGCGGATATCATGTAACTCCAAGTGATTCATGGATTGCAATAACCTATAACAGTGGGGAACTGGATTTTAATATTGATCCTAATCCCGATTGTATGACCAGGACAGGATATATTTATGTTTATGTAACATGTACGAATGCACTTGTGGCTACCTACGCAATAACGCAGGCAGGATCAGGCTCATTGCCCGGGGCCGCTAATGTATCCGGACCAAGTCCTATCTGTCAGGGGAGTTCACAAACTTATTTTTGTTCATCATCTGGAGCGACATCCTATAATTGGACATTACCCCCAGGATGGTCAGGCTCCAGTTCAACCAGTTCAATTACAGTGACGGTGGGCAGCAATTCGGGGTACATCTGTTGTACGCCTGTTAACGCTTGCGGTTCCGGGACACAGGTATGTTTTCCTGTTGCAGTTACCGGGATTCCATTCTGCAACAATATTGCAGGCAATGCGAGTGTTTGTCCGGGCACAACTCAAAGTTATAGTACAAACGGAAATACTACTGTATATAACTGGACATTACCCCCAGGATGGACAGGTTCAAGTTCAAATGGTTCCATTACTGTAACGGTGGGCAGCAACTCGGGTAACATATGTTGCACACCCATCAATGGTTGCGGTCCAGGGACTCAGGTATGTTTCGTTGCTACAGTTACTGGAATTCCACCTGTGCCAACCATAACCGTAAATGGCACTACATTAATGTCAAGTGCCGGGACAACGTATCAATGGTATTTAAACGGGACCTTAATCCCGGGAGCTACAACACAGTTTTACACGTGTGGTGGAAGTGGATTTTATCAGGTTGAAATCACAAATGATTATGGCTGCGCGGCAATTTCCACTCCCATTGGATGTCCGAATGCCATTGAAGAACATATTTCAGGTAATATTATGATTTATCCGAATCCGACTGATGGAATATTTACGCTCGAGATGAGAGGCCAGGGTTTAGGGAAAACTGATTATAAAATTGAAATTTTCAATTATCTGGGACAAAATATTTATCATCAGGAAATCCTAATGAAGAAGACTGAAATTAATTTGAGTAATATGCCAAAGGGAATTTACTTTGTACAGATAAGCACAGAAGAAATAACCTATATAAGCAAGGTCGTGCTTCAATAATATTTATTAATACTCCGATAAAAATTAATTTGATTGATCAGTATACCAGAGAAATTGTTAATGAAATTTTTATGTTCAACGCTTACTCCCGTGACCTTACCTTTGAATGGAAGGGTCATTGGAGGCGGCATTTTATGGCATATTCATTGAAGAATCAATGCTATTAAAATTGTGATCGATTAATGAAATTAATAAATGGGTAAAAATGTTCCCTTATTTTTATGTTATTTCCGATTATTATTTAGCTGATCAGCGATATTTTTAATATATTTTCTGCTTATTTACTTTCGTATGACTATCTTTTTTAAATTTGACAATGTGAAATCTAATGCTCTGATTTCTAAAAACATAACATTAATTCTTAAAAACAAATGAAAATGAGAAACATCTACACAAAAAGTATGGTATTGCTAATGATTTTCGCCTTACCATTAGGTCTCCTTACGGGATGCAAAACAAGTAAAAGTGCAGCCGTCGTCAAACCCCCGTCCGATGAACAAGAAGTGGTTCGGTTATGCTACGGCCCTCAGTATAATTCCGACAAGGACCATTTCCGTGCCAGCGCTTCGGGTGAAAGCATGGATCAAATGATGTCGGAAAAGAAAGCCATGACTGAAGCACGTGCAAAACTTGCTGCGCAGATCGAAACCCTTGTCAAGACTGTAACTGACAATTATGGCAAATCAACGGAATTAAATAAAAAAGAGGAGATGATGGGCCGCTATGAAACCATGACCCGTGAGGTAGTCAAGCAAAAGCTGAGTGGAACCATCGAAATCTGCAACAAGCAGACCAAAAACAAGGAAGGAAATTACAAAACCTACGTTACTATTGAACTGGCCGGGAATGATATTTTAAGCGGTCTCAACAATCGTCTTTCAAATGATCAGATTCTGAAGGTTGATTACAATTATGAAAAATTCAAGAAGACCTTCGAAGATGAGATGAATAAAATGGACACCCAAAAATAACCCTATATTTTTTCATTTTTACAATTTTTCCAGAACAAACAAGGGAGGCTGGGTATGGTGGCTCTTTTCAGATTCAGTTCTGATCTTCAATTGAATTATCATAGCCGGCTTCCTTTTTTGCTGGTGGCCACATTTATGGTTGTATTTAACTTCATTGCACAAAGCAATTCCGCTGCTTCACAATATTTCGACAGGAAGATAACCCTTTACAAAGACCATACAGACGATACAACACTCCTTCCGACCTTACGCAGTCCGATTCCACATTGGCTCTGCAGCGAGTTCCACGTTCAAAATGACACGCTGTATGTCATGGGTATTTCAGATCCGGGGATGGCAGATACCATGGCCCGCCAACAGGCTATTTTGCGGGCCATGGCACTGTTTGCCTTGGAAAATGGTACAATGTGCAAACATCAGACCGATTTTTACAGCCAGGAGAAGGTAGAAGAAACTGAAACCAAATATCAGGAAATCTATTGTTTTACGGCTGAATTTTCGGAGGAGCTCCCCACCATCACCATAATAAAAGACACCCTGCTGCCCAGCACCGAAACCGTCATTCTGGCAGCCATTCCCAAAAACCAACTGCAGCAAACCCATAAAGAGAACATGTGGGTTGAAATCTTCTTTTACAATAACGAATCTGACATATCGAACGGCAACAATATGTCAAAGACATTTGATATTCGCATCCGTAAAAAAAAATCCGATGACACCCTGGTACTCGATGCCTGTTCCTTTTACCAGCTAAATGGAAAAGCCACAGGCATGCGATGTCTGTGCGCTAAAAGCCAGTTTGTATACAACCATTATGAATTTTTTTACTCCACCGGCCAGTCGGTTCCGTTCGGCGACAGCGTTGATTTTCACGGAACCACCTGTAAACAGGGACTATGGATTGCCTATATCAGCCAGATTATGGAACGGCTCTCGATGCAAACCAAATTGCTTGTGAAGGAATCTCTTAATGTCTCTGCCAATTCATCACTCAGTTCGGCAGAACTGGTTCGTGAACGGTCACAATGCAGGCTTTCATGGAGAATCAACGATCTCAGCATCCGGGATGATAAAATGCTGGTCAACCTTTCCGTTTCAACCTATCAATCCGTTTCGAAATGAAAACCTATAAGAAACTATTGCTTTTCATAATGCTTGTATCATTGTCAGGCACCATCATGTCGCAAACGTATGAAGAGTGGCTGAAACAGGAACAGGATAACTTCGGCAAATTCAAACTTGAACGGGAGAAATTGCTCCTGGAGATGAGAAATGACTACGCCAGTTACGTGAAGCAACACGACCATGAATATTCCGATTACCTGAAAAAGGAATGGGAGAATTTTCAAGTTTTTTCAGGCAAAAAACCGCCGGAGAAACCGAAACCGACCGTCATACCCGAGTTTAAAGCGCTTTCGGAAACCCCTGTCAACCCCATTGCCATCAGAACAACTTTGGTGGATATTCCCAAATCGATTCCTTCGCTGCTGAAAATGCCGGTCATCCAGAAACCCGAACCGGCAGGGATTCCAGAAGATGCATTGTCCTTTTCCTTTTGCGGGGCCAAGGTTTATCTCGATGTTGACCGGAATATCGGAAATATTACCACCGGCAAAAAGGGGAAACCGGCTGTTACGGAATTCTGGGACAAGGCATCCAAGACAAGTTACAACAGCCTGATCAATCAGCTCATGGCGGCAAAATCGCAATTCAGCGTGAATGATTACGGATATTTTATGCTGATACAGACAGCAGCTTCAAATATTTATCAAATGGATTATCAGCAGGATCAACGGTTGCTCCTTGCCTGGTTCCTGATGGTGCGCTCGGGCTATGATGTCAGGATAGCTTACAATGACACCCAGATTGCCATTTTGCTGCCTTCTTACAACACCTTGTACTCGAAACAATTCCTGACAATAAACAATCTCAATTATTACTTTTTTAGTCCTTTTGATGGAAAAGAAATCATGACGTATGACAAAAGTTATGATCCGGCCAATTCCCCGGTTGATTTTAACATCACGAGCCCGATGAATTTCGGGGACAAACCGGTGAAAAAGCCAATGGTGTTTAAATTTCAAGATAAAACTTACAATTTTGAATTTGCCTATGACCCTGGAGTTATTGAGTTCTATAAGGATTATCCCCAGGTTGAAATGGAGGTTTACTTCAATGCTGCTGTTTCAATGGACACCAAGCAAACCATCGCCGATTGCTTTAAACCATTACTGGCCGGCATGCAGGAACAGGAATCTGTCAACTTCCTGCTCAATTTTGTCCAGACTGATTTTGCGTATAAAACCGACCAGGAGCAATTCGGTCGCGAGAAGTTCTTTTTCCCGGAAGAGCTTTTTTACTACCCGGCCTGTGACTGTGAGGACAGGGCAGCCCTGTTTGCTTACTTGGTCAGGAATTTATTAAACCTGAAGGCGGTGGGGCTTGAATCGCCCGATCACATGTTCACAGCAGTTCATTTTACCACAGACGCTTTTGGCGATTATGTTACCTACAAAGGCGAAACATACATCGTGGCCGATCCGACTTACATCAATGCACCATTTGGAAAGACCATGCCATCGGTAAGCCTGCAATCTGCCAAGATTGTTGCCATGAACAATCCCGGACAGGAATTGCTCTCGCGCGACAATGCGTGGGACATGGCCATAAAATCGGGAATAAAAAAGGCCAGTAACGTTCAAAACCTTGTATTCGATAAAATGGGGAATTTTTATGTGACCGGCTACTTTTCAGGAACGATTAACATAGGTCCGTTCTCTGCACAAGGCTTTGTCGATGCCCAGTCGTACATTGTCGCGAAAATGAACCAGCATGGAAAACTACTTTGGGCCGATCATGTAAAATGCACGGATAATGCCGTGGGTTTGTCTATGGAGCTTGACCACGCGGGGAACCTGTACGTTGCAGGTTCGTATCAAGGAACGATGGCAGAGATGAGATCAGGCAAAAACAGCGATGTTTTCATAATTAAATATTCGCCCACGGGCGAACGGTACTGGATAAACAATGCTGGCCTCGACACCATTCCCCAGGGAGCAGGGCTGATTTATTCGCTGGATTTTGATAAAAAAGGACATAAGGAAAAAACAAGGATTGTGGAATTTTCTGCGACTTATGCGGGGTACGGACTGTTTATAAACGACACTTCTGTGGTTTTCAACGGGTTCATCCAAAACACGCTGGTACCGGCCATGACCACCTCTTCGGTGAATTCCGCTGCGGAAATGGATTATGCCGACCTGCTCAAAAACGAATATGACCAGTTTGTCTCCAAAAAAACCGATCGCGCCGTTGCCGGGTTGTTTGCTATTTCCAGCATCATTACAACGCCGGGTGTGGTAATTTCAGGGAAGGAGGTGCAGAAGGCCTTTGATAAGTTCAACCCGGGATTCAAAACAAAATGCCCGAACATGTACAAGCTCATCGGGAAGGTCAGTGTTATGAAGAATTCGAACGATATTATTACTATCCTGACTGAAAACGGGGGAGATATTCTTTTCGACAAATTAAAACTGGGGAATAACTCCCAGCTGAGAATCTCCATTTTATCCGACGGCAATGCTCAGGTTGATGCGATTTCAGGAGTCAAGGTTGGGAAATTGATAATCTGGTATCCGCTGAATTATGTCAGGGTGTTTTCAAATACCGGAGACCTACTTTTTGATTATGACCAAGATCATTCACAGGCTCGGATGAACCTTAGAAAAGATATTTTAAACTGATCAAAATAACGTTGAATGTTCATTTTTTCAAAGATTATAACCCTATTCTTCTTTGTCTATCCGGTTTTTTGCTCCAGCACGCATGAAATCGTTGTTAGAAACAAACATTATCAAATGGCCTCAATCGGGTTGACGACAAGGAAAGTATTCCAGCAGGCTAAGGAATCCCTGGCTGACTAAGTGCAGGAATACTGTGGAAACTGGTCAACTGAATGATGATTTGAACAAAATCAATTTACAAAAAGATGATTTTCACGGAGAATGGAACTGTAGAATTAAGCCAAACATTGGAAACTTTTTTACCTAAAAGACATTTAAGAACTTCATTCATACAAACCGTAAATGATACCTGGGATTTTCCAAAGGTTCTGACCATAAAATTTATCTTATCATAACTCTAAAACTTTTATTCAACCTCTAAAAATGTTAACTTATGAAACAGAACTTACTTTATCTGATCAGTTTTTTCATCGTGTTTTCTGCCAGTGCGCAGGATGGCCAGCAATCTGGTTTAAAAGTCAAGACAGGTGAATTCGATAAAAATTATAGCAGGAGTTCCGTTACCATGATTTTGATGGATATTCCGGGAGTTTCTTACTTAGGTGAACTAAAAGATGAATTTATCAAGGCACGGGTTCCTGATAAATTTAATGACAACAGGATTGCAACCCAGGTTATACAAGGGCCGTATACTCCAATCCCCATGTACAAGGATGATGGCACCCTGACACAATCAACCATTTTTGGTCAAAGTTCTGAGACCGCGTTTGACAGGCAGAATGCAAAGTCGATAAGCCGGATTCTGGATGAAACCCATGTGCCAAATTTAATTATTGCAAACACCTACAAAAGGAACCCTGATGGCACCTTTTCAATGGAACTCGTTCAGCAAAGGGGTCTCATGAATGCAACAGATGATCAGATAAAGATGGCAAATGCATCCAAACGTGGCTTGGATGCCGTAAAAGATGCAGGTGAAGCTTTGATAAAAAAAAGTTATATCATCGTCTTTGAATACTCTGATATTCTGAAAGTGCAAAACCTTTCCGGCGCAAAATACCAATCTGTTTCTAACACTTATAAGGATAAAAACGGGTTTATTTGTCAAACAAGAGCCTATGTTTACCTTCTCGATTTTAATGACTCCATAAGCAGCATATTCTATAACAAGCTTTGGACCCAGGACTCTGACCCCGCCAATGTAAAAGCGGAAAAGCGGGTGATGTTCGACAACTTCAAATTTCCGGTAAAGTATATCGGCACATTTTACAATCCATTAATTAGTGCAGTACAATCAAACCCGGTGAAAAACAGTTATTTTAGCGCATCCCAAAAATCGGAAACTGAACTATTGGCTGAATTGGTTCAAAACGGAATTGATGCCACAACCTTTTCTGTTGAGAAGAAACTGGCCGATTTCCAGGTCAAATCACCGATCGCTATGGTGCATCCCCTCCGTACCAAGGTCGGGTTAAAAGAAGGATTACGCATCGATCAGCGATTTTTCGCCTATGAATCGGTTCAAAAAAAAGATGGCACTGTAAAATGGAAAAAACGAGGCGTGGTCAGAGTTGCATGTAAGATTAATGACAATCAACATGTTGCGACAGGTTATACCGCTGCAGAAGATATGACGAAATTATACCAGGTTGGCGGGAGAAAACTTGATGTTGGGTATTACCTTCGTGAAAAGAAAGACCTTGGATTAGGGGTATACGGCGGTCCGATTTACAGCATGAATGACAAGGAGAACATGACCTATTGTCTTGGCGTTGCATACAATGCTTCATCCGTGTTACAGTTTTTAGGTGTCAGGTCATTAAAGGTGTTTGGTGAAATTATCACAGGTGTGAATAAATATCCATTGCCAGATGTGGCACTGGAAAACAACCGGGCGGCTACAGATTTCAAACTGAATGTAACAAGGTACAACATTGGATTGTCAAAAGACCTTTATTTTATCCGGGGAATTTTCCGATTGTCGCCATTTTTTGCCTATACCATCGGCGAGGCAAAGTTCACCGAAGATTTCACTTATAACGGCGTCAGTTATGTAAAAGAGGCATCATATGGCAAAATAGAAACTTTTGGCGCCGGTGCAAATTTCAGCATGAATATAATCCCTTCAATACAATTGGTATTTCATGCGAACTTTATTGGTGTTAACTACAAGCCAAGTGACAACAACCTGCCATCGATAGCGAAAAGTGGAACAGAATTGGGAGGGTTCCTGAGGATTGAATTTTAATCGCGTGGTGAAACAGGCTGTCAGTTGACCGTATTTTTTGTTATTTTGTAAAAACGTCCATAAAACATGTATATGAGAACTATAGGATGCTTAATGCTCACTTTCGTTTTTTTCATCTTTTTTATCCAGGCGAGCGGGCAATCGAAAAGTAAAAAAGAGATGGCAGGGTATACCATCGACAACTACGAACTGGAATGTATGGGAACCGGGATGGATGGGTCCCAGTTAATCAAGGTATGGGGATATGGCAAAAAACCAGATGACGCCATCATTCAGGCAAAAAGGAATGCAGTTCATGGCGTGATTTTTAAAGGAATCATCGCCGGGAAGCCTGGGTGCTTTAATAAACCCCTTGCCGAAAGCCCGTCGGTGGAAGACAAAAACGCTGATTACTTTAATGAGTTCTTTAAAAATGGTGGAAAATATTTGAATTTTATTGCCATTAGCGGTGATGGGATGCAGGATCGGATCAAAGTTGGCAAACAATACAAGGTAGGCATCGTGGTTTCTGTCATGCATGTTGCCCTGCGTAAAGAACTTGAATCAGCGGGAATCGTAAAAAGACTTGATAATGGATTTTAATTGATAACCATATGAAAAAAATATTTATAATTCTTCTGTTCGCGATAATGAACGGAATTGGCTTCGGACAAGCGAAGAAACCAACAATTATGGTGCTGCCGAGTGATGCATGGTGTAAGGAAAATCATTACGTGCTTTTTTTTGACAATCAGGGAACCAAAGAAGAAATTCCAGATTATAAGCGAGCATTTCAAGATATGAACCTCCTGCCTGTCATTGCAAAAATTGGAGGTATGATGGCTGATAGGGGATTTCCTCTCATTGATGCTGAGTCACGCATAAAAAGCCTTGCATCGGAAAGTGCCGAGGATGCCATGCTCCAAAGTAAATCCGGGGGAAACGTTGCCGAATCTCCCATCGACAAGTTAAAAAAAATTGCCAAAGCTGACATTATTATCCAGTTAACATATAGTGTTAATACCCAGGGGCCAAAACGATCAATAACCTTTACTCTAAAAGGACTTGATTCATATTCAGACAAACAAATAGCGGCTGCCACTGGCACTGGGTTGCCATCATTTTCTGCCGATTTGCCTGTATTAATGGAAGAAGCCGTGCTGGCCCACCTTGACAATTTCAATTCAGGCCTCCAACAGTACTTCAATGACCTTTTTGCAAATGGCAGGGAAATCACCATGCGGATTAAGAAATTCGACACATGGGATGGAGATCTTCAGTCAGAATATGGAGGAAAGGAATTGGGATCCATAATCGAAGATTGGCTGAACGACAATACAGTTCAAAAAAGATACAATACCACCGATGCGACAGAAAATATGATGTTCTTTGAACAGGTAAGAATACCGATGCAGGATAAAAATAACAACCCAATAGATGCCCGCGGGTTCGGAAAAGGTTTGCAGTCGTTTCTCAGGAATCCTCCGTACAATATTGTAAGTAAACTGATGACAAAAGGATTAGGACAGGCAACGATCGTTCTGGGAGAAAAGTAATAATTTTTCAAATCCCATGACTTAACCCTTATAATCACTTTTTTGCATATCGGGAATGGTTTTTTTTGATTATTCCATAGTCCCCAAAAAACAAAAATTATCACATGAAATTGCCATAAGCACAACGTTCATACAAACCGTTAATAATAATTTATGGCTATTCCATATGGCCCGAAAAAATAAATATTAACTTATGAAACCAATTACAATAGTAGTTATTCTGTTACTGAGTATAGTAACCTTTTCTGGTTTTTCCCAGAATGACCTTGGAAAAACAGACGATGCAGGAAGAATCTCCCTAAACCCCGTAGTTTCTGACGAAATTACAGGGATGCCGGCTGAAGCCATAACCTTCCTGAAGACCAAGCTTCAACAATGTGTCGCTTTGAACGGCCTTGGTGCCACTGGTTCCAATATGCGCTTTTTAATAACGGCAAATGTTACCACCACAACAAAGGATATTTTACCGGGTCCACCTCCAAAAATAGCGCAAAATCTGGAGGTTACTTTTTTCATCGTCGACTATAACGAAAAAAAGGTTTTCAGCAGCGTTTTGATTGCCATAAAAGGAGTTGGTACCAATGAGACAAAAGCCTATATTGATGCAATAAAAAACATTAAACCATCATCTCCTGATTTAAAGAATTTCGTTGAAATGGGAAAAATGAAGATCATCGAATTTTACAATTCCAATTGCGACTTTATTCTTGAACAAGGCAGATCGCTCGCATCGCAGAAAAAATTCGAAGAAGCCATTACTGTTTATACATCCGTACCGGAGGTTTGCAAAGATTGTTACATCAGGGCGTTGGCAGGTGTAGGTCCTGTTTACCAGCAATACATAGATAACAACTGCAGGTTACTGTTAAACAATGCAAAATCTGCCTGGATAGGTAACCAAAATGCTGATGGTGCTGCTAAGGCCGGAAGTTCACTTGCTCAGATCGATCCACAGGCACAATGCTACCCTGAGGCAGCTCAACTAATGGGGCAAATAGAAAAAAAAGTGCTTGCCGACGAAAACAGGGAATGGAACTTTAAAATGAAAAAGCATGACGATGGTGTGGAGATGGAGAAGATACGTATACAGGCGTATAAAGAGGTAGGCCTCTCATATGGAACCCATTTGCAAGGTTTAAATTATAGATTCGCAGGATGGTTGTGGTAACCAGATCTATGGGATAGGTGCAACCACTTTCTTCCTCACTCCGGCCAGTATCAGCCGGGTTTTATAAAATCGTATTGTAACGAGTTTATTTTTTCAAGCCATGAAAACAACAGTTTTTTCTTTAGCAATTCTCCTTTATTGTATGACCGCTTTTTCTCAGGAAAAGGTCACTGATAAAAGTTCCAAAACCCCTCACTGGATCAATGCCACAGCTCCGGATTTTATTATTAAATCAGGGAGTGGCCCTACCATTGATGATGCAAGGGATAATGCCTTGTTACGCGTAAAAGAAAATATCATCAGTTCAGTTGCCGAATCAATAATCTCTTCAACAGAACAAAAAAGTTCAGAGGAAAATACTAACGACAAAAGCCAGATCAACGGCAGTTTCAAGACCTATATCCGGACCCAAACCGCCGATATACCTTATCTAAAAGGGGTTTCCATTAACAAGGTTTCTGAATTTTATTGGGAAAAGTTAGAAGATAAAAAAAAGAAGTCAATTCATTATCAGTATTATCTCAAATATCCGTTTTCATCGCTGGAACTTCATTCCCTGATCTTGGATTTTGAACTCAATCAAAGAAGAATGATGGAACAAATTGATGAATTGGGGAGTTCTATTGACACAGTAGTCACCATCGAACAGTTATACGCTACGCTTCAGGCCTTACGGAATTTTTTACCTGTCATAGATGGTCAAAACAAATCAAGAGCTGAATCCTACATCTCTAAACTTGAATTAATAATTAGTTCCGTGACTTTAACAGAAATATCCCATACGGAAGGCAAGTTAACGTTCATGCTCGCATATGGGAACCAAAAGTTCAGAACTGCTTTAAAACCTAAAATCAAATCGAACTGTGCAAACAATTTCAGAGTCAGTTCTTCGGAGAGTTCAATCACTATTCTATACGATCAGGGAGGGTGTTTCAGTGGCCTTTCAAACAGCGTCACCGTGGAATATAATGGGATTTATCCGCAAATTAAAGGGGATTTTTCAATTCCAAAACACCTGGAGGTAACGATGCGTATTATAGATCGGATCCTAGTTAAATCAGTGGAATCAGATTCTTTGTCAATAATGTCATGGGTATTATTTATCCCTATAGATTCACAATTTCCAGATGAAATTACAGTCGACAGGGTAACCATTGAAATTGTTGGAATGCCTGCAATGACATTTTCCCCGGTTGAAAATACTATGATTCAGAAAGGGTTAAATCAATTGGAAATTGCCGGGAAACAGACTGTGAACCGTAAACAAATCAACCTGGGAAATTCCTCAACGTTGATGGCATCGGGAAATATTGTTTATACCATTCCGAAATCGGGAAAAACAGGCACTTATAAATTTTATAATCAGGTTGTCTCAGTAAATCAGTGATGTTTGAGATAATTAGCCCCATGGGGAGATATAAGTCCTGAAAGATATTACCAATTATTATTATCTGTTTTTTCATTCATCGATGTTTTGAAGAGGTCAGTTAATTTTAAAATTTCTATATTTATTTGATTACAATAAGCGTTATGTGTGCCTTTCTGATTTTTTTCAAATTTCCAAGCTTCAATAGGACCTAAATCGGTAATATCATTATGCTTACATGATCATTCCTGGTGAAATTGCGATCCATTACTAACAATCCTCCCAATAGGAATAATTTTTTTTCTTCCCACATTATCCCTTCTTTGCAGCATGGGGGAAAAATCCTTACCCGATCATTGAAATTCAACAGCGCTGTAAATTGGTCGCCGTATTCCAACCGGATTATAAACCATAACACTAACTTTGCTGGCTGATTTACCCGCCTATGAAAAAGCTTATCGTAATCGCGATCGTCTGCCGGATCCTGCTCTGCAGCCATAGTGATGCACAGCCGGCAGGATCAACGATCCCGTATGGTTCAAACCCGCGTTGCGGCAAAACGGTCCATCTGCGCGGCTTCGGCATGTACGTGGAAGAATACGGCAAGGGGAAGCCCCTGCTGGTCATTCATGGCAACGGCGGTTCCATTGCCTCCATGAAAAACCAGATCTCCTGTTTTGCTAAAAATTACAGGGTGATTGCCGCCGATAGCCGTTCACAGGGTAAATCAGCCGATGGCAGCGATTCACTCTCCTACGAAATGATGGCCGATGATTACAGCGCACTGCTCGACTCGCTGCATGTAAAATCGGCCTGCGTGATCGGCTGGAGCGACGGCGGCATCATAGGGTTGCTGCTGGCCATCCGCCATCCCGGCAAGGTAAAGCGGCTCGCCGCCACGGGGGCCAACATCCGGCCCGACAGCAGTGCCGTCGCCTATGCCGACATCCGCGGCATGGAAATCCAGGTTGAACGGATGAAAAAACTACCGCAGGATGCCGCGGTCAGGAACGAAATCAAACTCACCAGGCTGATGATCCGTGAACCCAACATATCGCACCAGGCGCTTCAATCAATCACATGCCCTGTGCTGATTATCGGCGGCGACCACGACATCATCAAAACGGAGCATACCCTCGAAATTTCAAGAAACATCCCCGGGTCCAGCCTCTGGATATTGCCCGGCTCGGGCCATGATACCTGCATCCGGTTCAAGGACGATTTTAATGAACAGGTCCGCCGTTTTTTTTCAGCAGACTAGATCAAACGCCCGTTATCCAATCCTTAACAAAAAACAAGATGATCCTCGAAGCCTGCGTTAACTCAGCCATTTCCGCCATCGAAGCCCAGGCGGGCGGCGCCGACCGTGTCGAACTCTGCGAAAACCTGCACGACGGGGGAACCACCCCCAGCGCAGGAACCATCCTGTTTGCCAGGAAACATCTTCATATCGGGCTCTATGTCATGATCCGCCCCAGGGGAGGCGATTTCCTTTACACCGGAGATGAGTTCGAGATCATGAAGACCGATATCGGCATTGCCAGCGAGATGGGCGCCGACGGCGTGGTTTTCGGCATCCTCCTGCCCGATGGCACCATCGACAGGGAAAGGATGAAGGTGCTGGTTGATCTTGCCCGCCCCATGGGGGTTACCTGCCACCGCGCCTTCGACATGACCGCCGATCCCTTCCGGGCGATGGAGGATCTCATCAGCCTCGGCATCGACAGGATCCTCACCTCCGGCCAGCAGCCTACCGCGCCCCAGGGCGAACAGCTGATCCGGGAGTTGGTCCTGCGGTCGGCAGGCCGCATCATCATCATGCCGGGAAGCGGCGTAAAGGAGCACAACATCGCACGCCTGGCCGAAACCACGGGGGTAACCGAACTTCACATCCACCTGGAAAAACAGGAGGCCAGCAGGATGCAGTTCAAACAATCGTCGGTCTATATGGGCAAGCCGGGCCAGTCTGAGTTTGAACATACGCTGACCGATCGCAGCAGGATCAGGCGCGTACGAGATCAGCAAACTTAGTGACCCCCGCCGTCGCCTTTTCCCTGATCAGCGTCAGCCCGGGAACATAATACTGCGGTTCGGCCTCCGGGTCGACCAGGTATTTGGGAACCCGCGACGGGAGATATTGCAGCAGCCCGGCGGCGGGATAAACCTTCAGGGAGGTCCCAACCACCAGGAAGATATCGGCACTTCTCACAAGGGTGGTGGCGCGCATTATACCGGGTACCGGTTCCCCGAACCACACGATATGCGGGCGCAGCTGCGACCCCTTTTCACACAGGTCGCCCAGCTTCAGCTCCCAGCCGGCAAGCGTATATACCAGGTTTTCATCAACCGTCGACCGTGCCTTCTTCAACTCGCCATGCAAATGCAAAACCTTGGTGGAACCGGCCCGCTCATGCAGGTCATCCACATTCTGGGTGATGATCTGCACGTCAAAATCCTTTTCAAGCGCGGCAAGGACTAAATGGGCCGCGTTGGGCTCCGATTCAAAGAGCTGCCTGCGCCGCAGGTTGTAAAACTCCATCACCATTCCGGGATCACGCTCCCAGGCTTCGGGACTGGCAACCTCCTCGATCCGGTTGTTGTTCCACAGACCGCCGGCATCGCGGAAGGTCTGGATACCGCTCTCCTGGCTGATACCGGCGCCGGACAGGACTACAAGGTTTTTCATAGGTTAATATTGATTTTTTAGGGCTATATGGCATAGCCATAAATTATCATTCATGGTTTGCCTGCATGTTGTGATTATGGCAATTTCATGCGTTGAATTAAAGTTTGTTACTATTTTGCCAGTTTTGATTTTAACTATGTTTCGCTGTTTAATGTATTAATTTAACCACGATGGCCACAATGATTTACACAATGTTCACAATGGTCTTCTTTGTGTTCATTGTGCCTTCTTTGTGTCATGGTGGTTAACTTTTGACCCGGTCTTCATGCAGCAGATATTCAAAGCAGTTATAATTAATTGTTTTGGCGTTGCCCGGATTAATGAGCTCCCATTGAACCCGGACTTAAAAACAAAGGTAATACAGAAAAAGTAACAACAAGTGCCAACCCGGGTCGCTGAAATTTCTTATTTTCGGGAAAAGAATTCAAGTATGAAAACTTACCCTCCCCGATCCTTTCCGCTCTTACGCAAATGCGCGGTTTCGCTGTTCTGCTGCCTGGCAGCCTTCCTCCTGCTTTTCTCCCCTGCCGGGGCCCAGCAGGTCGCGCCAACCGACTGGGAAAATCCCCAGCTGACAGGTATCGGCAATGAACCACCGCACGCCTCTTTCCTGCCTTTCGACAACGAAAGTGCTGCCCTGAAAAACGACAGGGGCGGATCCCCCTGGTTTATACTGCTCAACGGCACCTGGAAGTTCAACTGGGCCGAGAATCCTGATAAACGCCCGGAGAATTTCTGCAACGACGCCTTTGACGTAAGCAACTGGAAAGATATCCAGGTTCCCGTAACCATCGAGAAAGAGGGCTATGGCTACCCCATCTACGTCAACCAGTCGTACGAATTCAACCACCTTATGAAACCCGATCCCCCGAAGGTGCCGCACGACTACAACCCCGTCGGCAGCTTTCGCCGCGAGTTCACCCTGCCCGCCGACTGGAAGGATCGGGAGGTTTTCCTCCGCTTTGAAGCGGTGAAATCCTTCAGCTATGTCTATCTCAACGGGCAGCGCATCGGCATGGGTAAGGATGGCAAAACACCCTCCGAGTACGATATCACCCGGTACCTCCGCCCGGGAAGCAACATCGTGGGCATAGAGGTGTTCCGATGGTCCGACGGGAGCTACCTCGAATGCCAGGACATGTGGCGCATGAGCGGCATCAACCGCGACGTATACCTATTTTCAACGCCCAAAACCAGGATCCGCGACTTCACCGCGATCGGCGACCTCTTTTCAAACTACCGGCATGGCCTGTTGAAGGTCGCCGCAATCGTGAAGAGCGAGGCGGCCAATCCCCCCGCCGACCTCGACCGCCCCTTCCTGAAACCAACCCTTTTGCTCGAGGTTGCACTCTACAAATCGACCACCGATAAAACCCCCGTGGTTCACGAAACCATCACCTTCAAGGCAAAAAGCGACCTGGAGGACACCCTCCTTTTCACCGAATACCTGCCCGATCCGCTGAAATGGAGTGCCGAAACACCCAACCTCTATCACCTGGTCCTGACCCTGAAGGATGAGGATGGCGCCATCCTGGAGTCGACCGGGTGCCGCGTCGGATTCAGGAGTTCGGAGGTGAAGAACGGCCAGTTCCTGGTCAACGGCAAACCCATCCTGATCAAGGGGGTGAACCGTCATGAAAGCGATCCCTTCACGGGCCATGTAATCTCGAAGGAACGGATGCTGCAGGATATCCGGCTGATGAAGGAGGCCAATATGAATACCGTCCGCACCTGCCATTATCCCGACGATCCCTACTGGTACGAGCTCTGCGATGAATACGGCCTCTATGTGATCGATGAAGCCAATATCGAATCGCACGGCATGGGTTACGACCCCGACCGCACCCTGGGCAACAAGCCCGCCTGGCTCAAGGCCCACCTTGACCGTACCCGCCGGCTGGTCGAGCGCGACAAGAACCATCCCTGCGTGATCATCTGGTCGCTTGGCAATGAGGCCGGCAACGGCTGCAACTTCGAGGCTACCTACGACTGGGTCAAAAACCGCGACAAGAGCCGCCCTGTATGGTACGAACGCGCCGAACAGGGCGCCAATACCGATATCTTCTGCCCCATGTACTATACCCCTTCCGACCTGAAATGGTATGGCTATGCACGCCAGCTGCGCCCGCTCATCATGTGCGAATATGCCCATGCCATGGGCAACAGCACGGGCAATTTCAGGGAATACTGGGATGAAATCGAACGCTACCCGCAACTCCAGGGGGGCTGTATCTGGGACTGGGTCGACCAGGGACTGTATGCCAAAGACAAGAACGGCAAGGAGTTCTGGACCTTTGGCGGCGACTATGGACCGAAAAACGTGCCCAGCGACGGGAATTTCCAGTGCAACGGGCTGGTGGCCCCCGACCGCAGGCCGCATCCCGGTTACTGGGAGGTTAAGAAGGTCTACCAGTATGTTACCTTTACCGCGGCGGACCTGGCAAAGAGATCGTTCGACATCGTGAACAAGTATGATTTTTATGACCTGGCCAACACCGAAGTAACCTGGGAACTGGTCAGCAACGGCAAGGTTGTAATGGTTGGCAAGGTGCCGGCCTTCACCCTCGCTCCCAAGGCTCACCAGGGGTTTTCCATTACCTTGCCGGAATTTAAACCCCAGGGCCGAACCGAATACTTCCTGAACCTTTACCTGAAAACTACGGCCCCCTGGGGATTGCTGCAAACAGGCCACACCCTTGCGTCAGAGCAATTCCTGCTCGCCACGCTGGGTTCCGACCCTGCGACTGCCGCCACCGGCGGCCAGGCAAAGATAAAAGTCGCCGAAGGGGATCATGACATTGTGATAACCGGCAGCCAGTTCACTGTCGGCTTTGATAAAACGAGCGGCACCCTCTCCTCGTGGAAGTTCCGCGACACGGAGATGATGATCCGCGGGCCGCTGCCCAACTTCAGGCGCGCCCCCACCGACAACGATGTTGGCAACGGGCTTCCCAAACGTTCCAGGGTATGGTTCGAAGCCAGCGAGAAAAGGAGCGTCCAGTCGGTTGAGATGAAAAAAGAGGGCGACAAATCCGCCAGCATCAGGGTGGTTTACCTGTTTCCCGACAGTCTTGCACGGGAAACCGTCGATTACCATATCAATGCCGTTGGCGCCATCACGGTGACAGCCTCGATCACCCCGCTGCGCGAGAAGCTCCCCGAGATGGTCAGGTTTGGCATGAACCTGCAGATCAGCCCAGAATTCCTGAAAATGGCCTGGTATGGCCGCGGACCTGCCGAGAACTACCAGGACCGGAACACCGCCTCCTTTGTGGGACTCTGGGAAGGACTCGTTGACAACCAGCCCTGCCCCTATGTGCGCCCGCAGGAGTACGGCTACAGGACCGACGTGCGGTGGATGAGCCTGGAATCGGCGAAACACCTGGCCATCCGGTTTAACGGGCAGCCGCTGATCGGCTTCAGCGCCCTCCCCTATACATACGACGACATGAAGGGCTTCAAACAGGCGGGAAAACATATCAGCGACCTGGTCGATGAACCCTTTGTCGATGTGAATATCGACTACAAGCAGATGGGCGTTGGGGGCGACGACAGCTGGGGCGCCCAGACGCATGCCGCGTACACCCTGCCGGCGGGAAGCTACAGCTACAGCTTCACCATGGAACCCGTAACAGGCACCGAGGTGACAAAATAAATGACGCGTATACTGGGGATATTTACAGGTATGGAAGATATTAAATCGTTAATAGAGAAAAAGGTCTTTGAAACACCCTTCATCGATACGCACGAGCACCTGGTTGACGAGTCGGAACGGCTGGATTGCATGGAACCACTTTTCCCTTGTGATGACTGGACTTTGTTACTGAATCACTATTTTAGTTTTGACCTGATATCGGCAGGAATCCCGAAAGAACAGTTTGACCGTTTGTTTTCAAAACAGGTCAACCCGGTTCTCAAATGGAAGATCCTGGAGGAATATTGGCCCTGTTTAAAAAATACGGCTTCGGGAATGGTGTTCCGGCATACCATCAGGATACTTTACGGCATCGGCGAGCTTTCCGAAGACAATATCCCGGAACTGCAAACCCGGTACGAACAGACAAGAAAACCAGGGTTTTACAACTATGTCATCCGTGATATGGCCAATATCAGGTATTGCCACGTGCACTCGCCGGTTGTCGCCTGTAAAAACAGTGAATCTCCCGGCCTGTTGCGGCATGATCTTGCCTTAAACGGACTGATCCAGGTGGCCGTAAAGCCCTATTCCGTTCCCGGAAAGACTGCGATTGACAGCCTGTCTGACTGGCACCTGCTGATCGACGGGTGGTTTTCGGAATATCACCTAACTGCAACCGGCGTGAAGGTCGGGAATGCCTATTTCAGGCGGCTTGATTTTGAAAGGGTTGCCCCCGGAGAAGTTGAGGCAATATTTACCAGGAAAATCAACGGGCAGCTCATGGATCCCGGGGAAGAAAAAAAACTCCAGGATCATTTATTCTGGTACTGTGTCGACAAAGCCACGCAATACGGGCTACCCGTAAAAATGCATACCGGCCAGTGGGCCATGAATAATGTGATGAACATGCACTGGGTAAGGGACAATCCATCGGATTGCGCTTCGTTGTGCCGTAAATCGCCCGATACAACATTTATCTTTTTCCACATAGGATATCCGCATTATGAGGAGATGATTTCCCTGGCGAAAAGCTATGCGAACGCCTATATGGACATGTGCTGGTCGTGGTCGCTCAACCCCCTGGCGGCAAAAGATTTTTTGAAAAAATTCATCCTTGCCGCACCGAATAACAAGATCTTCGCATTTGGCGGCGATGATAAGATTGTGGAGAATTTAACAGGCCATGCTTATGTCGCCCGCAAAGGGATTGCCCTGGCCCTGGCAGAACTGGTGACTGAAAACTGGCTCACCCTCGGCGATGCGCTTGACCTGGTGGAGATCATCATGTTTAAGAATGCTGAGCAGCTATGAAAGAGAATTTCGGTTACATCCGAGACCGGCTTTTCGCAGGAAAAAGATGGCTGCAGGATTGTTACTGATTCAATTTTATGCAAACGCCCGATTGCATAATAGACCTGTAAATCATGAGGCCGCCGATTCCTTCGGCGCCAGGAACCTGTTAAACAGCAGCAGCCCTATGATCGTGGCCACGCCGATCAGGCTGAAGGTGATCCACAGCAGCGAGGGGCGGTTCATCTTTTCGACAAACTGCACGTAGAGCGCGGCGCCCAGCACACCCCCCACGCCGCTGCCGATCACGCCGTACATGAACGACCAGCCCTGGTAGAGGGCCTTCTTGTCGTGCGGCGCAATCAGCCCCACATAGGCGATGAACTTGGGATGGGCGATCATCTCGCCGAGGGTGAAAATGAACATCGAGGCCAGGAAAATCCACCCGCTGGGCGAGATGGCCAGCATGCCCATCCCCACCGAACCCAGGCAGATGCCGAAGATCATGGTGGGCAGGGCCTTCGTTTTTCTTACCAGGCTTGAGACAAGCAGCTGCAGCAGGATGATCGCCCCGGCGTTCATCACCGTGACATGCTCTGCATCGAATTTCCAGGAGGGATGGTCGAGAAACAGGGCAAGGATACTGTTGATCAAGTGGTTGAAACCGGTCATGTCGACCTTCTCCTTCAGGTACCACAGCACCGAATCATACACCTGGAAATACATGATCCAGAAGCCCGAATAGATGACGATCATCAGGATGAACCTGAAATCCTTCAATACCGTGATCATCTCGGTAAAGACCTGCCCCAGCGGCTTTGCGGCACGCGCCCCGGTGGGCTCCCTGTAAACGAAGAAGTTCAGCACCAGCAGCCAGCCGGTTCCGATGGCCGCCATGAAAAAGATATAGTTGTAGGATACCGATTTAAGCCAGGGAACGAGGATCAGGGGAAAAAGAAAGGCGCCCAGGTTGATCGACCAGTAATAGATGCCGAATCCCAGCGACGAATTGGATGCATCGGTAACCCGCGCGATGGAGCCTGAAATCATGGGCTTGAAAAAACCGGCGCCCAGCGCCACCAGCACCAGGCTGCTGAAAACCGTGGCATAGGTGGTCGAAAAACCGGCGAACCAGTAGCCCAGGCTCATCGTGAAAAAGGCGAAGAACAGCACCTTCCGGTAACCGAACCGGTCGCCGATGGCTCCCGAAAGGATCGGCAGGAAATAGAGCAGTGGCGTGATGGTGCTCTTGATCACCCCCACGCTCTCCTTGGAGAAGCCCAGCCCCCCTTCGTTTTTTGACAATACCAGGTAGACCGAAAGCACCGACATCACCCCGTAATAGGAGCCGCGTTCGAAAAACTCCATCGAAATGGCGGTCCAGAAATTCTTTGGAAAGGAGGCGATGGGAGTCGCTTTCGGCGCGGCGTTCGTTTTCATGATCGGGTGGATGAACTGCGAAAATACCGAAAAAATTCTTTGTATTTTTGGGACGGGGAAGGTGGGGGACAGGTTGAGGCTTTTTTTACCACATCAGGCACATTAGGGCACAGTAGTTTTATGAAAAGTGAATGTTTGATGTTCAAAAACCGGATCAAAATATAACCACAATGACACAATGAAGGCACAATGACACAAAGAAGGCACAATGACACAATGTAGTTACAATGACACAATGTAGTTACAATGACACAATGTAGTTACAATGATCACAAAGAATTCCATTGTGAACATTGTGTAAATCATTGTGAACTTTGTGGTTAAATAAAATGCATTGAATGCGGGAACAGGATTCTGATGAATAATAACAAAACAGAAAACCGACTTCAGCCATTTTCTGCGAAACCTCTTATGACTCATCTGATAATGGATATTCCTAAAAAAACGGAAATGATCGACATACCCAGGATAGTTAAGCAATTCAAGATCGAAGGGAAGTTTGGATCGGCTTCACCGATCGGCTCGGGCCATATCAACGATTCCTGGCTGATCGCCACCACGCCTGCCGTGGCCCCTGATTATGTGTTGCAACGGATCAACCATACCATCTTCAGGAATGTTCCCGAACTGACCAACAACATTCTCCGGGTTACCCGTCATCTTAAGCAGCGGCTCCTGTGCCGCGATGAGGCGCTCAACTGGTTCCGGGTCATCCAGCTTATCGAGACCAGGAGCGGCAACTACTTTTTCCATGACCCTGACGGGAACTACTGGCGGCTCTACGACCATGTAAACGACACCACCAGCTACGACCTGGTGGGAAGTCCAGCCATGGCCTGCGAAGCCGGCAAGGCTTACGGGCTGTTTCAACACCTGTCGTCGGATATCGAAGCTTCCTCCCTTTTCGAAATTCTTCCCGACTTCCATCATATTGCCGTAAGGCTGCAAACCTTCCGCGACGCGGTTCTGCACGACCCCGCCGGGCGGGTGGCCGCCACCCGCAGCGAAATCGCCTTCGCCGAATCGCGCGCAGAGGAGATGCACACCATCCTGCAACTGGGCGAAACAGGAAAGATCCCGCTGCGGGTGACCCATAACGACACCAAATTCAACAATGTGCTGTTTAACCGCGATCAGCAGGCCATTGCGGTGGTCGACCTCGACACGGTCATGCCCGGCTACCTGCTTTACGATTTTGGCGATGCCATCCGCACGGGCGCCAACACCGGCGAAGAGGACGAATCGGACCTTTCGAAGGTAAATATCGACCTGGTCCTTTTTGAAGCCTATGCGCGGGGGTACCTGGGGGTTGTCGGGAGGTCGCTCTGGCCCGCCGAAACCGCTCACCTGGCCTTTTCGGCCAAATACATGACCTATCTCATCGGCCTGCGGTTCCTGACCGACCACCTCAACGGCGACCATTATTTCAAGACCCGCTTCCCGGGCCATAACCTGCAGCGGGCAAGGGCCCAGTTCAAACTGCTGGAAAGCATGGAGGAGCATTTCGGGGAGATGAAAGAGATCATTCTTGCGCTGGACGCCAATCATCCAAAACTCCCATAGACGGGATCTTTCTTCTTCATCTTCGCTGTTTTTTCTATTGTGTCCATAGAACCATCTTCTCATTCCTTTATCATGGAACCTCCTGTTTCTTCATTTCAATTGTTGCCTGTTTTGCTCAATAAAGTTCTGTCCAGCAACCCTCATTTTTTCTAATGTGTCCTATTGTGCCTATAGTGGTGAAAACAATTACTTTTTTTCCGTATTTTGCATACTAATCATTAACCACTTCAACTATGCACCGTTTTCTTTCCATTTGCCTGCTAATGCTGATCCCGTTTGCTTTCCAGGCAAACACCCCTGCCGGTTCCACTGCAAATCCGATCGTTCCGAAACCGGTATCGGTCAAGGCAAAGCCCGGCTCCTTCACCATCAATGACCAAACTACCCTGTCGATACCCCGGGGGAGTAAGGAGATGCAGCGGCTTGCCCGTTTTTTCGCCGACCAGCTCCACCTGGCAGGCGGTCCCGACCTTAAAGTTGTCGAGACAACCGGCACAGAAAAAAATTCAAATGCCATCCTGTTATCCATGGTCGCCGGGAAGGCTGATGCCCCGACCGAAGGTTACCGGCTGAAGGTAACCCCCCGCCAGGTGCAGGTTATCGCTGAAAGCGGCGCCGGCCTTTTTTACGGCATCCAGTCGCTGCTGCAGCTGATGCCCGCAGAGGTATGCAAACCCGCCACTGCCGGGACCGTGAAAACATGGAACATTGCCTGTGTCGAAATCAGCGACCACCCCCGCTTTCCCTATCGCGGCATGCACCTCGATGTTTCCCGCCATTTTTTCCCCGCCAGCTTCGTCAAACGCTATATCGACCTGATCGCCATGTACAAGATGAACCGGTTTCATTGGCACCTGACCGATGATAACGGCTGGCGGATCGAGATCAAAAAATACCCGAAACTCATGCAAACCGCCGCCTGGCATGTCGACCACGAGGATCTGCCATGGAACGAGCGACCAGCCGGGCAGACAGGTGAAAAGGCCAACTATGGCGGTTACTACACGCAGGATGAAGTTCGCGACATCGTTCAATATGCTGCAGACAGGTACATCACCATCATCCCCGAAATTGAAATGCCCGCCCATTCGGTTGAAGTTTTGGCTGCTTATCCCCAGTTTTCGTGCACCGGCGGCCCTTTCAGGGTTCCCACGGGCAACTACTGGCCCAATCTCGATATCCTTTGTGCCGGCAACGACTCGGTATTCACCTTTATGGAGGATGTCCTTACCGAGGTGATCGCGCTCTTCCCGTCACAATACATTCACATCGGCGGGGATGAAGCAGATAAGACCAACTGGAAAAGCTGCCCCAAATGCCAGGCCCGGATAAAGGCCGAAGGGCTGAAGGATGAAAAAGAGCTGCAGAGCTATTTCATCAAACGGATCGAGAAGTTCATCGTTTCGAAAAACCGCAAGATCATCGGCTGGGACGAGATCCTCGAAGGCGGACTGGCCCCGGAGGCTACCGTGATGTCGTGGCGCGGCGTTGAAGGGGGTATTGCCGCTGCTAAAATGGGTCATGATGCCATCATGACCCCCGGAGCCTATTGTTATTTCGATCATTACCAGGCTGATCCCTCCACCGAACCCAAAGCCATCGGGGGTTTCACCACGCTGAAAAAGGTCTATTCCTATGAGCCCACCCCCGGTGAACTGACCAAAGAGGAGGCCCGCCATATCCTGGGCGCGCAGGGCAACCTGTGGACCGAGTTTATCCAGACTCCAGAGCATGCTGAATATATGGCCGTTCCCAGGATGATCGCCCTGTCGGAGGTGGTATGGTCGCCGAAAAGTTCAAGGAGCTGGCTTGATTTCCGCCACAGGATGAAGGAGCAGTTCAAGCGGCTGCAGTTCATGAAGGTCAACTACGGCAAGGGCTCCTTCAAGGTGGCCGTCAATACCACGGTTGATCAGAAAGAGAAGATGATCAAGCTGGTGCTCGATTCGGAACAGCCCGATGTGCCCCTGCACTATACCCTCGACGGGAATGATGTCAAAACCACCTCCCCGCTCTATACAGGTCCCGTGAACATCACCAAAAACGGGATTGTGAAGGCCGGACTTTTCCTGGATGGCCAGCTCCAGGAAAAGGGTGTGGAGATGCCCCTCATCTTCCACCTTGCAATCGGCAAGCCTGTGAGCTATGCGTCTGCCTTTTCTTACCGCTACCCGGCTGCCGGCGCAAGCGCCCTGACCGACGGCCTCCGCGCCACCATCGACCACCAGGACGGCCTATGGCAGGGATTCCTGGGAAACGACCTCGATGTGGTCATCGACCTGGGAGCAGAGATCATGGTGAATTCAGTACAGATGAACTTCCTGCAAAACCAGAAGAGCTGGATCTTTCTTCCCACGGTTGTTGAATATTCCCTTTCATCGGACGGGAAAAAATATCATTCCTTCAACGAGGTACCCAACACGATCTCTCCCAAGATTGACCAGGTCTTTATGCAGCCTTTCAACTTCCAGTTCATGACCCGCACCAAGGCCCGCTACGTGCACGTAAAGGCTAAAAACCCCGGCAAATGCCCGGCCTGGCACGAAGGCGCCGGTGAACCCTGCTGGATCTTCACCGATGAAATCGTGGTTTTTTAAGCTTCGACGGCAGGCTTACTACCGTCCGAAATCAACCGGAGATAGGCGGCAATGAACTTCCGGTAAAATAAACGTTTTTCAAGGACCTTCCTGTAAACCAGGATTCCTGCAACGGCACATGCCACCCCCAGGATCACATCCACGAGGTAATGATGCCCCGAATAGAGGGCAGCGAACCAGATTCCTGCCATAAATATCCCGAAAAGGATATTGAACCATCCGCATCGTGCCCTGATCCCATACCAGAGCACCACCACCGGGTAGGCACAATGCAGCGAAGGCAGGGCGGCAAACACATTCGAATTTTTGGTATAGATAGTCTTAAAGAGGTCGATCCCGATGAGGTTGTCAAACCCGGCCAGTCCCGCGGTTTCGCCGTGCGTGCCGGGATGGAAGGCAAAACCGTAGCGGGCAACATACCAGGGAGGGGCCGCCGGGTGGATATAATAGATGCAAAAACCCAGCAGGTTGACAAACAGGAAGGTTAGTGAAAAATGGAGGAACAGCTCCCGGTCGGTATAGTACAGGTAGAGCGCAAAGGCCAGCGGCACCGGGATCCAGTTTATGTAAAAGAGGCCGCTTGCCAGGTCGCCTGTAACCGTGCGGTTCGCGGCAAAAAACTCGTTCAGGGTGACGCGCACCCCGTGTGAACTGATGCCGAAAAGCTGCTTTTCCAGCTGATAAAGAGGTGCAATATCAACCGGATGGTAGCTATAGTTGGGAAATACCCGCATCACATCATAGATAAGCCCGAAGAAGATAAAGACGGCAAAACCCAGGATAAGTCTTCGGGAACCCCTCCCCATGTAAAAACACAGGTTAAACAACAAAACCACCAACCAGGGCATCGCCTGCCGGCCGGTGAGGAGCGCCATCACGGCCAGGTAGGCTACCGAGGCAGCCATAATGGGGAGTGCCCCATCAGGCAGTTTACCAGTCAATCTATTTTTCTTCATCATGGGTTGATTTTTCAGGGAATGACCCTCTCCCGCACAGGCTCATGGGTTTCAGGATCAAAACCGCTGATATCGATATACTTCACCGACGATGGGATCCCCAGCGCATTGGTGACGGAACAGATGAACAGGCTGGCGAGTTCGGCCATTTTCCCGTTGATATGGATCATCGCCCGGTATTTGCCCGTTTTCAGGTTCTTCATCAGGTAGATTTCCCGTTTTTTATATGCCCTGAAATGGATCACAAATCCGTCGGGGCTGAGGGGCTTCGCGTCGAGACCATAGACCCGGTTCTGGATAAAGGAAAGTGTTTTCCGCACCCCTCCCTCTTCATACCGGATCCAGCAGGGACGAAGCGGATCATGCTTGTCGGGCCTGCCGTCGGGACCAGGGTTGAGTTCATAGATCACCGTGTTGCGGTTATGCGTCCGTTGAACAAAGAACAACAACTTGTCACTCCTGCCGGGTTCAGGATAGCCATGCTGGCCGGCGGGGTCAGTTTCCCCGGAGGAATGGCAGGCGAAGGAGAGCAACGGTACCAGGCAGCAGGTGAAAAGACAGAGGATCATCGGTTTCATATCCCCTCCCCCCTTTGTATTTCAAACTGATGTTTGCTGTTAACCAGCCGTCTGATGGCGGTAAGATTCGACAGGATTGCAACGAGTGCCAACGGGTAGATAAAAACCGAGATTGTCTCGGTGATGGCAAAGGGCAGCCAGTTAATGAACAATTTCTGGTTCCCGCCGGTATAGGCGGAGATAATCCCGCACGCCAGGGCCGAAACACCGATGACGATAATCCTCTCGGGCCGCTGCATCAGCCCTGCCTTGCATTCCACGCCGGCACCCTCCGCCCTCGCCCGGATATAGCTTACCATCATGGAACCGATCATGGCGATGAACCCGAACAGGGAACCCAGGAAATAATGCCTGGCGACCAGGAAATAACAGATCCCCAGGAACATCACCAGTTCGCTGTACCGGTCCAGCACCGAGTCGTACAGGGCCCCGAACCGGGTGGCCATCCTCCCTTCCCGGGCAAGGCGGCCGTCGAGGATATCAAAAAATCCTGCAAACAGGATCAGTCCCCCGCCCCATGCCAAAGGCCTCAGGTCCCCCTTGGGGAGTTTATCGGCGCCATGGATCATCGCCACGGCGGCTATAATATTTACCAGGAAACCAAAAGTGGTAACCATGTTGGGTGTGACCTTCATCCTGATCAACAGCCTTACCATCGGCTGGATGATGCGGTAAATGAGTTGCTGTGCCTTGTTCTTCATAGTTTGTTCTATTTGATGATTCACCCTCCGTTTTGCATTCTAACCAGCATGGTTGCAACATCCATTTTTTTTTAATTACTGAATGTTGCTGTTTTAAATTTTGTTTTTGATCGAAAAAACTGTCAGCCATAATGGTTCCTATGTAAGGGCCACGCCATGGCATCATGCCAGGCTTCAGTTTGGTTTTCCTGCCCCCTGACGAATATGCAATGAACGATCTCTGTTTGACATTTCGAAATTCATTTTCATATTGCACTAAAAATCAAACTTGAACCTGACCCTGATCCCAAACGATGACACACCGGGATTACCCAGGTAGGTCAGCCTTTTGATAAACTCAACCCTGAAGAGCTTGAAAATATTGGCGACTCCCGCGCTCACCTCGATATAGGGACCATGGTCCAGGGCGAAGGTCACCGGTTTGCCGGCTGCATCAACAGGAAAACGAAACAGGGTGTTATCATATTCCGGGTTGTTCAGCGATGTGACCCGGCCATAAAGCACCTTGGCAGCAACCGTTTCCCGCCATTTCAGTTTTTTTAGCAGCGGGATCTTGTTGAAGAAAAAACCGTTGAAACAATGGTCCACATTGAGGGATGCATATTCATCGCTGACAAATTCCAGGAAGTTCATCAGGTTGTAGGAGGCGATCTGGTAGGAATAGGTCTGGTTGGCGCGATGAATGAACAACAGCGGGTAGGGTACCTTCCCGAAGATCTTGCCGGCTTCGCAGGTCACATCGGTGTAGCCGAGGAGCGAGAGGTAAAACCGTTTATTGATGCTCATTTTGGCATTCAGGTAATTGTAGTCATTCCCCAGGAATTTGGATCCAAGGGTCAGTTGTAGCTGCATCACAGGGTATTTGTTGGCCATCGGGAAACGGTACTGCTTTCCCTGGTAAAACTGTTCGTGCGGCGCATAGCGCAGGGTAAGCGATGCTTCGCTGATATTCAGGTAAGCGGGATCATTTACATGCAGGCTGTAGTCGGTCCTGTTAAAACAAAGATCGCCCCCCGGACGCTGCTGCTGGAACTGGTATCCCAGGCTGTAGGAAAAATGGCTCCTGAACTCATTCAGGTGATCAATCCTGAAGGTCTTGTTATACAACAGCTTGTCATTTACGCCGCGCTTGAAGGAAAGCAGGAAGTTATCCTCCTGGACAAACTGGAGCTCCTGTCCCGGGATCTTAGTTTCATCCTGGTAACTCACCCGGATCGATTTTACGGGAAACTCGAAGATGGATCGCTGCGTAAGCGAAAAGGTCGATCCAACATAGTATTTGAACTTCTTGTCGGTGAAACCATAGGCGCCATAGGTTTCCAGGTTGATGCGCCTGCTGAACCTATCGGTGGTCCGTCCACCCAGCCTGACACGGTAACCCTCCACGGGGTTGTAACTGTAAAAGGTGTTCACCGGCCCGATTTCAAAGTTTCCCAGGTCGCGGTAACCGGCAAAAAGCAACAGCATGATATTCATCATGTTTTTAAATACCGGGATGCGCTTGATGCTGTCGATCATCACATAGGTACCCTGTTCCGAGGGTGTAAGCGGAACGTGCCGGTGCGCCTCCCAGTAGGCAGTGCTGCGTTTTCCCGCACTGTCGGCCACCTCCTGGTTTTCACCCGTTAAAAGGCTTGCGGGAATGGGTTGATTCACCCGGATGGAATTATAGGAGACCATCCGTTCGCCATAGATCCCGATGCCATCCTTTGACAGGCCGAAGTCGATCCCGATACAGTCCTTCGTGAGGATCCACCCCTTGTTGCCGGTCTGCGAAAAATCCTGCGTGATCTTCACCTCCTTGGCCCAGTTCAGGTTGATATCCTTCGGCACCGACAGGTCGATCCGTTTAACGGCATAATTGCTGTCGCTGGTAATGTAAAGGAATCCCTGGAACAGCATGTCGCTCTTGTTCCTGGGGGCAAAGAGCATCTTGTAGCACCGGGTGCTGTCGACCATCACGGTATCCATGATGAAAAACCTGTAAAAGAGGGGGGAAGTGGAGGCAATGGGGCTCAGGAACAGGTTGGTCAGGAACATGATGCTGTGATCGTATATGTTGATGTCCTGGTACATGTATTTCAGGTATTCCGTCATCCCCTGGCTGTTCAGGTAACCTTCGAAGGTGACCATTTTGGAGGCCTTGACGACCTCGCCGGAGGCGGATGGCGTTCGCCGGGAGTAGACATCCGACAGGGTCTCCTTCAGGTACAGCGGCAGGATCTCCTTCCCCGGGATTTTGGCGCTATCGACATTGCTGAAGATAAATTTGAATTTCTTCAGGTATTTGCGGTTCTTGAACTTTTCGGTGAGGTTGCTGAGGGCAAACTGGATCTTCTCGTATTTCTCATACTGGTAGGTGCTGAACTGCTCCTTCCTGTTAAGTTCCTTATGGGCTATGACCTGGTTGATCAGGGCTACTGCGGGATTGTCCCTGTTCCGGTACCGCTGCTTTTTAGGCTTGACGACCACCTCGGTTAACTGTTGTGAAGATGGCCTTAGCCTGACGTTCAGTACCTGCGGCTGGCCTGTCAGCACCGGCATCTCAGCGGACTCGTATCCCATGCAGGCCACCTGTATCCTCCCCGAAGATTTTTTCCCGGAAAGGAGGAAGTTGCCGTTGAGGTCGCTGGTGGTGCCGGTGGTGGTTTTTATAAATACGACCGTTGCCAGCGGGATCGGTTCCCCGGTAATCAGGTCGGTAACCTTGCCCCTCACGGTCGTCGGGCTCGTGATCTGCCCGGCCGCCATGGGCGACACGATGACCAGGCAGAGGAGTAACAGAAGCTTATAACTTGACTTTACTGGATTCACGGGTAGATTTAAAAACAAAATACTTTTGTAACAGGTAGTTGAAAAAGATGCCAACGATCACCGAGGCGATCACCTTTGAAACGATGTAGTTCAGATGCCCGGGGGTAGTCAGCAAAAAGACGCCGGTGACATTCAGCAGGATGCTCCCGGTCCACACCAGCAGGTAACGGATTGCCTGCCTGACAGGTTTCCCATCGCCGGCGCGGAAGGTAAAGTGGCGTCCCAGCAGGAACCCGGCAACACCGCCGCACAATGATCCGACCGAGGTAGCCGCCAGGTACCAGATGCCGAAAAGCTCCCGCAGCAGGATCGTGGTCAGAAAATCAACCAGGGTTGCCAGCAGCGATGCTACCTGAGACCGCAAGAATATCATCATAAGGTTCCAAATGAAAACATCAGATTCCCCTGATCAGCAGGGATGCCAGCTGTATCAGTATATTTGAATAAATACCGGCAATCACATCGTCGGCCATGATCCCCCAGCCATGCGGCAAAGCCTCGGCCCTGCGGATCCCCAGCGGTTTCACGATGTCGAAAAAACGGAAGAGGATAAAGGCGGCTGCCACGGGCATCCACCCCGGCCCTAGCCACAGCACGCTGATCAGCATGCCGGCGAATTCGTCGAGCACCACCTTGGAGGGATCTTTTCCCCAGGTTGGTTCAACCTTCGCTGCGCCTGCAATTCCTAGGAAAATGGCGATTACCGCCAGTCCTGCCAGCGCCAGGTTTGGTTCAGGGAGATAAATCCTGGCCAGAACCACGGGAACCAGGGCGCCCAGGGCGCCCATGGTTCCCGGTGCGAACGGGATCAGTCCCAGTCCGAAAGCTGACAGCACCAGCTTCCACCCCGCTGTCTCACGCCTCTTCATAGTAATCGAGCCCGAGATGCGTGATCAGGTTCTCCCCCATCATATGCCGCAGGGTGTTCTCCAGCTTCATCAGCTGCCGGAACAGGTCATGCTGCGGAGCAAGTCCGGGAGCCGCCTGCGGCGACTTGAAGAAGAAGGATAGCCATTCCTGGATGCCCGACATCCCCGTGCGTTTGGCAAGGTCGAGCAGCAGGGCAAGGTCCAGCACGATGGGTGCGGCCAGGATCGAATCGCGGCAGAGAAAGTTGATCTTGATCTGCATCTTGTAACCCAGCCAGCCGAAAATGTCGATGTTGTCCCAACTCTCCTTATTGTCGCCCCGCGGGGGATAATAGTTGATCCTGATTTTATGATACAGGTCGTGGTAAAGCTCCGGGTTGAGCTCCGGTTCCAGGATGTTGCTCAGGCTGCCCAGTTTCGAAACCTCCTTGGTCTTGAAACTTTCGGGATCATCGAGCACCTCCCCGTCGCGGTTGCCTAGGATGTTGGTGGAAAACCAGCCGTTTATGCCGATATTCCTGGCTTTCAGCCCGGGGGCAAGGATGGTTTTCATGAGCGTCTGCCCTGTTTTGAAATCCTTCCCGCCGATGGGAGTGCGGGTCTGTTTTGCCAGCTCAACCATGGCCGGGAAGTCGCAGGTCAGGTTGGGAGCCCCGTTGGCAAAGGGGATTCCCGATTTAATGGCGGCGTATGCATAGATCATGCTGGGGGCAATGGCGGGGTCGTTGTTCCTTAACCCGGCCTCGAAGGCCTCCAGTGACTGGTGTACCTCCGACTCCTCCAGGTAGACTTCGGTGGAGGCACACCACACCATGACCAGCCTTGCGCAGTGGTTATTCACCTTAAACTGGTCAATGTCCTTCATCAGGGCTTCAGCCAGCTCCATTTTGGTGGCCCCCTTTTTCACATGGTTCCCGTCGAGGTTGTGTACATACTTCCTGTCAAATACCGCTTTCATGGGAATGATCCCCGAGAGCTCCGGCTTCAGCATGTCGAGTTGCTGCTGGTCGAGCACACCGGCTTTGGAGGCAGCCTCATAGGCATTGTCCCGGAAGATATCCCATCCCCCGAAGACAATGTCGTTCAGGTCGGTTAGGGGTACAAAATCCCTGATACGCGGGTTCCGGTTTTCCGTTCTTTTCCCCAGGCGGATACTCCCCATTTGCGTGAACGATCCGACCGGTTGTGCAATGCCCTTCCTGACGGCAAATACACCGGCGATCAACGTGGTGGCAACAGCCCCCAGACCCGGAAGTAATATCCCGAGTCGCCCCTCCTGGCTTTCGATTTTTGTTTTCATCTCTCTTTGTATAAGTTAACAATGTAGTATTCTGGCAGTATAGAAGGTTAAACCCGAATATACCGACCGGTCGGTTTTTCATGATTGTAACAAGATCTGGTATGATATTGAAATTTTCTGACGGTTTTTATTAAAAGTGGTTGGATGGAACCTGCTGACACGTTTGTCAGGCTACGCCTTAATCAGCCGGTAAAGCTGGTTATATTGCCGCCGTAGCAGGTTTACCGCATCGGAAAAGGGTTCCTGGTGTAAAATATGCCTGAAGAGGCTCGAACCTATCGCCAGCATTATCCCGTTAAGGAGAAGCGGATCTATATCCCCCCTGATTTCACCCTCCTTTTGGGCCTTAAGGATGACATGTTCCCAGAATGCGGAATTTTTTTGTTCGCGTTTCTTTATCTGTTCTGAAAATCCCGGGTAAGAGCGCGATGCCTCCAGGATCAGCTGGAAGTGGTCGGGGTCAGCAAATTCCAGCCCTGTAAGTTCCGTCAATTTCGAGATCTTCGACTCCAGGTGTTCCAGGAAAGAGTCGATGGTACTCTGCAAGGTAGACTTACCGTCAAATTCAGCCTTTTCAAAAAAAAGGTTTGCAAAGACAAATTTATCGATCACCTCCCTGAAAAGCTCCTCCTTACTCCGGTAATGGTGATAAAAAGCGCCCTTTGACAACCCCGTAACCTTGCAGATTTCATTGAGCGTGACAGCGTCGTAGCTCTTGCCGAGGAAGAGGATGAAGGCTGATTGTAAAATATGCTGTTTGGTATCCATAACATAAATCCGACCGTTCGGTATGCAAAGATAAATAAAAAAAGGATCCTTCAACAGGATCCCCGGAATTTATTATACCGTCATGATATCCTTTTCCTTGATATCGAACAATTTATCGACTTTTGAAATATAGTCATCAGTAAGTTTCTGAATGTCAAGTTCCAATCTTTCGACCTCATCTTCCGGAACCCCGTCTTTTTTCAGCTTTTTGGCAGTTTCATTGGCAATCCTGCGGATGTTCCGGATGCTTACCTTGCCATTTTCCGACTCTGCCTTGGCCTTTTTAACCAGGTCACGCCGGCGTTCTTCGGTCAGCGGCGGCACCATAATACGCAGGATCTCCCCTTCATTTTTCGGGTTAAATCCCAGGTTTGCAGCCTGGATGGCCTTGTCAATAAGCCCCAGCACGCTTTTATCCCATGGCTGAACAATAATCTGGCGGCCATCGGGGGTGCTGATATTGGCAGTCTGATCGATGGGGGTGCTTACCCCGTAATAATCAATCCTGACCCCATCGAGCATCTGGGCGCTTGCTTTTCCGGCACGGAGTTTCTGAAACTCCTTTTCAAGGTGCTGGATGGCAAGGTTCATTCCCTCATTGGCTTCATCCAGCGTAAATTCTATTTCATCATTCATAAATGGGAAAAATTAATGTTATTAATGCAGACAATGCAAACAATGCAGGAATGCAGGAATGCAGGAATGCAAACAATGCAGACAATGCAAACAATGCAGAAATGCAGGAATGCAGGAATGCAAACAATGCAGACAATGCAAACAATGCAGACAATGCAGGAATGCAAACAATGCAAACAATGCTAACAATGCTGACAATGCAAACAATGCAGGAATGCAAAAGTGCAAACAATGCAAAATGCAACAAATACCAATAAAACAAAGAAATCAACACTGCAATGACAAATAAACGATTCTCTTTTTGCAGGTTCAAAATTAAAAATAAAAACTATAATGCCACATCAAAAAAAATACCGCATTAAACGACCTATAAATTTCCCAAGATATCATGCATTACATGGATTATCAATAGCAACCCGGAAGAACATTTTACCCTTTAAAATTTCACACACTCCAACATTTCCTGAACTACCCCGGGTATTGCCTCCATTCCCGCATTCATTTCATTTCCGAAATTCCTGCATCCTGCATTTGTCCATTCCTGCATTCCTGAATTTGTCCATTCCTGCATTCCTGAATTTGTCCATTCCTGCATTTGTCCATTCCTGCATTCCTGCATTTGTCCATTCCTGCATTCCTGCATTTGTCCATTCCCGCATTCCTGCATT
>JBAXOB010000045.1:0-41206 GCA_037133475.1 Bacteroidota bacterium
TCGCCGGTAAGCATCTGGGAGGCAAGTCCCTGGAGTTCGCAATTGCCGTTTTTATAGCATTTGGTGCAGTCGGCATTGTGTTCCGAGAGGAGCAGTTCCACAATATGTTTACGGGCCATGCGGACCTTCATGCTGTTGGTGTGGATCACCATGCCTTCGGCTGCCGGTGTGGCACAGGAGGCGGGCAGATTCCTGACCTTCTCCTGTTCAACAACGCAAACCCTGCAATTTCCTGCAACACAAAGATCTTCATGGTAGCAGAGGGTTGGAATGTGAATGTTCAGTTGGCGGGCAGCTTCAAGAATCGTGGTACCTTCCTCCACCGATATACTGATACCGTCGATTGTCAGATTTATTTTGTTAGCCATATCTCGTTCGTGTATTTTCTTGTTTGTACTTTTGAATTAGTAGATCATCTCTTCCTTGAAATTATTTACAATCGAGGAAAATGAGTTTGCCACGGATTGACCCAGCCCGCATTTGGCGGTGATCTTCATGCTTTCACTCAGTTTCATGAGCTGTTCAAGATAGAGTGCTTTCTTTTCACCTTTTTTAACCGCGACGATACCCTTCAGCAATTGCTGGCATCCGACCCGGCAGGGAGTGCACTGTCCGCAGGATTCTTCTTCAAAGAATTCCAGATAATTGTGCAGCACGTTGTACATGGAACGCGAACTGTTGAAGATCATCATGGAGCCTCCCGTAGGAACGCCTTCGAAGCCGATGACCGTATCTTTGAACTTTTTACGCGGGACGCAGAAACCCGAAGCGCCTCCAACCTGGACTGCCTTAGTGTCTCCATCGCCGAATTCATCCACGAACTTGTCGAGGGGCATACCCAGCTCGAGTTCATAGATTCCCGGGATCGGCGTGTCACCTGAAACCGAAAATACTTTGGAACCCCGCGAGTCGGTAGTGCCGAGTTTTTTGTATTGATCGGGACCCAGGCGCATGATCATCAGGACATTGACAAATGTTTCCACGTTATTGATCACGGTGGGTTTTTTCATAAAGCCGCTGGTGGTGGGATAGGGGGGCTTGTTGCGGGGTTCACCGCGTCCGCCTTCCATCGATTCGAACAGGGCGCTCTCTTCGCCGCAGATATAGGCGCCGGAGCCCATCCTGAGTTCAATGGTAAAATCAAAACCAAGTTGCCTGGCATGTTCATGATAGGAATCCAGCTCTTTCATAAGATCCGGCACCATGAACTTATATTCTCCCCGGAGGTACATGTATCCCTTTTTTGCGCCAATCACCTTGCCGCAGATCGCCATCCCTGAAAATACTTTGCGGGGAACCCTGTACAGAATTTCCCGATCCTTGAAGGTGCCTGGTTCGCCTTCGTCGGCATTGCATACAACATATTTTTCGTCACCCGGTGTCTCGGCAGTGAATTTCCATTTCATGGCGGTTGGAAAACCGGCGCCGCCACGGCCACGAAGGCCTGAATCGAGGAGATCCTTTAAAATTTCTTCATTAGACCGTTCCAAAGTGGTTGCAAGAACCTTGTATTTTTCGTTGGAATATTCCCCGAAGATTAAGTCAACTCTTTTAAGGGTTTGTTCTGACATGACTGTTTCTCCTATTTTCTATTATTTATGAATATATTCACTAATGATATCATGCACCTTTTCTGCGGTAAGGCCGCTGAAAGGCGTGTCGTTGATCAGCATGGCAGGGCCTTCATGACACCACCCCAGGCAATTGGTTTCGAGCAGGGTGAATTTCTTGTTGGGTGTTGTTTCCCCTACCTTGATCTTCAGCATGTCCTCCAGGGTTTGAATGATGGTCTTCTTCCCGTGCATGTCGCAGGTGATGGTCTTGCAAACCCTGATGACAAACTCACCGCGGGGCTGCGTATCGAGGAAGGAATAAAAGGTGGCTGTTCCGTATACCTGGGCGGCAGAAAGATCCAGTTCCTTGGCAATTTCAGTCATGTCCTGATCTGAAATGTAATTCTTTTTTGCAATCACTCCCTGTAGAATCGGCATCAGACTGGTTCTGCTCCTGCCGTAAATTTCTACCAACTCAGTGATGTAATTGTTGCCGGTTGTTACCATTGTTATTGAAATTTAGTTAGTTATAATTATTACGATGTGGTTTCAATCCTGAATACAAAGATAAAAATTTCTTTGTTAATAAACTAACAATGAAAAATAATTTATCTGAAAAAATCAATAATATTTAATCCGGGTCATATATTTTAAGTAGTTTATAAATTGGAGATCAGTTTATTATAAATTAGGGGCCTGCGCTACGATATTTATCCTGGACCAGTAAACCGGTTAAAATAAACAGGCCTGAATGATTATGTACCCGTCAGAAACAGCATCGGGCGGTTGTAAAAGCCCCGTTATTTTGGATTCTGCCTGGAAAAGGTTTATTCCGGGTGAATTTTAGTAAAAAAAGCGTAAAATTCCAGCCAATATTGTTTATTTATTAACAAGGATTCTTTATATTTACAGGAGTTCATCCGAAACAGATGAAACCAGCGTCAAACCGGAAAATTCTGCAATGGGTATTGCTCCTGGTCGCCAGCCATTCCATTGGTTTTGGCCTTGCACTCATCGTTTTGCCAATTGACGTTTTAACCATTTTCGGGTTTCACCTGTATGAAAAATTTTTCGCCATCCAGGGAGGCGTATTCCACCTGATCATCAGCGTGGCCTATATCATGGCAGCCCTTAAACCTGATGGTTCGGGAAATTTGATATTTCTATCCTGTTTTACGAAATTTTCTGCCACAATCTTTCTTTTCACCTACTTTTTCTTTGTGAAAATGATTCCCATGGTTTTTGTGGCAGCCATCGGCGATTTTTTAATGGGGTTGGCCATCCTTTTCGCCTATTTTAAGTATACAGGATTCAAAAGGGGTGCATGGTAAAAAGTGACGCTATGAGTACGACACTACCTTCAATCGTCATTACCGGTGCTTCCGGGTTTGTGGGCCGGTATTTTCTGGATTTCATAAAGGATCAGTTTTCGGTTATTGCCATTGCCAGGCGATCGGCAAAAGAGGCAAATGTTGCCGAACATCCCAACGTTCACTGGATACAGTGGGATATTTCAAACGGATCCCAAATCGGTGAGGTTTCAGCGGTAATCCAGAAAAAAGGCGGCGCTGATTTCCTGCTTCACCTGGCAGCCTTCTATGATTTTAATTATACGGATGATGCGGCCTACCAGCGAACCAACATAGAAGGAACAAAAAATATGGTTCAACTGGCAAGGTTATTAAAGGTAAAACGTGTTGTCTTTTCGAGTTCACTGGCCGGATGTGAATTTCCACCGCCGGGTGCAACCATTTGTGAAACGACTCCCCTTGATGCCGATTATGCCTATGCGAAAACGAAAAAGGCGGGGGAGTTGATGTTTCTTGAACTATCGAAAGATATTCCTGCCACGGTAATCCGTTTTGCAGCAGTTTTCAGTGACTGGTGCGAGTATCCGCCGCTTTACAAATTCCTGGGAACCTGGCTTGCAAAGGGATATGATTCGCGTATGCTTGGCGGAAAAGGCAATTCAGCCGTTCCATACATTCATATTCACGACCTGGCGAGGTTGATCCTGACCGTCATTCAAAACACGCACCATTTGCCGGCTTTTGATGTCTATGCCGCCAGTCCCGATGGCAGTACATCGCACCGGGAACTTTTCGGGATCGCTACCAAGGACTATTTCGGAACCGCTGTGAAGCCCCTCTATATTCCCAGGTTGATGGCCTATCCGGGTATCATGGTAAGGATACTGCTTGGAAAACTGAAAATCACACCGCCGCCCTTCGAGCGCTTCTGGATGCTGAAGTACCTCGATCTTCGGCTGGATACCGATTCCTCTTATACCCGAAGAACCCTTAACTGGGAACCACTGCCCAGGCTGCACATTAACCGCCGGCTCCTGTTCCTTCTGGCAAAGATGAAAAGCAACCCCATGGAGTGGCAGGTGAAAAATGAGGCTGCACTGAAACATATATCTGTCAGGATTAACCTGCTCATTTATGAAATCCTGACCAGTGAAAAAGAGGGTATCCTATCCGGTATTGCCGCTACGATTTTATCCGGCAGGTATGGAGATGTATTATCCCATTACCAGCAGCTCGATGTTTCCGATCTCAGCCTGCTTCTTCATACGCTTTATAATGTGCTCGCTTCGACCATTCTAAATGCTGACAAAAGCCTGATGATCAATTATGTCGATGATATTGCAAATCCCAGGTTTGAGGAGGGTTTTACCGCAGCAGAAATATCAACGGTTCTGACGATCTTTAGTGACGCGGTCACCGCCAGTATCCGGCAGTCAACCCTCCACAATTTTACGCGCCAGGAGCTGTATGACCATATCAGTATCCCTATCCAGCTTGCACAGGATGAGATTGAAGGGAAATTTGAAATCTTTTTAGCCTCACGAAAGGACATTTCAACGCGGAAAATGGTCAGGATAAATATCGACGGGATGGAAGCTGCGGTTGATGAAGGTATTTCCATACTTGCTGCGGCACAATCGCTCAGCATACATATTCCTACATTGTGCTATCACAAGGATCTCAGGATTGCCGGAAATTGCAGGGTATGCCTCGTTGAGGATGTAAAAACCAGGCAGCTTGTCGCCTCCTGTGCCACGCCGGTAGAGGAGGGGATGAAAATCCATACGAGCAGCCTGAGAGTGCGCACTGCAAGGAGAACCATGCTTGAGCTCCTGCTCTCTGAACATTTTACCGATTGTACGAATTGTTATAAAAACGGCAAGTGCGAATTGCAGAGCCTGGCATCCGAGTTCAAGATCATCAACCCAACCTATCTCAACCTGCATAAGGAAGAAAGGGCAACACTGGATATGGTTTCCCCTGCCATTGTTAAAGACGACCGTAAATGCATCCGGTGCCAGCGATGTGTCAGGACCTGTTCCGAGATCCAGGGAGTCAGCGCCGTATGGGTTGCCCATAAAGGAGGCAACATGAAGATATCCACCTTCATGGAAAAATCACTGTACGATGTTTTCTGCACCAACTGCGGACAATGTATTGACCGTTGTCCTACGGGGGCGCTTGTTGAAAAGAATTATATTGAAGAGGTGTGGAATGCGATCTGGAATAAAAACAAGCATGTGATCGTTCAGACAGCCCCCGCCATAAGGGTTGCCATCGGTGAGGACCTGGGCATCGAACCGGGGAAAAGGGTAACGGGAAAGCTGGTAACAGCTTTACGCAGACTGGGTTTCGACACGGTCCTTGACACTGCCTTCTCTGCCGATATGACCACTATTGAAGAGTCATCGGAATTTCTTGACCGGCTACGCAGGAAATATGGCTTGCTGGAGCGGGCGGTTCCACTTCCGATGATTACTTCATGTTCGCCGGCCTGGATCAAGTTCATGGAACATGCATACCCCGAGTCACTCGAAAACTTATCATCCTGCAAATCCCCGCAACAGATTTTCGGAACACTTGCAAAAACTTATTATGCATCGGTGAAGGGGCTGAAACCTGAAAACATCATCACGGTTTCCATCATGCCGTGTACGGCAAAAAAATTCGAAGCCGACCGTCCCGAGATGCGTTCGAGTGGATTCAAGGATGTTGACTTTGTTTTGACCACGCGCGAACTGGCCATCATGATCATCCAGGCCGGCATTGATTTCAGGTCGTTGCCGAATGATCATTACGACACGATGATGGGAAAAGCCTCAGGGGCAGGAGTTATCTACGGGGCTACCGGAGGGGTTATGGAATCGGTCCTGAGAACGGTATATGATAAGGTAACCGGCCGGGATGTTCCCTTCGAAAACCTCGTCATAAACCCGGTCAGGGGGATGGAGGGGGTCAGGGAATTAACCCTGAAAATGGAAGAATGTCTGGAACCATGGTCGTTTTTAAATGGATTTGAGTTGCATCTCGCCGTAACCCATGGACTTGCAAATGCGCGATCTCTTATCCAGGATATCCGGAATGGCCAATCGCAGTTTCATTTTATCGAGGTGATGGCTTGCCCCGGCGGATGTCTGGGCGGAGGCGGGCAGCCGATTCCGACCAACCCGGAGATCAGGCTTAAGCGGGTGCAGGCACTCTATGCCGAGGAGATGGGGATGGAACTCAGGAAAGCACATGAAAACCCGGAAGCTGCACGCGTCTATGAAACACTGCTGCATAATCCCTTAAGCAGTGTTGCAAGGGATCTTCTGCACACCCATTATACAAAAAGGAAATCATATTAGATTTCCGAAGGCATGAACTGGTATTTTGCCAGCATACTTTCCAGGAAGTCGAGCGCCTTGGTAAGGATCTGCGGGTAGTGAAACGAAAGTTCCCTGCTGATCTCCTTGCTGAAAAGGGTATCTTCGACGATTTCCACAGCAAATATGCCTATGTGGGCCGGTAGTTCCAGTCCCAGCGCCTTACCCAGGTTAATCGCCTGGATGAAACTGATATCGTGCAGGTTGGAAAGATGAAGGGTAGGGTTGAAATCTTCCAGCGACATTCGATAGGTCTCTCCGGGTCGGCCATCCGTTGTCCGGATGGCATCAAAAAAAATCGTCATGCTGTATCCCTGTATCAGTTCGAGGATTTCCAGTCCTCCTACCATGGCTGTTTCAAAAACTACATCACGGAAGCCTGATTTTTGCTGGATATCCTCGATCAACCTGATGCCGATGGCATCGTCGGACAGGATGTCATTCCCGATGCCAAGGAGCAGTACTTTACCGGATCTGCCTGGGGAAAGAGCCAATTTAGTCCCTCCTGACCGTTTGGAGGATGTTTCCCCGGTTGTCTCTTATAACAAGCGTCATTTTCATCTGCCCCGGCAGTGAATGAGTTGCACAGGAAAAGCACGGGTCATAGGCACGGAAAGCCATTTCAATCATATTAAGGGTTCCTTCCGTTATAGTACTGTTTTTCCTGATCAGTTCACGGGCTGCCTTTTTGATCGACATGCATATGGCGGCATGGTTGTTGGTAGTCCCGACAATAAGATTTACCGTTTTCACCATTCCTCTTTCATCGGTTGTATAATGATGGGTAAGGGTTCCACGCTGTGCTTCAACGGTGCCCACCCCTTCACCGACGATTTTACCCAGGGGTGAACGAAGTTCAGTTCCCGTAATTTCAGGATCCAGCGCCAGTTCCAGGCAATGTTCAGCAGCATAGATCAGTTCAACAAGCCTTGCCCAGTGCATAGCCAGTGTTGCATGGACAGGTTTTCCTCCCAGCGTGGCGAACATATCGACATACTCCTTCTGTGCCAGGGGGGTGGCCATACCATCGGCGGCATTGAGACGGGAAAGAGGTGTGGCCTGGTAAACCCCTGAATCCTGGCCTTCGATGAAACCCTTCCACCCGATCTTTTTCAGATAAGGGAATTTGAGATAACTCCACGGTTCCACCCTCTCTTCAATGTATTGCTGGTAATCAGCGGGGAGATATTTAAAGCGCTCCACCCCGTTTGTATCGGTCACCCGCACCTTCCCGTCATAAAAATTCACCTGGTTGTTTTCATCTACCATGCCCATTGAATGGAGGATAAGGGAATAGGGGCCATGCAGGATCAGGTCGGCATAGCTCCTGTTTCCCAGGACAACATCCTTAAACAGCTGAATGGTAAACTTTGCGAATTCCACGAAACCTGTGGCTTTTATTACAATATCATCCCGTTGTTCAGGCGTCAGGCCTTTTTTAACGCCCCCGGGCATATTCATTACGACATGGGTCTGGTGGCCACCTATCAGCGCCTGTATCTCTTGTGCCATCCTGCGTTGCCTGATAACCTCGGAGCCGGTTTCCAACCCGACCTTCCTGATGACCCCGAGAATATTTCGGTCGGCGGGATCGGCCTGGGGTCCTACAACGAAATCAGGGGCTGCAAGTGCATAAAAATGTGCAATATGGCTGTGTACAAAGTGGGCCATGTAAAATAGCTCTCTCAGTTTTCGTGCCGTGGGGGGAGGGGTGACGCCAAAAACTGCATCGATGGCTTTACCCGAAGCCATATGATGGCATCCGGGGCATACCCCGCAAATCTTGGTGACAATAACAGGCAGTTCCTCAACAGGGCGTCCTTCGCAGAATTTTTCAAACCCGCGCAGTTCAGGTACCTGGAAATATACATTATCAACCTCCCCGTCGTCATTCAGAAAAATTTCGATTTTACCGTGACCTTCAAGCCGGGTAATTGGATCGATGGTAATGTTTTTCATAAGATTTTCCTTCCTAATATGGACCCCGGCAGGCTGAATCTGTAAAAGAGCCCGGCGGGATCTGCCATGGAACCAAGGATTTTATCAATTTCCAACGGGTCGTTGGCGTCAATCATGGTGCCAATGGCCGACATCATTTTGGCACCGGGATCATAGGAAGCGGCAGGCGGACCATAGCAACCCCTGCAGGGAGAATTCCCTTCGACGCACCTCACCCCGCATCCGCCTCTCGTGGCCGGCCCCATGCAGATAACCCCCTGTTCCAGGAAACAGCTCTCTTTGTCATCGACGATCTCCCAGGGGCGAAAGAAGTGGTGAATTCGTTTGTTTTCGGTTTTTTTACGCTTGCATTCGTCGCAGTTGCTCTTTTCATTCGCACCAATAACCGATCCTTTCGGAGGCAGCCCGATCCCGGTGACGATGGCCATGATCGCCTCAAGCAGCCGCCCGCTCTGGGGCGGGCATCCCGGGATGTAGTAATCCACCGGGACTACCTGGTTTAAGGTGCAGACATCGTTGAACATGTCGGGCAGGTTCAACAACCCTTCCGGGGCCTTAAACTCGGTTTTTGGCAGGATTTGTTCGCGATTTGCCGTTGATGGACCATCCAGGTAGACACGCCTGAAAATTTCCTCCCTCGAGGTGAAATTTGCCAAACCGGGTATTCCTCCCATGCAGGCGCATGCCCCGCAGGCGACCAGGATCTTTGACTTTTTTCTCAGCAAACCTGCAAGGTGTTTGTTTTCACTGTTTCTGACTGCCCCGTTGAATAAGGCAACATCAATGAAGTTGTCAGGCATGCTTTCTATATCCTTATATTTGAAATCGAAGGCAACAGGCCAGAATACGAGTTCAGCAGCCTCCAGGATATCCAGCAGTTTTTCATGCGTATCGAGAACCGAAACGCAACATCCGCCACAGGCCGAACCCCAGTAAATGGCGAGCTTGATTTTTGGTTTGGATGGTTCCGGTGACATTGTTTCTCCTCTTTATTGTTGATTTTCATGGAACGATTTTGCCTTAGCAGAACCAAGTATCAGGAGGGTTTTAGTCATTGTGTTGACCAATTCGGCGAATTGTTTTCCTTCGCTGGCGCTGATCCATTCCAGTTGCAGCCGTTCTTCTTCAATACCCATTTGCTGAATGAATTTTTGAAGCAGTTTATATCGCCGTAAACATTTGTAATTCCCCTCGTGATAGTGGCAATCGCCGGGGTGACATCCGCAGATCAGCACTCCGTCGGCACCCTGGCGGAAGGCCTTCAGGACAAAGGTTGGCTCCACTCTTCCCGAGCACATAACCCGGATGACGCGGACGTTCGGGGCATAGTGGAGCCTGGAGGTACCTGCCAGGTCGGCCCCGGTATAGGCGCACCAGTTGCAGAGAAATGCTACGATGGTAGGACTGTTGTTCATCTTCTGACGGATTAACTGGACATTGACATAATCCCCTCGATTTCTGACAGAATCTGCAGGTCGGTAAAATGTTTGCAGGTAATGGCCCCTGCCGGGCAGGCGGAGCCACACGTTCCGCAACCCTTGCACAATGCTTCATTAACAACGGAACTCATTTTTACCTGGTCGAAACTGATAGCCGAATAGGGGCATACACCGATACAGGTCTGACATCCGCAACACAGGTTTTGATCGGTAATGGCAGTCGTAACTTCGACAGGAACCGACCCCCCGGCTATGGTTGCCAGTATCCTTGCTGCCGCTGCCCGTGCCTGGGCAACCGAATCAGGAATGTCCTTAGGCCCCTGGCAACTTCCTATGATATACACCCCGCCTGTTGTTGTGGCCACAGGATCCAGCTTGGGATGCTTTTCGATGAAAAACTGGTTCCCGCACAAGCTCACCCCGATCGTCCGCACCACCTCCTTTACATTCTCATGTGCCTCCATATTGACCATCAAAACAACCATATCAACGGGAACCTCGATCGATTCTCCCGATAATTTCTCATTCATTTCGATAACCATGTTGCAATCGTCCCCCGGGTCGGCCTGACGGATAACCGGAAGTTTATCCTGCTGGTCGAACATGAGAAAAATGATCTGTTTGTGGGTTGTCATGGCATAGAATTCCTCATGACCCTTGCCATAGGCGCGCATATCGGCGTAAATTTCGAAGATATTGGAATCCGGCAATGCTGCCCTGATCTGGTGGACATATTTCAATGCAACCATGCAACAGGTCCTGGAACAGTATTCATGGTACTTTTTGTTCCGGCTTCCGACACAATGGATGATGGCAATATTCCGGGGTTCCTTGCCGTACCTGGTCAGGATACTGCCTGCAGCCAGCATCTGTTCAAATTCCACGGAGGTCACCACATCCGGGAATTTCCGATATCCATATTCCTCGATGCCGGATGGATCAAAGGGTTTCAGTCCGACAGCGGCAATGATATTCCCGAATCGCAGTTCGACCTCTTCATTTCCGCAGCACCTGAGGGTTGAGCAGAAATTCCCGATATAGCCTGTAACTGTTTTGATCTCCGACTCAAGGAATACCGTGATATTTTCATGGTTTACGACCCGCTGGATAACCGGGCGAAGCAGTTGAGACGCACTGGAAAGATGAGGAAAGGTAAGGTCAAACCTGGCGACATTTCCACCGAGCCTGTCGGATATTTCCACCAGGTAAACCTTTTTATTTGCATCGGCAATCTCCAGGGCGGCAGTCATTCCTGCGATTCCTCCGCCGATGACCAGGGTTGCGGGATCAACCTGGACTGACCTTTTTTCCAACTGCTGGTGGTGACGAACCCGGCAGATTGCCGCGACCACTAGGTCAATGGCCTTTCTGGTGGCCTCCGAGCGGTCGGTATGGACCCACGAATCCTGTTCCCTGATATTGGCCATTTCGAAAAGATAGCCATTGATGCCCGCCTTTTCACAGGCCTTCCGGAAGGTCGGTTCATGGATCCTGGGCGAACAGGCTGCGACAACCACGCGGTTTAGCCGGTGGCCCTTGATGTCTTTAATAATAAGTTCCTGGCCAGGATCCGAACACATGTATTTATAGGTTTTGGCCAGGACAACCTGGGGCAAACTGGATACCTCCGTGGCGACCGATTCCACATCAACCATCCTGCCTATGTTGGTGCCACACCAGCAAATGTAAACGCCAATCCTTATCTCTTCCATATCATGAGTGTTTCAGAGCCTCTCTTGTTTTCCGGGGCACACTGTTGTTCTTCAGCCGCTGAAAATAGACTGCAAAGGGCCTGTAGGCCAGGTGGGACCATTTGGAAAAGGGAACCTCGATCAGGATCATCGGCACCAGTACAGCCATGTGGGAGATGTATGAAATGTAGGTGGCATGCGCCATTCCTGTGATCCTGAAGATATGGACCAGGATCCCGGTAACGACCGTTAAGGTAAGCATAGCCAGGAACAACCAGTCGCTCACGTGTGAAAACTGGAACTTGATTTCACGTTTTCTGATTCGTCCGAAAATGGCTACCAGTAAGCCGAACAGCAGGCCGAAGGTGGCATAGTAACCCAACAGTCGCTGGGGGTTCCATACAGGGAGGATCTTTTCGGTCTGAAACCACGGAAGGTAGACTACGATAACGATAAACATGATGGTATACCCCGACATCAGGAACCAGTGCGAAAGCCAGTATCGGCGGTCGTCACATTTGGAGAATTTCGGCTGGAAGGCAAAATTGTACAGCAATAGCCAGAATTCCCTGATATGGACCCAGAGGGATACACTTATTTTACCGCTTTTCCAGATGGTCTTGTAGTACATCCTGATAATGTTGGAAATCAGCAGGGAGGCAACAACGGCAGCCATGCTCCAGTCGAAGCTCTCCACAATCCTGATCGGGGCGAAGGAGTTTATCCTGACCCCGCCCTCGGCAGTGAGTTCAGTGGTAAATTGATATCCCATCGCGGGCAGGAGAATCAGAAAGGCGATGACTACCAGCATGGCAAACAGAAGGATAAAGGCAAGTTCCCAAATTTCAGAAGTATAGAATTTTTTTGAGAGGCCGGTCCAGTCATATTTTGAGGTCAGGTAGCGCCGTAACGACATCATCAGTTCCCCGGGGTTGGCATCCCTGGGGCAGAGGTCGGTGCATTCCCCGCAGTAATAACAAAGCCATGGTTCCAGGCTGCTTTCCAGTTCGTTTTTCAATCCCATCTGCATCAACCGGATTTTTTTTCTGGGGAAGAGAAAACCATTTTCCGACAAAGGGCAGATTGCGGTGCAGGTTCCGCAGTGATAACATGCATTCCAGTCGCCAATGCCAAACTGGATCAACTGGTTTCTGAGTTCAGGCTGTACACGTGCGCTCATGACGAACCTCCCGGTTTATGAACAGATACTATTTCACTGATCCGTTTTTCAATTTGTGCCAGGGGAACCAGGCCGATATCATTCTTAATAGAGCCCCGAAGATTGCTTTGGATGACCCGGGCCGCAGCGGAGGATCCCTGTGCAACCGAATCGGGAATATCCTTCGGCCCCTGGCAGGTGCCTGCCAGCATGATCCCCCCCCTGTGGGTTGCCGTGGGTTCCATATCATAACTGGCCTCTTCAAACCACCCTCCGTCGGTGGTTGGTATGTTTAACATGGCACTTAACTTCAGCGTGTCGGCACCGGGTTCCAGCCCGACAGACAGGATGACCATATCGACCGTTTTTTCAGCTATTTCGCCCTTTAAAATATCCTCCCCCCGTAAAAAAAGCCGGCCGTTTCTTTCTTCCACGCTGGCCGTCTTGCCCCGGATAATGGAAACCCCCTCCTCTTTTATCCGTTCATAAAATTCCTCATACCCCTTGCCGAATGCACGCATGTCGATAAAATATTCGAAGACCTCGGCATCGGGCAGTTTTTCAAGGACCAGGTGACCAAACTTGAGGGAGTACATGCAGCAGACCCGTGAACAGTATTTGTTGTAATTTTTATCCCTGCTGCCAACACAATGGATGATGGCAATTTTCTCGGGTTTTGGCGATTCGGTGGTGAAGACCCAGTTCCCTTTTTTATCCTGCGAACGCGCGTGAATGTTCCCGCCCGTGGGACCGGAGGCATTGAGCAGTCGTTCGAATTCGAGAGAGGTAAGAACATTGGGGAATTTCCCGTAGCCGAACCGGGTGATCCTGCTGGCATCAAATGGCTTGAACCCGGTTGCGACAATGATATTCCCGACATTGATGGTTATTTCGCAGTCAGCTTCATCCAGGTTAATACAGTCGGGAACCGGGCATGCTTTGACACAGGCCCGGCATTTTCCGTTTTTAAGGTAGATGCAGGATTCGGCGTCAACAAGGTATTTATTGGGAACGGCCTGGGGGAATGGGATATAGATGGCCTTTCGCATCGTGGTTCCGGCGTCAAATTCACTGGGAGCCTGGGCGGGGCATTTTTCAGCACAGGTGCCGCAACCGATGCAGGTGTTGACGTTTACCCTCCTCGCTTTCTGCAGTATCGTTACCTGGTAGCTGCCGGCCTGGCCGGTTACATCCCTGATTTCACAGCAGGACATCAGCCTGATGTAGGGGTTCTGGTTTACTTCGACCATTTTTGGCGTCAGGATACAGGCCGCACAATCGAGTGTCGGGAACGTTTTATCGAATGTTGCCATCTTCCCGCCGATGGTTCCGGTTTTTTCGACCAGGTATACAAGGTTGTTGCTGTTTGCAATTTCCAGGGAAGCCTGGATACCGGCGATCCCGCCGCCAATAACCAGGGTGGCAGGGTTAACCGGCAAGTCGTCGGCAATTGCGGCTATCTCATACGGAACATTGGCAATAACACTTGCCATGACAGCTTTTGCACGCATCAAATCATGGGATGAACAGATCCCGTATTCATTGAAGCTGGCCAGCAGGACATCCGCAGGGTTCTTCCCGGCCATGGCCATTGCTTTCGAAAAAAGCGTTTTTATTGTTCCGGGCTGCGATCCTGCCACGATGATCCTCTCTAATTTAAAGGAATCAATAAGGTCAATTACTGCCTTGCAGGACCTGGGGATATCCGGCTTTTGCCAGACCTTTACCACTGCAGGAAAGGCCTGGACATACTGGGTCAGTTTTGAATAGTCAATACATTCCTTTGCCGTGCTTGCCGAATCATAGAAAAAAATGCCGGTTGATCTTTCCTGTTCCATTTTTTATCATTTTAACGGACTTTGTAAAAGATATCATGGAGGAACAACAGCCACAGAAAAGGAGCCACAACCTGCCGGGGAATGCTTATAAGCCTTTGCCTGATCCCCCGGAAGGGTGTGGGCCCGGGGAGCGTTTGATAAACAGGCGGGGAACTAATCCATCAGCACACTGCAGAGATTTTGTCCCTGGTCGGCGCCCCGGGTTACGGCTACGGCAAAAATATAGACTCCCCCCTTCCATGTTTCCGTTAAAACCGGTACTACGAAAATCAGGTAGGTGCCCGGTATTCTTCCCGCTGAAATGCCCGTGATATTCACCAGGGAGCCACCCGGACCGACAATAACAGGGTCAACTTTGAAATTTGGAATTGTCAATCCTGTGACGGGTATACCATTTGCATCAGTCACTGAAACCACGATGTAGTTTGCCTGTCGGTTCCCCGGAGCAGCAATGGTGTCTTCGGAGATTGCGTTTACAAATAAATGTGCCATAGGAGCGAATAATTTTCAAGTTTCGCCTACTCTCTTAACGGATTTTCGGCCTGTTCCGCATTACATAATATTTAATTGTTAAGGTATTAACAAATAAAATAAAAAACAGTCACAAAAAAAATGACATAAATCAGTTTTTGATAAAACGAAAGAAATGTTCTCACAGGTTCAGTGCGGAAAGGCTGAAATTTTGCTGAGTCCGGAATGATCGAGGATGAAGATTTTACGGCCTTTGACCGCGATGATTCCATCATCCTTCATTTCACCCAGGAACCTGATCACTGTTTCGGAAGAAGTTCCGATCAGGTTGGCAAGGTCGTGGCGGGTTATATTCAGGTATAATTTTGAATTGGGGTAGGTCGCGGGGTTGAAATTCTGAACCAGGAAAATCAGCGCCTCCGCCAGCCTCTGCTTCACATGCTTATGGGCGAGGGATAGCATCCTGGTTTCGGCATTTTCGAGCAGGTTACTTAAAAACAGAATGATCGCCTGGTTAAACTGAGGAGACCGGAAGGTTAGCTGGAAAAAAATGTTTTTTGGAATAAAACAAATCGTGGTATCTTCAATCGTTGCAGCGGACACGGAATAGGGATGACCTGACAGAATGGCCTTTATCCCCATCAACTCACCCTGCATGGCAATCCGGGTGATATGTTCAATGCCATCGATGCCATTTTTATAAATCTTCACCTTCCCCTCCCTGATACAGAATATTCCCTGGGCTTTTCCTCCTTCATTGAATACGATCTCCCTGTTGTTATAATGCCTGATCAGTTTGCTTTCCGACAATAAATTAAATTCAGGGGCTGCCACCTTGGAAAAAATTGTGTCATATGCTTTGCCGCAATTTTTGCAGGAATGTGCGGGGGATGGCTTCATTTTGGATAATTCTGTTACAAATCTACAAAACCACAGGGCTGATTACAAATTAATCTTTGTACTTTGCATTGGATTTCCTGCCGGGATATTTCCTGGTCAACGATCCGAAAACAGAAAACAAATGTCCCGGTATTTTATTAAGCTTTGCTATGATGGCACCGGTTTTCACGGTTGGCAGCGTCAGCCAAACGGTATCACGATCCAGCAAACCCTGGAAGATGCCATGTCGATGATGTTCAGGGCCCCGGTAAGGCTGACAGGGGCCGGCCGTACCGACACGGGCGTGCATGCAGATGAATTTTATGCCCATTTCGATCTGAACTATGACCTGCCAAAACTGGAAAGAGAAAAGATGACCTTCAGGCTGAACAGGTTTCTTGGCGGCGATATCGCCATCATGGATATCCTGCCTGTTGCAGCGGATGCCCATGCCCGCTTCAGCGCCCGCTCCAGGACCTATCGTTACTGTATTACAAGTGTCAAAAACCCGTTCCGCAGGAACTATACCCATTTCATGCACGGTCCCATCGACTGGGAACTGATGAACGAGGGAGCGGCTGTGATCATGGGTTACGATGATTTCACCTCCTTTTCAAAGGTTGATACGGATACCAAAACGAACATCTGCCGGGTTACGGCAGCAGCGTGGGAACAGGAGGGGAGGGAGGCGGTTTTTACCATCACGGCCGACCGTTTCCTGAGAAATATGGTCCGCGCGATCGTGGGTACCCTGCTTCAGCTGGGAACCGGCAGGATATCCCTTGAGCAGCTCGGCCTGATCATCGAAAACCATAACCGTTCCGACGCCGGGGATTCCGTGGCAGCGAAGGGGCTGACCCTGGCCCGGATCATCTATCCTGAAGATATTTTCATCGTGGAATAGTGCCGGACGAGCCCGGGCTTCACCTCTTTTTTTTCAGCAGCATCCTGGCCGCATCAGCAATTACATGGGCAGTCAGTCCGAATTTCTCCATCAACTGGCGGGGTTCGCCTGATTCACCGAAATGGTCGGGCATCCCTACAAAGGCCATGGCGACCGGCTCATGTTGCACCACCACCTCTGCCACGGCGCTGCCCAGTCCGCCATTTACCTGGTGTTCCTCTGCCGTAACGATTGCCCCGGTTTCCCGGGCGGCGCGTATAATAGCTTCTTTATCAATCGGTTTTATGGTATGGATATTGATAACCCTGGCATGGATACCCTCTGTTTCAAGGATCCCGGCGGCCACCAGTGCCTCCCAGACCATATGGCCGGTTGCAATAAGGGCAAGGTCATTCCCGGGTTGAAGCACCTGTGCCTGACCAATACGAAAATCCATTTCAGGTGAGGTAAAGTCAGGCATGGCTTCGCGGCCAAAACGAAGGTAGACCGGGCCTCTACATTGTTCAATGGCCGCCATGACGGCAATCCTGGTCTGCGTTGCATCGCAAGGCGAAATCACGGTCATGTTGGGTAATACCCGCATGATAGCCAGGTCCTCCAGCGCCTGGTGCGTGGCTCCGTCGGGGCCGACCGATACGCCGGCATGGGCTCCTCCGATCACGACGTGAAGGTTATTGTAACAGACCGAAACCCTGATCTGATCGGCTGCCCTGAGAGCGGCAAATACACCGTAGGTTGAAAAAACCGGAATTTTTCCCTCGAGCGCCATCCCGGCGGCAACGCCGATACAGTTCTGCTCGGCAATGCCCAGTGAATAGAAGCGATGGGGGAGCGCCTCTGCAAATAAGTTACATCCTACCGAAGTTGTAATATCGGCGCCAAGGCAGATCACTGCCTGGTTCCTCAGCCCTGCCTCCAGCAGTCCCTCTCCAAACCCGGTTTTGGTTGGTTTGTCACCCCGGTTGGCATATTGGTTTTGCATCAGATCCTCCGGTATTGATTAACAAATGACGAATTCTCAAACTTTCCGGCTTTCCAGTTCGCCGATAAAACCTGCGGCCTGGTCACGGGAGGGTACCTTACCATGCCAGCGGTAATCATCCTCGATACTGTGAACTCCTTTTCCCATCATGGTTTTTGCGATGATGACCGTTGGCTGGCCCATGACGGACCCGGTTTGCTGAAATGCATCCAGGATTTCACCGATATGGTTCCCGTTACATTCAACCACCTTCCATCCAAAACTTTGCCATTTTTCGCGCAAAGGCTCCAGCCTCATGACAGTTTCGGTGCTGCCGTCGATCTGCAGTCCATTCCGGTCGATGATGGCAGTAAGGTTGTCAAGGTTATGGTGTGCAGCCGCCATGGCGGCTTCCCAGATGGAACCCTCCTGCAATTCGCCATCCCCGTGGATTGAATAGATACGGTGGTTGTGCCCGTCAGATTTTGCGGCAATCGCCATACCGACTGCCACCGAAAGTCCCTGGCCCAGCGACCCTGCCGAGAGTTCCAGTCCCGGAAGCCCATGGTCCCTGCCGGGATGACCCTGCAACCTTGAACCGATTTTCCGTAACGTCAGCAGCTCTTCAACAGGGAAATAGCCGGCATGGGCCAGGGTTGCATATAAAACGGGCGCAACATGGCCGATGCTGAGAACGACCCTGTCGCGGGCGGACCATGCAGGAAGCTGCGGGTTATGATTTAAATTTGAAAAATAGAGGGCGGTGAACAGGTCGGCCAGTCCCAGCGATCCTCCCAGGTGGCCCGATCCGGCCTCCGCAAGGGAAAGGATAACAGATTTTCTGATGCGGTCAGCTGTTTGTTGAAGCTTTTCCGGGTCTGCTGTTTGCCAGGGCTGCATATCTATCGCATGTCGATGATCTCCACCCCCGGGAATTTTTTTGCGTCAAAGTTGAAGTCGGAATCAACAAAGGGGGTATCTGTCAGGTAACTCTTTATTTTGTAGGTGAATGTATTCCCGCTTTTATCGTAAAGGGTGAAACTTCTAACCTGTTTTTTTGCCTTGTCAATGCCCAGCACTGCCTTGGTGAAATTTTTGCTGCTGGTCGGGATCAGTTCAACGGATTCAACTGCAGCATCGGTGTTTTTAATGATCTTTGATTTGAAATTTGAATTATAGGAGGTGAGCAGTTTGGAGGGAGTCAGCGCTTCATCCTTGTTTTCCAGTGTGTTTACCTGGACCTCGTTGGAGGCGACGATATAGGTCCAGATCGTTTTGCCATTGCAGATGATGGTCTGCCCGGCAGCATTCATCCTGTAGCGGTCGCCGGCTACAAGCAGGGTTCCCACCTTCTCCTCGTTGATCTTGGCTTTAAGATTAACCATGGTGTAGGAAAAGTCGACCTTTATCGATTTATAAGCCTTTGCTTTTGCACTGACTTCATCAAGCAGGGCGGTAGCTTTGGGGTCTTTTGCCTGGCCGAAGCCAAGGGTTGCGAGCAGAATAAGCAGGCAGGTCAGCGTTGTTTTCATCTTCATTGGGGAGTGTTTTTTTGGTTCCGGAAATGTTTATTTCCCTGGTTTTGGTTGATTTAGTATAATGGATCCGGTTATTTTCCCAGGAGGCTCAGGTGTTCTTCCAGTGCTGATAGATCCTTATAACGCACCTCGCGGGCTTTGCTGCCTTCGAATGGGCCAACAATGCCGGCGCTTTCGAGCTGGTCGATGATTCTTCCCGCCCGGTTGTATCCCAGTTTGAGTTTCCGTTGGATCAGGGAGGTGGAACCGTGCTGGAACTCTACGACAAGCCTTGCGGCCTGGGCAAAATATTCATCCTGGTCGCTGTCCGCGAAATCCTTTGACGGGGTGGTGGATTCATCATAAAATTCAGGCAGGGCGAAGGCTTCCGGGTAGCCGCGCTGGGAACCGATGAATTCCGTAACCTTATCGATTTCAGGTGTGTCAACAAATGCGCATTGCAGCCTGATCAGGTCGCTGCCGGTTGAGAGCAGCATGTCGCCCCGGCCGATGAGCTGGTCGGCACCCGACGAATCAAGGATGGTGCGGGAATCGATTTTGGAGATGACCCTAAAGGCGATACGGGCCGGGAAATTGGCCTTGATGGTGCCGGTGATGATGTTTACCGACGGCCGCTGGGTGGCAATGATCAGGTGGATGCCCGTAGCCCTTGCCAGCTGCGCAAGCCTCGCCAGGGGTGTTTCAATTTCGCGGCCTGCGGTCATGATCAGGTCGGCAAATTCGTCGATCACGATCACGATATAGGGAAGAAACATGTGGCCATCATTGGGGTTCAGCTTCCGGGTCAGGAATTTTTCATTGTATTCCTTGATGTTCCTTACCTGGGCGTCGCGCAGCAGGTCATACCGGCTGTCCATCTCGATATTCAGCGAGTTCAGCGTGCGGATAACCTTCTTGGTGTCGGTGATGATGGCCTCCTCGGCATCGGGCAGCTTGGCCAGGAAATGTCGTTCAATTTTTGTATAGAGGGTAAGCTCAACCTTTTTTGGGTCGATCATCACGAATTTTATCTGTGATGGATGCTTCTTGTAAAGCAGGGAGGTGATGATCGTATTCAGCCCTACCGATTTTCCCTGTCCTGTGGCGCCGGCCATCAGCAGGTGGGGCATCTTGGCAAGATCGGCGATAAAGGTTTCGTTGGAGATCGTTTTGCCAAGGACAAAGGGTAGTTCGTAGGTTGAGGTCTTGAATTTGTCGGTAGCCAGCAACGATTTGATGGAGACAATTTCCGGGTTCTGGTTTGGAACTTCGATGCCGATGGTGCCCTTTCCCGGGATGGGGGCGATGATGCGGATTCCCATGGCAGCCAGGCTCAGGGCGATGTCATCCTCCAGGTTTTTGATCCTGGAGATTCTTACGCCAGCCTCGGGAACGATTTCATACAGGGTAACGGCAGGCCCGATGGTCGCCTTTATTTTTGCGATCTTGATATCATAATTGGACAGGGTCTGAACAATCTTATCCTTGTTGGCTTCCAGTTCCTCCTTCCTTACATTCACCGATTCCCCGCCATAATCGTTGAGCAGGTCAAGGGTGGGGTATTTATAGGAGGAGAGGTCGAGGGTGGGATCATACCTAGTTTCGATGGTGTTATGTTCCGGGTTGGCGATTACCTTTTTCTCTTCGGCCACCCTATCTTCAACGGGCGTTTCGATAACGAGCTCAAGCCCGGGAGGTTCCGGCGCCGGTGCAGGTTTTTTCGAAGGTATTTCGAGTTCAATTTCCTTGGTTTCAGGTTCAGCAGGTTCATCCATGAAATTTCCTGCAAATCCCACAGCCTCCGTGATCTCCTGCTCTCCGGAAACAGGCTGATCCTGCATTGCACCGGCTGGAACCGGGTTCGCCACAGGTATGACAACGGTCTGCCTGGGTTTGAACCACCTGAAAGGGATGTTATAGGAAAGGATCAGGAAGCTGAGCATGGTAAAGCCCAGGAGCATGCCCAATCCCGAAGTGCCGAAAAATTCAGTGAGCCAGATGTTCATCTGGAAGCCGTAAACACCTGTATAGAGGTCGTTCCCGGCCATGACCAGCCCCATCAGGACAGGCAGCCAGATAATCGCAAAAAAGCAATATTCGATCGCTTTCCAGACGGGGAAAATGCGAAGATGGAAAAAATGTTTCATCCCGGTATTAAAGAGGATGATTACAAAGAAGTAGGAGGATATGCCAAACCACTTGGTGATGAAGAGATAACCTGTCAGTGCGCCGATTTTTCCCATCCAGTTTTCCACCGGGATCTTATTCTCAAAAAAGCCTTCGAGGGTGAAGTGTTTGAAAACAGTATCGGTGAAGCTGAAATCCGATTGCCAGGTGAGCATATAGGAGGTAAATGAAAACAGCAGGTAGAACGACAGGATCAGAAACGAGAGCCCCACAATCCGGTACCTGCGTTCAAGCTTTGCCAGCTCCTTTTCGCTCTTTACCTTTTTTTCCTTGGGAGGTTTTGGCGCTTTGGGAACCTTCTCCTTTTTTGTCCGTGACTTTTTGGTCGTCTTGCCGGGTGCGGCAGGCACGGCATCCCCGAATGGATTTTCATCCTTCTGCTCCTGGGTAAAAGTATTGCTTCTCTGGGGATTAATTTGTCGTGCCATCGTGTTTATTCAGAACCGCCGCCAAATTTACTTTTCCATTCGTCAGGCGTGGTAAGGGTATAGTCGGATGGAATTTCAAAATCCTTTGCCGGCAGGCTTTTCTTTTCAACCGATGTGGTGGTAAACTTCATGCTGACATCGTGATTGTTAATGCGAAATTCCAGCAACACGCCATCAATATCCTTGTACAGGGGGCTGTCGAAATTGGCTATTTTCGCACCCAGTTCATTGGTATAATAGATCTCGAAAACGGTTTTTACACCATCATTGTTGACGGTGACCAACGCCTTTTTGCAGGTGTATCCGGCAATCACCTTGGTCTCTGCTGAAAGTTCAACGGTTGGCACGGCCTCTTTCGCCATCTCCTTCTCAATATCGGAGTTGGTTTGTTTGATGGCATATTTCTGACCCATCATGTTGACCAGGGTAGTCGAGGTTTTTTCAATATAATCAGTTATTTCAATGGTTTTCATGCTGCCGATCTCAAGATCTTTTCTTGATTTGGTGCCTTTTATTGAAACAGTGCACATCTTCGGGAACATGGCCATCTGGCTTTCCGAAAATTTACTGTCAGGATAGCTGATCTTGTAGGTGATAATTCCTTCAAAAGGTTTGCCGGCAATAGCAGCAACGGAGATAAGCAGAAAGGAAACCAGCAGAAAGCTGAGGACGGATAATTGTTTTTTCATGGCTGTTTTTTTAGTAACCGGGACAAATTTAATTAATTTACGAATCGAAGCAGCTTGCTCCACCTGATTTTTCCATCAAACAGCGACCGGTTGGGATCAAGGGAAAGCCAGACAAACACGGCTTTGCCTACAACATGGTCCTGTGGAACAAATCCCCAGTAACGTGAATCGGCCGAATTATGACGGTTATCCCCCATCATCCAGTAATAATCCATTTTGAAGGTATACTGTGTAGATTCCTTTCCGTTAATGAAAATCCGGCCGTCCCTGATCTGCAGGTTGTTCCCTTCAAAAACGCCGATGATCCTTTTGTAGAAGCAGATGTTATGCAGGTTGATGGGGATGGTGACCCCCTGTTTCGGGATCCACAGCGGACCGAAATTATCCACATTCCATGGGTAGGCGGAGTCGAAGGGAAAGATATCGCGGTTCCAGGCATTCGCCGGGGCGATAACCGGCTCAATCGAGATGACGTTGCTGAAGGCCTTCATTTTGGCCAGGGACTCATCTGACAGCGTGAATTCATAATTGCCATTGACGTCGGTGCCTACGGTCTCGGTAATGTTGAGTTTCTCAATATTTCGCTGGCTGATCGGGCCAGTGGTCCTGACGGTATATTTAAACTGACGTTGTCCGGGGTTTTGTTCCGGTTTGCCGTTGATATAGACCGTACGGTTCACGATGCGGATGGAATCCCCGGCAATGCCGATACAGCGCTTGATGAAGTTTTCGCGTTTATCCACCGGGCGGGCAATGATGTCTCCGAAATCCTGTTTGTCGTTCCATATCTGCTCCCGGCTGTACTGCCTCAGCAACATGTAATAGCTGATGGTACTCTGCAGTTTGGTGGCAAGGGTGTCGCCATCAGGGTAGTTAAACACCACCACATCCATGTTTTTGATGGCCGAAAGTCCGGGAAAACGGTAATAGGGCAGCGTAATCCATTCCAGGTAAGATTTGGTGTTCTCCGTAAGCGGCAGGGTATGATGCACAAACGGAAATGACAGGGGGGTATTGGGCACTTTGGGACCATAGCTTACCTTGCTGACAAAGAGATAATCGCCCACCAGCAGTGTTTTTTCCATGGAGGAGGTGGGGATGGTATAGGCTTCGATCAGGAAGATCCGGATGATGCTGGCGGCAATCACGGCAAAGATGATGGCGTCGACCCATTCGCGGGTGGGGGTTTTGACGACAGGCGGCTGTTTCGAAGGATCGAAATACTGTTCCTTAGGCGAATAGGCCAGCCAGGGCAGGTAAAAAAATGGAAAAAGCACGCCCAGTGCCTGATCCAGCATGCCATACTTTTTAAAGCATTTCAGGATCTCCACGATCATCAGCAGGATGACAAAGACGTTGATAAACGGGACAAGCAGGAAAATGTACCACCACATTGGTTTTTTTACGATCCTGAGCCACAGGTACCAGTTATAGAAGGGGACCAGGACTTTCCATCCCTTTTCTCCCGCTTTTTCAAAAATTCCCCACAATCCGGCGATGGAGAGGATAAAAAGAAGCAGTGTGACAATCAGGTATAAATTCATCTTGAGGGTTTATTGGTTATAACTAACGCATTAACATGTGTTTTCTTATTCATCTTTCATTAATATTTGTGTGTCGAGCAGGTTTTTCATATCAAAAAACCCCTTTTTACCAATCACCCATTCGGCGGCCAGCAGGGCACCCACGGCAAATCCCCTGCGGTTTTTGGCGGTATGGATTATTTCAATGCTGTCCTCATCCGATTCATAGCGAACGACATGGGTCCCGGGAACATTCTCGGTGCGGATCGATGTTATCCCCAGTTCTTCAGGATTTTTAACGGATTCCTTTACCCATTTTTCCTTGCGGTCGGAATACCTGATGATGTCGTTGGCAAGAACGATTGCCGTACCGCTTGGAGCATCCTGCTTGTGGATGTGGTGGGTCTCCTCGATGGATATGGCATACCCCTCCCAATCCGACATAAGGCTGGCCAGGTAACTGTTCAATTCAAAAAAAAGGTTGACGCCAATGCTGTAATTGGGTGCGAAAAAGAGGCATTGGTTCCGTTCGGTACAATCCTTTTTCACCTTGTCGATATCGTCGAGCCATCCGGTAGTTCCAACGACCAGGGGGATGTTGGCGTCAAAACAATGGTAAATGTTTTCCAGGATTGCGACAGGCGAGGTGAAATCGATCGCCACTTCGGCCTCCGTAAGGCGGTCGCCATGTTCATCCCAGTCTTCCAGGTTGTCGAGGATGAGTACGATCTCATGACCTCGCTTCATTGCCAGTTTCTCAATTTCCTGGCCCATTTTCCCATATCCCAGTAAGGCAATTTTCATATTCGGATCATCTGGTTTTAAAAATGTAAACTAAGCTTCAATCCCGATGAGGGTCTGCAGGAGAATCCTGTAAACTGAAGCGGTTCAGGTTCCACCTTCATCGAGAGCCGGTCAGTAATGTTAAAGGTATAAAGATGCGCATCCACCGCAGCATCAAGGATATTTATGGCGTACCACAATACCGAAAAGATACAGTTTATCTCCAGGTTCCTGCGGTAAAAATCGCGGGATGCAAGGAGCTGATCGGCAGAATATTGTTTAACATAGGAGCTGTATTTGCCATCTGTAACGCCATTGATGGATTCCAGGTAGGCATTTTTGTACGTCGTATATTCATTGGCGTAGGAGAATACGAAATACCCCAGCACGCCGAAGCCGGCATAAATGATCGGGATCTTCCAGTATTTCTTATTATAAAACTGGCCCAGCCCGGGCAGAAAAGTTGACATCAGGGTTGCCTTTGTGGGCGAATGCTCCTTTTCGCGGATGGAATCGGGTGTTTCCGCCGGGATAGTGTCACCGATCAGCAAGGACCTCCGGTGGAGCTTTCCGACATGAACCTCGCTGACAGGCACCGTGTCGGGGATGATGATGGTGGTATCGGATTTAATGACAACGGTATCGGCTTGGGCAGAGGCGTAGACCGGTAGAAGCAGGAAAAAAAGAAAAAGTGATAAAAGTGAAAGGATTAGCTTCATCTAGGAATCAAATTTGGCAATGATCCTGTCGAAATCCTCGTCCGATTTAAATGTAATGATGATAGAACCGGCTCCTTTGTGGTTGACCTTTACGTCGACTTTCGACTGGAGTTTGCCATTCAATGTTTTTTTTGCTTTTTCAAACCTGGCTGGAAGGCTGGCAGGGGCGGATGAGGTGCCGGTACTTTTCGGTGTGCCGGCAGTCCTGACAAGGTCTTCCACCTGGCGTACCGATAATTTCCGTTCAAGGATTTTCTGCAGGACAATCAATTGTTCTTTTTCGTCTTCCAGCCCGAGGATGGCACGGGCATGACCCATGGTGATCATGGTATCCCTTACCGCAACCTGGATCTCGCCGGGGAGTTTCAGCAGGCGGATATAATTCGAGATGGTTGACCTGTCTTTGCCGACTTTCTGGCTTAGGTCCTCCTGCCTGATCTTGCACTCTTCCAGCAATCGCTTAAAGCTGAGGGCGATTTCAAGCGGGTTGAGATCTTCGCGCTGGATGTTTTCCACCAGCGCCATCTCCAGCATCTGCTCGTCGTTGGCGAGCCTGACATAGGCCGGCACCTCCGACAGTCCCGAAAGCATGGAGGCCTTCAGCCGCCGTTCTCCCGAAATGAGCTGGTATTTGTCATACCCGACTTTGCGGACTGACAATGGCTGTATGATCCCGTGCTCCTGGATGGAGGAGGCAAGTTCACGCAGCTCTGTTTCGCTGAAATGCGTTCTGGGCTGAAAAGGGTTGGGTTCAATCTGGTCCACACGGATCTGTGTGACATATCCTGTCATATATTCCCCTGAAATCTCTTTCTGAGGCTCGTCGGCTGCTGAACGATCCAGCAACGCACCCAGGCCTCTTCCCAAGGCTTTCCTTTTTCCGTGTAAATCAGACATTGATCTCTTTTTCAGCGTTTGTCAACCTGGTAAGGTTATTGTTCTGTAGAATCTCCCGGGCGAGGTTCAGGTAATTGATGGCCCCGGAACTGTTTATATCATGCATCATGATGGTCAACCCGAAACTGGGGGCTTCTCCCAGCTTGGTATTGCGGTTGATGATGGTGTTGAACACCATTTGCTGGAAGTGGGTCTTCACCTCTTCAACCACCTGCTTGGCAAGGCTGAGCCGGTTGTCGAACATGGTCAGCAGGATCCCTTCAATATCCAGTTCGGGATTCAGGCGCGACTGGACGATTTTAATCGTGTTCAGCAATTTCCCCAGCCCTTCAAGGGCGAAATATTCGCATTGAACCGGGATGATAACCGAATCGGCCGCTGTGAGGGAATTCACCGTGATCAAACCCAGGGAAGGCGAACAATCGATGATGATGAAATCATAGTCATCCTTGATCGGGGCAATCACTTTTCGCATCATCTTCTCCCGGTTGGGAAGATTGATCATCTCGATCTCCGCACCAACCAGGTCGATATGGGCCGGCAACAGGTCCAGGAAAGGGGTGGAGGTATTCAGGATGATATTTTTTGCCTCGACATCATCAATGATGCATTCGTATATGCTGGTTTTAATGTTGCGCGGATCGAACCCGACGCCCGAAGTGGCATTGGCCTGAGGATCGGCGTCGATGACAAGGGTTTTATATTCAAGTACGGAAAGACCGGCTGCCAGGTTGATGGCCGTCGTTGTTTTCCCCACACCACCCTTTTGATTTGCTATTGCGATTACTTTACCCATTTAACGTTTTAAACAAGTTGCAAAATTACGAATTATAGCAACACCTGAAAGAATGTTGAAAAGTTTTGAAAGAAACAAAGAGTCCGGGCCGGACAGGCGGCAGAAAAGGGCTATTCCAGGCAGGAATTATGCCTTTTCACTTTCGGAAGAGAGATCTTCGAACTCAATCGACTTGTGGATCATTTTAATGCCGGCAGGCTCCTGCTCAACCAGCGACTCGGTATCGTACTCAGGCCTGTCGGGGGCCTTCCCGGTACGGATAAATTCAATAACATCACTCAGACCGTTGGCAAATTTGTCAAAATCTTCCTTGTACAGGAATAACTTGTGTTTTTCATAAAAGAATTTGCCCTGTTCGTTGTTGAACCGTCTTTTACTCTCCGTGATCGTAATATAATACTCCTCACCAACAGTAGATTTTACATCAAAAAAATAAGTTCGCTTTCCCGCGCGGACCGGGCGTGAAAAAATTTCTTCCCGTTCCCGTTCCTTATTTTCATTTTCTTCCATTTCTGCAGTCTGTTAAGTTTAGTTCATCAACTTCGTTCATTCAGCGAACGCAAAAATAAAAATATTATTTGAATAGACATTGTTTAAAAGTGCAAATCACAAGGATTATCATGGTTACACCCCGGATCATGTTCCCATAGCAAAAATTAATTACCGGCGGGAACTCGGTTTTATTTCATTATTCCGTAGCTTTGCAGCCAATTCAAGTGATACATATGTTCTTTTTCATATCTTATTTATGTTAGGCAGAAGACATTACAGAATAAAGACGCTGCAGGCACTCTATGCATACTTCCAGGGCGGAGAATCGCGGATAGAAATCGCCGAAAAAAACCTTCTGCTAAGCCTCGATAAAGTTTACGAGCTATACTACCTGCAACTTTCTTTCCTCCTCGAGATTATTCATTTTTACCGGTTCCGGATGGAGGAGTCCAAAACAAAATTCTATCCTACTCCCGAAGAGGTTAATCCAAGTTACAAGCTGTCGGAAAACAGGCTGGTCATGCAGCTTCAGCAAAACGTCGACCTTGCTGATAAAATGAACAAATACCGGATTTCCTGGACGGAAGAACAGGAGATGGTCAGGAAGATTTACCAGAAGCTTAAAGCTAGCAAGGACCTGGCCGATTACCTTGGTTCGGAGACGAATTCTTACGAGGAGGACCAGGTCTTCCTGGAGAGGATGTTCCGGAAATTCATTGCCAAGTCGCCCGAGTTGCAATCCTATTTCGAAGAACGCAACATTTTCTGGGATGATGACTTTGAAGTTGCCGCCGTTTTTGTGCTGAAAACGATCAAACTGATGTCGGAATCGTTTTCTGTCAGGGATTCACTGCCAGGGCTCTTTACCAAGGACCAGGATGATGACCCGGATGAAGACCGGAAATTCATCCTTGACCTGTTCCGGAAGACCATCATCAACAGCGAAGAATCTGACAAACTGATTGATGCGCGGACCAAGAACTGGGAACTTGAACGTATTGCCCTTACCGATATCCTGCTGATAAAAATGGCGTTGACCGAATTTACGGTCTTCACCCAGATTCCGGTTAAGGTCACGATGAATGAATATATCGAGATCTCAAAGCAGTTCAGCTCGGCCAAGAGTAAACTGTTTATAAACGGAATTCTCGATAAACTGGTCTCCGACCTGACCGCTGAAAAGAAGATACACAAAACCGGCCGCGGGCTGATGACCTGACCTGGGATTTGACCCGGCAAGGAAGCCGCTGCATGCGCGACGCGGCCTATTGGGAAGGTTTATTGGCCGCTTGTAAAATATTTCTTTGGTATCACCGTTAGAAATAACACAAACCAACATAATTATTGTGCACAACTTTCTACGAAAAAGCCTATTGATGATCGCCATCCTTGGCCTGGTTTCAGGACAGGTTGATGCACAGATCGGTGGTTACGGAACCTATAAATTCCTCAACTATACCAATTCAGCCCGTGCTGCCGCCCTGGGAGGCAATTTCCTGTCGATTAACGACAACGATGTTACCCTTACCCTGGCAAACCCTTCGCTCATCACCCCTGCGATGAACAACAATTTGGCATTCAGCTATGTAAATAACCCCGGTGGGATTAATTACGGCTATGTTGCCTATGCCAGGTCGTTCAGCAAAGCCGGCAGTTTTGTCGGAAGCCTGCAGTATATCAATTATGGCAAGTTTACCGGGACCGATGAGGCCGGGAACCTTACCAGCGATTTTTCAGCAGCAGAATATGCCTTTACGGTAGGTTGGGGAAGGCAGCTCACCCCCCTGTTTTCCATCGGGGCCAATGGCAAACTGATCTATTCACAGCTCGACATCTACCACTCGTTCGGCATTGCAGTCGATGTAGCCGGGACTTATACCTCCAAGGATCAGGGCTTCAACGCCTCGTTGATTGGCAGGAATATCGGGACCCAGCTGGTTCCCTATTTTTCGGGTCAGTACCGCCCGTTGCCTTTCCAGCTTCAGGTTGGGCTGTCGCAGCAGCTGAAACATATCCCGCTCAGGTTTTCTCAGTTGCTGACCAACCTTCAGCGCTGGGACCTTACCTATTTTGACCCTACCGATCCCGCTAATATCCCTGACCCGATCACCGGTGACATCAAACAAAAGAAGGGGATATCCAAATTTGCCGACCAGGCCATGCGCCACGTAGTGCTGGGAGCCGAACTGACGGTTGCCAAGGTGGTTTCAGTAAGGATCGGTTATAATTATCAACGGCGGCAGGAGCTGAAAATCAATGGTTCGGCAGGTTTGGCCGGTTTCTCGTTTGGCGCGGGCCTTCGCGTGAAGATGTTCAACCTGAGTTATACCTATGGAAACGACCAGGCCGGAGCCCCCAACCGTAACTATATCACCCTCGCCGTAAATCTCCAGGAATTTATTAAAAAACAATAAGGTTGCAGGTTATCATCGATGATCATTCGGGATTCTGTTTTGGTGTTTCCTATGCCATCGGGGTCGCCGAACGGGAATTACATGAAAATCCATCCCTCTTTTGCCTGGGGGATATCGTGCATAACGAAACCGAGGTTGCCAGGCTTGCCGGAATGGGGCTGAAGATCATCAGTCACGCCGATCTCTCATCCCTGCACGATTGCAAGGTGATGATCAGGGCCCATGGAGAACCTCCCGAAACCTATCGCACCGCCTTTCACAACAACATTGAATTGATCGACGCCTCCTGCCCGATCGTGCTGAATCTTCAACACAGTGTTTACCAGGGTTATCTCGAAATGAAGGAGAAGAACGGTCAGGTGGTGATCTATGGCAAAGCCGGTCATGCAGAGGTGAACGGGCTGGCCGGTCAGACAGATGGAACAGCCATTGTGGTTGCAGGAGAAAAGGAGTTATCTTTGATCGATTTTTCACGGCCTGTAAGATGTTACAGCCAGACTACCATGGCCGTGGATGGATATTATGATTTGGTGGAAATGATCCGGCAACGGATGGCGGAAGCTGCCAACGGTAAAGTCGTTGATTTCGACTGGAATGACAGTATTTGCAGGCAGGTCTCGAACAGGACCACCCATCTGCGGGAATTTGCCGGCAAGTGTGATGTGGTGGTTTTCGTAGGAGGTCGTAAGAGCTCCAATGCCATGATCCTTTTCAAGGTTGTCAGCGGGACAAACCCGAACTCCTACCTGGTGTCGGAGGCGAGTGAAATCAGGGAGGGTTGGTTTAAAGATGCCCGTTTGGCCGGGGTTTGCGGGGCGACATCCACCCCGGTATGGCTGATGGAGCAAATCGCAGATAAAATCCGGGAAACAGGTAACTGAAATGTATCTTCAAAAACTTCTGCTGGTCAGTTTTAAAAATTATCTCCAGGCTGAATTCAGCTTCTCCGGGAAGATCAACTGCTTTGTCGGCAACAACGGCACTGGAAAGACAAACCTGCTGGATGCCATCCACTACCTTTCGTTTTGCAAAAGTTATTTCACAAGCCTCGATGCGCAGAATATCCGCCATGGCGATGAGCTCTTTGCCATTCATGGCACCTTCCTGAAGGGCGACGACACGACCGACCTGGTACAGTGCATCCAGAAAAAACAGACCCGGAAGAGATTCATGCTCAATAAAAATGAATATGACCGGCTGGCCGACCACATCGGGAATTTCCCGCTGGTGATGATCTCTCCTTACGACCGCGACCTGATCAACGATGGCAGTGAACTGAGGCGGAAATACATCGACAGTGTCATTTCGCAGTTCGACAAGTTTTACCTCGACGACCTGATCCAGTACAACAAGGCGCTGCTGCAGCGGAATGCGCTGCTGAAGACTTTTGCCGAACAGCGCTATTTCGACGCCACCATGATCGAAATATGGGATGAACAGATGATCAGGCTGGGAGAGAAGATCTTTGCAAAACGCCGTGAATTCCTCGTGCTTTTTACCCCGTTGTTTCAGCAATATTTCAGTTTCCTGAGCCATGGATCCGAAACGGTGGCCATCCGGTACCTGTCGCAGCTTGGCGAAGGCCCCTTCCGGGACCAGTTTTCGGCTGCAATGGCCAGGGACCGGGCCGCCCAGTATACTACGGTTGGCATTCACAAGGATGACCTGGAATTCATGCTGGATGGATATCCTGTCAAAAAATTCGGTTCGCAGGGACAGCAAAAGTCATTCGTGATCGCCATAAAGCTGGCCCAGTTTGAATACACACGCAACGTCAAGGGATTTAAGCCCATCCTGCTCCTCGACGATGTCTTTGACAAGCTCGACGACCTTCGTGTCACACAGCTCATCAGGCTGGTCAGTGAGAACAGTTTCGGGCAGGTGTTCATCACCGATACCAGCAGCGAACGCATTATGGCCATGTTCAGCGCCATGGAGATCGAACACAGGATTTTCACCCTCCCCTTGGTGGAAAATGACAAACAGGTGAATGATTAAGGGCAGGATTGCCTATCTTTGATGCAGGTAAAAACCATGAGAAAGTCGAACGAAAAACCGTTGAAGGTCGCGATAGAGGAGTTCCTCAATACCTTTCACCTGAAGGATAAGCTGAATGAAGCCAGGGTGATAGAGGCCTGGGGCAAGGTGGTAGGGGAGATGATTGCGAAAAACACAGGGAGGATCTATATCCGCAACAGGGTGCTGTTTATCAGGGTGGAATCTGCAGCACTGCGGAATGAGCTGATGTTTGCCCGAAACAAGATCATTGCAGCCCTCAACAGGGAGGTAGGGGCAAATGTGATCGAGGAAATTGTCATGAACTGATCTCTATGCCCGAAACACCTTGAAAAAGCAGATCAACACTAAAGTGTTATTTCACCAGGCACGATAACAATTTCTCATCCCCGATATACGCTTCGAGTTTGTCGCCGATCTTAACAGGTCCAACCCCTGCCGGCGTCCCTGTGAAAATATAATCCCCGGTTCGAAGGGTCATGAAATCAGAGATATAGGAGATAATGTCGTCGAACGGATGGATCATGAGCCCCGAATTTCCCTGCTGTACGGTATTCCCGTTGAGGTCAAGGTGGAAGCTGATATCGGTAAGGTCTTTAAACCGGCTGACCGGGATAAAGGCGCCGACCGGGGCCGACTGGTCAAAACCTTTGGCCAACGCCCAGGGCAGCCCATTCTGTTTTGCCGAATCCTGCAGGTCGCGGGCCGTCATGTCAAGGCCAATCCCGATCTCATCAAAATAGGTATGGGCAAATCGCCTCTGGATCTTCTTTCCCACTTTGCAGATCTTCAGCACCAGTTCGGCTTCATAGTGGATATTCGCGGAAAAGGATGGGTAATAAAAGGGCCTGTTGCGGATAAGCAGCGCCGTATCAGGCTTCAGAAAGAAAACAGGCGAAGAGGGAATGGCATTGTTGAGTTCCCTGATATGGTCAACATAATTGCGACCGATGCAGATGATTTTCATACCCCGAAAATTCTATTGTCAGAATAAATCCAGTTTAACCGATTCATTGTTGAAGCCCCTGAGCTTCAGCATAGTCAGCACCTTTTTCGTGGAGAGCGGGAATTCGCCCTTCATCATCCAGTCGTAATAGGATGGCTCATCTTTCAGTACCCTGGCAACCGCTTTACCTTTATGTTTCCCGAAATTAAAGACCTCCACATTTTTGTCATTATAAACGATATGACCAATCAGGTCGACATTCTTCATGCCGAATGAAAATTCACTGAGGGCCTTCATGTCGTTGACAACCGGCGTGCTGACCTTGCCGTTCCGGTCCTTGAAGGGTACCGCGGCATAGCGGTCGAGCTGGGCCTTCAGGATCTCATAGGTGGCAATGGTGTCGGCCTCTGCGCTGTGGGCGTTGATCAGGTCCTTCTCACAATAGAATTTGTAGGCAGCACCCAGGTTGCGAGGCTCCATTTTATGGAAAATGTTCTGTACATCCACAAACCGCCTGCCTTTCAGGTCAAAGTCAACATCGGCCCTGAGGAATTCTTCGACCAGCAGGGGGATGTCGAAATGGTTGGAATTGAAACCTGCCAGGTCGCAGTTGTCGAGGAAGGCGGCCAGTTCGCGGGCAACCTGTTTAAAGGTAGGGCAATCCTTAACATCCTCATCCGTGATCCCGTGAATTGCCGTTACTTCAGGAGGGATAGGCATTTCGGGATTTATCCGCAGGGTTCGTGTCTGCGTGGATCCGTCAACCTGCTCGCGCAGGATGCAGATTTCCACGATCCGGTCGGTAGCAACCCTGATACCGGTGGTTTCAAGATCGAAAAAGGCAATTGGTTTGGTCAGGCTAAGTTCCATCAAATGGTTTGGTTAGTATCGAAATTTTCAAGATGGTACACCAGTCTGTTGAGGAATTGTCCTCCCAGTGCGCCATCGATTACGCGATGATCGTAGGTTACCGACATCATCATTACCGGGCGGATGGCCATGATGTCGCCTTCCGGGGTTTCAATGACAACAACCCGCTTTTTGATGGCCCCTACCGCAACGATGGCGGTTTGCGGCTGGTTAATGATGGGAGTCCCCATCAGGGTTCCAAAGGAGCCCAGGTTGGTAAGGGAGATGGTGCCGCCCGAAATTTCGTCAGGAACCAGTTTCCCGATTCTTGCCCGTTCGGCAAGATCGTTGACCGATTTTACCAGGCCAAGCAGGCTTTTTTCATGGGCGCTCCTGACAACCGGAACGATAAGGTTGAAATTTGGCAGGGCAACCGCCATGCCGATATTCACGTTTTTATGGATGATCACCTTGGTGCCGTCAACCGAAACGTTGATCATCGGGAAATCCCTGACACTCTTTGCAATTGCTTCAATGAAAATGGGGGTGAAGGTAAGCTTCTCCTTTTCGCGCTTAAGAAATCCATCCTTGTTTTTGTCACGCCATTGAACCACTTTCGACATGTCAACTTCCTGGAAGGAGGTGACATGTGCAGAGGTTTGTACCGATTTGACCATATGGTTGGCAATGAGCTGCCTGATACGGTCCATCTCCATGATGCGGTCTTCGCCTGGGATAATTTGCTGAACGGTCTGGGGTGCAATAACCGGTGCTGCCGCCCTGATGGCTGCCGCCTCGGCGACAACAGGCGTAATGCCCAGTTTCCGGTGTTTCAGGTAATCGAGCAGATCCTGCTTGGTCAGCCGGTCGTCTTTGCCGGTGCCTGAAATGCCATCCAGTTCGGTAAAGGAGATGTTCTCCTGGAGGGCAATGCTGCGCACCAGGGGTGAATAAAAGCGCGTTCCTGAAGAGGCGCCCGATTCCGCGTGGTCAGTACCGTTTCCTGAGGCAGCGACATGCTCATGGCCTTCCGGGATGGCTGTGGTTTCCTTTACAGCCACCGGTGCTTCCTGTCTTTCTGGATTGGCTGTTGGACTTGGGCTGCCGGCAGCATCACCGGCAATCTCGACCATGGCGAAAACTGCCCCGACGGCAACGGGTTCGCCTTCCCGGAATATTTTTTTGGTAAGGGTTCCCGTGACAGGAGATACGATTTCAGAATCAACTTTATCGGTGGCGATCTCAACAAGGGGTTCATCCTCAAGGATCATTTCCCCTTCATTCTTTAACCATCGCGTAATGGTTGCCTCGATTACACTTTCGCCAAGTTTTGGTATAACTACCTCGTAATTTGACATATACAATTGACTTTTAAATTCATAGCAAAGGTACGCTTTTTCTTATTTTGAAACATTCAAAATAAGAAAAAGTTTTACCGCCTCCCTAACTGTCTGAAACCTTTAATGATGATATTTAAATCGTTGGTGAGTTTGTAGTCACGGGCATACAGGAGGTCAAGCCGGGTTGTTGTCTCCTCCGGCAGGTTCTTGTTTTTAAAGGCGTCGAGGGGGTTCAGCACACCCGGTTTGATTTCGGGAAGCCGGTGTGCTTCGGGCAGGGTATGCTGGGTAAATCCAACCCACGATTTCCCGGTAAGCAGTACGGTAAAGATATTCCGCAGCAGTCCAACCGGGTTTTTGACCAGGAAGAGGGCAAACGGATAAAATCCCAACAAGGTAAAGCCCACCAGGAGGTCGAGCAGCCGTTTGTTCCTGCGGTTTGATTTCTTGGTGATGGCGTTGATGTCGATTACATAGAGGTCGCCGGAGGTGTTGATCGAATTGCTGCCGATGATGGAAAGGCTTTCGGGGGGGGCGATCTTGTAATCAACCTGTTCATGCTTCAGTTCCGACATCTTGTCGATAATGACCTGCGCCGGAACATCCTTGGCACAAAAAATCACCTCGTTGATCTTGTGGATGGTGATGATCTCCTTGATCTGCCCGAGATGGCCGATAAAGCCGTTTGAATTGTTGCGGTGCTTGTGATAACTGACCAGCCCGGTAAAGGTTGGGTTCATCCCGGTCTTTTGCAGCAGGTCGGCAACGCGTTCGGCTTCTTCTTTTTCGCCGATGATCACAAATCTTTTGTTTTTTTCGGAATTCAGCCGGAAACCGCTGATGTTCAGGAAATGGAGGATATACCGTAATCCCAGCATAATCAGGGTTCCCCATGTGGCGCCGAGAATGATCAGGGCCCGTGAAAAACGGTAGTGCTCATTCAACAGGGAGTAGAGGACCAGGATGATAATGGTCCCCATTGCCATTCCCTGGATGACCTTCCGAAGCTTTACCGGTTTGTCGTAACCGCCGCTGAGATAGATACACAGCAGCCAGATCGTCAGGTAAACCGGGACTGCGACGAGGATGAAAGCCTCGGGATAATGTCCCCCGTCGGGGAAAATGAAATGCTTTTCCCAGTAACCCTTGATGATAAATATGCCGGCAAAGATCAGCAGGGCATCCATCATCGGCAGGAAAATCCTGTTGAAAAACCGGATAAGGATGGAGATGAAGGCCCTGAAATAGATGGCAATGTTGATCATGACCGAAAATGCGCGGGCATTTTCTTTGGAGAAGTGTTTTTTCGCAAACACGATCATGGCATTGTAAAACACAAAGACATAGTTAAGGCTGCTTTTCTTGGTGCTTTCGCCTTTGTAATGGATGATCCTGGTCCCGGGGTAATAGTAGTTCTTATAACCGGCCTCGGTGATGCGGTAGCTCAGGTCGATGTCCTCACCATACATGAAAAAGGCTTCATCGAGCAGCCCGATCTTATCGAGTACCGTTTTCCGCAGCAGCATGAAGGCGCCTGCAAGCACATCCACGACGTGGGTTTTGTCCTTGTCGAGGTAGCCGAGATGGTAGGTACTGAAAATCTTCGACCGCGGAAAAAGGGCCGAGAGGCCGAAGACTTTAAAAAAGGCCACCGATGGCAGGGGCAGACCGCGTTTGCTTTCAGGCAGGAATTTTCCCTTGCCGTCCAGCATTTTCACGCCAAGTCCGCCGGCATCGGGGTGTGCATCCATGAAATCCACGACCTTCCGCAGCGTGTCGTCTTCAACGATGGTATCAGGGTTCAGCAGCAGGATGTATTGTCCTGTTGATTTGCGGATCGCCTGGTTGTTGGCCGAAGAAAAGCCCTTGTTGTCTTTGTTTTCAATCAGCAGGACCTCCGGGAACTTCTCCTTTACCATCTTCACGGAACCGTCAACCGAATCGTTGTCAACCACAAATACCTCTGCATCAAGTCCATGACATGCATTCTGAACAGAATGCAGGCACTGCTCCAGGAAGTACTTGACATTGTAATTGACGATGACGATTGAAAGTTTCATGCAGTATTCAGGATTCGCCGGTAAAGTTAACGCATTCGATGAAAATAAAAACTAAATTGCTCCTGCTTCAATCATTAATACGATCTGTTCGATGGCCTGGTCGCTGCCGCCAGGGTCGTAGTTCGTTTTCAGGTCATAGCCGAAGATCCTTGCCAGGGTTTGCCAGATAAAGGCGGAGAATCCCCCGCGGAGCTCCTTGACGATATCGAAGGTGGAGTTGCCTGTTTCGCGGTAGATCAGCTTGATCAGGATTTTTCCCTGGGCATAGTCGAGCTCCTTGATCTCATTCCCGAATCGAGCCTCCAGCTCTTTTTCAGCCTTTTTAATATAGGTTTTCCGCCCTTTTTCGGTTGGGATCGTATCCAGGACGGATTTGTACATTTTGAGCTTTTCACCGGCCATTTTGGCATAGGGATACACCAGTTTGACATTGTACACCAGCCTGTCATAGCGGGCCGTTTCCCGTTTGGTTCCCGGTTTTACGGGTGGGAAAATGACGACGGGCTTGATGTCGATCAAAGTAAGGGTATCGCCGTCAACAACTTGCGTTGAAGTTACTATTTTAGCCGTATCCTGTGAAAAGGCCAGGTTAAGGCAAAAAAGTGTAAAAATAACGCTAAGGATTCCGTTTTTCATTGAATTCCCGGTTCATAAAGATCTTCAGGATAACGAAAACCAAGCCGGGTTTGGTATCAGGCAACCTTTAAATGTGCCATGCTGGTTTTCCGGAACTTCTCCTCGACGAATGCAGCCGTGACGTTCAGCGATTTCACACTGGGCTTGGAGGGCAATTCAAACATGGCGTCGGTCATAATCCCTTCCAGGATGGAGCGTAAACCCCGGGCCCCCAGTTTGAATTCTATCGATTTTTCCACGATAAAATCCAGCGCTTCATCATCGAAGGTCAGTTTGATGTTATCGAGTTCGAAGAGCTTGGTATACTGTTTGATCAGCGAATTTCTTGGCTCGGTGAGAATGCGCCTCAGGGTTTTCTGGTCGAGGGTGTGCATGAAGGTGACGATCGGCAGCCTGCCTACCAGCTCCGGGATCAGCCCGAAGGCTTTCAGGTCAACAGGGGTGATGTATTGAAGCAGGTTGTCCTTGTCAATGCTCTGTTGTTTCCTGTCTGTCTTATAGCCGATTTTGTTGGTCTGCAGCCTGTTGGATATTTTTTTGTCGATGCCGTCAAAGGCGCCGCCGGTGATGAAAAGGATGTTCTGGGTATTTACCTGGATCATCTTCTGTTCAGGATGCTTCCTGCCGCCCTGGGGCGGAACGTTGACGATGGAACCCTCGAGCATCTTCAGCAGGGCCTGTTGTACGCCCTCCCCGCTTACGTCGCGCGTGATGGAAGGATTGTCGCCCTTGCGGGCAATCTTGTCAATCTCATCGATAAAAACGATGCCCCGTTCGGCCGCCGCCAGGTTGAAATCGGCAACCTGGAGCAGGCGTGAAAGAATACTTTCAACATCTTCGCCAACGTAGCCGGCTTCGGTAAGGGCCGTGGCATCGGCAATGCAGAAGGGGACGTTCAGCATCCGGGCAATGGTTCGCGCCAGTAAAGTTTTACCGGTGCCGGTCTCGCCGACAACCACGATATTTGATTTTTCGATGTCAACATCGTCGGTGGCAACATCCTTTGCGTGGTTTATTCTCTTGTAATGGTTGTAAACTGCAACGGCAATGACCCGTTTTGCTTCATCCTGCCCGATTACGAACTGGTCGAGGTATTTATTAATCTCCACAGGTTTCATCAGGTTGAACTCGGGAATCGCCTTTGACTTTTCCGAAGCAAGTTCTTCCTGCAGGATCGTTTGTGCCTGTTCTATACAGCTGTCGCAGATGTGCGCGGTAAGCCCTGCAATAAGCATGCGGGTCTCGCGCTTTTCGCGACCGCAAAAGGAACATTTTTCGACAGTTTTTGCCATGGTTAGTTATTAAACATCCTTTTTGGAACGAACGAGGATCTCATCGATCATGCCATAGGTACGGGCCTCTTCACTTGTCATCCAGTAATCACGGTCCGCATCTTTAAGGATTCTTTTGTAGGATTCGCCCGAATGCAATGAAATGATCTCGTATAACTCTTTTTTCAGCTTCTGGATCTCCCGGGCGGTGATATCGATATCGGAGGCTTGTCCCTCGGCGCTTCCCATCGGCTGATGAATCAGGATACGGGAGTGTTTCAGGGCGGTACGTTTGCCTTTTTCACCGGCACATAAAAGGATTGCACCCATGGAAGCGGCCATGCCGGTACAAATGGTGGCCACATCGGGGTTGATATACTGCATGGTGTCGTAGATGCCAAGACCTGCATATACCGATCCACCCGGGGTATTCAGGTAGATCTGGATGTCCTTGCGCGAATCGACCGACTCAAGAAAGAGCAACTGCGCCTGGATGATGTTGGCCACATAGTCGTCGATGGGAACGCCAAGGAAGATGATGCGGTCCATCATCAGCCGTGAAAACACGTCCATGGTGGCAATGTTCAGCTGACGCTCCTCAATGATGGTGGGCGAAATGTAATTGGATGAGATCGATTTGTATTTTTCCAGGGTCAGGCGGTTGATGCCTTTGTGACCGATGGCATATTTTGAAAATTCGTCCATGGTGGTTGTGAATTATCGGTGATGGTTTAATGTGTGTGATCGTGCCCGTGATCATGATCGTGTCCATGATCGTGATCGTGTCCATGATCGTGATCGTGATCGTGATTGTGATCGTGATTGTGATCGTGGTCATGTCCCTCATCATGCTGGTGCAGGGCTGAGGCCAGGGCGATATATTCGTCGTAGGTCACCTCCTTCGGGTGGACGATGATGTTGGCTTTGAAATAGTCCATCAGTTTCCCGTTGTAAAGCTGGTCGTTGATCCGCTGCACCTGCTCTTTGTTTTGCATGAAGGTGTCGATGATCGATTCATAACGTTTCTGCATCTCGGGATCCAGGTCGTTCATGTTGATCTGTCGCAGCATGTAGGTGCTGATATAGGTGCGGATGTCGGCATCTGTAACTTCGATCCCGTTATCCTTGATCAGGCGGTTTTCAATAAGCTGCCATTTCATCGATCCGGAAAAGGAGGAGTAGTTTGTCTCAATCTCTTCGGGGGTGTATTTGCCCTCGTTGTTGTCGAGCAGCCAGCGTTTCAGGAAGGCATCGGGCAGCGGCAATTCTGTGTTTTTCACCAGTGCCTCGGTGATGTTGTTAAAGAGGAGTTTGTCGGTTTCGGCGGTAAAACTCATGGCGGCATCCTTTTTAACCTGTTCACGGAAATCCTCTTCCGTTTGCAGGTCAAGGCCGGGATAGACCATGTTGAAAAATTCGGGGGTCATTTCGGCAGGTTCCACAACGGGTTCCTTGGCCTCTGCGGGTTGGTCGCCTTCTGTTATTTCTGCAACCGGTTCTTCTGCAGGAGTCTCCCCCGGCACCGGTTTCCCGAAGCGTTTGCGCGTATCTTCGATATACTTGTTTACCATCTCATCATCCACGATGATGCTGTAGTCGGCGATATCCATATCCTTGTCGGTCGGAACCGTAAACTCGGGAGCAAGTCCCAGGTCAAAATAGAAATCAAAGGTATCCTGATTTTCGAAGTCAATCGCCTCATTTTTCTCAAGGTTGGGGATAGGATTGCCAAGGATGTCAAGTTTTTCCTCCTTGATATAGTTGACAAGGCTGTCGGAAATAAGCCTGTTCACTTCGTCAGCCAGGATGGCCTTTCCGTACATTTTTTTAATCAGGCCAGTGGGGATATGACCCGGGCGGAAACCCGGGATATTGGCTTTGCGTTTATAATCGGTAATCTGTTTCTCAACGGCTGCACTGTAATCGGCGGGTGCAATTTCAATCTTGAGAATGGCGGTGAGCGCCCCGGTACTTTCTTTGGTAATGTTCATGAAATCAGGTGTTGTATTGGTTGTAAAAACAAAAATTGTGCGGATGAAGGGACTCGAACCCCCACGCCCGAAGGCACAAGATCCTAAGTCTTGCGCGGCTACCAATTACGCCACACCCGCATG
>JBAXOB010000046.1:0-41037 GCA_037133475.1 Bacteroidota bacterium
GGTAGCTCGTTGGGCTCATAACCCAAAGGTCATAGGTTCGAATCCTGTCCCCGCTACCAAGTCGGAATCCTCATCATTTGTGATGGGGATTCTTTTTTTTGCCTCCTCTGAAAGCCTTATGAATGCTTGCTTTGCTGAAAAAAAAGCAATGACATTTTGATGTTGGATACAGTCGTCTTTGAGTATTCATTATTAAACCCAGCGGTAAAATCATGGTTTGAATAGCTAGTTTCCGAGCCTATGCGCTGGATTACAAATATTTACAGCCATTTTAAGAAAAGTCCACAGCTGAACTAAGGTTATTTTTCAAGTCAGATATCTTTTCAGGTGCCCCTCCAACTTTTCCTTTATATGCGCAATCCCCTTTTCAATTTAGGGTAGAAAATCCTGTATATCACACGACAGTTCACCCGAAGAAACATTTTTGCAAAGATTCTGTTTTTTGTCTTTAATTTTTTGAATCTGGAACATAAGAAGTTTTTGCTGCCCGATCTCTGAAGATATATTCCATCAAGAAATTTCTCCATCTGATGCTTAAAGAAATTCAAATGAGTTGGTTTGATCCTGTAATCATTTAAAAATTCCATGAGGAGTTCATTTGTTGCACCATCTGTAAATTCACTATTTTTGTTCTACGGAGAACTTGAACGATTCTCAATTTGCACCATTTGCTATTTCATGAAAACATTTCGTAAACCTTACTCCTTGTTTCTTTTGCTGGCATTGTCCACGATATTCCATGCCAGGGGGCAATCAACCTACCTTGTTAAACACTTTACAAAACACGATTACAACGCCAGCAGCCAGAACTGGTCAATTGACACCGATCAGGATGGCAACATTTATGTGGGCAATAACGATGGATTACTGGTTTATAACGGAACCCATTGGACTACATACCGTAACCCGGACCAGACCATCGTGCGGTCGGTGTTTGCAGCTCCTGATAAAAGAATTTATACCGGATCATACGAGGAGTTTGGCTATTGGGAGTTTGATGCAGCACGTGAATTGAAGTACCATTCTCTCAAACAGTTGTTGAAAAATTTCACTTTTCACAACAGCGAGATCTGGAAGATCGTTCAGAGTGGCAACAAGATATATTTTCAAAGCTTTTCTTCTTTGTTTGTATATGATCATCAAACAGTTAAACCAATCGAGCTTCCCGGGAACATTATTTTTCTGCTAAAAGCAAGGAACAGGTTGTTTGTGCAGTCAGTTGTCGGGAAACTCTACGAGATTGTCGGTAATAAACTACAGAAAATAGAGGTGGGCAATGTGCTGGACGGCACTGAAATTAAAACAATTTTGCCATTTTCATCTACCTCTTTCCTTATTGGAACTACGGCTGACGGCTTGTTCGTTTTCGATGGAAAAACAGTAACCCCCTGGAAATCTGAAATCAACGACATGCTTAAGGCCTGCCAGATAAATAATGGGATTGTGGCCGATAACAAATTCATATTCGGGACCATTGTCAATGGTTTATTCATCATTGACATGAATGGTAAATTAATAAGCCATTTAAATAATGAGAATGCGCTTCAGAACAATACGGTACTCTCTTTATGTAACGACCAGAACGGTTCGATCTGGGTAGGGCTAGACAGGGGCATTGACAATCTTTCTTTGAATACTTTCCTGGATATCTACCAGGAAAGGGGCGAACAGATTGGCCCGGTTTATTCTGCCGCCCTCCTGGGAAATACCCTGTATGTAGGTACAAACCGCGGGATTTTCACCTATACCGATAACCCGGAAACCGGGATTTTCACCTATAATGGGTTGCTGAATAAATCGCAGGGACAAGTTTGGGAAATGAAGATTTTAAACGGCACCCTCTTTTGCGGGCACACGACAGGCACCTACATGGTAGAGGGGAAAACGTTAAAACAGATATGCGCCGTAAGTGGCGGATACCTGTTAAAGCAAATTGAACGCAATGGCATCGAATATCTGATTCAAAGCACCTATTCACCCCTGGTTATTTATAATCGTACAGGCCAGGAATGGAAATACGGGCATCTGGTAAAAGGGTACCTTGAACCTTCCCGCTTTCTGGAGGTTGACCACCTGGGAAACATCTGGATCGGCCATGCGGTGAAAGGACTGTATAAATTGCAGTTGTCGGATAACCTTGACAGTGCAGTCTCAATAATCAGTTTTGGCAGGAAAGATGGTTTCCCTTCCGAATTCAAAATAAGGGTTTTTAAGGTTGAAAACAGGGTGGTTTTTACAACCGGCACTAATTTATATACTTGGGATGACCTGAAAAACAAAATGATCCTCTACACGGAATTAAATAAACAACTTCAAGGATTCGAGGCGTCAACACAGATAAAGGACATCGGGAATTCCCTATACTGGTTTATCAGGAAAAACGATATTGCACTCTTTACGATCAAGGAAAATAAGGCCAGCATGTTACTCCGGCTCTTGCAGGTTGCTGTCATTCTTCTGCAAACAAAACAACCATGTGGTTTTGCGGACTAAAGAGATCATGGTTGACCGTCCGCATGCACATATCATGCAGGCGAAAGCAGGATATGCCCCGGATGAAAATATTGTATCGACCACCTCCTATGCATTCGGTGTTTTCAATTCACATCTTTCACAAGGGAACACCAATTTTAACATCCTGCTTTCAATTTGTTCCAGCCCGTTTAATCTTGCGCCCGAAACAGGGCAAAGGATCTTTGTTGAGATGAATGGCCGGCGTTATTTGCTGGGTATTCCTTCCGCTTTCGAGATCGGGTTGAATCATTGCCGCTGGATCTATAAAACGGGCAATCATTGTTTTCAGGTGCGCACATGGACCTCAAAAACAGCTCCGTTGGTTAATTTGGATTTCAAAGTCATCAGCGGTCCTCCCGTAAAACTGTTAATTACGCACCAGTTTGATGATGCGAGCGGCTGGATGACCCGTCCGGGGGAAACAGACGGGGAATATGTGGTGAAACCAAACGCAGAGAGTATGATCGCCGGTAAATTTCCGCAGGCCCAGTTCAGGATAAGGGTGAATGGTGTGAATACCGGTTATAAAGCATGTGGTGATGAAGTGCTGTATGGTGATCATAAAAATCACGGTGGTTCATTTTTAGTGTTCGATCTGCAGGAAACATCTGAATTCTGTATGAGTTTTATCGGGGAGGTATGTTCATCGGCCGGGACACCAAAAATTGAAAACACGGATGACCAGTGGTTTGCAGATTACACGGATGCCCAGTCTGTTTGGCAGACCTTAAGCTTAAAACTGTCGCTGAAGGGTGACCAGGAAGACATTGCAGCCTTTCAGGAAATCCTGCCATGGTATGGGATGAATGCACTTATCCATTTCCTGACACCTTACGGCCTGGAACAATTCAGCGGGGCTGCCTGGGGAACCCGCGACATAGCCCAGGGACCGTTCGACCTGTTATTGTGTATGGAAAAATATGATGAAGCCAGGCAGGTCCTGCGCATCATATTCGCGAACCAGAATCCGGATGGCGGTTGGCCGCAGTGGTGGATGTTTGACAGTTACTCAGATGTAAGGGCAAACAGCGCCCACGGAGATGTTATTTACTGGTGCATCATTGCTCTGAGTAACTATTTGAAAGTCACCGGCGATCTGAAACTCCTCGACGAGATATTGCCTTATTACCATGACAAGCCTAACGCCAAGGCAGAGAAAACGACACTCAGCGAACATGTTGAAAGGCTGATCCGGATGATCGTTGGTTCATTTATTCCAGGCACGGCATTGGTGCCATTTGGCGGTGGCGACTGGAACGATTCCCTGCAGCCGGTGAGCGGGGATCTTGCACAACGGATGATCTCGAGCTGGACCGTTGAGATGAATTACCAGGCCTTTATGCAATATAAAACGGTGTACGAACAGACCGGCAATAAGGTAAAAGCGAATGAACTGGCAGATATCTGTGTGCAGATTAAAGCAGATTTTAACGGTTACCTGGTCAGGGAGGGTGTAGTTGCGGGATATGGGCTGGTTGAAGAAGACCGCACGATCAGTTTGCTGCTTCATCCGCGTGATCAGAAAGCCAATATCCAGTATAGCATTTTGCCGATGAACCGGGGTATTATCAGTGGGATTTTTACGAAAGAACAGGCACATCACCACCAGGATCTTATTGAACAATACCTCAAAGGACCTGACGGGGCCCGTTTGATGAACCGTCCGCTCAAATATAAAGGCGGTATTCAAACACTGTTCCAGAGAGCCGAAAGCAGTACTTTTTTTGGCCGCGAAATTGGCATCATGTATGTACACGAACATATCCGTTATGCAGAATCACTTTCCCTGATGGGCAAGGCCGAGGCCTTTGTGAAAGCACTTCGCCAGGCGAACCCCGTTGCTTACAGGGACATTGTGACCTGCGGCGATGTTCGCCAGTCGAATTGCTATTACAGCAGTTCTGACGTCATTTTCAGGAATCGTTATGAAGCGGATGAACGTTACGAAGAAATAAAAACAGGAAAAATTCCGCTGAGAGGCGGATGGCGGGTTTATTCCAGCGGGCCGGGCATTTATATTGGCCTGGTTGTTTCACGGTTGCTGGGTTTACGACGTGAATTTGGAAACATCATTCTCGATCCGCTCATGCCGCATGCTTTCAGTGGTTTTTCGGCCTCAATGGAATTCATGGGTCACCCGGTCACATTCATATATGTGATCAGGGAAAATTGTTGCAGCCCCAGGGCGGTTCACATCAATGGGGAGCCAGTTAAGTTCACCTATGAAGAGAATAAGTATCGCCCTGGCGGGGCGGTCATTCCAACCGATCATTTTCTGGCCAAGTTGAATAAACAGGATAATATGGTTGAAATACAGTTGTAGCATGATTACGGATAGGTTTTACAGAAGGCCCTTATTGATGAAGGATTACACGGAGACTTACTTATCTGTTGATGCCATGGTTGAGGGCATACCTCACCAATTCTGCATTTGAGGACCAATGCATTTTCTTTAAAATATTATATCGGTGGTTGCTGATTGTGTTTTTGCTTACAGATAGGTTTTTGGCAATGGTGACTCTGTTCAAACCTAATGCCATCATATACATTACCTGGAATTCCCTGTCGGTAAGCAATTCTACAGATTCCTTTCCGGTTTCTTCCGGTTTTGTGAACATTTCAGACATTCGTTCCATCTGATGAAGCGTGAAATGTTTCTTCCCGGACAGAACCTTACGCATTACCTCTACCAATTCTTCAGGGGGACATCTTTTATTGATGAAAGCCGATGCACCATTTTTCATAAACCGGATTGTCAACTGTTCATCCAGGCAGGCGGTGTAAATGACAACTGGTAAATCTTTTTTCCTTTGTTTTATTTCTATCAGGACATCCAAGGAATCTTTTCCTGGTAAAAACAGCTCAAGTATTGCAAGATCAAAAGACTGTTCCTCTATTTTTTCAAACAATTCAGCCGGATTGGAGGCCTGAGCGGCAATGCATAAATCTGAAGTTTGTTCTAAAAGGAGCTTTAAACCCATCCTAACAATGGGCTGATCGTCGGCAACAATAATACGTTTTCGGTTTCCTTCGGTCATTCGGAAAGTTAATTTCCAAAAATAGACTTTTCATATTAAGCGTTGATTAAATATTTGTTAAGAAATAGTTACTATCAGGTTAATAATGAGGCCTTTTATTAAATATTCATTAAATTTTCCATATCTGACTTCTGCTATCTCAATCAACACCTGTCAATTGACTTTTCCATTAACCTGAAAAGCATAATCACTATGCCTTCCAGGTAAAATGTACTATTGTCCGCATATTAATTCCTGTATAAAATTGCAGAACTAATAAACAACTATGGTCAATTTAGGTAAAGGTCTGATATTCACGTTTCTTGTTATAATATTCACAGTCGGTTCATCAATTGCCGGTGACATAAAGGGGAAAGTGGTAGATTCAAGAACAGGAGAACCAGTCTTAGGAGCCACTATACTCATTAAGGAACTGGGAAAAGGGGCTTCCACGGGATCCGATGGTATGTATCGTTTAAAGAACATTGAGAAGGGCAAATATAAACTGGTTTGCAGTTATGTTGGTTATTCCAATGATGAACACATCATTACGGTAGGTTCCGGTGATGCGGTAGTTGAAGTCAACTGCAAGCTGACACCAAAACAAGAGAACCTTAACGAGGTGAATGTAGTTGGAACCAGAATCCAAAACACGGAGAATAGTGCACGTCAATCGGAGAAAAACGCAATACAGGTACTTAATATCATAACCGCAGAAAAGATTGAAACATTACCCGATCAGAATGTAGCAGATGTAATGCAGCGTGTTTCAGGCGTGTCGATGACAAAAAACAGTTTTGGTAGCAATTCGCAATTAATTTTAAGAGGCATGCCTACGAGGTATAACACCGCTTTTATTGATGGCGCGTTAATGCCAAGCACCAGTTCTTCCGGTCGGTCAGTGAACCTGGATATCATTAGTTCTGAATTGGTTGGGCGGATTGAGGTGATAAAAGCGTTAACCCCCGATTTAGAAGCGGATGCCATCGGAGGTACCGTGAATATTAAATTGAAACAGGCTCCGGATACCGCTTTTTATAAATTTGAAACCGGTTTTGGTTACAACCAATATTATTTTAACCACAGCTTTTTAACCTTCGACAACAGTACTGTTGCAAAAAAAGATTTTAGTTCACTCTATGGCCCCAATTATTTAGCCCAAGAATCAGAATTTCCCAGGAACAATTTAATTGCAACAACAAAAACGGCCGATCCCGATATGAATTTAGGGTTTTCGGGCGGGAGAAGATTTTTTAAGAAAAAATTCGGTGTAATGCTGGCTGTCAGCTATCAAAATAACTCTGCTGCCAATACATATGATTATACCAGTTATGTCCCGGCATTTAAAGATGGGAAACCATCGGCAGAATATACGGAACACCAGGTATACAGTAAAAATCAACGAAGATTGGGCGGCTATTTAAAGTTAGATTACCAATTCAATAAAAATAACCAGATCAGCATTTATAGTTCGCTGTTCCAGGCAAAAGAATTAAGGGCAAGGAAGTTTGAAGATCATCAGAGTGATAATAACGGGCAATTTATTCGTCCCATTGCGACCCAGACAGAAACCGATAATTCAGGTATTTCTTTAACCACTTTATCAGGCGAACATAATTTATGGAACAGCCTCAGTATTGACTGGACACTACTGTATGCCAAAGCCAATTCTGATTCACCCGATTTTGCAACAGTAGAACTAGCCCAGGGAGGCAACAACCCGGCCTACCTTAATTATTCGCGACCTGTTGTAAGGGATTGGCAATGGGATATTGACGAAAACAAATCGGCCTACGCCAATGTAAAATACAAACCGATTGTTTTCAATCAGTTGTTTGAGTTTAAGGCAGGCGGCATGTACAGGCAAAAGTTCAGGCAAAATTATGCAAATGAATATTTCTTTCAACCCTATGATGATACCTCCTATAGGAACTATAAGAATTATCCAAATCCAAACTTGTTAACGGTACCTCTGAGAAATGATCAGAATGACCAGGAAAAAAAAGGAAATGCATTGTTAAATCCCGGCAATTACAAGGCATGGGAAAATATAGGTGCAGTATATGGTATGGTAAATTCAACTTTTGGGAAACTCCAGGTTTTATTTGGAATGAGGTTTGAAACTTATAATCTGCGTACCGAACATAACCAGAATAACATACAATTTCCTGTTGCAAAAGCAACCAAGAAAAATCATGACCTTTTCCCCAGCCTCCATCTGACTTATAAATTTACTGAAAACCAAAACCTTCGTTTTTCATATTATCGGGCAATAAACCGGCCGAACTATACCGAAATAATCCCTTACAGCGATCCCAGGGCGGGAGGGCAGACGGGAAATCCTGACTTAAAATCTGCTTACGCGAATTCTTTCGATTTACGGTATGAAATATACCCAAAACAGCAGGATGTTTTTACCGTTGGAATATTCTATAAACAAATCATTAATGCTATTGAAGAAATTTTAAATCAAAGTGATAATGCAAGGCCGGCAAACGTAAGTACCCCTACAGTCAACTATGGGATAGAATTGGTTGCCTCCAAACATTTTGGCAATTTTGGGATCAGCGCCAACTATACCTATACCTTTTCACAGATTTCAGACAAAGCTGTCGATTATATTTATAAAGATACGGTACTTGTTGCTAATCCAACGGTCGGGTATAAAAGGACCCTGGTTGGACAATCGCCTCACCTTTTTAATGCAAGTGTATCATACCGCAGCAAGCGAGCCGGCTTAAAATCAAGCATTAGTTATACCATGCAGGGCGAAAATTTATCCGCCATAAATAATAGCCATCTCGGTTTTAACAGGTACCAGGCAAATTATCATAATCTTGGCATAACCATCGAAAAAAAGATTTATAAAAAATTCTTTATCACATTCAAAGCTTCAAACTTATTAAATAGCCCAATCACCTGGTACCTGAAAGAAGAGGACAACACCCTTGTAAGAAAAGCATACAACTATCAAAATTACTCGATTGAAATTAAATATTCTTTTTAACCTTTAAAATTTAAAAACATGAGAAATTTTATTTTATTTTTATTTGTAACCGGGATATTGACGTATTCGCTAAGTTCCTGTAAGAAATCGGAAGAAACCAGCACATCAACTAATGACATTAAACCGCCTGCCGGGACCTATATTAAAGGGAGTCACCTGAAAGGTACATTAAAAGGCAGTTTAAAACCGGATTCTATCTATTATCTTGACGGGGATATGATTGTTAATAAAGCCGATTCATTTGGCGTTTCCCCGGGAGCCAAGGTCATTGCCACTGGCAACTACCGTATTGAAATTGCAGGTACGCTGATTTGTAACGGAACCGAAAGCAAACCTATCACCTTTACAACCAGCAGCGAAGCAATTGCTTATGCAAATCTTGGACAAACGGGTTATTGGGGCGGATTTCTGATTGATTCCACTTCACTTTATGTAAGTATAACTTATACCCATATTAACTACACGGGTGGTCCTGATCAGACAGGAAGCGCACAGGCAAGTTTCGATGTGGAAGGGAGCCAGCAATTTAATGGAGGCGCTAAAATCATATTTGAAGACAACTGGATGTTTGGAGGTATCGATGATGGTATTCATTTAGTGGGGGATATCACCTGCAGTATCAAAAGGAATGTTCTTCAGCGATTAGGAGGTTCAGACGGCGATTTGATCAACATTAAAAAAGGTGCTCATGGAGATATCGCTTTCAACTACATTTATAGCTCTGCCAATAGCGGCATTAAATTAAACACCAGCAAAACAGTCCCTCTGCCTGAAACAAGGTTTAATATCTATAATAATACCATTGTGAATGGGAACTGGAGGAAAATTGGCGAACTTTCATCTGCTATCTACCTGGATGCAAACTCCGCCGGGAAAGTTTATAACAATGTCATCGTAGGCTGCCGTAACGGGATCCATCTTGCAAAAAGTGCAACCGGTTGCGATATGACCAATACCTCCTATGGCAACAACCTCATGTATATGTACTATGCGCAGGCTTCGGATTCGTCCAATGTGGAAACAAATAATCCTTATATCCAGGGGTCCAATGGTGTTTCTCAACCGACCGACAAAATTGCATTTGGGCTTACCGCTTGCGGAACAGTATTTTCTCATTACGATACGGATATAAAAGTTTGTAACCTTGATCACAATGTACCTTCCCTTGCTTCAGCTTCACCTGCGCTGAATGCAGGTACCACCAGCGGAACCTTGTTCCCTTACTCCATTGGTTCCTCGATGCCCCTGAATAAAGATATGGGCGCCTACCCGAGTGATGGTCACGGTAACAAACATTTACCTACGCAAAAACCATAATTCTGATTTAAAATCATACGATGAAAGAGCATATGAGAATATTATTGTTTATTTGCGTGTTTTTTTGCGGTATCCCGCTGTTGTCCGTACATGCGCAGGAAGGCTCCTCCGGTTATAAAATTATCAACAAGATCCGTCTCGAAGGGAATGAAAAATGGGATTATCTGTTCTCCGATGATGCAGCCAAACGACTTTATGTTTCGCATGGAAATATGGTCCAGGTTGTGGATGAAGAGAAAGGAACCGAAATCGGGAGGATCACCGGACTTGATGGCGTGCACGGCATTGCCATCGCCCATGACCTCAATAAAGGTTATATCAGCACCAAGAATGATAACGCGGTGACGGTTTTCGATACTAAAACTTTTAAAGTAATCAAGAAAATTGAGATCTCCGGAAAAAGTCCGGATGCCATCCTGTTTGATTTATTCAGCCAGAAAGTTTTTGTATTTAATGGTCATTCAAACAACGCTTCCGTAATTGATGCAAAGACCGATGAGATCGCAGCAAACATTTCCCTGACCGGAAATCCGGAATTTTCGGCAACGGATGGGAAAGGTAAAATTTTCGTCAATCTGGAAGATCAAGGCAAAGTTGCGGTTATTAATTCAAAATCGTTCAAGGTGGAAAATGTTTGGTCTTTGGGTGAAGGTAAAGAACCGACAGGACTGGCTATCGACAATGACAAACATCGTTTGTTCAGCGCTTGTGCCAATAATCTGATGGTTGTACTTGATGCTGAAACAGGCAACGTGATCACCACCTTGCCTATTGGCGGCAAACCTGACGGCGCTGCTTTCGACCCGGGTTTAAAGCGGGCATTCAGCTCCAATGGTGAAGGCACCCTGACGATCATACAGGAAGGCACTGACGGGAAATACACTGTTTTAGAGAATTTGCCTACCCAGAAAAGCGCTAAAACCATGACAGTAAACAAATTGACACATCATGCGTACCTGCCTGCCGCTAACTTTGAAACTCCGAAAGAGGGGGGTAAAGCAACCGTAGTACCTGGTTCATTTGTTGTTCTGGAAATTGCACCTAATTGATGGTAAAAGGCTGATTATCAATGATTATTTAACAATTAATTATCGAAACATCCATGGCGTTGAAACATTTGGAGATGCCATGGATGTTTTGTTTTCATTTCATCAGTATAAATCAAATTATATCTTATTCAAATGAAACATAATATCATCAGATTGATTTTATTGGCGTTCGTTTTTCCTGTTTTTTCAAGCAGTAACGGACAGACCTTCGCACCCGTCTCCAAACAATCACCCGTTACTTCCCAAACGTTTAGCAAATCTGTTAACTTCATCATTGTCAGCGATTGGGGATGGAATGGCGCCAAGCATCAGCAGGAAGTTGCTGACCAGATGGCAAAGATCGCAGACAGCGTTAATGCAAAGTTTATTGTTTCGTGCGGAGATAATTTCCAGATTAATGGGGTCGCTTCAACCCAGGATCCCTTGTGGACAGCGAATTTCGAGAACGTTTACAAACCCCTTTCACTCCAGGTTGAATGGTTTCCAGTACTGGGAAACCACGATTACAAAGGCAGCCCGCAGGCCGAGATAAACTATTCCAAAATCAGCCGTCGCTGGAGACTTACGGACCATTATTATACCTTTGCCAAAAAAATTAATGATTCCATTTCAGCAAGGTTAATTTTCCTTGATACTCCTCCCCTTGTAGGCGAGTATTATTCCAAACCGGGTGAATACCCCGAAATTGCCCAACAAGATACTGCTGCAGAAATGAAATGGTTGAAAGAGGTGTTGAAAAATTCGCGGGAACAATGGATCCTGGTATTTGGACATCATCCTATTTATTCTGCAAGCCACAAACACGGAAACACCAAGGAAATGATCGACCGGGTCAAGCCCTTACTGGAACAGTATCATGCTCAATTCTATTTCTGCGGTCACGATCATGACCTCCAGCATTTAAAGGAGAAAAATGGCAACCTCGAATACATTGTTACCGGAACCGGAGGAGAAACCCGTGATAACAGTTCCAATGACATGACGATATTTAGTGGTTCGGAACCAGCTTTCACGGTGGTTTCACTTAATGCTAACAAGATCAGGGTTTGTTTTGTTAGTACCCAGGGGCAGGTAATTTATCATTACAGCAGAGGCTACAAATAAACGCTTCACCTGTTCTTTTGTCTTAACTTTTAAGAGGGGCAGGTATCAATGGACCGGTCAGGGCGTTTGATAATCACCGTCCGGCCTTCATAATAAAATGCAAAATGGCAAAGCGGGGTTCCCGCTTTGCCATTTTTGCTTTCTTGCGGCCGATTTTATCCCGCACCGGACTTTCCGGCAAAGACCCTTGAACCGGTGGAGCGCCTGGTCATGTGTATCTCCCTGGCAAACCCGCTGACAAGGACGTAAATAAATGTTGTCGATAATTGACCAGTCAGTTTTGAAGGCCTATTGCCAAAGGATGTTTTTTCTTAATGGGATCTTCGGGAAACCTGCCGGGCAAGGTTTATTTCGTGAAGGTTGACTTTTTTCGTTTATTCGGACACCTGAATACGGATCAAAACCTAATTGACCGCTTAAAGTTAAAAAAAGACGCCCTTATTGGACGAGAAGAAAGCAAAGTATCATGGCAGAAAAGGCCATGCAATTTGCGAAATTCAGTTTCACAAGATAAATTTAAGGTGCTGAAAAAGTAAAGAGGGTATCACAAAAACAACCAATTTCATAGGATGAGATCAACCATCATCAGAAAAAGACAGTATAGCCCACGCTCACCTGGTACAGTTTATCCTTGAAGTCTCCTTTCATATAACCAGAAAGTTGTCCTTTCGGGCCGACCATATAACCAAACGACAATTCCTGAACGTAAGAAAATGTACCGGCTCCTTTCACATAATGTTGATTGAACGTGGGTGTTACTGCAACAAAAGCCTTCTCGGATAATGCGAACACCGAAATAAGCTGAAGCGTTATTCCATGGATGGGATCATTTACAGTGGTTTAGTCACTGGATATTGGTTTGCTCATGTTCGGGCCTGCCGTTTCCAGATATAACGGGACCCTGGGGATCTCCGGCACCCTTGATCCCTCTCAGATCCAGGAGATCGATGATGAACTTGTGAATACCCTCCTGAACAGGTTTCCATTGCTGAAGGAGCTTTTTTCAATGCAGAACCTTGAATTTACAGGATCCCAGACCAAAATCTCATTCGGGTTGAGATACAGCATCCAGATCGGGTTTCACTTTTAATGTTTAACTTTTTACGAAGCAAATAGCTTCCGGTACCCGTTCTCCTGAAATTATTTTATGCCGGGGATCCATGATTTCTTAAATTCCTTTACCTTTATTTGCTCTAAAATCAACTACTATGAACTCATTTATCGAATTTCATTTCAAAAGGACACTTGCCTTGTTTGTTATTCTTACTGCCATCCTGCCGGGAATGTCATGTTCACGTGTAAAGCCAGGCAAACTGGCCCTGATCAACGGGAAGGTCTATACGGTAAACCCGAAGATGCCCTGGGCCGAAGCGGTTGTGGTTGACAGCAACACGATTGTATTTACCGGGAGCACGGCTGATGCAAAAAAATATATCGGCAGCGAAACCAAGGTGATCGACCTCAACGGCCGTATGGTCATGCCCGGGTTCATTGATGCCCATATGCACCCGGCGCTGGGCAGCTTTGTCAGCAGTGCGGTCCTGCTCGATTACTTTGGAACCACCGCATCATGGTTCGATATTATCCGCAAAACCATTAAGGAGAACCCTGATCGTAAATATTACTTTTTTGCAAACTTCAGGTCAATCACCTTCGGTCCTGAGGGCCCCCTGAAAGCCGACCTCGATGCCATCGAAAGCAGTAAACCGGTTATCGTCTTCGATAACGGCTTCCACTCGGCCTGGGTGAATTCAAAAGCCCTGGAGGTTGCAGGGATCGAAAAAAACACGCCGGATCCTGTCCCCGGCGGGCATTATTATGTGCGTGACAAGAACGGGAATCCTTCAGGCTACTGCATCGAAGCCCAGTCGTTCATCCCCATTATTTTAAAACTTGGCGTCACCCCTGCGGATATCATGAAAATGGAGATGGCGACCTTTCCCAAGCTATCCGCATTCGGGGTTACAAGTGTCTATGATGCCGGGTTTGTAATGGAACCCGAAATTTTCCAGGCTTACCTTCAGCTGGAAAAAGAGGGGAATCTTCCCATGCGGGTATTTGCAAGCCATTGGATCAGCAACCCGAAGGCCGTTCCAACAGCGATAAAGGACCTTCAGCTCCTTGACAAGAGCTATCGCAGCAACCTGTTCCGCGTCAATACGATGAAGATCATGCTCGACGGGACATCGGATGCCCTGAGTTCAGCCATGTTCGACGATTACCTCCCCGGGGGGAAGGGGAATGGTTTCGTGCTGCTTCCCCAGAATGAACTGAACGATTTTGTCTGTAAAATTGATTCCGCCGGGTTCAACATCCAGATCCATTCGATCGGGAACCGTGCGATCAGCGATGCCCTGACAGCCTTTGAGAACCTGAAGCAGAAAAGGGGATTTACCCCAACGAGGAAAACGGTGGTTCACTGCCAGTTTTTCATGCCGAACACGGTTGAGCGCTTTAAGGCCCTCCGGGATGTCATGGCTAATTTCACCCCCTCCTGGATGGTATCCGACCCTGCCACACTCAAGATCGTCGGTCCGGAGGTCTATGGGCGGAATATGCTGTTCAACAGCATGGACCAGGCCGGCGTGAGGATCTGCTGCGGAACCGACTTCCCTGTGGGTGCCGGAATCGAGGATGTGAACCCCTTTAAACAAATCGAGATTGGCCACATGCGGCGGAATATCGGGGCCGCAGATACCGACATCCTCCCTCCCGCCTCCGAGAAACTGTCCCTCGAAACACTGATCAAAGGTTATACGATCAATGGCGCTTACGAACTCGGGGTTGAAAACCTTATAGGGTCGCTCGAACAAGGCAAACGGGCTGATATCATCGTGCTGGAAAAGAACATTTTCGAACAAAAGTCAGATGATATTCACAACAACACGGTTCTCCTTACGGTGATGGATGGAAAGGTTGTATACGACAAAATGAAATAATCCCGGGATGCTTTTTCTCACGGGAATTCCTGAACAGGGCTGCCATGGAACCGATCCATGGCAGTTTCCATTTAATGGGAAACGCTTTTCGAGAAGACATTGATCACCACTACCCCTGCAAGGATCAGCAGCAAACCCAGGATGGCAGGAAAGTCGAGTTTCTGCTTATAAAAAAAATACCCGATAATTGAGACGAGGGTGATCCCAAAACCCGACCAGATGGCATAGGCTATGCCTACGGGGATAGTTTTGAGTGTCAGGGAGAGGAAATAAAATGCGACCCCGTATCCAATGACCACAATGGCAGACGGTCCCGGCCTGCTAAAACCTTCAACTGATTTTAATGCCGAGGTGGCGATAACCTCCGCGATGATCGCGATGGTTAAAAAGATGTATTTCATAGGATCATATTTATTTCTTTCGGGCCATATGGAATAGCCCTAATTTATCATTCACGGTTTGCATGAACATTATATTTATGGCAGTTTCATGCTTTTTGTTCTGAGTATGCGGTAAAAGTACAAACAAACATTGAAACAACGAAGGGACTTGGAGGAAACGACGCACTCCTTTTCGGATCAAACCTTGGATCTCCTGAAGGTAAATGGCGTATGAAGACAACCAGTGTTGGAACTGGTAAAATCAGTGGTCATGCCAGAGGGGTATCCTTGCTTACAATTCGATGACTAAAAATACCGCGCCCTGCAATTACCCGGTTAAAGATCCTTAATGATATTTTTGCGTTTCTCCGTATCCGCCTTCTTTGCAAAATCGGTAGAGGTGTACCTGATTTCGATACAAAGCTCATCATTGATGCTATAGAGAAACAGGGTGATATCGGTGGTAGGGGTCTTCCATTTGGTTTCCAGGTTCAGGTTGTCGGAGATCAGGTTGGAGGCCCACTCATCGTGGGAAATAATTTTCCCGTTAATGGTGAATGCCGATTTGCTTTTTGGCTGCCCGTACTTGCCTGTCAGCAACTCCTGCAGCATCTGAAAGTTATCCACATAGATCTCCGGGGTCTTACTGTTGAGTGTTACCAGGTAAAAAGCCTGGTATAACTGGTTGGAGGAGGAAAAATCATAGATGATCTTTGCCTCCAGGTTGCTTAATTTTCCGTTAAAAACCAGGCTGTTGTTTTTGGAATAAAGAAAATTTGCAGTTTCACCATTTTTCACCGCGACTGTATCAACACCCCAGGTGAAAGTTCTGAAATCATACCGTTGTGCCATGGCCTGCTGGCCCGCCAGTATAAGAAAAACCACTGTAATGAAGAATCTTGCTCTCATGATGCTGGATTTAAGGGTTAATAATCGTTCATTGCAACCGTTGAACCTGAAAATATTGATTCCGGGCTTTCAATATCACCCGGAAATTCTTATATTAGTACCTTGTTTTTGATAACGCCGCCAAAAAAAAAATATTATGAAAGGAAAAACCTTCCTTTTCATCCTGTTTTGTCATACGGCTGCCATAGCCGCCGCACAATGGCAATGCCTCAATCCAACGCCGACCGGCAATACATTAATTTCGTGCGTCTTCACTGATTCCCGCAACGGTTTTGCCACCGGTGAATCCGGTACTATCCTGAAAACCGTGAACGGAGGAGCCACCTGGACCCGGCGACCATCGGGGACTTCAACCACGTTGTTCCAGGTTTGCTTCCCTGATTCGCTGCATGGGTTTACCGTTGGCTATGCAGGAACCATCCTGAAAACCACCGATGGCGGGAACTCATGGTCACGATATCCGGTGGCCATCCGTGACAGTTTATTTTCAGTTTTCTTTACCGATATCCATAACGGCTTTGCAGCCGGAACGAGGGGAACCATCCTGAAAACAACCGACGGGGGAACGAACTGGCTTCGCCAGTCCCCCGGAACAAATAACACGCTTCTTTCGCTCTGCTTTACCAGCCGTGACACCGGCATTGCCGTTGGCTATTACGGAACCGTGCTGAAAACGACCGATGGCGGTGTCACCTGGAATAACCACTCATTCAACAGCCCCTATCACCTGAATTCCGCCTGCTTTACCAGTCGCGACACAGGTTATGTGGTGATTGAGGGTGGCATCCTGAAGACAACCGACGGGGGGCTCACCTGGAACAATTTACCGGTTACCTGTTATACCAATACCCTGTTTTTTACCAGTAAGAACACCGGTTATACTGCGGGATGGAATGGAAATATCCTGAAGACGACCGATGCCGGCCTGACCTGGAGCAGTCAGACAACGGGCACCCTGCAGTATATCAGCAGCATTGTTTTCGTGGATGATACGACAGGTATTGCCGTCGGGGACCATGGCATCGTATTGAAAACAACCAATGGCGGGGCCGCCTGGAACACCATCACGGCCGGGTTTACCGACCTGCTGAAATCCACCTGTTTCCTGAATGCGGATACAGGTTTTACCACCGGGGACCATGGGATTATCCATAAAACGACCGATGGGGGAATTACCTGGACCTCGCTTGTACCGGAAGTGAAAGCCGATTTATTTTCAGTTTACTTTCGTGACATCCAGACAGGCTTTGTTGCCGGCAACCAGGGCATCCTGAAAACCGCCGATGGCGGGATAACCTGGCAAACCGCGGCCTCAACCGCTACCGACTTCCTGTGGGCCCTGAGCTTTCCCGATGCGGCTACCGGCTACGGTGTTGGTCTTGACGGGGTAATCCTGAAGACCACCGACGGCGGAGGGACCTGGAATACGCAAATGTCGGGTACAACTGGCTTGCTGACAGCTGTCTGTTTTACCGATGTGAACAATGGCATCATCGTGGGCAGTACCGGCATTATTCTTAAAACTACCAACGGAGGTTCAGCCTGGAATAAAATCAATTCAGGCACCTCCGAAGCATTGAGAGCCGTTTTTTTCCTGGATGCCAGTACCGGGTATATTGCCGGCGACAACGGGGTTATCCTGAAAACTGGTGATTCAGGAACATCCTGGACAACATTGGCTTCGGGCACCAGTACACGGTTGTATTCTGTCTGTTTTACCGATATGCTGACAGGCTATATCGTGGGCGATGCCGGGATAATTCTTAAAACGAATGATGCAGGATCCACCTGGAACCAGCAGCTTTCCGGCACCTCCTCTCCGTTATTCAGCGTTTATTTTACCGGAGCGGGGGTCGGTTATGCCGTCGGGGCTGCCGGGATCATCTTAAAAACCACCAATGGCGGTGTTTGGGTTCCTGAGAAATACAATACCGGCCGGTTGACCATCTACCCTAACCCTGCCCGTGATTTCATCCGGGTTGCACCCATCCGGGAATACCGCGGTGGCTGTACGATAACCATCTATGGTTTGGATGGCCGGGAAATGGTTAAAAAGCAGTCTTTTTGCACTGACGATCTTATCGATGTCAGTTCATTGCTGCCCGGGTTTTACCTGGTAAAGCTGGCAGCAGGCGACCGCATTTTTTCAGGGAAATTTATCAGGTACTGACCCTCCTTTTTACCCCTGTTTTTTGGTTGGGTCAAGAATTGCCCTTATTGCGCTGACGTTTCTTTGGTTCAGGATATCCCGGGCAGACGGGGTATAAAGATAGTCGATCCTCTCCCTGTAGTGTTCTACAATCCTGCCCCTGACCATCTTCAGCGTAGAGTTCAGCAGGTGGTTTTCCTCCGTAAAGTGGCTATCCAGAATCCCGATGGCAGCCGGCAGCCATCGTTGGGGAAACCGGTCGGCAAACCTGCCGCCTTTGCGGTATTCCTTCAACTCCTCTTCAATTTTCAGCAATGCCTCTGCCTGGCCTTCAGCCGACAAAGGATCAAGCCCGAGATGGGCGAGATATTCCCTGATCTTATCCAAAGCAGGAACAAGGAGTATGACCGTAACAGGGTCCTGGTTATTATACAGCATGCACTGGTCAATAAATTCAGACTCCCCGCAAAACGACTCCTCCATTCCTTCAGGGCTGAATTTTTCGCCATCGTTGGCAATCAGCAGACTTTTATAGCGTCCCAGTACATACAGGAATCCATCCGCATCGAGATACCCCAGGTCGCCGGTATAAAGCCAGCCGTCGCGGATGGCGGCCCGGGTGGCCTCTTCATTCTTCCAATAACCCTTCATCACGTTGGCTCCCTTTACCACGATCTCTCCATGGATGCCAACCGGCAGGGTTTCTCCCTGCTCGTTACAGATCTTCAACTCCAGGTTCCCGGCAATGGCGCCCGAGGAGCCGAGTTTATGACGAAGCGCCGTATTGGACGAGATAATGGGAGATGCCTCTGTTAACCCGTATCCCTGGAACATCGGGATCCCCAGTGCATAAAAGAACCGCTGATATTCGATATCCAGGAGAGCGCCGCCGCCAACGAAAAATTCAAGCTGCCCGCCAAAGTGATTCCTGACTTTCCTGACAAAGAACCCGGCAAACAAGTTCATCAGCGGCTTCGCAATCCATGTTCCTCCCTTTCCGCGGGAATGTCCATCCCGGTTATACCAGTATGACATTTTCATGGCCAGGTGAAATAGCCGGGCGATAAAATATCCCCGTTCGCGTATCCCCTTTTCAATATTCTTTTTAAAATTATCGGCCAGGGCAGGCACACTCAGTAAAATCTGCGGCCTGATTTCACGGATGTTCCCGGGCAGGTTCCGCAGCCCTTCCTGGGGCGATTTTCCCCACTGCACCGAGGCAACCGACGCTCCCCTGCCCATAAAACAATATATCCCTGCCGTGTGTGCAAACGCATGATCCCATGGCAGGATCAGGAGCGTACAATAATTTTCCTGGATATCCATCAGCGAATAGCCCTGGTAAACATTACTGATGTAGTTTCCATGTGTCAGCATGATCCCCTTCGGATCGGCCGTTGTTCCGGAGGTATAGCAGATGTTGGCTACGTCGGTGTGGCAAACGGCCCTCCATCTTGCATCAAAAATGCCGGCATGTGTTTCAAGGAACACCCAGCCGGCATCCAGCACCTGGTCAAACAACATCTCCTGCCCTCCCCCTGCGCCCGGCGGATCGAGCAGCACGATCCATTCAAGCTGCTCCAGCCCCTCCCTGATACTGTTGATCTTTGGTGCCTGCTGACCCGACACAATGACCATCCTGACCCCTGCATGGTTTATCCTGAATTTCAGTTCCTCGGGCTCCGTAAGCTTAACAGATATGGGTACATTAATGGCCCCGGCATACAACACCCCCAGTTCGCTGATCACCCATGCATTACGGCCTTCTGAAATCAGCGCCACCCTGTCGCCCGGCTGAATGCCGAGAGCCATAAGGCCGGCAGCAAACCTGTACACCAGCAAACGGGTTTCCCTGTATGTTATCCCAGCGTACTGCCTGCCGGTTTTTTCACGGAGATAGATATTCCCGGGAAACCGGTCGCAACTCTTTTCGAAAAAGGATGGAATGGTTTCCATCGCAGTCAGTTCCCGGGTTTTGTCAGTGATAGCAGTCATTTGTTTGGCAGCAAGGGGGCCCTTTTTAAGGTCTCTTGTCAAAGTTAGCTATTTTCATGCCTGGTAGTTTCAGTTCCTGTCAAAAAAATGGGGGAATCATCAAATTGTTTCCGCAACTGCAGCAAATTCATGTGATTTGGGCGAAGGTTGCTGCAGGAACAAATATTGAGAAAGATAAGGATGATGCGAATGGAGATATGGATGAACTGCATTTTTTTCAACGGGTGAACATTTTGAGATAATTGTCACTAACTTTGAGTCTCTGGAATATTTTGCCGGGTTTTTTTAAAAGACAGTTGCCTATAAATCAACCAAAATGTTCACCATGATTTACACAATGTTCACTACGGGCTTCTTTGTGTGCATTGTGCCTTCATTGTGTCATGGTGGTTATTTTTTTTGTTTTTGAAATACAACACCCTCTTTATCCTACAGGATTAATTACGTCAATAATCCAATGATGATCAATTCTTTACCACGATAAACAGAAATTTGTTATTCATTCCAATACCCATTGCCATGCCGAAAGAAGTTTCTACAAAAGCAAAACGATACCCTATCCTGCTTGCAATCCTGCTGACTTCAAATCTCTGTGCATTTGGCCAGTGGGACTGGGTTAACCCGCTGCCCCAGGGGAACATCATCCACGATGTAAAATTCATCGGGGCAAATAGCGCAATTGCCGTGGGGGACTGCGGTACCATTTTAAAAACAACCGACGGAGGGAACACATGGAACCGCATGGAAAGCGGCACCCAGGAAGGTCTGAACCGTGTTTTCTTCATGGACTCATCAACCGGCTATGCCATTTCGAACGGATCTTCAGGGCTCTATAAAACCACCGATGGCGGGTCGACCTGGTCGCTGGACCATCTTTTCGAAACCTTTAGCATGTATGATGTATGGTTCACCAGTCCAATGCATGGGGTTGCCGTTGGCGAGGAGGCCGTTTTTGTCACCGACGACGGCGGGGTCACCTGGCTCTGGAAACCGCCCTATACCTGGAATTATTCGGTATGGTATACCGGGCCCTCTGCTGCCGTTATGGCAAGCGACGGCTATATGTATAAAAGCTACAACGGCGGAAATTCCTGGAACATAAAACACATTGGCGTCAATGCCTGGCTCGGTTCCCTCTTCTTCTTGGATGCAACTACCGGCTTGCACGTGGGCCGCAGCGGCGAGATATTGCGGACGGCCGACGCGGGCGAAACCTGGAATAATATCGGTTCGGGGACCCTGCATAATTTGTCGGCTGCCTATATCAGCCCATCCGGGACCGGCTTCATTGTAGGCGATTCCGGCACGATGCTCAAAACGACCGATGCGGGAATTTCCTGGGCTCCACTCCCCTCCATCACCGGCTATAACCTGAAAACCATTGCCTTTGAAGATGCGCATCATGGCATTATCATGGGCGACGGGGGAGTTCTGCTGATGACCATCGATGACGGGAATACCTGGATGATGCTGTCGTCATGCGTAACCAGGAAAGCCCTCAATGCTGTCTGTTTTTCCGGTCCCAACACAGGTTTTATCGCCGGCGACAGCGCCACCTTGCTGAAATCGTCCGATGGCGGAAATTCCTGGCAGCCGTTGGCCCTTGCTGCAAATACCGACCTGACATCAGTTTGTTTTACCGCACCGCAAACAGGGTATGTTGCCGGCACCCATGGGCTGGCATTTAAATCGGTTGATGGAGGTACCTCCTGGAATCCTCTTCCAACCGGCGTAACCGATGATCTCCATGGTCTTTCCTTCCCGGATATCAATACTGGCTATGCAGTGGCCAAAAAGTCATCCTGGGACACGACCTACCTGATCAAAACCGCCGATGCAGGCGCCTCGTGGACCAACCGGCAAGTTGCGGGATATTTTGTCCAGGCCGTTACCTTTACAAGCGCCGACACCGGGTTTGCAGCCTGCAACGATGGGAAAATCCTGAAAACCACCGACGGGGGCAACTCCTGGAGCCTCCAGTGCACGGTACCGGGTATCTATGCCTTCCTCAGCATCAGTTTCCCTACCAAAAACTGCGGGTTCGCATGCGGTTACGGCGTCATCTGCAAGACAACCGATGCGGGGCAGCACTGGGATATCCTGTACTACGGCCCCCTTCTGTTCACCCATATCCTGTTTACGGATCCGATGAACGGGTATGCCCTGGGGTTTGAACCTCTTGCCATATTGTTCAAAACCACCGACGGAGGGGTTACCTGGAGTGAAAAAGCGATGGACCAAACCTGTTACCCCCTGAACGATCTTGCTTTCAGGGATGCGCAGTCGGGCATCATGGTCGGGAACAATGGCCTGATCTTAAAGACAGGCAACAGCGGGGGAATCATTTCAGGATTAAATACGACCGGCACCGGGACGGATAAGGAGATCCGGCTTTATCCAAATCCATGCAACGGCCATTTCCGGGTTCAACTCCCGGGGATGGAAAATTCAGTTAAAATTCAAGTCTGTTCCATGATTGGGGGAGAGCTGTTTTCAGGAGACTATGCCCGGAGCCGGCAGATAACCATTGCGCTTCCCTCCATCCCTGCTGGGGCCTGCCTGGTAAAGATTACAACAGGTTCATCGGTGGTGGTGAAAAAGCTGGTGATCAGCAGGTAACTCCATACCCGCATAGGTTACTCCACCTCCAGGATAAGTCCCTTCAGGTACTCCCCTTCGGGATGGAAGATGCTGATCGGGTGGTCGGGCCCCTGTGAAAGCTGGTGAAGGATCTTGACCTTTTTACCCGATTCAATGGCTGCCGCCTGGATGGCCGAACGGAACATCTCGCGGTTGATCGCCTGCGAGCAGGAGAAGGAGAAGAGGATCCCTCCCGGGTTAAGGCGCTTCATCGCCTGGGCATTGATGTAGATATAGGCCTGGAGGGCATTATGGGAAATATTATGGTGTTTGGCAAATGCCGGCGGGTCGAGGATGATCATGTCGTAGCAATCTGTCGTCTGCGTAAGAAAGCGTTTTACGTCGGCGACCTCTTCGGTATGCGCCGTTTCGGCGATATCGTTCAGCATCATGTTTTCCTTGGTCCAGCCGATGGCCTGTTGGGAACTGTCGACCGAATGCACCATGGTGGCGCCTCCCTTGATCGCATAGACCGAAAATGCGCCCGAGTAGCAGAAGGCATTCAGTACTTTCCGTCCCTTGCCGTAGAACTGGGCGAACATACGGTTTCCGCGCTGATCCAGGAAAAAGCCGGTCTTCTGCCCCTTCTCGATATCAACGATGAACCTGTGCCCGGTTTCGGTGATGGTGACCGGTGCTATCTCGCCATGCAGGATTTCATCACGGGTCGCCTGGATGGCATTATGAAACGTTTCACTGCTTTTGTCATAAACAGCCTTCAGGGCTTCCCCAAAGACCTCCTTCAAGGCAATGGATATCTCGTGCCGCGCCTGGTACATACCCGCTGTATGCGTCTGTATGACGGCAACACCGTTGTAATAATCGATGATCAGTCCCGGGAAACCATCCCCCTCCATATTGACCAGCCGGAAGGCATTGGTTGAACCATCGGTCATCAATCCCAGCTTTTTTCTAAGTTCCAGCGCACCGGCAAGTCTTTCCTTCCAGAATTCAGGGCCGACAACAACCTGGCGGAAGGAAAACACCTTCACGGCAATGGAGCCTTTGCAATAATGGCCCGTTGCCAGGTATGCCTGGTCATAGGAGTATACCTCAACAATGTCTCCTTCCCTTGGTTCCGACTTCAGGAATGTCAGCGCCCCTGAAAATATCCATGGATGAAAGCGAAGCACTGCAGCCTCTTTACCGGGTTTCAGGATGATTTTGGGATATAGCGCCATAGGGAACAGAAAGTTAGGAAAACAGGTTAAAACAGGCAAAGATACCTTAATTATCATAACAAGGCTGCGGTTATCTGCCAGCCACACCTGCATCCTAAAATTCAGGGATGCGGCGATCTTCCGGCGGATGGTCAACCGACCGGGATCCGAACCAGATCCGTACCAGATCCGTACCAGATCCGAACCAGACTTAGAGTAGACTTAGAGAGGACTTAGAGGGAACTTAGAGGGAACTTAGAGGGAACTTAGAGGGAATTTAGATGAAACTTAGATTAAGACAAAGGAGTGCCGGAATTCCGGGATTAAAACTGCGTCACCGATTTTTGGAAAATCGTTGCAATCATTGAAAATGAGAATTTAGTGATGCGATTTTAAGAGATTAAAGATACGGAATTTTTTCTCAAATTCCAAGGAAGTGCCTGTTTTCTGTAGGGGTTTCCTTCACTTTTTTTCAGTGGACTGCCAGACAAGGTCGAACTTCAAGTATGGCAAAACTGCACGTAAACAATAAAATCCAGGCTGAAATTCAAATATTCCAGGATATAACAGATACTTTACCCGTGTATTTATAAGTTGTTTTATGAGATTGCAGATTTTCTGCGTATTTTTGCACCAAATTAAAAAACAACACAAATGAAAAAGTATTTCTTGCTATTACTGATTCCTGTGTTTTTTGCCTGCGGACATGCAGCCGAAAAAAAAGCCCAGGAATTACAGGCCAAGACCGACAGTCTTAAGGCCCAGACCATGCAAAAGGATGAAGCAATCAATGAATTTATCCGCTCCATCAACGAAATTCAAGGCACTTTGGATACCATCAAACAGAAAGAGAATATTATCAATCTCACCACCGACCGTGGCGGCGAACTTCAGGTTTCGGCCAAGGAACAGATCAAAAACGACATCCAGTCCATTTATGGCATGATGCAAAAGAACAAAGAGTCTCTCAACCTTCTTACCAAGAAACTGAAAAGTTCGAATATGAAGGTGACCGAGCTCAATAAAATGGTCGAGCGTCTCAACAAGGATATTGCTGATAAGGCAGCCCAGATTGAAGATTTACGCGGCAAACTCGCCAAGCTCAGCACCGCCTTTGCCTCTGCAAACCTGGTGATCGACACCCTGTCACGTACGGTGAAAGACCAGGGTTCGCAACTCAGCAAGCAACAGCAGACGATCGCCGCTCAGGACGAAGCCATGCATACGGCCTATTATGTAATCGGAACAAAAAAGGAGCTTATTAAAAACAAGATCATCAAGAGCGGTGAAATTCTCTCTGACTTTGACAAAGCCCTCTTTACCAAGATCGATGTCCGCAAAGTGACCGATTTCCCGATCCTGTCGAAAAAGGCTAAAATCCTTTCAAACCATCCCTCAAATGCATATAAATTCAATGGGGATAAAAAAGTCATCCAGTCTCTGCAAGTTCTTGACTATAAGGCATTCTGGTCAAATTCAAAATACCTTGTCATCATTGTTGACTGATCATGACAAAAGAATAAAAGGGGCATCGTTCAAGGATGCCCTTTTTTTTTGATCTTTGCACTCAATTCATCTAAAATTATCTGATCCATCCTCATTCAGAGGGCTGTGTTATTCAAGATTTCCGCTATTCTCCGTTCAATTTCGAATGCAGGATTTCAGGCAGCCGGTGAAACAAAGTGGATTATTAAACCAACCTGAAGTATGCGTTACCTGTTTGTTTCTATCATCCTGTTTCTGGGCATTGCGGTTACCAGCCACGCCCAGAAAACAAAAGGGAACCAGTTTAAAGTTGCCTTTTACAACACCGAAAACCTGTTTGACACCATTCATGATCTGAATAAAAACGACAACGATTTTCTTCCCGATGCGAAGGTTCCCTGGACCAGCCAGCGTTATAACCACAAATTGCAGAACATTGCCAGGGTGCTGGTTGCCATCGACAGTGTAAACCTGCCTGCCGTTATCGGCATGGCTGAAGTGGAAAACATCGGGGTGCTGAACGACCTCATCAGTAAAACTCCCCTGCACAAGGGCAACTACCAGGCAATCCTCGAAGAGGGCAGCGACCCCCGGGGAATCGATGTAGCCCTGATCTTCAGGAAGGATGTGATGCATTATGTATCGCACAAGGCATTTGCCGCTGCCCAGTCTTTTAATACCCGATCGATCCTTTATGTTAAATTATCGGATGCCAAAAAAGACACCTTCCATATTTTTGTCAACCACTGGAAATCGCGTGAAGGGGCCGGCAACGAAACCGAAACAAAACGGATTGAAAATGCAACGTCGCTCCGGCATCTTACCGATTCATTACTTGCCCGGAATCCAAAAGCCAACATCCTGATAATGGGAGATTTCAATGACGAACCCAAGGATAAAAGCATCTCGGAAATCTTAGGGGCGGGCAAACCTGATCAGCCAGTTACCCCTAAAGGGCTATATAACCTGATGTACCTGCGCTTCCTGAATGGAGAGGGAACCTTGTATTACAAGGATTGGGACCTTTTCGACCAGATCATCGTTTCAGGCAACCTGCTCAGTCAGAACAAACAGGGAAGAGGGGCATTCATCCTCCCACCCTGGTCAACCATCTTCAAACAGGACTGGATGTTGTACAAAAACAAAGCCGGAGATATGGTCCCCAACCGGACTGCCAGTTCAAAGGATTACTTTGGCGGATACAGCGATCACCTGCCGGTTTTTGTGATCGTAAATTATTAACTGATTTTAACCCGTCAATCTTAGTCGGGTCTACGGTTTAACCGGCACAACACTCTTTGGAGGGGCCGAGTAATCGACCTCCTGGAGAAGCCGGCCGTTTTCATCATAAAAACGCCATTTCCCGATACGCAGGTCTTCCTTATAAAACCCTTCGTAGCGCACTTTCCCGCTTTCGTAGTAAGTCACACGCTTGCCGTCGGATTTTCCCATTATGAATACCCCCTCACTCCATACCTTTCCGTTTTGGTACCAATAGGTCCATTTACCATCCCGTTTTTTTTCCTTGTAGGTACCTTCCATTTGTGCCTGTTTGTTGGGATAGTAGGTTGTTTCTTTGATCAGCTGACGGTTTTCGCCATTCCCGAGATAAATACAAACCCGTTTGGGAGAGCCATTGGGATATTTTTCTTCAACCACCTTGTTTTCATAGTGGCATGCCGACAAGGAAAACAGGAGAAAAAACAGGAGGAACAATTTTGAATTCATCGACTGGTTATTTTAAAAATTTTAATCGCATTCCTTTATGGGATTCATCAAAGACACCCTGGCTGTAAATGAGCTTCCCGTTGACCCAGGTGTGGGTAACCCGCGATTTAAAGGTGACACCTTCAAAGGGAGACCATCCACACTTGTAGAGGATGTTTTCCTTTTCCACCGTCCATGGGGCATCCTGGTCGAGCAGCACAAGGTCGGCATGATAGCCCTTGCGGATGAATCCCCGTTTCTCAATTTGAAAAAGGATGGCCGGGTTGTGGCACATTTTTTCTACAATTTTCTCCACTGATATCTTGCCAAGTTGTGAAAATCCCATCATGGCAACCAGCGAATGCTGGACCAGGGGTCCACCCGAGGGGCAGGATGTATAGGGGTTTTCCTTTTCCCCTTTCAGGTGGGGCGCGTGATCGGTGGCAATAATATCGAGCGTGTTGTTCAGCACCCCGGCCATCAGGGCTTCACGGTCGGCCGAAGATTTAACTGCCGGGTTCCATTTTATTCCAGCGCCCAGGTCCGCATAATCGCGGTCGTCGAACCAGAGGTGGTGAATGCATACCTCCCCGGTTATTTTCTTCTCTGCCAATGGGCGCCTATCGGTAAGCAGCGTCAACTCCCGGGCTGTTGACAAATGCAGCAGGTGGAGCCTGGCATTGTGCCGGAGGGCCAGGTTTACGGCTTTTCCGGATGAGGTGAAACAGGCATCTTCACTTCTGATCAGCGGGTGGGCTTCCGGGGGGATATCCTCCCCGTATTTCTCCGTAAATGCCCTGGTATTATCCCGGATGATCGACTCTTCCTCAGCATGCACGCATATGAGCAAAGGTGAGGCTGCAAAAATGGCATCGAGGGTTTCGGGATCATCGACCAGCATATTGCCTGTTGAGGCGCCAAGAAACAGCTTCAGCCCGCAAACTGAGGCCGGGTCGGCTTTTTTGATCTCGGCAAGATTATCATTGGTAGCGCCAAGATAGAAAGAATAATTGGCAAGAGAGGAGGTCGCCGCCAATGCGAATTTTTCTTCCAGGATTCCAAGACTCGTGGCATTTGGCCTGGTGTTGGGCATCTCCATATAGGAGGTTACGCCACCGGCAACAGCAGCCCGGCTCTCCGAGTGAATGTCACCCTTACCGGTAAGCCCGGGTTCACGAAAATGGACATGGTCATCAATCACACCCGGGATCAGGAATTTCTCCCCGGCATCAATAACCACCGTATTGGCAGCCATCGTAAAACCCGGGGGGGCATTTCCATGAAAAATTTCACTGATCAGGCCATCAAGGATATAAACAGCCCCTGTGAAACGCTCGTTCTCATTAATAATGTGCGCATTGTGAATATAATACGAATTGGTCATTTCCTGAAAACTTAGGTTAACCGGGCATCCCGGAGGTCAATCTCCATAAGGAGGAGCTGAAAGGAAACATCTTATTGATTTTATCCTCTGCGATCACTGTCATACATCGTCGGCGACACATCCGGGGATAATCGTTCACAGGGAGATCAAACAGAGAGGATCCCGGGACTCAGTTCTTACGGGGTTTATAATTCCTGAAAAGGCTTCTCCACCTGAGGCTGAGTACACCCAGTACAGCCTCTTTAAATATCCCGGTACTCATTTTCGATTCTCCCAGGGTCCTGTCAGTAAAGATAATCGGCACTTCGACAATATTAAACCCGAGTTTCCAGGCGGTGTATTTCATCTCAATCTGGAAGGCATAACCCGTAAACCGGACATTGTCCAGGTCGATGGTTTCAAGCACTTTCCGGGTATAACATTTGAATCCTGCGGTAGTATCCATCACCTTCATACGGGTAATAAACCGCACGTAGATGGAGGCAACATACGACATCAGCACCCGGCCCATCGGCCAGTTAACAACATTCACCCCGGTAATATACCGCGAACCGATGCAAAGGTCGCCTCCCTTGTTCCTGGCTGCATCATACAGCCTCAGCAGATCATCGGGATTGTGTGAAAAATCAGCATCCATTTCAAAGATGAATGCATAATCCCGTTTTAGCGCCCAGCGGAAACCGTGGATATAGGCTGTTCCCAGGCCCAGTTTCCCTTTGCGCTCCTCGATAAAAAGGCGCCCGGCGAACTCGGTCATCAGGGTTTTAACAATGGTTGCAGTCCCATCCGGAGAGTTATCCTCTACGATTAACACATCCATTTCTTTGGGAAGGGAAAACACCTTACGTATGATACGCTCGATGTTATCTTTTTCATTGTAAGTAGGGATTATTACTAAACAATCTGACACAAACCGGTAGATTAAATGTTATTAGCTGTTTTTTGATATAACGAAAAAGGGGACCCGGTATTGTACCAGGTCCCCGTGTGCCATTATTTTATAATCAGTTTTCTTCCCAGATCACCGTCGCGGGTCTTCATTCTGACCAGGTAAATCCCGGAAGGAACCTGCAGGTTTTCCACCCGCAGGGCATTTACACCGGTCGTGGTCGTGGTCTCTGATCGCCATACCACGCGCCCGTCAAATGCCATCAGTTCAAAGGAAACGGGTTCCGTCCTTTTTGCCGTAAAGCTTATGGTAAAATTACCCGTGGAAGGATTCGGTGAAAGGTTAAAGCGCGAAACGAACGAATTCTGGTCCTTAATACCTGTCCTGGGTTTGAAGGTGATCCTTACGGTATCCGACTGTGTTCCAACAGGGTTGATGGTTGTAACGCGGCAATAGATCTTCTTGGTGCCATAACCTACGCCTGAAGAATCAACCTGGATGATCTGCGTCATCTCGCCTGTTGACCAGACATAGGTGTTAAAGGTGCCTGCGTCGAGGGTGACCGTATCGCCGCCATAGACCGACTGGTCATTTCCAAGGTCGAGGATGGGAACATTGTTCAAAGAGATCGCTTTGTCAAACCTGTATTTGAAGTCCTGGAAAAACAGGTTGCTGATCGTTGCATCATGGATAACGATAGAATTCTCATCATTACTGACGTTGGCGGCATCGCTCCAGTTATGCGAACCTGTCCATACCAGCGGATCGGAGGCGGTTGCAGACTGGTCGATGATCATCACCTTGCTGTGGAGCAATCCCTGTTCGTGATATTCCCTGAAGTTGGTGCCCAGGGCAGTTTGTAAGGCGGTAACGACATTGGCATCGGAGGTGGCGCGGTTGGTAATGACGACCTTCGTGGTTACGCCTGCATTTTTCCGGGCAATGATCGCATCGCTGATAACGGCCCTGGTGATCAGCATGGTGCCCACTTCGAGATCGGAACCGGCGGTGGCAATATGGTTTACAATCTGCTGGTTAACGCCGTCGCTGGGGCTGAAATAAACCTCGACCCGTCTGCCGCCGATTACGAACTCATGGGGTGTGTTATCTGCTTTAGCCGGTCCGAACTTGGCATTGGTAGTACTCGGCGTTGTGGTGGTAGAACCGAACATTTCGTTGAATTCAATGGTATAGGCCTTGGCAAGAGAGGCATCCTGGATGAATAACACGTTGTTCGCATCGGTGTTGATATTCTGGTCGGTCCAGTTGCAGGAGCCCGTCCAAACGATCGGGTCATTCTGGTTGGTGGAATGGCCATCGATGACCATGAATTTATTGTGCATGATCCCGGTAGTAACCGGACGGGCAATCTTACCGATCCCGGCCACCAGTTCAGGAATGGCTGAATTGTTGGTACTGCCGTCGACTACCAGCCGCACTGCAACACCCCTTGCATAGGCTGCGTTCAGTGCGGATGCGATATTGCTGATTCCCTCAACATTGAAATTATACATGGCAATGTCGATCGATTGTTTCGCCTTGTTGATATAGGCGATACAGGTATCATCAACAGCCCTGTAGATCTGCACAGCCTTGGTACCTGTTGAAACGGTAGTATCAACCGGCCTGGTAAAATAGGTCCTGATCCATCCTGCCGATGATGACTTCGTGATAAAATTTTTCAATCCGGAGAAGCCGGTATCGGAAGCGGCCACGGAAAAGGCCTGGACGTAGATCAGGTCGGCAGGATTGAGCCCCGGGATCACGATGGAATGGGTTGTACCCGTACCTGTTGCGGAAATATGTCCAAGTTCCAGCTGGGGCGTGCGGCCGTAGAATAACTCGGTGGTCCCGGCAATATTGGTATTCCAGCCAAAGGTAAGGGATGCACTGGTAATATTGGAAACGGCCAGCGCCGTGGTGAACACGATTGAACTCGTGCTGATGATATCGTTTTTGTCGCGCAGTAAAAACTGGTAGCCTGCGCTGGGGTTTGTATAATCAAACTGTGAACATATCCCGATAATGGTCACCTTGGAGGCAGGGATAATCTGCCCCACCAGACCAGTGGCGCCGGTTGATGCGGAATTGACACGTACCTGGCATGTTTCGCCATTGGCGGTTACATTGTAGTTCGTATTCCCTGCAAAAACACCGCCGGCATTGGCAAAGGTCACATCAACCATTTTGATCACCATGCCTTCGTATTGTTCTTTCATCCCGGCAGGGGTAAGGGTAATGGGTGCAGGAACAGGTTTTGGGGCAATGGCATTAAAAGAATTCACAGGGTTGATTTCCATCAACTGGTTGTAATTCGTGGTGACCCCGGTGAGCACGATTGAATCGCCCCTTGAGAGTCCGGAGATGGTGGAACTGTAGGCGGCGATACCTGCCGTTGCATCCTGGAAATAACGGATGGTGCCCAACTCAGGGCCATTGGTAACGATGCCGTGAACCGTGATCGTTGAACCTAAAGGCATCGCCCTGGCTGCAGCAATGGTGGCCTGTGAATACCCCTGGAGGCCGAGAACGACCAGGCAGATGATTGATAATACTATTTTTTTCATTTTTTTATTTCAGGTTAATGGATTTGATTTTACAGAATGCAGGGTAAAAAGCACAATATTTTAATAACTGATGGCAAGTGATAGGTTGAAGGTCCTGCCGATGCCATAATAAACTCCTGCCGAGGCAGCGTCAAAGTTGGATGTCGTGGTTGAATAGGAATCATTGTTTTTTGCATCGGCAATATAGACCTTGTCAAAGAGATTCAGCACCGAGGCGCGCAGATCGAGTTTGAAATTTTTAAAGGTAAACTTTTTCCCGGCATTCATCTCAACGAGGTAATACATGGGCATCTTCCAGGAATCCCTGGGGTTCCCGTCTTTATCCAGGAAAGCTTTCGTCAGGGAGGTTGGGTCCATCTGGGAATAATTTTTATCGAACAGGGTCACACTGGCTGAAACATAGAGATATTTGATAATTTCCCAGCGCATGCTTTCCATAAACTGGAACTGGGCTGCATCGCCGACATGTACCCCTTTCGCATTGTATACCAGGGATGTGATATGGTTGCCTGTCGGATCGAACACGTCAGCAGTTCCTCCCGAGGTAAACCTCCAGTCGCCCCATGCAACTACCTGGTCCCACTGCAGGGAAGGTATCGGTTTATACCCGAATTCGATTTCAACCCCCTTATGGAGTTCGTCGATCCCGTTGATGTTATACTGAAATGAATCGCCTGATTTTGGATCGGTATAGGTTAAGGGAGAATCAAGCGGCTTGTTGTTCCATTTGATCAGGTAGGTGTTCACATTCAGGGCAATTTTTTTTGTATTGAGACTGTAACCAAGTTCAATCGCCTGGACAACTTCATTCTTGGGATTCAGGATCTCCTGGTTGGCATTATTGAAAACATTGGCGAAACGGGGAGCTTTGGACAGGTATCCCAGGTTCAGGAACACATTGTTTCGTTTGTCCAGGTTATAATTTAATCCGCCTTTAAAGGTATAGCCGGGGAACACCTTCCATTTCGTCTGGGTTGCGCGGGCTTCGGATGAGGTGTTATTGTAAGCCTTAGGGTTTACAATGAACAGTGTATCTTTTTTCTTGCCATTCTGTTTGACAACAAATACCGTGTCGTTGGAGGTGTATTTCGTGTCGTAAGCATGGTAAGTCAGGTTCTCGGAACCATTATAGTAGAAGATATCACCATAACCAACGGCCGTTGCAAAGGTGTTTCCCGAAATAACCAGGTCTTTCTTCTTAAAATAATCGATTCTCTGGTATGCCGATTCGGCCAGTGTGAGATTGATGAACGAGGTCCAGTTACCTGTTTTATATTCCAGCTGCGTGAAGACACCTCCCCAGCGGACAAGCGCATCATTGTAATAATATATCTTATCCCCTTTGTAAAACTTTGTCTGGTAGGGATTAATGTTCTGATTGGCATCATCCCTGACAAAATTGCCGCCCAGCAGGTCATAAACTTCGCCATAGTGCTGGCCCTTGTAGGTTCTAAGGTCAATACCTCCGGAAAAGCTCAGTTTTGAATTGATCTCCCAGCTGAAGGTCGAAAGCAAACCATACCACCGGTGGTTATTAACACTGCTTCGTATGATCCCCTCCGACCTGTGGGTAGGATCGTTCATGTTGCGGTCGTAATAGCTTTGGTAGTTAATAAGCCCATCCGACTGGTTAAAATTGAAGGTTGAGGTTCCGTAAGAACCTGAAGATGTGGAGGAGAAATTGGTCGTTCCCCCGCCATTACCAACCGAGACATAGAGAATATTTGACAAATAGAGTTTATCGTTTATTCTCCAGAAATCGCGCAAACTGATCTGTGGCTTGAAAAAATAGTTTAATGACTGCGACAGGTTTTCAGTTCTGCCACTGTAAATGGGTTTGCCCGATGTATCCTTTTGTGTCCACCTGTCAAGATGCCCCCAATTGGAATTGTAACGGATCCCGTACTTGTCAAAGGTTGCAATAGATTTCTGGTACGCACGCTGGGCGTGCTCCTGTGGAGCGCCCATGGCCGAAAAGGTGATGGTATGCTTGCCGAGCCGTTTATCAACCCGGAGGTAGCCAAACCACCCTTTTGTCCAGGTATTGTCGACCCAGCCATTGCCCTGTTTATAGGAGCCGGCAAGGGTAATCCCCCAGCCGTGTTTCAGCAGCCCGGAAGTCAAGCCAAACGAGGTCCGCAGGTATCCGTCTGCGCCGACCTCCTGTTTGAGGGTGCCGCCAAGGTTGGCATCAATCCCTTTTGAGATAATATTCATCGTTCCGCCGACTGAAGGGAGCCCCAGTTTGGAGGCACCCAGTCCGCGCTGCACCTGTATACTGCGGGTTACGGCATCGAGGCCAAACCAGTTGGACCAGTAAACCCAGCCGTTTTCCATGTCATTCACCGGGATCCCGTCGATCATGACGGCAAGATTGCGCTGGCTGAAACCGCGGATATTGATACGGGCATCACCGTCGCCGCCACCCTGCTGGGTTGCATAAACCCCGGGGGTTTTGTTTAAAATCATCGGGATATCCCTGGAGGCAAGCTCCTCCTGGAGTTTAATAGGCTGAACAGTGGAAAATGCTACCGGTGTTTCACGCGTCTTGGCTACGTCGGCAACCACCTCTACCTCGGTAAGGGTAGGCGTTTTCAGTTGAAAATTCTGTGTAAGGTCGGTTTCCTTTACCTCGATGTCAATTTCCTGAGGGAGATAGCCCACATAGGAGACCCTCAGATGGTAGTTGCCCGGTTCAATTTTGATGAAATAGCGGCCGTCCATATCGGTGATGACACCCTTCCCCTCTTTGAACGAAATGGTGGCGCCAATAAGGGTTTCCCCTGAATTGGCATCCGTAACGACTCCCCTGACCTGATGACTTTGCGCCAGGAGAAACACCGGGAATAAAAAAGCACAGCATAAAATGGTAAAGAATTTCGTCATATTTTCCGGGATTTTGGTGAAAAGTAGAGACGAGGCAAGCCTCGTCTCTTACATTTTCATGTATCAACAACAAGATAAAACAGGTGGATCATACAGACCCGTTCTCCTATTGCAGGATGATTTTTTTCGTAACCGACTGGTTATTCATAAAGCTGACCCGGACCATATAAATTCCTTCGGAAATATCGGATAAGGAAACTTTTACTACTTTCTGATAGGAATTAACCGGTTTGGAACAGATCGTTTTTCCAACGATTGAAATCACCTCGACCGAGGAGATGTTCTGGCTGCCTGTTACCGTAAACTGTTTGTTTGTCACGGGGTTTGGCTGAATACTGACCGATAATCCGGCATTGTGTTCCACAATGCCCTGATTGTGAATGAAAGAGATCCTGACGGTATCTGACTGAGTACCGTAAGTGTCTGTAACGGTGCAAAAAACTTTTTTGGTACCATAGCCGACTCCGGCTGAGTCGATTTTTACAATCCGGCTATGGGCGCCTGTTGACCAGGTATAAGTTGTAAAGACACCTGCATCAAGGGTTACGGTGTCGCCGGCTTTAACGCTTTGATCGACACCAAGATTGAGTATAGGGTGGGTAACCTTTTTGCAATCGCACCAATGGGTGCCAAGGCTGTCAAAAAAGTTAACGCGCAGGGTGTCATATTCCAGAAGTGCATAGAAGCTGTCGGGTACTCCCCCGGTCTGGGTATTGCCATAGGTGATCATCGTAGCAAGGTTAACTCCATGCAGGACCGTGTGTTTGCGTTTGAGGGAGTGGCTCTTTGTCAGGTAGACACCGGTTCCCAGGATGTAGGGTTTGGTATCGGTCCAGGCACCCGACGGGCTGTAGGTGCCCTGCCAGTTTTTGGGTCTGACGCCAATTTCGCCGAAAATATCAACATCGGTCCAGGTGCTGCCGGTCTTTTTCTGGAGGGAAACTGCATCATCGCCATTCCAGAAGACAACGTTCCCGCCCGGGGTGGTTCCGCCGTAATCGTATGGAGCAAGCCACGTCGCTTTTTTACGCAGGGCAGGCCATACCATGGTATCCTGACCCGGTTTTGTCGTATCCTGGATCATCACCATAACCTTATAAGGCTGAATGGTACCTGTGAGGGGAAGCACATAGAGAGGATCGGTATTGGCAGCGGAGTTACCGTTTGACCAGCGGATAAGCCTGTACACATTGTCAAGGGTAATGGCCGTGGATGTCGGATTGTAGATTTCCATCGACTTGTTGTTGTTCCATCCCTCAACATACTCGGAGATGAAGAGTTCGGAGCAATCGGTCTGGGCATAAATGGCCCCGGCCGATAACAAAGCGGTAACAAAAAGTAAAAGTTTTTTCATATGTTTGGGTTAAAGGGTTACTATCCGAAAATCAGGAACAAAATTAAGAAAAGTAAGGGCTGCCTATATAAATGAATTGTTAAATGTTAGTAACTTTTGAAATTTGGAATGCTTCCAGTTTACCCAACGACTCGCTGATTCCCTTTACATCCCTGAACGTGACGGAAAGCCTGCCCTTTTCTTCCTTCATTTTACAATCAACCATCTCGTGTTTAATACATTCCAGGATATAAACAAACTGGGCCGACTGGAAATAGGTTGATTCGGCGTTGCTGATAAAATAGGCTGTTAACCGCTGGTTGCGCAGGACGAGTTTTTCGAATCCCAGTTTCCGAGCCATCCAGCGTAAACGGATGGTGTGCAGAAGGGTCTCTGTCTGCCCGGGCAGCGGGCCAAACCGGTCGGTCATGCGCTCCCTGAATTTCATCAGGTTTTCCTCCGACTCGATGGAATCAAGCTCTTTGTAAAGGTTGAGCCGCTCTGTAATGTTGGTGATATAATAATCGGGGATCAGGATCTCCAGGTCGGTTTCGATCACGCAATCCCGTACATATTCCCTTTGCATGCCGGTGGGGAATAGCTCCTTGAAATCGGTCTCCTTCAGTTCTATCAATGCCTCATCCAGGATTTTCTGGTACATCTCGTAACCGATTTCGGAGATAAAGCCGCTTTGCTCGGCCCCCAGGATGTTTCCCGCGCCGCGGATGTCGAGGTCGCGCATGGCGATGTTGAAACCGCTGCCCAGGTCTGAAAATTCCTCAATGGCGCGCATCCTCTTCTTCGCTTCGTCGGTAAGCATCGACATGGGGGGTGCCAGCAGGTAACAAAAGGCCTTTTTGTTGGATCTTCCGACCCTGCCCCTGAGCTGGTGAAGATCGCTCAGCCCATAGTGGTGGGCATCATTGATAATAATGGTATTCACATTCGATATATCGAGTCCTGATTCAATAATGGTGGTTGCAATCAGCACGTCATACTCTCCCTCGATGAAGTCGACCATCACCTTCTCAAGCTTGTGTCCCTCCATCTGGCCGTGGGCCACGGCGACTTTCACGCCGGGCACCATCCGTTGAACCATCCCCGACAGCTCCATGATATTCATCACCCGGGTTGTCACGAAGAACACCTGGCCGCCCCGGGAAACCTCGAAGGTAATGGCCTCCCTGATGACCTCTTCCCCGAAGGGATGGATCTCGGTTTGTACCGGGTACCGGTTAGGCGGCGGCGTATTGATGATCGAAAGGTCGCGCGCCCCCATCAGCGAGAACTGAAGGGTCCGCGGTATGGGCGTGGCCGTAAGGGTCAAGGTGTCGACATTCACCTTGAGCATCTTGATTTTCTCCTTCGCCCCGACGCCGAATTTCTGCTCCTCATCGATGATGAGCAGTCCCAGGTCGCTGAATTTGATATCTTTGCTGAGCAGCCGGTGTGTTCCTATCAGGATGTCGATCTTTCCCTCTTCCAGCTCGATGAGCAGCTGTTTCTGTTCTTTTGCCGATTTGAAGCGGTTTATATAGTCCACTTTACACGGGAACGACTTCAGCCGCTCTGAAAAGGTTTTATAATGCTGCAAGGCAAGGATGGTGGTAGGTACAAGAACCGCCACCTGCTTGCTCTCCGTCACTACTTTAAATGCAGCCCGGATGGCGATTTCGGTCTTTCCAAAACCCACATCGCCGCAGATCAGCCGGTCCATCGGGAAGGTCTCCTCGAGATCCTTCTTGATATCAACCGTTGCCTTGATCTGGTCGGGCGTGTCCTCGTAAATGAATGAGGCTTCCAGTTCCGTCTGCAGGTAGGTATCCGGCATGCAGGCCAGCCCTTTGGAGGCGCGGCGTTCGGCGTACAGCTTGATCAGCTCCTTGGCAATATCCTTGACGCGGCTCTTGGTCTTGTTCTTCAGCTTGTTCCAGACATCGGTCCCGAGCCGGTTCAGCGACGGGGCCGTGCCGTCCTTGCCGATGTATTTGGAGATGCGGTGCAGCGAATGGATGCTGACATAGAGCAGGTCGTCGTTCTTGTAGATCAGCCGGATGGCCTCCTGCTCCTTGCCGTTGTTCATGATCTTCTCCAGCCCGTCGAAACGCCCTACCCCGTGGTCAATATGGGTCACATAATCGCCGGGACGTAAATCGTAGAGGTCTTTTAAGGTCAACGCCTCCTTGGCCGTGTATCCCTCGCGAAGGTGAAACTTGTGGTAGCGTTCGAATATCTGGTGATCGGTGTAACAGGCCAGCTTTAAATCCCTGTCGATAAATCCCTCATGAAGGGAAAAGTTCAGGGTGGTGCTAAGATCGTAACCTGCAACAGGCGGGGTTTGATCCGTGACGCCATCCTCCTGTCCCGTTTCCCGCGACTGTAGGCGCATGACAGCAGTTTCACCGCCTTTTTTTAAGGCGATATCATTGAATATAATCTGCAATCGTTCTGCCTGTTTGGGGTTATCAGCAAGCAGAAAGTTCCGGTATCCCTTATCGGCATTGTTCTGCAGGTCTTTGAGCAGCAGGTCGAAATTTTTATTAAAGGATGGTTGCGGAAAGGTGTTGAATGCAACGGGCTTAGCCGTTTTAAAATAGCATTGCTGCCCGTATTCAATGGTTGAAAAGCCCAGCAATGCCTTAAGGAAATCACTGCCATGTACCAGCAGGTCGGTTTGAGGCTGCTGTTCCATCAGATGGGCCATGGATGCTGTATCATCGATCCAAACCGTGGCTGTTTCGGGAAGAAAGGCAAAGGCCGACTCGTAGGCGATCTTCTTCTCTGAATTCACACGGATATCAGGCACGATACTGATTTCCTGCATTTTCTGGATGGAAAGCTGGCTGGATGGATCAAAGGTGCGGATGGTGGCGACCTTGTCGCCGCTGAATTCGATCCGGAAGGGATGATCGCTGCTGAAGGAATAGACATCGATCAAACCGCCACGAAGGGAAAACTGTCCGGGCTCAACCACAAAATCGGCCCTTTCAAATTCGTATTCCACCAGCAGGTCAAGAATAAAATCCATGTTGACCTGCTCGCCGACCGAGAGTTTCAGGGTATTCTTTTCCAGGTATTTTTTGTTGACCACCTTCTCGGAAATAGCCTCCGGGTAGCTGACAATGATAAACTTCCGGGCACGGCTGTTGAGCTGGTTCAGCACCTCGGTACGGGAAAGCAGCCCCTGGTTGTCTTTGATCCCGGTCTGGAAGCCACGTTTAAAGGAGGAGGGGAAATAATAAACCCTGTCGCCGACGATTTGCTGTAGGTCGTTAAAAAAATAGGCTGCCGACTCTTTGTCGGGAAGCAGCACAAGATGAACATGGGAGATGGCTTCATATACGGCGCACATCACCAGCGACCGGGAGGAACCGGTGAGGCCCTGCAGGTGCAGCCTGAAGCGTTTGATATGTGAATCCTGCTGATCCGCGGCAGGTTTTTGCTCAGTATAATAGTTGACAATCTCCTTTACCGGGAGACTTTCTTTGAACAGGGATAAAAGATCGGCAGGCTTCAATCGATTTTAAAATCGGGTGAATGTTCCCTCATCAGTTCTTCAGCCTTCTCAACCATATAGGTAGGGCCGACGAAGAGGGGTGAGCGTTCGTGAAGGGAACCCGGCTGGATATCGAGTACCCTGCGGAATCCGTCGGAGGCCTTTCCGCCAGCCTGTTCAGCCAGGAAGGCGACCGGGTTGCATTCATACAGCAACCTGAGCTTTCCCCTCCTGTTTTTGGTCGTACCGGGATAAAGGAACACCCCCCCGCGGATCATGTTGCGGTGAATATCGGCAACCATGGAGCCAATATACCGTGTCGAGTAGGGACGGTGGGTATCCTGGTCCTCCTCCTGGCAGTAATGAATGTATTGCCTGACGCCTTCAGGGAAGGAAAAGTAGTTGGCCTCATTGATGGAATAGATGGTACCAACCTCCGGGTATTTCATATCGGGATGGCTTAAGATAAAGAGTCCGACCGACGGGTCGAGGGTAAAGCCATTCACCCCGTACCCGGTGGTGTATACAAGCATGGTGGAAGATCCGTAAATGACATAGCCTGCCGCAACCAGGTTACGACCGGGTTGCAGGAAATCCTCAAGCTGGGCCGAGCCGCGGACCGTGCGGCGGCGGTAAATTGAAAACAGCGTTCCGATCGAAACGTTCGATTCGATGTTGGATGAACCATCGAGCGGATCCATGGCGACAACATATTTGCCATGTTTCGAGATGTCGCTGTCGAGAATAATGATATCCTCGTTTTCCTCGGATCCGATGGCACAGCACTGGCCACCTGATTTAAGTGCGGCGATAAACTGGTCGTTGGCATACACATCCAGTTTCTTCTGATCCTCACCCTGAACATTTACCTCTCCTGCATAGCCCATTACCTCGCCGAGTCCGGCACGGTTTACTTCGCGGTTCACAAATTTGGCGGCGATGCCGATATCATTCAGCAACCGCGACAATTCACCGGATGCCTGCGGGTATTCCGACTGTTGTTCGATAATAAACTCAGTAAGGGTCTTGAATTTCATAGCTCGGGGTTTTGAGAACACAAAAATAGGCATTTCCGGCGAATTCAATCTTAGTTTTTCTTTACATTTGTGC
>JBAXOB010000047.1:0-41025 GCA_037133475.1 Bacteroidota bacterium
ATTTCAGATTTCGCATTTTCTGCCAAGATGTGAGATGCGAAAATTCACATTTCACATTTCAGATTTCGCATTTTCTGCCAAGATGTGAGATGCGAAAATTCACATTTCACCTTTCAGATTTCGCATTTTCTGCCGAGATGTAAGATGTGAACTATGATATCTGAGATCCGAAATAATTCACATATCACATTTCAGATTTCGCATTTTCTGCCGAGATGTGAGATGCGAACTATGATATCTGAAATGCGAAATTCATGGAAATTCCTCCTGATCCCCACTTACGTTGACGTGCGGATCGTGTCCATGTATGTACTGGAGAATGAAAATTAAAGGGTGGTGAAAAGGGGTCCCGGGAAGAGCTGGTAACCGTTTTTCCGAACCGGTCAGCCTTTGATCGTAAGAATGTTGTTGCTGCGGGTTACGGTATATTTCTTAACCGGGCTGGTAGGCGGTCCGCCCGTAACATTGCCATTGGCATCGTAAGTACCGCCGTGACAGGGACAGACGAACATCATCGAGGTAGCCTGGTAGGCAATCGTACAGCCCTGGTGGGTACAGGTTTGCGAGAGTGCAATGAACCCGTCGGTAGCTGTGCTGATGCGGGAGATCACAACCCCGTTCGAGTAGGCATACCCCCCCATGGTGTTAAGCGCCGCAAAGGCGGCCTTCGAGAGGTCAACGGTAAAATTCACCGATGGCCCCTGGGGAGAGGTGTTGGTTTTCGCACAACTCTCCAGGAATGCGGATCCGACTGCCGCACCAGCCAATGCCAGCGCCGTGGCCCTGAGAAATTCTTTTCTGTTCATTGATTCTTTTCAGGTTAGTATTAAAATTAACAACATTGATGAATCCTGCATGTTTACCGCGAAAAAGCCCGGAGGACAACCAAGGAAAAACCTATCCCGGTTACCCTCCGTGCATTTTGATGGTTATAGGCATCACCGGGGGCAATCTCCCGGGTGCGGCTGGGAATGGTCAGAACTTCCCGAAACGGATACTGAGCCTGGCAGTCAACTGGTTCAGGCTTTCAGGCGAAGTAACCCTCCTGTCCCGTTCGGGCGAATAACGATAGCTGACACCCAGTCCGACCCTCAGCTTCTTTATCACATTTAATTCAAGTTTCACACCGGGTTCAAGGACGAAAAAGTGTTCGCCATGGTAGAAGTGATGCGTAAATCCATCCTGTACCAGGGCTGAGTCGGGCGGATTCATCGGCCTTGATTCGGAAACCATCCCCCCGCCAATCACAAGCGGGAAACTGACATGCACCTTTGACCTGGGAAAAAGCGTGTATTCGAGCAACAATCCTCCATATCCCCCGTGCATACTCCGCCCGTGCATTCCTGGCCCGGCAGTGTCGTTCGGCAACGGATGATCATAGGAACCCGCCATACTGCCGAAAAAATTTCCGGTAAGGCCAACAGTCCAGTGATGGTTGAGAATAAGCCCGCCGCTGATACCGGGAAGGAAGTAGCCCCTTTTTCCAAAGTGGGTGTAACCGGCGCTCAGCTCTATGAAATATCCCAGCTGTACCTTGTGGGTTCCGTCGCCCTTATGGAAAATGGTATGGAACTCGTTCGTGTCGGCAGGTACAGCCTTATGCTGCGCACCCTGCGCATAAATCTGCGAAGCGCTGGCCCAGCAGATCAGGATGATCATGATTTTTTTTATGTTCACTGCTTTTTAGGATTTAATCCTGGCAACCATTTGACAGGGAGTAGCGGTTTTTCAGTTCCTGGTTTTAAGGTGAATTATGATGCTTTAGCATACATTAACGAGGTTACAGTAAAATAGTATTTGTATACTTTAAATTTAACAATATTTTTTTGATCAAACACAATTGTACCAGTAGCAATACTGCAGCCCTCCACTGGCTTGGAAAGGACTGTCTCAATGGTAACCGGCATCCTCTTTTTTTACTACATTTACTTTCCTTTTCTACCACAAAAAAAGGTAGCAAAGAAAAGTCACCGCTGCATGAAAGTCAGTAAAAACCTTCGTCATTCGCTAAACTGCGGAAACTCTTTGCTCCGCTCCTCATACAGTCCGCAGTTTTACGCTCATTCCCCGATTTTTTTAACGTGACTTTCATGAGGCGGCTTGCCTGCTTAGCCTGGGTTATTCCAAGCAATAACTGTCCAATAAAAGGTCACGCAATAACCTGCCAATATTTTTAACTGTTAAAACTGTTGTGAAAAAATAGTTAACTTCCTGTAATTGACCACACAACTGACTCTGAAACAACCAGGCAACGATATGGCCACGGCCCGGGTATGACTTTTCTGTGTTGCTTTTTCTGTTTCGAAAAGCAAGAGGTTGAAAAATAATTATTGGTGAGACGGGCCTGCTACCGGCAGGAGAGGGTTGAAATATAAACCGTCTCTTTCCTTTTTGTAAATTTGCATCCTTAAACCGTTATCGAACCTTCATGGTTTTGGGGAATCTTATTGCCTCCTTCACCAGCTGACCGATTCACCAAGCCTATGCCGGATATCTTCATCCATATTTATCGTCTCTTTCAGCGCCGCAAATGGCTTTTTTACCTGTTTCTCTCCCTGTTGACCCTTTTTATCCTCTTTTTTGGTTCCAGGATCCGGTTTGAAGAGAATATTGCAGGCAGTGTTTCAGGCAACAAAAAGGAAGGTTTGTATGAAACGGTGATCAGCAATTTCAAATTTGCCGATAAACTGGTGGTCCACCTGTCGCTGAATGACCGCAATGCGGCGCCGGATCCCGATTCACTCATTGCCGTTGCCCGTTCGCTGCGCGTGGCACTGTTGTCGCGGCTGGATACGGGTACTGTCAGGGAGGTTTTACTGCAGCAAAACGATACCTTGTTCCAGTCGGCCCTCGATTTGATGGATCAGCATCTGCCCCTGTTTCTCGACGCGGCCGATTACAAAACCCTCGACAGCCTGATGCGTCCTGAAAACCTTGCGCCGGTACTGCTGCATGATTACAGGATGATGATCTCGCCCGCCGGCATGATGATAAAACAGCGGATTGCCCGCGACCCGCTTGGGATTTCGGGATTGGCGATGAAAAAACTGACCTCCCTCCGCGCGGGCGATAATTTCTGCCTCTACAACGGTTCTGTTTTTTCGGCAGATAAAAAGCACCTGCTGATGTTCATCACCCCCGCCCGGCCCTCCAACGAAACCGACCGGAATGCAAAACTGGTCTCCGCACTTGAAACCTGCGTAAATGAACTCCGGTCAGGTCATGGCAGGCTTGTAAACGTTGAGTTTTTCGGATTTGCCGCGGTAGCCGTGGGAAATGCCCGGCAGATCAAGCTCGACATCTTCCTCACGCTGCTGGTGGCGGTCGTCCTGATCTTCCTGCTGACCGGCTGGTATTTCAAAAATATTTTCGTTCCCCTGCTGGGCTTCGTTCCCGCCTTTTTTGGCGGCGGGCTTGCCCTGGCGCTCCTTTACCTCTTCAAGGGCAGCATTTCCTTTATCGCCCTGGGCATTGGCTCTGTGGTCCTGGGGCTGATCATCGACTACGCCCTTTATATGATCAACCATTACCGCACAAAAAGCTCAGCTGAGCAGACCCTCCGCGATATGAGCCTGACCATCCTTATCTGCAGCCTGACCACCATCGGGGTTTTTCTCTGCCTGACCTTCCTGGGTTCTGCCGTGCTGCACGACCTGGGCTGGTTTGCTTCTATCAGCGTTTTCGGCGCCTCACTCTGTTCGCTGGTAGTCCTGCCCCAGTTCCTGGGAACGCGCCTGCTGCCCGCTCCAGGCCAGCAAAGGGAAACCTTTATCGATAAAATCGCAGCCATCGATCCGGGGAAAAGCAGGTGGCTGCTGGCCGCCTTAGCCATTGCCGGGATCGCCAGCCTCTTTGCCATGCATAAGGTATCCTTTGAACAGGATATGAATGCCCTGAACTTTATGACCCGGCCTTTGAAGGATGCCGAAAAGAACATTGAACAGCTCTCAGGGGGAGGCCTGAAAAATATCTACGTGGTGGCGACAGGAAGGAACCTCAACGAGGCGCTGAAACAAAATGAAACCAACCGTGAGAAACTCGGCCTGTTGAGAAGACAGGGAAAAATTGCAGGTTTTTCCGGGATCGGCACCTTGCTGTTTTCCGATTCGACGCAACGGAAACGGCTGGCAACATGGAGCCATTTCTGGACTCCTGAGCGAAAATCGCTGCTGGCCCTGCGGCTTAAGACCCTGGGAGAGGAAGCCGGGTTCAGCGACCAGGCCTTTGCCGGCGCGGGCAACCTGGTGAATGCCTCCTACACGGTCATCCCGGGCTCGCAAACGCGCGAGATACGCCGTATCCTTTTTTCCGACTGGATCAACGAAACACCCGGGATGACCATGATATCCTCCGTTGCCAGGGTAAGGGATACGGGGATGCAGGATATCTACCAGTCATTCTCAAGAGAACGGAAAGTGGTGGTATTCGACAGGCAAAACCTCGCCACCCGGTTCGTCCTGAATGTCAAAAAGGATTTCGACCTGCTCGTCAGTCTTTCCATGATTTTCGTCACCCTGCTGCTGCTCCTCCTCTTTGGCAGGATCGAGCTGGCGCTGATCACCTCGCTTCCCATGTTTTTCAGCTGGCTGATCACCCTTGGATTCATGGGGATCACCGGCGTCAGGTTCAACATCTTCAATATCATCATCTCCTCCTTTATCTTCGGCCTTGGCGTGGACTACAGCATCCTGATGATGCGTGGGTTGCTCAGCCGTTACCAGACCGGTGTTGACGATATGAAAACCTACCGGGTCTCCATCATCCTCTCCTCCGCAACAACCCTGATCGGCGTGGCAGCCCTCTTCTTTGCCCGCCATCCCGCGCTGAATTCCATTGCGCTGATCTCGGTGATAGGGGTCGTCAGCATTGTCATCATCTCCTTTTCCACACAGTCGGTACTCGCGGGGTGGTTCCTGCTGACCCCGCAGAAAAAGGGGCGCTATCCAAAAACAGCCCGAAACATCCTGCAGGCAATCTTTATCGCGTGGATCCCCATCTCCCTGATCGCCCTGGCGCTGGTCATCTACAGCACGCTGATCTCGCCCCTGCTGCCTCTTCCACGGAAGCGCAGGCAAAACCTGTTTCACATGCTTTTCAGGCTGCTGAGCAGCCTTTACATCAAGCTGAATTTCCCCCGCTATCATGCCATTGAAAATATGAGCGGGGACCTTTTTCGAAAGCCGGCCCTGATCATTTGCAACCACCAGTCGCTCATCGACACCCCTGCCATCTTGCGGCTTCATCCTAAGATCGTGATCCTCACCAGTGAATGGGTGTTCGGGAATATGGTCTTCGGCCCCGTCGCCAGGGTTGCCGGATTTATCCCTGTTTCCGACCACATCGACAGCTCCCTTGAACTGATTCGTCAGCGCACGGAGGAGGGCTATTCCATCCTGATCTTTCCCGAAGGCCATCGTTCACCCGATGGACAAATTGGCCGGTTTCACAGGGGCGCCTTTTATATTGCGGAGAAGCTGAACCTCGACATCCTGCCCGTGGTGATGTACGGCGGGGGGGAATTTCTTCCGGCAGGGATCTTCTGGGGAAAACCAAACCGCCTGTTTACCAGGATCCTGCCCGTGATAACGCCCGGCAACCGGAGCTTTGGAACAACCTACCAGGAGCGGGCAAAAAGGGTGAGAATTTATTTAGCCGGAGAATACGGGAAGTTCAGCCGGCAACACAATACCGCGGCCAAAAACGCGGTCAGCCTGCGGCTTAACTACCTTTTTAAAGGACCACTCCTGGAATGGAGCCTCCGCGCCAGGATGATGCGCGAACATAATTTCGACAGCTATTGCCACCTGCTCCCGCAGAAAGGGAATATCCTTGACCTGGGCTGCGGTTACGGGTTTATTGCCTATATGCTGTTGCTCACCTCGGCAGAACGTACGATTACCGGCGTCGATCCCGATGAGCAAAAGATCCTCACGGCGAACAACGGGTACCTGAAAAACGACAGGATCTCCTTTATCCATTCACCCATTCAGGATTATCCCTTGAACCCAATGGACGGAATCCTGGTCGGGGATATCCTGTCTGATCTGCCTTACGTCACCCAGGAAGCGCTGATTGGCAACTGCTTCAGGAACCTGAAACCCGGCGGCATTGTCCTGTTCCGCACCCGGTCCGGCCGACAGCATGTTATCCTTCTGCCCCTGATCCGAAAAATGGCTGCACACTACCGGCTCACCCAGGAAATCACATCCATCAAACATTTTAACCCGGGAAGTCTTGTTCTGTTGCGCAAACCGGTTGAAAATCAAGAGTAAAGAATTTAACATGCGAATCAAACCTTTGACATTTTAGTTTTAAATTCGCGATGATTTAAGAATGTGAAAAAATAAGCAGAGTTCCAACCAGGGTTCACCATAATTCCAGATCATGCTTAAGCTTCTCTCCAAAAACCTCCTGCGTGTCATTGATGGTGCGTTATACGGATTTATCGGTCCATTTACGGTTCTTTACATCATTCCCCATTTCCTGATGAAAATCACGCCGGTACATGCCGAGGAGGGGTTCGGTATCCCCGGAGTCAGGATTGGCGGCATTATCCTGATGTGGTTGGGCGCCATACTCGCTACATGGTGCTCGGCGCTGATGTTTTTATATGGCAGGGGAACCCCGCTGGTAACCTCGGCGCCCCAAAAAATCATGGCGCGGAATATCTACGGAATGATCCGCAACCCGATGATGTGGGCTCTTTTCCTGGTGGTATGCGGGGAAATTTTTCTCTATGGCCATTTTATCCTGATCATCTGGCTGGCTGCTATGTGCCGGATCATCTTCCTGGTTGTGGTTAATTATGAAGAGCCCCAGTTGGAACGCCGGTTCGGTGAAAACTGGGATGAGTATTGTAAGTCGGTCCCCCCCTGGTTCCCAAATTTCGGCAGTGCGAAAATGAAATGATAACCATATTGACTCTTTGAATTTCAAAACTGAATCCATATTTAACCACAATGATACAAAGAAGGCACAAAGGACACCATGAACTCCCTTGTGACTATTTTGTAATCTATTGTGAACTATGTGGTTAAATGAAGTCGTTGATTTTGGGAATACAGACGGCCTGGTCAAATCTAACGCAGAAGGCAATTAATCACGTGTAATGACAAACTGGGAAGGCAAAAGCCGGGGGAATGTACTGGGATACAAGATATTTATGTGGAGTCTCACCTGGCTTGGGCTGAACTTTGCCTATTTCCTGCTGCGTTTCGTAACCGCCTATTTCGTATTCGCCTCCGGGAAGGCCTTCCGGGCAAGTTATTACTTTTTCCATGCCAGGCTGGGGCAAAATGCCGTCAGGGCAGTCATAAGCATCTTCAGGAATTACTATCTTTTTGGCCAGGTTCTGATCGATAAAACGGTTGTACTGTCGGGGATGAAGCACAGGATCAGGTTTGTCCTTGAGGGGAAAGAGCACCTGTACAGCATGCAGAACGGGGGGATCCTGATCAGCGGACATATCGGCAGCTGGGAAGTTGGCGGGAAGGCGCTCGATTTCCTGGAAAAGAAGATCAACCTTGTGGTCTTTGATGCAGAACATCAGGCCATCAGCCAGTACATGGAGGGAGTCCTGACCGAACGGAATGTCAGCTTCATCAAAATCGGGGATGGTCTCTCGCATTTGATTGAAATTAAAGAGGCCCTTGCCCGCAAGGAGATCATTGCCCTGCACGGCGACCGCTTTCTCGACGGCAGCCAGACCGTAGACATCGATTTCCTGGGTGAAAAGGCCTCCTTCCCTACTGCTCCCTGGCACATGGCATCCTACTTCAACGTGCCTGTCTCCTATGTTTTTGCCATCAAGGAATCGCGGTTTCAGTACCGTTTTTATGCCTCACCGTTAAAAACCATACCTTCATTGAAAAATCCGGTGAAACGGGCAGAGCAGGTATCCGGCTCCATCCGGGAATACGTGTCCGGCCTGGAAGAGATGACCCGCAAATATCCGCATCAATGGTATAACTTTTATCCTTTCTGGAAATGACGCATCATAGAAAATATCGCCCCATTCTTTTTGCCGCCTCCCTGGCCGGGGGTCTTTTGCCGGCATGGATCCTGTTTTTCCTTTTCCTGTCGTACACGCCTGCACACGGGCAGGACCAGAAGGTCGTCAGGGTCGGCATCTTCACCGATTGCCAGTATTGCGACTGTAACACGGATGGCAAGCGCCACTACAGGCTTTCACTTTCGAAACTCGACAAATGTGTTCAGGAGTTTAATTCCCAATCGCTCGAAGGGGTTTTCCACCTGGGTGATATGATCGACCACGACTACAAAAGCTACGACAGCGTGCTCCCGCGGTTCAGGCAATTCAACGCTCCCCTGCACCTGGTGCTGGGAAATCATGACTACATGATCAGGAAAAAGGTTAAACCCGGCCTGCTGGAACACATCGGTATGAAAGAAGATCATTACGTGGTTGACCTGGCCGGATGGCGGTTTATCGTGCTGAACGGCGACGACCTTAGTTTTTCGGCGCCCCAGGACAGGGAGCATAAAAACGAGCGCTACGATATGGTCAACGACCTTTACAGCCAGCTTGAATTTAACGCATTACCCTGGAACGGCGGCATCGGCAAAGCCCAGATGGCCTGGCTGGAGAGGCAGCTCGATTCCTCCCGCGAGGCGCATAAAAAGGTGATCATCCTGTGCCACTTCCCGCTGTTTACCAAGACCAACCATAACCTCTTCAACAACAAGGAGGTGTTTGCCCTGATCTCGAAATATGATTGTGTCAAAGCCTATTTCAACGGTCATTACCATTCCGGCGACTACAAGGTGATGAATGGCATTCACCTGGTTAATTTCAGGGGGATGGTTGATACCGACAAGAATGCCTTTGCGGTGGTGACGCTCACCGACGACAGCATTCTTATCAAAGGCTACGGCCGCGAGCCCGACAGGGTATTAAAGATCAGATAGGTTTCACTATTGTCTCCTACTGTGGTAAAAAAAACCTGGCAATCCTTCCCTACCCTCTCCCGACAGTTTTGGCAATATCCCTATGTTTTCATACGTTTGTAAAAAAATAACTTAACCATGCAACGTATCCCCGGATTCCTCTTCCTGGCCCTGCTTTTATTTTCCCTCGGATCGTGTCACCCTGCGAAAGAGGCAAACAACGGCGGTGCAGATACCGATTCAATATTAACCCCAGCCATTATGAAAGAACACTTTGGAAAGATCGGGGAGAGAGAGGTTTTTCTCTACACCCTCGTCAATAAAAACGGGATTACGGTAAAAATCACCAATTACGGCGGTATCGTCACCTCCATCCTGGTTCCCGATAAAAACGGGAAGATGGGCGACATCGTGCTGGGGTACGACAGCCTGAAGGACTATCTGGCAGGCAGCCCCTACTTCGGTGCCATCGTCGGCCGTTTTGCAAACCGCATCGCCAAAGGGAAGTTCACCCTTGACGGCAAGGGATATACCCTGGCCGTTAACAATGGGAAGAACAGCCTGCACGGCGGCCTGAAGGGTTTTGACAAGGTGGTATGGGAAGCTGCTGAAAAGAGCGACACCGCCTCGGTTTCCCTGGTGCTCAGCTACCTGAGCCACGACGGTGAAGAGGGCTACCCGGGGAACCTGAAGGTACAGGTGACCTATACCCTCGGCAACGACGATGTACTCTCGGTGCTTGCCGAAGCCGAAACCGACAAGGCTACCCCGCTGAATATCGCAAACCACAGCTATTTCAACCTCAGCGAGGCCGATACAAGTATCCTGGGCCATCAACTAACGCTGGCTGCCGACCGCTATACCGAGGTAAACAATGAACTCATCCCCACCGGGAAGTTGCCCGCAGTAAAAGGGACTGCCATGGATTTCACGACGCCTCACACTGTCGGCGAACGCATCGCTGCCGTCGAAGGCGGCTATGACCACAACTACGTGCTGAACAAACCCGCCGCCGGGGCCATGGCCGTCGCAGCCCTGCTCTATGATCCCCGCACCGGCCGCCATGTGGAGGTATCCACCACGCAACCCGGCGTCCAGTTTTACACGGGTAACTTCCTCGATGGCACCCTGCATGGAAAAGGCAATAAAGTTTACAGGAAGCACTGGGCACTGTGCCTGGAAACCCAGCACTTTCCCGACTCCCCCAACCAGCCGGCCTTTCCCAATACCATCCTGCACCCGGGCGAAAAATTTGCCGAAAAAACCGTCTATAGGTTTTTCACCGGCAAATAACACACGACCACCTGCAGCCTGCTGCCTATTGCCTGCTGCCTGCTGCCTATTGCCTGCTGCCTATTGCCTGCTGTCTATTGCCTATTGCCTATTGCCTGCTGCCTACTGCCTATTGCCTTCTCTAAAAGTGCTCAATCCGCTTGATTTCACCATGCAAATAACTTATCTTTGTAATGACGGGTTCTTTCCGGTTTCTGACGTTTTTCGGATAAACCCGGAGCACCATGAAAAAACCATCGCTGATCCCCCCGATCCTTGCCTTCGTACTCTGGTTTTCCTGCGGTTCCCTCGTCTCCGCCCAGCAGGGAAAATACCGCTATGCCGAAACAAACCGCATTGTTGATATGGTCAATGATGCGGCGGCCCTCATCCGTCAAAGCGGGGAGGCTGCCTTTGCCACCCTCATCAAACGGGACAGCCGCTGGAGCAGCAACCAGTCGTATATCTTCGTGATCGACATCCAGGGCAGGTGTTATGTACACCAGGATACCAGCCTGGTCGGCAAAAGCATCTACGATGTAAAGGACCCCAACGGCAAGCCGTTTGTGCAGTGGTTTATCCGCAAGGCCCTTGGTCCAAGCCAGTCGGGCTGGACCCATTACCGCTGGGTAAAGCAGGGCGACACGTTACCCTCGTGGAGAACCACCTTCACCCACCTGGTGAATGCCCCGTCGGGTAAGATCTACATCGTGGGGGCCGGCTCCTACAACCTGAAGATGGAAAAGGCCTTTGTGGTCGAGGCGCTCGACGATGCCGTCATCCTGGTGCGCCAGATGGGGGTTAAGGCTTTTCCTCTACTAAGGGACAAAGGCTCCGAGTTCGTGTTCAAGGACACCTACGTTTTCGTCGTCGATTCCAGCTATAAAGTGCTTGTGAACCCTGCATTCCCGGGCGAAGAGGGGCAGAATGTGTATGACCTGAAAGATGTGAACGGCAAGTACTTTTTCAGGGAGCTCTTCCAGGTGGCCGGTGAAAAGGGCAGTGGCTGGGTCGATTATGTGTGGCCCAAACCGGGAGAGGCAAGGCCATCGCCCAAATCGACCTATGTACGGAAGATCGTCGTAAAGGGATCGACCTACCTGGTGGGCAGCGGGATTTATCCCGAATAGAATGGCTGGCAGCCGTTAACCGGTTGTTTGCCTGATCCCCGGTGCTGTTATTCCATTTTTATGGATATATCTGGCAAAGCACAACAACCGCACCGGGGTTATCCGGGTAACCAAATACACAAAATCATTACCTGGAACTTTGTTCTATCGTTGCATTACTTCGAGTAAATCCTTTGTTTTCAGGATATAAACACTGCCCACGGCCAGGAGCATGAAGGCAAAGAGGATCAACACCCATTGAGAAAGAGTGGGCACGCCTGCCGGGACCAGCGGTGTAAGTTGAATATCGGCAGGGGTAATGACACCCATTTGGTTTCCGTATTCGTCGGACCAGTATCCTGAAATGAAAACAATTGGGCCGGGGCCTGCTGTTGCGACATCAAAATCACAGTATTGGCCTGCCTCAACCACATTGGTTTCCGGCCGTAACCAGTCAATTCCAACCCAGTCTGATCCTGACCCCATAGCTTTGTACATAGGAGTCACCGTTGGGTTATTGACGATTAAAAAAGGCCCCGTTCCACCGCCCAGATACAAAAAAAGGTGCCAGGCATCCTGAGCGTTCGGATTATGTACTTTGCAGTGAAACCAGGTATTTGCCATGGACCCGGTGTTGGCACCGGCCAGAAGCACAAACATGAAAACGATTGTAATTAATTTTCTTGTCATACGATTGCCCTTTCGTTAAGATTAATGGATACTAATAATTAAACAGTTATCAAACATGGAAATTATCAATCCGGTTTATCAGGATGTATTACCTAAAATGTATCTAACATAACGAAAACGACCATCAGCATGCCGGTAGAATTAAAAAAATGAGGGCTCATCCATTTGTACCTGGTAATCAGGGAATAAATGCCGCCAGCACAGTAATGCCTTTCAAATATACTATTCTTTTATACAATCTAAAAGGATTCCGGAATTATTTATCAATTTCAGCTGTTAATTTCGGGGTATTACCACAGATTACCATAGCAATTATCCGGTAAAGCCAATATTGATGAAGCTTCCGGGATGCGCAGGTATGGGTGCTTTTGGAAAATATCAGGGCTGTGGATTTACGACCGGAGCTTACCGGATCGGCAAATTCATCCAGCAACATAGCCTGTGTGTGGTATGAAAATTACGAACAGCAAAGGGATTAGAGGAAGATCGAAGAATGCGGGGTACGCTGATGAAAAGCCTATTTCCCGCCAATCCAATGGTGGTTGATGCAAGCACCGTCGTATCGGCAAATATCAATACTTCTGCGGCACAAAGGTCTGCTCCGACATCGGCGGGCGGACATACGATTTGTCCTTCTCCAGCGGCGGCAGGATGATGGTTTCGCGCGGCACCTCTTCGTACGGCACCTGGCTGAGCAGGTGGCTGATACAGTTGAGCCGCGCCCTGCGCTTGTCGTCGGCCTCCACAACATACCAGGGCGAAACCTTGGTGTCGGTGTAGGAAAACATCTCATCCTTGGCCCTGGAATAGTCGACCCAGCGGGTACGCGCCTCCATATCCATCGGGCTGATCTTCCACCTGCGCGTGGGATCGGTGATACGCTGCCTGAAGCGCTTCTCCTGCTCCTTGTCGCTCACCGAAAACCAGTACTTGATCAGTACGATTCCCGACCGGATCAGCATGGATTCGAAGTTCGGACACGACCTGAGGAAATCCCAGTATTCCTGTTCCGTGCAAAAACCCATCACCCGCTCCACCCCTGCCCTGTTGTACCAGCTCCTGTCGAAAAGCACCAGTTCGCCCGCGGCGGGAAGGTGCGACACATACCGCTGGAAAAACCACTGGGTCTTCTCCTTCTCCGTAGGAACACCAAGGGCCACCACGCGGCAAACACGGGGATTCAGACTCTCGGTGATCCTCTTGATGGTGCCCCCCTTGCCGGCGGCATCGCGCCCCTCGAAGAGCACCACCACCCGCAACCCCTTGTATTTGATCCACTCCTGCAGCCTTACAAGCTCCAGCTGCATCCTGGCAATCTCCTCTTCGTATTGCTGCTTGGGAAATTTATCCGCGCCTTCATCCTCGTGACCCGATAACCCGGTATCACCTACCACGGCAGACTTATCTTCAGATTTCGTTTTTTTGGTTTTCACCTTTTCCTTTGATTTTTCTTTTTTGTGGGCCATAATGGTGGAATTAAGGTTTGTTTGTAGAGAGACAGACAAATATAAGGGAAAAAAAGGCAATAGGCAATAGGCAGCAGTCATTCGTTATTCGATATTCAATATTCATTATTCATTATTCAATTTTCAATATTTCTCTGACACCGTCGGAGGCTGCGGCCAGGTAGAAATCGGCTTTAAGGCCGGTCTTTGCGAGATAATTGGCGCCAACCCGGGCGATGAATGTATCGGCAATATTTTCGCGTACCAGGTTCACGGTACAGCCGCCGAAACCGGCGCCGGTCATGCGGGCGCCAACCACGCCATTGATCTTCTGCGCCTCTTCGACCAGGGTATCCAGTTCGAAACCTGTCACCTCGTAATTGTCGCGCAACGATTCGTGCGAGGCATTCATCAGCGCGCCGAATTGCCCGATATCACCCTTCTGAAGGGAGGAAACGGCATTCAGCACCCGCTGGTTTTCAGAGATGACATGGCGTGCCCTGCGGCGGATCAGCTCATCGGGGATGGAATCCTGCATCTTGTAAAATTGCATGAAGCTGATCTCCCCCAGCTTTGAAACCGGGTTTTGAAGGGCCAGGTAGGTCACGGCAAGCTGGCATTCGGCAACACGCTCGTTGTATTTTGAATCGGCCAGCCCCCGCTGCTTGTTGGTATTGGCAATGATCAGACTGAAGCCATTGAGCTCAAGCGGAACCTGTTTATATTCCAGCGTGTTGCAGTTCAGGAAAATCGCACGGTCGCGCCTGCCCATGCCCACCGCGAACATATCCATGATGCCGCAGTTAAGGCCGATGAATTCATTTTCCGATCGCTGGGAAAGCCTGGCAAGATCGGTCATCCCCAGTTCGCCGGCATGCAGCATTTCAGCCAGCATGAAGGCCGTTACCATCTCGATGGAGGCTGACGATGACAGGCCCGCGCTGTTGGGAATATCTCCCGAATAGAGCAGGTCAAACCCCTTCAGCGGGATGCTGAGTTTCAGAAACTCGTTGAAAATACCCAGCGGGTAATTCACCCATTCGTTGCCAACCTTCCGGGTAATATCCTCCGGCTTGATCTCCGTTCGGAAGGAGAGATTGGTTGAGGCAAAACGCGTAACCCCGTCGGATGAAGGACGCACCAGCAGGTAGGTGCCGTATTGCAGGGCGCAGGGAAGCACAAAGCCGCCGTTGTAATCGGTATGCTCGCCGATCAGGTTGACACGGCCAGGGGCGAAAAAGCATCGGGGTTTCTCTTCAGGATTGCCGTAGAGTTCAAAAAATCGGGTGGACAGCACTTTGAGATCGATCATCGGGGAAGGGGTTTTTACGGCTAAAGTATGGAAAAAATTAATTCAATAGAATGAGGGAATGCTGGAATGAAGGAATGCGGGAATGCAGGAATGCGGGAATGCGGGAATGCAAACAATGCAGACAATGCAGGCAATGCAGGCAATGCAAATAATGCAAGAATGCAGGAATGCAGGAATGTGGGAATGCTGGAATGCGGGAATGCAGGAATGCAAACAATGCAGACAATGCAGGCAATGCAGGCAATGCAGGCAATGCAGACAATGAAGACAATGCAAATAATGCAAATAATGCAGGAGGGCAGGAATGGTGGCAATGGAAATTATGCGGGTAGTTGCTGCCAGGGCTCATTTATTGTTAATCTGATGCCCCGGGGTAACCGTTAAAATGATAAATTTGCCGGGTTAAAACATGGCTTTATGAATCGTTATTACACTCCCCTGTTTTTTATGTGGATACTGCTTAGCTGCAATGCTGTTTCCGCGCAGGAGATCAACACCTTTTCACTCGATGGCAACTGGAAATTCCGGAGGGCCGGAACCCATGAATGGATGCCTGCCAAGGTACCGGGTGTGGTTCATCTCGACCTGATGCGCAACAAGGCGATCCCTGATCCCTACCTGGCCGATAACGAGCCAAAGGTTCAATGGATCGGCGATGTGGGCTGGGAATATATGAAGACCTTCCAGTATGGCGCCGACAATTTCGAAGCACGGCATATCGAGCTGGTTTGCAAAGGCCTCGACACCTACGCCAACGTCTACCTGAACGATTCGCTGATCCTGGTCTCCGACAATATGTTCCGCGAATGGTATGTCGACATCAAACGTTACCTGCACATCGGCGCCAACGTCCTGAGGATCCAGTTCCCGGCGGTCAACCCCGAAAACAAATCGCGCTACGGACAGCTGCCCGCCAGGCTTCCCGGCGACGAGAAGGTGGTTTGCCGCAAGGCTGCCTATCATTTTGGCTGGGACTGGGGCCCCACCCTGGTGACCAGCGGCATCTGGCGCCCGGTTTCCATACGCAAATGGGGAGCGCTGAATGTGATCAACGTTCATTTCATCCAGAAAGAGCTCTCCGACACCCTGGCAAAACTGTCGGCCCAGTTTACCATGTTTGCCGAACTCGACAATCCCTGCGAAGTCAGGATATACCTCGACACGGCAGAGGTGATGCGGCAATCGATCGTGCTGGCCCGTGGCGCCAACATCCTTCGGGGAGATATCATCCTGAAAAATCCTGAACGGTGGTGGCCCAACGGCATGGGAAGCCCGAAACTCTATGATTTCAGGTACGAGGTCTATTTCGACAACAAGATCATCGACAGGGGACACCGGAAGGTAGGGTTACGAAACCTCGAACTGGTGCAGGAAAGGGACTCGGCCGGCAGGTCGTTTTATTTCAAGGTAAACGGCATGCCGGTATTTATCAAGGGCGCCAACTACATCCCCCAGGACAACTTCCTGCCCAGGGTGAAGGATTCGGCCTACAGGGCGCTGATCCGCGATGTAAAAGAGGCCAATATGAACATGCTGCGGGTGTGGGGTGGCGGTATCTATGAGAACGATCTTTTTTACGACCTCTGCGATGAAAACGGCATCCTGGTATGGCAGGATTTCATGTTTGCCTGTGCCATGTACCCGGGCGGCAAGAAATTCCTGGACAATGTGAGGGATGAGGCTATCCAGAACATCGTCAGGCTGCGGCGCCATCCCAGCCTCGCGCTGTGGTGCGGCAACAATGAAATGGACGAGGGTTGGAAGAACTGGGGCTGGCAGAAGCAACTGGGCTATTCTGCCGACGACTCAGCCAGGATTTATAAGGATTACAAGATGATCTTCAATGTCATCCTTCCCAACAACGTGCATGGCTTCGATACCCTTCGGCCCTATATCCCCTCTTCGCCCCTGTTTGGCTGGGGACGGCCCGAAAGCATGACCAGCGGCGACTCCCACTACTGGGGCGTTTGGTGGGGCAAGGAGCCCTTTTCAACGTACGAAAGAAAGGTGGGGCGGTTTATGTCGGAATATGGTTTCCAGAGTTTTCCCGACCTGTCAACGATCAACAGGTTCACTTCTGAAGCCGACCGAGTGGCCGGTTCACCGGTGATGAAGGCCCATCAGAAACATCCAACAGGTTTTGAAACCATCGATGAATACCTGTTGCGTGATTATAAAAAACCGAAGGATTTCGAATCCTATGCCTACGTGAGCCAGCTCCTGCAGGCATCGGGGATGAAAACGGCCATCGAGGCCCACCGCCGTGCAAAACCCTGGTGCATGGGTACCATGTTCTGGCAGCTTAACGACTGCTGGCCCGTGGTCTCCTGGTCATCGCGCGACTACTACGGAAAAAAGAAGGCACTGCAATTTCTCCTGCCCCATCTCTATGCAAAGGTGCTGGTATCGCCCGTGGTCGAAAACGGCCATGTCAGGGTCTATGTCAATTCCGACTGTCTCTTTTCCCAAAAGGCAACCATGACCTTAAAACTCATCGGCTTTGAAGGTAAAACCTGGTTTGAAAAGAAAATCAACACCGACATCCCTTCAAACAGCTGCAAGGTCTATTTTGACACGCTGCAGGCAAAGCTTACCGGCGTTCTGAATCCCGAGGCGCTGGTGTTGCAGGTTACGCTGGAAGGTGCCGATCCGCATGCCGAAAAACTGAACGAACAAAGCCTGCTCTATTTTGTCTCCCCAAAGGATATGCGACTCCCTGCGACGGTGATCAACAAACAGGTTGTTGAAACGGCCGACGGTTACACCATCAGGCTTTCCAGCGATAAACTGGTAAAAAACCTTTTCCTCTCCACGCAGGCCAGGGGTGATTTTTCAGATAACTATTTCGATTTGTTGCCGGGAGTGCCTGTGGAAGTGCAGTTTGCCACCAGGAAAAAGCTTCCCGGCATGGGCGACCTGATTACGATCAGGAGCCTGGCCGACACCTATTGATAACCCAACCCTATGTTCCTGAATCAAAACAGTAAAAAAAGTATTTCGGTCCTGCTGCTGGTATTCCTGCTGGCTGCCATTGCACCATCATGCCATTCCCAGAAGCCCGCGATACTGACCGACCGCGTCAACCCATTCATCGGAACCGGTGGCCACGGCCACACCTTCCCGGGGGTGAGCGTGCCGTTCGGGATGGTGCAGCTCAGTCCCGACACCCGTCTCGACGGTTGGGACGGATGTTCGGCCTACCATACCAGCGATTCGGTAATCTATGGTTTCAGCCATACCCATCTCAGCGGCACAGGATGCTCCGATTACGGCGACATCCTGATCATGCCCGTTGCCGGCAGTGTTACGCTGCATAACTATGATTATGCCTCCACCTTCAACAAGAAGGATGAGGTGGCATCACCCGGATTTTACCAGGTCGACCTGGTAAAGAACAGGGTCACCGCCAGGCTTACCGCCACGGCGCGGGCCGGTTTTCACTGGTACACCTTTCCTGCCTCCGGCCCGGCCAATATCGTTATCGACCTGAAGCACCGCGACAAGGTGCTGGAGTCGGGATTAAAGATCACTGGTCCCTCCGAGGTGGAGGGATACCGTATCTCCCAGGCCTGGGCGGCAAAGCAGATGGTTTACTTCGTGGCAAGGTTCTCCAAACCCTTCCAGACCCACACCATCTCCTCTTCGGGAAAATTGTCGCAGGAAACCATGGAGGCCAATGGCGATGATATCAAAGCCCTTTTTAACTTCGAAACGAAGGGAGGTGAAAACATCCTGGTCAAGGTAGGCATCTCGGGAGTCAGTATCGAAGGGGCCCGCATGAACCTTGATGCGGAAATACCCGGTTGGGATTTTGAGGAGGTTGCAGGCAAAGCCGCTGAACTCTGGAACAAGGAACTCTCCAAAATTACCGTAGAGGAGGGCACGCATGACCAGCAGGTGATGTTTTATACGGCGTTGTATCACACCATGCTGCAGCCCAATATCTATTGCGATGTGGATGGACAATACAGGGGCCGGGACCTTAAGGTGCATAAGGCAGAAGGCTTTGATTATTATACCGTGTTCTCCTTATGGGATACCTATCGTGCCGCGAACCCGCTCTATACCCTGATCCAGCCAAAGCGGGTCGGCGATTTTGTCAACACCTTCCTGACCCAGTTCAAAGAGGGTGGCATGTTACCCGTTTGGGAACTTTCGGGCAACGAAACGGGATGTATGATCGGCTATCACGCAGTGCCGGTGATCACCGATGCATGGATGAGCGGGATCCGGGGCTTTGATGGCTTCTGGGCCCTCGATGCCATGAAACACAGCGCCGAACAGGATCATCTCGGGCTGAAGGATTATAAGACAAAAGGCTATATCCCCGCCGACCACGAAGGGGAATCGGTTTCGAAAACCCTTGAATATGCCTACGACGACTGGTGTATCGCCATGATGGCCCGGTCGCTCGACAAACAGGACGACTATAAAAAATACCTGGTCCGTGCCCAGAACTATAAAAACGTCTACGACCGCATCACCGGCTTCATGCGCGCCAAGTCGAACGAAACCTGGTTCACCCCCTTTGACCCCGCCGAGGTCAATTTCAACTATACAGAGGCCAACAGCTGGCAATACAGCTTTTATGTGCCGCAGGACCTGGCCGGGCTGATGTACCTCATGGGAGGCCGTAACAATTTCAAGCTCAAACTGGATGCTCTTTTTACGGCCGATTCAAAAACCACCGGCCGCGACCAGGCCGATATCAGCGGGCTCATCGGGCAGTATGCCCATGGCAACGAACCCAGTCACCATATGGCCTACCTTTACGATTATGCAGGAACGCCCTGGGAAACCCAGCGGGTGGTGCATCGCATATGCCGCGACTTTTACAAAAACAGCCCCGACGGGCTGATCGGCAACGAGGATTGCGGCCAGATGTCGGCCTGGTATGTCCTGAGCGCCCTGGGCATCTATACAGTTACACCGGGTTCGGGCATCTATGCCTTTGGCACCCCTGTCTTCCCGAAGGCGGCGATCAACCTTGACAACGGCAAGAAATTCGTGATCAGGGCCAACAATGTCAGCGATCAGAATTTCTATATCCAGTCGGCTAGCCTGAACGGGAAACCCTATACCAAATGCTTTATTAAACAGTCGGATATCAAACTGGGCGGGGAGTTGGTTTTCAACATGGGGCCTGAGCCCAACAAGGCCTGGGGCAGCGGGTACGGGGGATTCCCCGATTCTTACATTTCCGAATTCCAGATCACGCCTGTACCATCGGTACACCAGGGGAGCCGCACCTTTATGGACTCAACCGTTGTTGGACTTTCATGCGCCATGCCCGAGGCTGAAATCCACTTTACACTCGACGGCTCGGAACCTTCGGACAGATCCAATATTTACCAGCGACCGCTGCTGATCAGGAAAACGACCACCTTAAGGGCTTATGCCAAGGGGAAGGAGACCTCCAAAAGTTTCCTGATCGAGGCACAGTTTACCAGGATCCCCAAGAACCGGAAAATTACCCTGAACACCCATTATGCAGGCCAGTACTCGGCAGGCGGCGACCTGGCGCTGATCGACTTCATCCATGGGTCGACCAGCTTCAAAACAGGCGCATGGCAGGGTTATGAGGGCGAAAATATAGAGGCCATCATCGACCTGGGCACCGCCATTCCCGTGCATCATCTTTCCATCGGCTGCCTGCAAGACCAGGGAGCCTGGATCTTCATGCCCGCAGAGGTGACCTTCTGGCTTTCCGACGACGGCCTGAACTTTACAAAGGCAGGCACCGTGGTCAACGATGTGGATGAAAAGCTCGAAGAGGTCAAAACAAAGGAGTTTTCACTGGATATGAAGACCGCAAGGACGAGATATGTAAAAGTTGTTGCGAAAAACCGCGGCCTCTGCCCTGCCTGGCATCCAGGGGCCGGCAGCAAATCGTGGATTTTTGCGGATGAAATCACAGTTGAATAGACCATGAAGCTACGATCCGACCTGATCCTTTTCCTGGCTGCCATTATCTGGGGCTTTGCCTTCGTAGCCCAGCGAACCGGCATGAACTATGTAGGGCCCTTCACATACAACGGCGTGCGGTTTGCCCTGGGAACCCTGGTCATACTGCCCTTCCTGATTTACAATGCCTCAAAAAGCACCCCGCTGGTGAAGATCTCTCACCCGGCCGACCGCAGGAAGATCCTGGTGGGCAGCCTGATGACCGGCTTGCTGCTGTTTGGCGGGGTTTCGCTGCAGCAGCTGGGTTTGCAGGAGACCTCGGCCGGCAAAGCAGGATTTATCACGGGACTTTACGTCGTTTTTGTGCCAATCGTAGGACTCCTGTTTGGCCAGCGCCCACACTTCACCATCTGGATCGGCGCGGTGTTGTCGGTTACCGGGCTCTACCTGCTGAGCATGACCGGGGGGTTCTCCATCGCCCACGGCGATAAGCTTGTGCTGTACTGTGCCATCATCTTTACCTTCCATGTGTTGTTCATTGCGTGGTTGTCGCCCCTGATGGACAGTTTCCTGCTGGCCGCAATCCAGTTTGCCATCTGCGCCGCGCTGAACCTTATCTTTGCCTTTGCCATCGAACCGGTAAACCTGGTTTCAATCATACAGGGGTGGATCCCGATCGCCTACGGGGGCATCCTCTCGGTTGGAATAGCCTATACCTTGCAGGTGGTCGCCCAGAAAACGGCGCATCCAGCCTACGCCTCCATCATCCTAAGCCTGGAAGCCGTGTTTGCCGTATTGGCCGGATGGCTTCTCCTGAACGAGCACCTTACCGAGCGGATGATGATCGGCTGTTTTTTAATGCTCACCGGGATGATCGTCGTGCAGGTACGCGACCTGGTTAATTAACGGAATGGGAGGTCATAGGAGGGTTCCTTTTAGGGCAAAATAGTTTAAGGTTCATCACTGGTTCATTTGTGATCTATCAGATTTAGAAATTTAATAAACTTCAGGATATGAATATTTTAAAATCAGGATTGGCCATGATGGCCGTTGCAGCGATGACCTTGCCGGGAACCGGTTTTTCACAGAAAATCAATACCGGCCTTGTGACTGCCGTGCCTGTTACCGACGACGCAACGTCATTCAAAACGAATTTCAAACCCTCCACTTTACGGATCGACTATTTCCTGGCCGGCGATGCGAAATCGGAGATCGTCTATTTCAGCCAGATGAAGGAGGAACCCACTTGGGGCGGACCGCATAAGAACCTCACGGATCCCTTTAACTACGGCAGTTACCGCTACATGGCCTTCGATTCAGCAACGAACAAGCTGCTCTTTTCAAGAGGGTTCAGTTCTCTGTTCCAGGAATGGAAAGGCACGGCAGAGGCCAAAAAGATGAAAAGGGCCTTCCCCATGACCGCCGTGTTGCCCTATCCGAAAAACACCATCCGTTTTGTCATTGAAAAACGGTCGTACGATACCGATAAGTTTGAAACCCTTTTCGAACGGTTCATCAATCCTACCGATTATTTCATTAACCATGAACTCATTCACACCTATCCCTTCAACAAGATCAAAGATTCGGGTGATCCTGAAAACCATGTCGACATTGCCTTTATTGCCGAGGGGTACACCGCAGGCGAAATGGAAAAATTCAGGAAAGATGCCGCAAGGATGAGGGATTATTTCATGTCGGTAGAGCCCTATGCCGGCAATAGCGATCAATTCAATTTCTATGCCATTGAATCACCCTCCGACGAATCAGGGATCACCATCCCGGGTAAGGATGTATACGTAAACACCAATATTCACAGCAGTTTCTACACCTTCGACATGGACCGGTACCTGACCACCTTCGATACCAAATCGGTATATGATATCGCCGCAACGGTACCCTATGATGTCATTTTCGTGCTGATCAACAGCAGCCGTTACGGGGGAGGCGGGTTTTACAACCATTACGGGGAGGGAACTGTGAACCATCAGCTGTCGCAGATCGTGGCCATCCATGAATTCGGCCATGAGTTTGCCGGCCTTGCCGACGAGTATTATACCTCCGAAATCACCTACAGCGACTATTACAACCTCAAATTCGAGCCCTGGGAGCCCAATATCACGACCAATGTGAACTTCGACTCAAAATGGAAAAAGATGGTGACCCCCGAAATACCGCTTCCCACGCCCCGGACCGACAAATTCAAAACGGCCACGGGTATGTTTGAAGGCGGCGGATATCTGTCAAAAGGGATATACAGCCCGATGATGGATTGCCGCATGAAAAGCAATGAAGCAAAGGGATTCTGCCCGGCCTGCAGCGATGCCATTGTCAGGATGATCAGGTTTTATACCGAACAGTAAGCCATGATCCCAGAAACAGGCCTGGTATTTGACATCCGCAGGTTCTGCGTGCATGATGGCCCGGGCATCCGAACGACTGTTTTCTTCAAGGGATGCCCGCTCTCATGCTGGTGGTGCCATAATCCCGAAAGCCGCGACCCCTCTCCCGAGACCTCTGTCAAACACCTGAGTCTCGGCGGGAAAGCCTTTGACCGCGCGGAGATTGCGGGAAAATGGATGACGGTTGACGAGGTGATGACCGAGGTCGGACAAGACCGGGTCTTTTACGAAGAATCATCAGGCGGGGTAACCTTTTCGGGCGGCGAGCCGATGCTGCAGGAGGCATTCCTGGCTGAATTGCTGCAGGCCTGCCGGCAAAGGGGGTTCCATACCGCCCTCGACACCTCCGGCTATGCCACGCCCGAAGCAATGGCACATACGGCAAGCCTTGCCGACCTTGTGCTGTTTGACCTGAAAATCATGAATAATGAACTTCACAGGAAATATACCGGCGTTTCAAACCGGGTCATCCTCGAAAACCTTAAATACCTTCATCAGTCGGGGAAACACATGATCCTCCGGTTTCCCGTTATCCCGGGAATCACCGATACACAGGAAAATATCCGCGACATGATGGCTTTCCTGGGTAACGAACTTGCCGCGCCGTTACCGCCTCTCAGCCTGCTGCCCTATCATTCGATGGCAAAAGAAAAATACCGGAGATTCTGTAAAACCAATCAGCTGCAGCATCTTCCCGACCTGAAGGCGGAGGAGCTGTTACCGCTGAAAAAACAGTTTGAGGATATGGGAATGAAGGTCAGTATCGGAGGATGAAGCTATCGCGCAGGCAACGCCTGCAAAAAAGAGTGGTTTACTTCAGCCTGACCCTGTAACCGGCTGAGATGCCAAATGAGGAGCTCCTCCCGATGACGTAAGGATCTTCGAGCACATCACTCAGTCCGTAATGGTAGCATAACTTAACGAAAAAGTCGCCGGGGCCGGATTTAAAGGTGGGTCCGGCTTCGACTGCGACCGAAAGGTCAGTTTCACTAAACCGGCAAAAGGGCATCAGCAAATTGGTCCCTTTTCCTGAATAAAGCACGCCATTGTTTGGTTTTCCAACAGCAAAGTCAATCTGCGGGCCTGCCCCGGCGAAAATTCCAAACCTGCTCTTTTTAAATTTGTAACGATACTCGATCAACACCGACAATCCGACATAGTGCTGGGTTGCTTCAACAAAGTAGGTGGTTGCGGAGTCGCTGAAGGCAACCCTGTTCATCCCCTTCCTGGCATAATGAAATCCCGTTGAGAGAAAGAGTCCTTTACCCAGGTCGATGTCAGTGGTAAAGGCAGCCTGGAATGAGCCGTTGTCGGGGCTGATACTCACCGAATCCAGCAGGCTGGTGCTGCGGCCTGACCGGATGTATTCGGCAATGCTGATGTGGGTTCTCAGGTACCCGGCATCGAATCCGACAGCGTTCTGCGCCATGATCTGAATGGCGGAAAATCCCAGGAGGAGGATAAAACATATTTTTTTCATGGAGGTAAGGGTTAGGCGATTTCCGGTGCAAATTTATCATAATTCCAGGACATGGTGAAACTACGGGGTTCGGGGTTCCGGTGTGAAAAAAAACACAAAAGGCACATAGGACACATTAGAAAAGTTTGTTTTGCTAATGTGCCCTACTGTGCCTATTGTGGTAAAAAAAGCCTGCAACCCCGGAGCTGCCCCAAGCAAGCAAATCCAACCTAACCTATCTGAAATTGGATCCTTTATCTTAACTTTGCACTTCCCGGCCTCGTGATCGCCCGGAGCTCCAAACATCCATCCTATGACCGACCGAATCAGTTTTCTCCGCGCCGCCAGCCTGAAGGCGGTTAACCGTATCTCAGCCGAGCGGGCGCTGCTGGTAACCCGGTTTTACGACTCCGGTATTGACCGTGAAGTGTCGGTGCCGGTAATGCGCGCCATGACCCTCGACTATATCCTCACCCATAAGGAGTTGTGCTATAACCCCGGGGAATTGATCGTCGGGGAACGCGGCCCCGCTCCCAAAGCCTGTCCAACCTATCCCGAGATCTGTGTCCATACGCTGGACGACCTGGATATCCTGGATCAGCGGAAAAAGGTCTCCTTCAGGGTTGACGGCGAAACCAGGAAAAGCTATGAGGAGGTGATCATCCCCTTCTGGGATGGCAGGAGTAACCGCGACAGGGTGATGCGGTCGGTTTCACCCGAATGGCTGGATGCATACAGGGCCGGCATATTCACCGAATTCCAGGAGCAGCGCGGACCAGGACACACCGTAGCCGGAAATAAGATCTATCGCAAAGGGATGCTTGATCTGGTTGGGGAGATCAGGGAAACCCGTAAGCGTATCGACTGGCTGAATGATCCCCTCAGCCTGCAAAAGGATGAGGAGCTTAAGGCCATGGAGATCGCAGCCAATGCTGTTATCCGCTTTGCTAACCGGTATGCGTCCATGCTCGAAAGCCAGGCTACAGCTATCACAAACCAGGCAACGGACAATGCTTCGCTCGCCACGCGCGATGATCTTCTCGAGCTTGCCCGAATTTGCCACAGGATTCCTGCCAATGCGCCGGAAACCTTCCACGAAGCCCTTCAATACTACTGGTTCGTGCATCTCTGCGTGATTACCGAGCTAAACCCGTGGGATTCCTTCAACCCGGGCCGTCTCGATCAGCACCTCTACCCCTTTTACAAACGGGAGGTCGAACAGGGTACCCTGACAAAAGAGGGGGCCACGGAGATCCTGCAGAGTTTCTGGATCAAATTCAACAACCACCCTGCCCCTCCCAAAGTTGGTGTAACGGCGCAGGAGAGCAATACCTATACCGATTTCTCGCTGATCAACCTCGGCGGGGTTAAAGCCGACGGGTCGGATGCCGTAAACGAAATGACCTTCATCCTGCTCGATGTGATCGAAGAGATGCGGCTGCTGCAACCCAGTTCAATGGTCCAGGTGAGCCGTAAAAATCCCGACAGCCTGATCCACCGAACCCTGCAGATCACGAAAACCGGGTTTGGCCAACCCTCCTATTTCAATACCGACGCCATTATCCAGGAGCTGGTCAGGCAGGGAAAAGATATTGCCGATGCCCGCAACGGCGGAGCCAGCGGCTGCGTGGAGGCAGGGGCCTTCGGCACCGAAGCCTATATCCTGAGCGGCTATTTCAACATCCCCAAGATACTTGAAATCACGCTACACAACGGCTACGATCCGCGAACGGAAAAACAGGTCGGACCGTTGACCGGGAATCCAGAAGAGTTTACCTCCTTCGATGAACTGATGACCGCCTTCGGCAAACAGCTGCGGCATTTCATCGATATCAAGATCAGAGGCAACAACGTCATTGCACAGATCTTTGCACGGTACCTGCCCGTGCCCTTCCTTTCCCTGATCATCGACGACTGTATTGCCGGCGGCACCGACTACAACGCCGGCGGCGCCCGTTATAACACCACCTACATCCAGGGCGTGGGTCTCGGCACGATCACCGATGCGTTGACAGCTTTGAAATATCATGTATTTGATAAGAAGAGCATCACCATGAAGGGGATGCTGAAGGCGCTGCAGGATGACTTCAGGGATTTCGGTGAATTCCGTGCCGGGCTGGTCTACGACACACCGAAATACGGCAATGACGACGACAGCGCCGACGACCAGGCCAGGGCCGTATTTGAACTCTACTACGATTGCGTAAACGGACGGCCCAATGCCACCGGCGGCGCCCACCGGGTCAACATGCTCCCGACCACCTGCCATGTCTATTTCGGCAGTGTCATCGGGGCGCTGCCCGACGGCCGCAAGGCCGGCGAACCGTTGTCGGAGGGTATCTCCCCCGTCCAGGGCGCCGACCGCAAAGGCCCTACCGCCGTGTTGAAATCAGCCGCCAAGATCGACCATATCCGCACGGGCGGAACACTGCTGAACCAGAAATTCTCCCCCGGCTTCTTTAACGACGAAGAGAGCATCAGCAAGGTAACCGCCCTGATCCGCTCCTATTTCAAGATGGACGGGCACCATATCCAGTTCAATGTAGTCTCGGCAACCACGCTGCGGGATGCCCAGAAACATCCCGAAAAGTACCGCGACCTGATCGTCAGGGTTGCCGGATATTCCGACTATTTCAACGACCTGGGCGAGGATCTTCAGAACGAGATCATCAACCGTACCGAACAGGGGAACCTGTAAATCTTCATCCTGCCGGGATGATTATTTCGGGGATGGTGTTCGAATTTCTTTTTAAATTTGAACATGTTATAAAACCCCCTGCCCTATGTTCCGAAAACTCATTCTCACGTTTCTTTTCATAACGCCATTCCTATTGAAGGGACAGGGCGACCTGGCCGTTTTCACAGGAAATGTAAAATCGGTGAAGCAAACCGTTCATGGAATTGAAGTGAAAACGGTAAACGCCTTTGCCAGGATCGAGGCATACAGCGCCGGCGTGATCCGCCTGAGGATCACCCGGAACGAGCCAAAGGATGACTTTTCCTATGCGGTGGTTCAAAACCCCGGCGCCGGCTTTAAAAAACTTGCTGAAAACGGCGATTCCCTGCAGCTGGCAACCGATTCGCTGATCGTGGTTGTTTATAAGACCCCCTTCCGTGTAGCGGTTAAAAAACTTTCGGGCAGTGTCATCTCCGAGGACCAGCCCGGCATGCCCGTTTCATGGCTGGGAACGGAGGTTTCCTGTTATAAAAAGCTGTTTGCGGATGAGAAATTCCTGGGGCTTGGTGAAAAGACCGGGAACCTTGACAAGCGGGGAAACTCCTTTGAAAACTGGAACTCAGACGTCCCGGCCTACTCCACGAAGGCTGATCCGTTATACCAGAGCATCCCCTTTTTTATCGGTATCCATGACCATGTCACCTACGGTATTTTCCTGGACAACTCCTACAGGACAAAGTTTAATTTCGGCGCCTCCTCGGATGAGAAATTCTCAGGTTTTTCGGCAGCAGGCGGAGAGATGAACTACTATATTTTCGGTGCCTCCACGGTAGCCGGCGTCATCCGCGATTATACCTGGCTCACGGGCAGGATGCCCATGCCTCCCATCTGGAGCCTGGGCTACCAGCAATGCCGCTGGAGCTATTTTCCCGAATCGGAGGTGATGGGCATTGCTGCGAAATTCCGCGAGAAAAAGATCCCCTGCGATGTGCTTTACCTCGACATCGACTATATGGACAAGTACAAGATCTTCACCTGGGATAAAGAACGCTTTCCCCAGCCAAAGGCGATGATCGGCAAACTCAACGACATGGGGTTTCATGTGGCCACGATCGTCGACCCGGGGATCAAGGTCGACAAGGACTATTTTGCCTATAATGAAGGGGTTGCCAGCGGTTACTTCGCCAAATATCCCGATGGCAGCAACTATATCGGCAGCGTCTGGCCCGGCAGGTGCCATTTCCCTGATTTCACCATGGAGGCTGTGAGAAAATGGTGGGGCGCCTCCTTCAGCCGGCTTTCAGAGCCGGGTGTCGAAGGGTTCTGGAACGATATGAACGAGCCAAGCGCCTGGGGACAAAGCATTCCCGGCATCGTCCAGTTTTCCTTTGAAGGCAGGATGGCCGCCATGGCCCAGGTGCATAACATTTATGGCCTGGAGATGGCACGCGCAACCTATGAGGGGACGCGGGAGCTGCTCAAGGGCAGGCGGCCGTTGATCCTGACCCGCGCGGGCTATGCCGGCATCCAGCGCTTTTCGGCCGTGTGGACCGGCGATAATGAAGCCACCGACGACCATATGCTGTTGTCAACCCGGATGGTAACCGGGCTGGGGCTTTCAGGCATCTCCTTCACCGGGGCTGATGTCGGCGGGTTTATGGGAAACCCCTCTGAACAGCTCTTCGCGCGGTGGATGTCGCTCGGGGTTTATACTCCCTTTTACCGCAACCATTCGGCCTGGGATACCAAAGCCAAGGAGCCATGGTCGTTCGGACTGAATACAGAGCGGTTGGTAACCCCTATGATCGCCCAGCGGTACCGGCTGATTCCCTATATCTATTCGGCATTTTATGAATCAACCGTGTCGGGGCTGCCCGTTTCGCGCAGCCTGGCAATCGGGTATACCTTTGATGAAAAGGTTTTCTGGTACAGTTACCAGAATGAATACCTGTTTGGCGATAACCTGCTGGTAGCGCCGGTTTCCTGTAACCAGGATGCGGCAAAGGTATATCTTCCGGGCGATGGCTGGTACAGGGTAAGCAGTGGCGAATATTACAAGGGCAATACCGAGGTTACCGTTGACGCACCATTAAATGACCTCCCTGTGTTTGCTAGGGCTTCGGCGATCATACCCATGCAGTCGGACGTTCAGTTTACGGCACAGAAACCCTCTTCCACCCTGGATATCCATATCTATAACGGATCCAAATCAAACAGTTTCACCTACTATGAGGATGACGGTTTGACCTACCAGTTTGAAACCGGGCAGTATCTCCGCAGGGTGATCACCTTTGATCCTGTTCACAGGCAGATCATCTTTGCAAAGGGCGAGGGGAAGTTTGTCTCCAAATTCACCTCGGTCCGCCTGGTCCTCCATTCGTTCGACGACGTGATGACAGTCCGCTCGGCCGATAACGATTATACCCTGAAACTGCGGTCGCTCCACGAGCGGGCTGCCGAATTTCCCCTTAAGGACGGGGAGATGGTGTTCAGGTACTAATAATTGTTTTTTTAGACCTGAGGTATATTGATGACTCTCCATTTAACCACAATGGCACAATGGTTTACACAATGGCACAATGCAGGAAACTGGCCTTTCTGTGCAATGCCATTCATGTTGAGTTAATAACAATGATTCAAAAAAGGTCATTCCTACATACCAACTTATAATGACTTATGTGTCACAAGTTTAAAAATCATTGCCATTAAACTTACCTTGTGTCCATTGTGCCTTCATTGTGTCATTGTGGTTAAAAATCCTCCAGCGATCCATAAATGACTCTTCTTATCCCTTGCTTCAAAAGTGCTACATTGAAATTTATCAGCAATCCAAGTTTGAAATTTCCAAGTTTCATATAGGTTAATATTTGAGCAAGGTGAACATCATTCAGCGAGTCAACGCTTTTAATTTCAACAACAACCTTATGTTCGATCAGCAGATCAATCCGGTAGCCGCACTGAAGTTTAACCCCTTCAAATACCAAAGGCATCGGAACCTCCTTTTCAATTTTCAATCCAGCCTGCTGAAGTTTATAGGCAAGGCATTCTTTATAGGCACTTTCCAGTAATCCCGGTCCCAATGATTTATGAACTTGCAAGGATATCCAGAGGACTTTCCTGGCTATTTCATTTTCATCCATGACATTTTTTTTATCCTTAATCCCCAATTCACCAAAAAGTAATAGGTTTGTGCATAAGTTTTCCCTCGTCATATTAACGCAAACTCAATTCAGTCACACACCATGAAAACCCTGCTCATCCCCGGCATGTTGATTTTTCTTATCATTTCCGGCTGCCGCAACGACCATTTTATTACAGATAAGAGCTACCGTGAAAAGGTTGAAAAGCAGTTTGAGAAACAAAAAGAGCTCGCCAAAAACCGTTCGCAACAGCTTTTCGGTGTTTTCGGCCAGCGCCTGACCCTCAGGGAAAAAGAGGCGCTTGAATTTCTCTATGCCTACGCGCCGCTAAGCGACCTGGCCGACTACGACGGGGAGTTCTTCCTGCATAATGTCAGGGCCTCCTTTGCCGCGAAGGATACCTTCAGCTGGGGAAAGACCGTTCCGGAGGAGCTTTTCCGCCATTTCGTTCTGCCGGTCCGCGTAAACAACGAGAACCTCGATTCCTCCCGCTGGGTCTTCTTTATGGAATTGAAAGACCATATCAAGAAACTGCCGATGAAGGAGGCCGTGCTGGAGGTCAACCACTGGTGCCACGAAAAGGTGACCTATCGCGGGTCGGATGGAAGGACCTCCTCCCCGCTGGCCTCCGTAAAAACAGCCTATGGCCGGTGTGGCGAAGAATCGACCCTCACCGTTGCAGCCCTCCGCTCGGTGGGCATCCCCGCCCGCCAGTGCTATACCCCGCGATGGGCCCACAGCGACGACAACCACGCCTGGGTAGAGGTGTGGGTCAACGGGAAATGGCACTTTATCGGCGCCTGTGAACCCGATGTAGATCTCGACCTTGCCTGGTTTACGGCTCCGGCCAAAAGGGCCATGCTGGTAAATACCAATGTTTTCGGCGATTACCAGGGTCCCGAGGATGTCCTGGTCAGGGATACGCGATTCACCAGGATCAACGTACTCTCAAATTATGCCGCCACCAGGCGGATTGTCGGGAAGGTGGTCGATGAACAGAAAAGGCCCGTTGACAGTGCCACCATCGAATTCCAGCTTTATAACTATGCCGAATTTTACACCCTGCATAAAACCGTCACCGACAAGCAGGGGCTTGCCTCCTTCCAAACCGGTCATGGCGACCTGCTGATCTGGGCAGCCAAAAAGGGGGTGTTTGGATTTACAAAGGTCACGGTTGCGAGTACTGATACGGCCCTCATCGTCCTCTCCCTGAAACCTGGGGCTGTATTCACCCAAACCCTCGACCTGGTGCCGCCTCCGGAGATCACCACCGGCGTGAAGGTCAGCGATTCACTGAAAGCGTTGAATACAACGAGACTTGAATTCGAGGACAAGCTTCGTGCCGATTATGAATCTACCTTTATCGATTCGTCAAAAAGCTTCAGGCTTGCGCATACCCTTAAACTCAACGGTGACACGTTGTGGTCCTTCCTGAAAAAATCGCGCGGAAACTGGCGCGGGATCATTGATTTCATCACCAGTACACCTGAAAAGCTACAACCGTACATCTTTCCCCTCCTGGCCAATGTTTCGGAAAAGGATCTGCGCGATGTGACGCCTGATGTTTTGACTGACCAGGTCTCCGGTATCCCCGATATGGCAATATCCGGCGTCAGGCAGGATATGTTCAGGGAGTACATCCTGTCGCCCCGGGTAGATAATGAATGGCTTAAACCCTTTAAAACGCTGTTCAGGGAAAAAACCGACGCTGCTTCCATCGGTAAGTTCAGGAAAAACCCTGAAGAACTCGTTAAATGGATAAGATCATCCATCACGGCCGACAATACCGCAAACTGGAGCCGCGCCCCCCTTACCCCGGCCGGGGTCTTTGAGCTGAAGGTTGCAGACGGCCATTCCCGCGATATCCTCTTTGTAGCGATGTGCCGGAGTTTTGGTATACCGGCCCGGCTGGAGTCAGGAACCAGGGTTCCCCAGTATTTCTTTCTGGAGACCTGGCACGATGTTTTCTTTGAAAAACACGAGCAGGAAAGCAACAGCCGCGGCAGTATCGTACTTACCTCTGCTCCGGCAAATGAAAGAAAACCTGAATATTACACCCACTTCACCATTGAAAAATATGATGACGGATTTTTCAGGTCGCTCGATTACGAGACAGATCCCCGGCTTGGAAATTTTCCCTGTACCCTCTCGGTTGCTCCGGGCAGCTATATGATGGTCACCGGCAACCGCATCCAGGGAGGCACCGTGCTTGCAACCCTCCAGTGCTTCACCCTGGGTCCAGGGCAAACCGTGCCATTGGCCGTATCGTTGAGAAAAAACCAGATTGCTCCCCCTGTTTATGGCAGGATCAATACGACACTGCCAGGATATACGGTCACAAAGGGAATGATCCTGATATGGGTGGATCCTGATAAAGAGCCAACCAAACATCTTTTTGCCGACCTGAGGCAGATGAAAACTGAATTTGAAGGCTGGAAGGGAACCTTTGTCCTTGTTTTCCCAACAGAGGATCAGATGAAAATTTTCAGGCAAAAGGAGGCTGCCAGTATCCCGTCAACCATCAGCTATTCCTTTGAGACAATCTTTCCGGTCAAGCTTGCCGACTGCAAACTTGCCGTCAGCAGCATTAAAAATTCCCCGGTTGCCCTGTTCATCAGCCCCGACGGCGTGATCAACTATCTTTCGGATGGTTATAAAATCGGGATTGGCGAGGAGCTGATGAAAATGATAAAATGGCAAAACGGAAAGTTATCAAGATAGCTTTCCGTTTTGCCATTTAAATTTACTCAGAATAAGGCAGGCTGTAGTTTCTACCTGTTAACCATGATTTTGCTGACTACCTGGTTATCGCTGTTTTTCAGGATTACCGTGTAAAGCCCGGCGGGGACAGGGCGAAGATCAACCTGGGTTACCGTAGTTCCGGAAATATCAATGGTTTGTTCACCATAAACCTTTTCACCAAGGGTATTGAATACCGCGAGCTGATAGGATTTTTCCTGTGAGCCGCTGATGGAGATGCTAAACCTTCCGTCGTTGGGAACCGGGTAAATACTGACGTTTGCAGCAGCCTTCTCATTGATCCCTACGACGATATAGATTTTATTGGATGTATCCGACACACAGCCGTTCAGGGTTACCACGGTTGTATAATAGCCGGGTAACGTGGCCACTATGGATTGGGCGGTAGCGCCTGCAATGGATGCACTGTTCCGATACCACTGGTTCCCGGCCGGAGCGCTGGAGGTCAGTGTATAGCCGTTGGCCGTGATCACCGGTGTCGCCGGGATCGGGTTGACGGTTACGCTGAGACTCGAAACAGTACCATTTCCGCAAAGGTTGTTCCCCGATACGGTGACGGCGCCTGAAACCGCGTTATTGGCATAATTAACCGTGATGGCGTTGGTTCCGAATCCCGTGGCAATGGTTGCCCCTGTCGGAACCGTCCACACATAGGAAAGGGCGCCGGCAACGGTTGCCACCGAGTAGGCGACTCCCTGGGTACCCGCGCAAAGCGTGGCAATACCGGTGATGGTGCCGGGGGTTGCGGGAGCCCCGTTAACCGTCACGGGGAAGGAGGTCGGTGTCAAAGCCGGGCAACCGGCAGCACTGTTATAATTGACGGTAATGGTCTGTGCGCCGGCGGTATTCCATTGGATGGATATCGCATTGGTGCCGGTTCCCGAAAGGATGGTACCCCCGGCAGAAACAGTCCAAACGTAGTTACTCATACCGGCTTCGGTGGTATAGGTGTAGGTTCCCGAACCGATACAGAGGGTCGAGGTGCCGGTAACTGTCGGTACGGGCAGTGTGTTAACCGTGACGGCCAGTGAGCCGGTAGGTCCTGTTGCACATGAGTTTGTACCAGTAACGGTAACATTCCCTGACACAGCCGTCGGTGAATAGGTGACCGTGATGGAGTTGGTACCGGCTCCCGCGGTGATGGAAGCACCTGTTGGAACGGTCCAGGTATATCCGGTGGCATTGGTGATGGCAGGAACCGAATAAACCACACCGGCCTGGTTTTGGCAAACACTGGTGGAACCTGAGATGGCACCCGGAGTAACTGGTGTCTGGCAACCTGTTGTAAAGGTCATGTCGGTGCCATAAATCGTACCGGCTGAGTTGACGCCGACACAGCGGTAATGATAGAGTGTGAGGGTAGGCAGACCGGTCAGGGTCGCCAGGACAGCCGTCGGCGTCATGCCCGTAACCGTTGCGGGTGTGGCGGCAATGTTACTCCCGTAAGCAACGGTAAGTCCATAGTCAAAGGAAACCGTCGTGGTTGAATTGTTGGCAGTGACCGTACCATTCATCGTGGCGCCGGTTACCAGGACATTGGTTGCGACATTTGTGACAACCGTAGGCGCAAGCGCCGGCGTGGTAAAGGTAAGATCGCCGCCATTGGTGGTACCCACTGCATTTGTTGCTGAAACCCTGAAATGGTAAGTGGTGGCGGGTAACAAACCTGTGAGATTTGCCAGCACGGGGGTGGCAGAGTTACCGGTAACCGTTCCGGGGGTTGCTGCAACCGTATTTCCGTAAGCAACCGTGAGACCATAGTTGAAGGTAACGGTGGTCGATGCCGAGTTGGCGTTTACCGAACCATTCAGGGTTGCGGTTGTTCCCGCTACAGCAGTGGCGGCCAGTGTGATAACGGTTGGGGCAAACGACGACTGGTTTGAAATGGTTACCAGCAACGAGTCCTTTACCGTAACATCCTGAACAGCGGTCGCTTTCGCGTAAACCGTTCCATTGCTAATCGCGGTAACCAATCCGCCCGCAGAGATGGAGGCGGAGCCTGTGCCGGGAACAATGCTCCAGGTTACATTCTGGTTGGCAGTGGCGGGAAACACGGTAGCCACCATCTGTAATGTGCCAAGCGGAGTGGTGATGGTTGCAGGGACTGCACCCTGCGTAGCGACGGTAAGTCCGACAAGACCTCCGATGGAAACGCCCTGTGCATAACCCATATAGCTACCTGTCCTGTTTTCGGTCCACACCCCTGCGCACCTGTTGGGGCCATCCGGGGTAAAACCGTTCCGCATTTTGGGAGTACCCAGGGTTGCCGTGGTCGAACTGAGTTCAATCCGGCCGCCGGGCCATAAAAAGTTGCCGCTGGCATCAAGCCGGGTGGCATAAATTTTGTAGTTGACATCCTCTTCCATGAACATAGGCGTGTCATTAACCAGTGCCAGGCTGCCCCATTGCTGGTCGGAGCTCGCGCTGATGGCAAAGACGACCTTCGCGGCATCGGTGAACATCCTGGCGCCGGTAGTCTTCAGGAACTTCTGGATATAAACGCCATAGACTGTCTGGTTTGGATCGCTGAAGGTACAAACCGACCAGGCATAATTCGATCCCGGCGTCATATTGATATTGGTGGTTCCCTGGTAATTGTCGGAGGTACTGACAGCCGTGTTGAAATTTGAACCGTTTACTCCCCATGGAAGCGTACCGGCAGGGTTGATCCTCTGCAGGTATGAATTAAACCGGTTGCCAACGGAGGCATAATAGCCGAAGTAAGTGGTATCGACTTCAGCAACGATCGAGTAATACCGGGCGCCGCTGGTGGTAAGGTTGCATATCTGCAAGGGACCGTACAGCGCAGTTCCTGAATTATCATACATCTGGGTATAGAGGGTGGTTGAAATCCCGACGCCGCGTTTCTGGTAAACCATGGTGAACTTTCCGGCCGTATTGGCCACGATCTGCCCGCGGGTGGTATAGGCCGTTCCCACCATAACGGTAATTGGCGTGCCCCAGGCAGCAGTACCGCTGGTGGTTATTTTCTGCATCTTCAGCGTGTTGCTGGTGGATTCGTTCCAGGCAATGACCGTCTCCCCGTTGCTCAGGGCGCAGGGATAGGGAGAAAGACCAGCACCGAGGACGATCCCCGTAGCTCCCCATAACTGTGCGCCGGCCTGTGATACCTTGTACACGACCGCCTGGTCGCTTCCCGTACGTTCATCCTGGCATCCGATGATCAGGTTATTGGATCCGTCAACACATACATTGAATACAAAGGTGGCAGAACCGGAAGTCTGGTTGCTGACCAGCATGCCGTCGGGTCCCAGGAGCTTGTATCCGTTTGCATCCACCAGCTGTGCCCTCATATCATAGTTGCCCCCATTCTGATGGTAAAATGCAATCCACGTCTTGCCATCAGTGGTAGCGACCGATTCGATATCGGCAGTGGGAAGTCCTGAAATCTGGATGTTGACGGAGGTATTGGTATTCCACTGTGCCCTTGCCTGACCCGGGAAAAAGGAAAGGAGAAAGAGCATGGCTAACGCAGCTATGCCAGTCAGGCACGCTGTCTGATCGGACAGAATTCGATTCGTTTTCATTTTTTTAATGATAAAGTTGAATGATTTTTAAAATTACATGTAAAAATAATCAAAAATCGGGCTGAATAAAAATAAATATGCCATATCCATACTACGGCATTGATTGCTTTTCGTGGGATTTTACTACGGCAATAAATAATATATTACTGAATACCAGGCATTAAAATTGCGACAGAAAATTCTGGATATTCACATCGGCGGCAAGCCCTAGTTTTTTCCGAAGCCTGTTCCTGGCCGACTCAACGCTGCGGAGTTCCCTGAAGGTGATGGCGGCAATTTCCTTGGTGGATAAGCCCAGTTTTAACAGCGCGCAGATCTTTCTGTCGTTTGGGGAAAGATCCTTAAAGGCTGCGCTCAGGTTTTTTTCAAACGACTGGTGTACCTCTTCGAAATAGAGGCGGAATTCCTCCCAGTCGTGCCCCGACGAATATTGCTGAAGGTCGGAGATCATCTGCCTGACCCGTTCCGACCGGTCCTTATCCCGGGCATTGATTCCCAGCGATATCTGTTTCAGTTCATCCGTCGTTTTAATGACAAATTCATTATTCCTGGCAAGGTGCATCGCATAGGAGGTCAGCTGCCTGTTTTTGTAATCAAGCTCCAGTTCAAGGGTATGTTCCTTGCTGATCAAGAGGTTTTTTTCCTGCTGGTGAAGCAACTCCGCCTGCTTCATGATCATCTGGTTCTTCTCCCGTTCACGGCGGTTCTGGCGTATAATATTGAAAAGAAAGTAGATGAAGAACAATACAAGCGTACCGGCCCCGATCAGGACGATCCGCTGACGCTGGATAGCGAGATCCTGCAGAATGATTTTCTGCTGCAGTATCTTGTTATCCTTCTCCTTGTTGATAACTTCATAAACCGATTGGATCTGCTCGATTCTGTTAAGGCTGTTCAGCGCTTCTAGCGAATCATTCAGGACAAGGTACCGCGCATAAAGGTCATATGCCTTGCGGTAATCCTTTACCTTTTCAAAGTATTTGGCTGCCGTACGGTAAACGAAGAGGTTTTGCGAAGGATTGTTAAGTTTTTCCACAAGATCCAGGGACCGCGCCACATAGTAGGTTGCAGAATCCTGTTTGTGCATCGCCTGGTGCAGCGAGGAGATGCTCATATAAGAGCGGAGCAGGGCCTCCTGGAATGATTTGCTCTCCTGGATCCCTGCAGCCTGCTGGTAATAGGATAATGCCACCGGGAAATTGCCCATGTCCTGGTACAAACTGCCGATGTTGGAATATACAATGGAAAGATCGTAAAAATTCCTGTTGATGTCGAGCTGGTTCAGTGCAATCAGGGCATATTCCAGGGCCCTGGCAGAGTTGTGCCGGCGGTTGTAAACGCCTGCCAGGTTATTGTAATTATTGAAAAGTTCGGACCTGATATTCAGCTGCTTGTTGATCTCGACCGCCTTATTAAAGAGCTCCTCGGCCTTAACCAGGTCATTCCGGTTGAAATAGAGCTTCCCAAGGTTGTTGAACACCTTTGCCTTGCCGGCCTTGTTATCGGTTGTATTGCAAAGCTGCAGCGAATTCATATACATGGCAAGGGCATCATTCCACAACCCGGTTTCTTCATAGATAGCGCCGATCACGTTGAAAACCGATGCGATTTTTTTTTGATCTTCCGCTGTTTTTGCTGTCAGCGACTCGAGGTATTGCCGCAGGTCATTGAAAATGTCGAGGGCTTTGGCATGGTTCCCCTGCTCCAGCAGGAACAGCCCGATTTCCCACGATATCGAATAGGCCCTGTTAAAGCTTGCTGAATCCGAAGGCAGGGAGAGCAGGGAGTCGATCGATTTCTTTCCGCCGTGGTTCAACCCCGATCCTGAAACGACATCCTTATAGTGATGAGTGGCTTTTACCAGGAATGAATAGGGTTTCCCGGCGCCAGCATGCCATGACAAAGAGAAAGTAAGCAGGAGAAAAAGAAAAAAACGCATATTCCCGGTGTTGTGTCAGCCCTCCCTTTTTCCAGCTTCTTGCTGTGAAAAGGCAGTTCCACCGACAAAGATACAGGACTTTTAATATTTATTGCAGTAGTTATCAAGGGTCGCACCGTATCACGGAAGGAATAAACCCAATCCCTTGACATTGCAGTAAATAATTGCTATATTTGCTATGTTATGGAACTCATTTCAAGAGATCAGGCCATCTTGTACACGATTGCGGCGATCGAGGAAACCGACATCCCGCATCCGTGTTCCCTTCAAAAGTGCCTTGAAAATGTGGACCTGATCCATTGCCTGCTTGTTTCCCGGCTCGACGAAGAGGGCTCCTCCTATTATATTCTATACTGGCTGCTGAACGGAAAAATGATCTGTGTCGCCGAGGTTGATGCACACAGTGGCGAGGTATTGTCATTCACCCCGTTTACCCATCCCGGTGCGGAACATTATCATGATGTGGAAAAATTTGCCGAGATCATCCGTACCCGTTTTCCTGATGAAGCAATTCTTTCCTCTGACCTTGTTTGGAGACCCTGCCGGGAAAGTAACAGCTCCCTGTATCCTTTCCGCAGGGTTGTGACCGGCAAATCCACCTATTATGTCAGTATGTTCGGGGAGGTTTACACCGAGCTGACACCCTTATAGCAACTCCCCTCAAAAACACGGGCATAACATACAACACTGGCTGTAACTACCTGCAGGCCTCCGGGCGAGGCCATTGGCGGCAAAAAGAGAAATTTCCCGGCAGCACCTCCTTCCCTTCCAAGGCGGGAAGGAGGTGCTGCCGGGAGATGAATTCCGGAATCAGTTGCCCTGCCTGCGCTGCTTGCAAACAAGCATACAACGGAACTGTTTCGTCATGCAGGTCTAATCCAGCACATGGATATTTTTGGCATGGCACATCTCCTTCAGTATCTTCGGCCATACCGTCACACTGGTTTCACCCAGGTGCGCTTTTTTAAGCAGGTACATGTAGGTTCTTGACTGACCGATACCGCCCCCGATGCTGAGGGGCAGATCATTATTTATGATCCCTTTGTGATAGGGGAAATTCAAAAAATCAAGCTGGTTGGTAATCTCCAGCTGCTGGCGCAGGGTTTCGGCATTGACCCTGATACCCATGGAAGTCAGCTCGTGACGGCGCTGTGTGACAGAATTCCACACCAGGATATCGCCGTTGAGTCCGTGCATGGGTTTGCCATCCTTCGATAAGGTGGGTGTTACCCAGTCGTCATAATCGGCCGCCCTCATTTCATGGGGATAGCCATCCGCGAGTGTCCAGCCGATCCCATAGATGAATACTGCCGGGAAAATTTTCAGGATTTCCGTTTCGCGCTGTTTCCTGGGCAGGTCAGGGAACCTGTCAAGAATCTCTTCGGCATGCAGGAATTTAATCTGGTCGGGCAGCGGCGGATACTTGTCACTCTTCAGCTTCGGGAAAAGTGTCATGGCAGTTTCTTCGGCCCCTTTCAGCACCTTCCAGATCTTCTCAACCACCCCGGTCAGGAACTGCAGATTCCTGTCGTCTTTGGTTATTACCCGCTCCCAATCCCATTGATCCACGTAAGCGCTGTGGTCATGATCAAGAAAATAATCCTTGCGTACAGCCCGCATATCGGTGTACAACCCCTCCCCGACCTTCATGCCAAATTGTTTAAGCGCCATCCTTTTCCATTTGGTGGCAGCCTGCACCACCTGGGCATCGATCGGATGTTTGTCGTAATCATTCTTGATATGGAACTGGATGGGCGTTCTCGACCCGTCACGGTCAAGGTAATCATTGACGCCACTTTCCACATCGACGATCAACGGGCACTCCACCCGCATGAGGTTGAGTTCCCTGCACAGGTTGTCTTCAATGTACTGTTTAACTGCAGTTACCGCATTCTGGGTTTCCCGCGGATCCAGTAATGAAACGTAATCCCTTGGGAGAACTTTTTCAAGATCGGCATAATCACCGATCCCCGGACCAGCCAGGTCAGCTTTTTTGTTTTCCATGTTGTTTGCCTCCTTTTAGTTTTTAATTAATGGGGAAAATATATTGTTACCCTATCATTAGCGTAAATCAACCATCCTCAGAAATTTAACACATCGTAAACGGAAACAAGCAGTTCCGGAAAATAAACAGGAACTGTTCAACATGTAAATATAATTAATAATTAAGCAGATTCAAGTACCCCGGCAATAAAATATTGAAAATATTTGCAGAATTTCACATTTCAGATTTCACATTTTTTGCAACCGTCGGGTGATTCAAAATGTGAGATGTGAGATGGGAATTCCAGGTTTTGCAATTGATCCCCGATATCCGAAATTCTAATTGATCCCGGACAAAAAGAAGACAGCCACTTGCAAAATAAATTGCAAGCGGCTGTTCCGTTGGTGACCCCAGAGGGATTCAAACCCCCAACCTGCTGATCCGTAGTCAGCTACTCTATTCAGTTGAGCTATGGGGCCA
>JBAXOB010000048.1:0-40027 GCA_037133475.1 Bacteroidota bacterium
AAATTACACATTTAATGTGGTATTTCATGTCCAGTTTCTTAGGGGGTTAGACCATCGCATGTACCAACAATCATTATCGTCCTATTTGATTTTCCCGCATTAACCAATCCCGCCAATTATTCAGCCTCCTGCTGGATTTCCTTCGTTCTGGCAACCTCAAGGAATATGATACGAACCAGCTAATCAATCAGACCATTTGAGTCCCCCCAAAAGGCAAAGTTAATATTTTCAGGAAGGCGCTATGCAAGCGGCAATACCCGGTCATCCTCTTCATCAGAGGAGGAACGCCGGAAAGGACAGGGAAGAGGTGGGAGAACAGGATGGGTTAATTTTTTGCCCGAACGTACACCTGCTTGGTATCCGTGTGGTTGTACTTGTCGGTAACCTGGCAGGTGATGGAAAATTTATCTTCGTGACATACCGACCATGTGACCGTTGCGCCGCTCCCCGAAATGGTGCCGTATAACACGGTCCACTTATAGGTTAACCCGTCGCCCGTGGCAAGGGCTGTGATCGAGGTTTCGTAGTTGACCTTGACCACTGAATCCTTGGCAACAAGGTTGCTGAATTTGAAAGCGGTGCCCGTCCCGTTGTCGGCAGATGTACTGCTTTTCTTACAGGCGGATACGGAGAAAAGTACCAGTATACTCAGGAGGAAGAAAATATTTTTCATAGTAAGCCGTTAATCAGGATGTTGGATAATTTATTTATAGCATCATACCTTCCAAATGGATGGGTGAACAAATATACATATATAATTATCCGTCGTTGCAGGAATCTGATAAAACATGAAATATTTCATATGTTACTATTTATTTTTTCGGGCCATATGGAATAGCCATAAATTATCATTTACGGTTTGCATGAACGTGGTGGTTATGGCAATTTCATATTTACCTGTCATCGCTTCACCTGCGCGGGTAATTATCGTAACCCGGAACCAGGAAAAAAACAGGATCGGAATTTGAAGCATCCTGCAGGATAAGCTCCTTTACCGTCAAGTTAGGATCGAATCGCACCAGGTTTTAACTGGAAACCGGGCAAACCCGGCATAACAATATTCATATGTTATTTCAATCTAAACTTTTATCTTTGCAGCAATGAAAAGCTTTTTTAAAATCCTGCGGTTTGCCGGCCCTTATTGGGTATATGCCCTGCTAAACGTAATTTTTAATATTTTTTCCGTCCTTTTCTCCCTGGTCTCGTTTGCCCTGTTTATCCCGGTGCTGCAAATGTTGTTCCACCAGATGGCCATTCCGCACGAGGCCCCGGTCCTGCGTCTCGAAATCAATTCACTGAAGGACAATTTCTATTTCTACACGGGACAAATGCTGGAGAAATACGGAAATGAGCGGATGCTGGTATATATCGGCATCGTTATCATCGTACTCTATTTTTTAAAAAACCTGCTGCGCTACCTGGCCATGTACTTCCTTGCCGTTGTACGGAATGGCGTCGTGAAGGATCTGCGCAATGACCTTTACCTGAAGATACTCATTCTTCCCCTTTCCTATTTCAATGAAAAACGCAAGGGCGATATTATCGCCAGGATGACCACCGATGTGCAGGAGGTCGAATGGTCGATCATGAGTTCGCTCGAAATGGCCTTCCGCGACCCGATCACCATGATCACCTACCTGCTCACGCTGTTTGTCATTAGTCCTTCACTGACAATCTTTGTCCTGATACTGCTCCCCATCAGCGGTTTGATCATCGGCAGGATCGGTAAAAGCCTGAAACGGACCTCCGATAAGGGCCAGGCAAAAATGGGGGTACTCCTCTCGATGATCGAAGAGACCATTTCCGGTTTACGTATCATCAAAGCTTTCAATGCGATAGAATTTGTCAACACCCGGTTTAAACATACCAACCATGACTATAACCGCTTAATGATCCGGTTATACCGGAAACGCGACCTGGCTTCGCCGTTAAGTGAATTTCTCAGTGCCTGCGTCGTTACCATCGTACTATGGTACGGAGGGAAACTGGTGTTTACCCCCGGCAATTTCTTGGATGCAGCGGCATTCCTGGTTTATCTTGGTATATTTTCCCAGCTGATGCCGCCTGCAAAGGCCATTACACAGGCATTTTACAATATCCAGAAGGGGGCAGCCTCTGTCGACAGGATCGAACATGTGCTGAGCGAACCGGAGGTGATCGAAGAGAAGCCGGATGCGCTGGTTAAAAAAGATTTCAACACGGAGATTGAGTACCGGAATGTGAGCTTTGCCTATGTTGAGGAGCCGGTCATCAAGAATCTCAACCTGGTTATACCCAAAGGCAGGACCATCGCGGTGGTAGGGTCGTCGGGAGGCGGGAAATCGACCATGGTGGATCTGCTGCCCCGTTTTTATGATTGTATCGGCGGCGCCATCCTGATCGACGGGATCGATATCCGCGACCTGGTTATCCGCGATTTGCGCGGGCTCATGGGAATCGTTTCGCAGGAGACCATCCTGTTCAACGACACGGTCTTCAGCAATATCGCCTTTGGCATGGAGAATGTCAGCGAGGAGGCGGTCATCGCGGCAGCCAAGGTTGCCAATGCGCACGAATTTATCGAAAAAATGCCGATGGGTTATGAAACCAATATCGGCGACCGCGGGGTTAAACTCTCCGGCGGACAGCGTCAGCGGCTCAGCATCGCGCGTGCCGTGCTGAAAAACCCCCCGATCCTTATCCTCGACGAGGCCACCTCTGCTCTTGATACCGAATCGGAAAGGCTCGTCCAGCAGGCGCTCGAAAACCTGATGCGCAACCGCACCTCCATCGTCATCGCCCACCGGCTTTCAACCATCCAGTTTGCCGATGAGATCATCGTGCTGCAAAGCGGGGTGCTGGTCGAACACGGGAACCATGTCACCCTGCTCGAAAAGAACGGGATCTATCGTAAACTGTACGATCTGCAATCGTTTGTCTAACCGGTAACCGATTGATCACGACTCTTCCGGCCAGGATTTTGCCAACTTCCTTTGCGCGTAAAAAAAACTGTTCCCGGAGTTAAAGAGTGCTCTCTTTTTCTGCTGGTTGAATTGCCACGGGCTTCAAAGAAAGTTCTAGGTTAACCTGGTTGGATTAATGATTCCGGTTGAATTGCCGCGGGCTTCAGCCCGTGGTAAGCAGGCAGGCATATGAACAGGGGCTTTAGCCCAGGATTCCTTTGTAAAACATGGCCTTTTGCATCCTCACCTTTTTTCCGAACCGAACCCAACCCAACCGAACCCAACCGAAGGCTATCCGAACCCAACCGAAGCTTATCCGAACCCAACCGAAGGCTATCCGAAGGTTAACCGAACCCAACCGAAGGGCAAGCGTTGCTCATCCGAAGGCAATCGGTACAACAACCGTTGAAATGAAAAACAGGCCGGTAAGATCGGTGCAACAAGGTACATTTCAGCACAAAACGGGGCTGAATGACTGCTTCGAGGCGTATTTTGAACGTAAAAAAAGGATAAAAGGCACCCGGAAGGGGAAAGGCGGACCCGCCGGGGGGGTTAAATTTCCGCCATTTTTACCATGACCGACTCCAGCTTTTTCTTCATCAGTTTCACACGGCAGTCGAAGCCGTTGACGATGAGGGAGAATACCAGGTTCCGTCCGCTGACGGTATGAACATACCCGGCAAAGCTTTTCACGCTGTTGATGGTGCCGGTTTTGGCGCGGATCCTGCCCTGGGCGGCGCTTCCCTTCATGGCTTTGTGAAGGGTCCCGGTCATCCCTGCCAGGGGCAGCGATTCATAAAACACCTGGAAATAGGGGGAGGTGCGCATGGCGTAGAGCGCATCCACCAGCTGTTTCGGGGAAATGGCGTTGTTCTTCGACAAACCGTTCCCGTCGTAGAAATACATGCCGGTTGTGTCGACCCCCTTGGTCGTCCAGAAATCAAGGATTGCCTTTACTCCGGAGGCGGTGGTGGCATTGTTGTAAACCTTGCCGCCAATCTTGCGAAGCAGTTTTGACGCCCTCCAGTTGACGCTCATCTGGTTGGTGATGAGAACCTCGGGGAAGATGGGCTTGCCGAAAAATTCGAGGGCGGCAGCCGTCACGAAGATCTTCAGGGTGGAGGCCGGCTTCATGGGCTCCTTTGCCCGGTAATCGGCCACCGTAACCGGATTTTTTGTGGTAACATCCAGGATCACGTACCCCAGGTCGGCATTCTTCAGCAAGGGATCCTGCTTCAGCAGGTCGAGTGTCTGAAGCAATGGCGTATAGGAGACCACGGCCTCTTTTTTCACAGGAACCGGAAGCCCCCGTTTTGCAATTGGTTTCGGACTGTCATTCCGGCAGGAAAACAGGATTTGCAAAAGAATGAAGAGGGTTATCAGGGTGGCTTTGGGCGCCATGGATTTCGGTTGGTTTAATTCGCCAAATATCGGAAAAAATAAGGAGCCGGGCTGGTTTTTCATTCGATTTTAACAGTTTCAAATGTTAATTATCCTTAAAAATAAGAGCCAAAATTTTATATATCAGGTTATTTTTAATAATTTTGTTCTTTAGAATCAGATTAAATAGTTAAAATCCATGATAAAAAAGGTACTTGTTGCCAACCGTGGCGAGATTGCCATCAGGGTGATGCGCTCCTGCCGTGAGCTTGGCTTGGTAACCGTGGCGGTGTTCTCAGATGTCGACCGCAAGGCGATGCACGTACGGTATGCCGATGAGGCTTATTGCATCGGCCCGGCCCCGTCGCGCGAGAGTTATCTGAACATTGAAGTGATCCTTGAGGTTGCCAAAAAAGCCGGCGTTGATGCCATCCATCCCGGTTATGGATTCCTTTCTGAAAATGCCGTGTTTTCTGAACGGTGCAAAGCCGAAGGGATCAAATTCATTGGTCCCGATGCCTATGCCATCAGGACCATGGGCGATAAGATCACGGCCCGGCAAACGATGATCGCCTCCGGCGTGCCGGTGGTTCCCGGGACGACCGAAAAGCTCTCCGATGAGGTCAAGGCCGTTGAGGTGGTTAACGAGATTGGGCTGCCGGTCATGATCAAGGCTTCGTCGGGAGGCGGCGGCAAGGGGATGCGGCTGGTAAAAACCATGGAGGAGCTGATTCCTTCGCTGCGCATGGCCAAGTCGGAAGCGATGAATGCCTTCGGCGACGACGCCGTTTACATTGAAAAATATATCGAATCACCCCATCACATCGAATTCCAGATCCTTGCCGACCAGCATGGCAACGTGATCCACCTGTTTGAACGCGAATGTTCCATCCAGCGCCGTCACCAGAAGGTCATTGAGGAGACCCCATCACCGCTCATTACCCCTGAACTGCGCCACGAGATGGGCGAAAAGGCCGTGGCTGCCGCCAAAGCCGTAAACTATGAGGGCGCGGGAACCATCGAGTTTATTGTCAGCGACCAGCTGGACTACTATTTCCTGGAGATGAACACCCGCCTGCAGGTCGAACATCCTGTCACCGAGCGCGTGGTGGGCGTTGACCTGGTAAAGGAGCAGATCAACATTGCCAATGGCCTTCCCCTTACCTACAAACAGGAGGATCTTCACCAGAACGGCCACGCCATCCAGTGCCGGATCTATGCCGAGGATCCCGACAACAACTTCATGCCGAATCCCGGCGTCATCAAGCATATCACCGTACCCCTCGGCCTTGGTGTCAGGTATGATGGCTATGTATACGAAGGATATGAGATCCCGATGCATTACGACCCGATGATCTGCAAGCTCATCACCTGGGGTAAAACGCGCATCGAAGCCATCGCCCGGATGCGCCGGGCACTTTATGAATACAAGATCACGGGGGTCAAGACCTCCATCAAGTTCCTCGAACGTATCATGGATACGCCTGAATTCATCGGCGGAAAATACAACACCCATTTTATTGAGGATAACCACGACCGCCTGTTTACCACCAAACCCTGCGGTACCGAATGTGAAGATATGGCCCTGGTTGCCGCCTTTATCGACTATCTTGACAAGCTTGCAGAGGTCCAGCCGCCCAAATACACAGAGGAGCTGGGGTCGAACTGGAAGGATTTTGGAAGAAAACGCAATGTATTACGATTATAACTATCTGTCATGGCATATGAAATCAGTATAAAAGACCGTACGGCGAAAATTGAACTGCTCAACAGGGTAGGGAGCAAGGCATTGATAGCCGTTGATGACCATAAATACAACCTCGATATCGTGGAGGTTGAAAAGGGGGTGTACTCCATCCTTTATAATGGTCAATCCTATAATGTTGAATTGATCCGGGGTGATTCCAGCAAGAAGTATATTGTAAACACCTTTGCCAAAACCTTCAATGTGGAGGTCATCGATGCCGAATCAAAATATATTACCAACCGGAATCTTGGCAGGGAGGTTGAGGGTGCAAACCATATCCTCTCGCCGATGCCCGGGAAAATTGTAAAAATCCCCGTCAGCGTGGGCGAACTGGTTACCGCCGGCCAGACCCTGGTCGTGGTGGAGGCCATGAAGATGCAAAGCGAGTTCAAGGCCACCGGCGATAAGATCGTCCAGGCAATTCTCGTCAAGGAGGGCGACACGGTCGATTCGCATCAGCTGATGATCAAACTGGAGAATGTTGAGGTAGCCGACGACGCTGTCAAAAACGAAGAGAAGTAGCAAAAAGTGAATTAAAAATAAAGGACATGCAAACCATTGATGACCGTTTTCAGATTTTTGAAGATAAAAACCGTAAAGCCGAACTCGGCGGTGGCGCCGACAAGATTGCCAAGATACACAAGAACGGCCGTAAAACAGCCCGCGAACGCATCCTGACCCTGCTCGACGGCAGCACCTTTGTTGAAATGGACAAGCTGGTGATGCATCGCTGCCATGATTTCGGAATGGGCCATAACAAGGTCCCCGGCGACGGCATGGTGACCGGCTATGGTAAGATCGACGGCCGGTTGGTTTTCGTTTTTGCCCAGGACTTTACCGTTTTTGGCGGGACCATGAGCCGGGCCAATGCCGATAAGGTGGTAAAAATAATGGATATGGCCATGCGGATGGGGGCACCTCTGATCGGGCTGAACGATTCGGGCGGGGCGCGGATCCAGGAGGGGGTTGAAAGCCTTGCCGGTTATGCCGATATTTTTTACCGCAACGTGATGGCCTCGGGCGTTATACCGCAGATCTCCGCCATCCTCGGCCCCTGTGCCGGCGGCGCCGTATATTCCCCGGCCATTACCGACTTTATCTTCATGGTAAAGAATTCAAGTTACATGTTCGTGACCGGCCCGGAGGTGATCAAGACTGTTACCCACGAAGAGGTGACCATGGAGGAGCTTGGCGGCGCCATGTCGCACAATACAAAAAGCGGCGTTGCCCACTTTGCAGCCGAGAACGACGAACAGGTCGTGCTGATGATTCGCGAACTGATGAGCTTCCTGCCGTCAAACAACATGGAGGATCCTCCCACGCAGCCCTGTACCGACGATGTCATGCGGCAGGATGAAATGCTGCAGACGGTAGTGCCGGCCGATCCTAACAAACCCTACGATATGAAGGATATCATCACCACGGTGGTCGATAACAAGAACTTCTTCGAGGTGATGCCTTACTATGCCCAGAATATCCTTACCGGTTTTGCCCGCCTCGGCGGCAAGCCGGTGGGTATTGTCGCCAACCAGCCTGCCTTCCTGGCCGGGGTTCTCGACATCAACTCATCCATTAAAGCCGCCAGGTTTGTCAGGTTCTGCGATTGCTTCAACATCCCGCTGATCACCTTCGTGGATGTTCCGGGGTTCCTGCCCGGTACCAACCAGGAGTTTGGCGGCATCATCAAACATGGAGCAAAGCTGCTCTATGCCTTCTCGGAAGCGACGGTACCCAAGATAACCCTGATTACCCGTAAAGCTTATGGCGGCGCCTATGATGTCATGTCGAGCAAGCACATCGGCGCCGATGTGAATTATGCCTACCCGACGGCCGAAATCGCCGTGATGGGCCCGGAAGGGGCAGTGAACATCATCCATAAGGGGAAGCTGAGCGAGTCCGATCGTATCGATGCAGTCGACCATTACCGGCAGACCTTTGCAAATCCCTATAAAGCGGCCGAACTGGGATATGTCGATGAGATCATCCTGCCCCGCGAGACCAGGATGAAACTGATCCAGGCCCTTGAACTTACCCAGAACAAGAGTAAAACCAATCCCCCGAAAAAGCACGGAAACATCCCCCTGTAAGCTGGTCCAGGATGCCCGGGAATTACCGTTCCCGTTAATGAAAGAGGCTGTCGCCATTACGGGACAGTCTCTTTCATTATCCAGGGAATCCGGGAAATTTTGATATTCGTTTTGTCCGGATCAGGATTTAATATCGTTTCAACTGTTTTTGCACCTGGTGCTGCCGTGAAACCTGTACTGTAAAAAGGAGAATTATTCGGGGGAACCGTTGGCGACCCAGCAGGAGAGAACGTGAATCTGGGCATCGGGCATTTTTACGCCGCCCTGGGGCATGTTCTTGTATAAGGTCAGATGCTCGATGGACCCCATAAAGCTTTTCTTGCTGCTGGCACTTGCAGCGTTTGCATAATTACTAAGGTTGATCCCGCTGGCAGCGCGGTTTGCCCCATGGCAACCCATGTCAGGCATGGCGCAATAGGAGTCAAGTATGGGCTTCACATCTTTTTTATAGGTTGGCGTAACCCCCGTGCAATCATAAATTGAGGCATGCTGACAGCCAATTACAAACATTAAGGTAAAAATTACAGATAAAGTGATGAGGATTTTCATGCCAACACGATTTTATACGTTAATTTTAAAGGTGCAAATTTACATAAAAAACACTTGGGATCGTATCCTTTGTACTTTTGCAGGGTTAATTCTGGTAATCAGGTGTTAAAAGGGGCATCGGGAGGCCCTGTCCTGATAACAGGCCGACCTGGAATTCCCGGCACGATTATATAACGTTACTTCCATATGAAATTGTACTGCCACCTCCTGTTTTTTTTATGCTGTTTGCTGCTCCTGGCTCCGGTTGCAAACAGCCAGGTCGTCAACCAGGGGCCAATTTCAGCTCCTTTTTCCTATTCCTTGCGCGTGCACGATTCGGTGATGGCTGCGCGGGTGCCTGTGCTGACGCTGCCTGCGAATTTCAAATACCGGTCGCTCCCATCCTCTGTCAACAATGCGCTGAATGATTTCTGGCCCGGGGTCCAGGACCAGTTTCTTTTCTACAGCTGCCAGCAATATGCCAGTGTAGCCTATGTTTTCGGTTACGAGATGAGCCGGGCCAGGAACCTCCCGGGATGGCACTGGGAAAACAGCTATCCGACACACTTTACCTGGAATTTCATGAACCAGGGAGAACGCTATATCGGCGTCAACTTTCTGCAGAGCTTTGAAGCCATCAGGCAGCAGGGACATATGACCTCGCCCGATTTCGGGGTGGATTCCTCCTCTTCCTACCTGGGGTGGATCAGCGGATATGACAAATATTACAGGGGGATGTCAAATCACCTCAAACAGGTCAGGGCCATCATGGTCAACAGCGCCGAAGGGATCAACACCCTCCGAAACTATTTATACGACCACCTTGACGGATCCAATACAGGCGGGATTGCCTGTTTCACCACCGATGCCGTTGCACTCTATAACATGCAGACTATCCCGGCAGGAACCCCGGAGGCTGGGAAACATATCATCACCAGGTGGGAAGATAATCCCGACCACGGACTGACCGTGGTCGGCTATGACGATTCGATCAGGTTCGACCTGAATCATGATGGCAAATACACCAACGATCTTGATATTAACCATGATGGCATCGTGGATGCCCGCGACTGGGAAATCGGGGCGTTCCGCATTGCCAATTCCTACGGGAGCTGGTGGGAGGACCTTGGGTTTACCTATGCCCTCTATAGCGCCTTTGCGGGGGATTACGGCGCGGGTGGGGTCTGGAACAACAGGGTTTATGTGGTCGATCCCGATACAGCCTATCATCCCCTCCTGACGATGAAGGCAACCGTTACCTACAACCTGCGCGACAGGATCCGCATCCTTGCCGGGGTCAGCACCGATACCCTGCACCGGATGCCTGACCATGTGCTGGATTTCCCCCTCTTTAACCTCCAGGGTGGCGAGCATGTCATGCAGGGGTGGGATTCGCTCCCGGGATCAGATACCCTTGAATTCGGACTTGATGTCACCGATCTTCTCAACTACGTGGAGCCCGGTCAGCCGGCGCGCTACTTCCTGGCGGTGGAGGAGCACGATCCCGACCACCTCGGACACGGCGAGGTAAAACATACCTCCTTTATCAGTTATGATAACGGATTTCACGAATTTCCCGCCGGCAATGAAAATGTAACTGTCGCGGATAATGCCGTGACCCTGGTTTCGGTGGTCGCTGCGGCTGACAAGCCTTTAGTGACGATCGTCACCGACAGCCTTCCCCCGTTTACGGCAGGCCAGCCCTACCATGCGCAGCTTGCGGCCGCGGGAGGACGGCCTCCCTACGACTGGTGGGTTGCCGAAGATTACCATAAAAAACCCGCGACGCTTTCTTTCCCGCAAGTGACCGGTATCTCCATTCCCACCACCAACGGGGCGCTGCCCTATTCACCGGTTGCCCTGCCTTTCAGTTTTCCCTTCTACGGCAGGAATTATGACAGCATTTATGTGAATGTGAATGGTTACGTAACCTTTGAACCTCTCGATCTGCCGGGGATCTTTACCACCGACGAAGTCTCGATGCTCAGGATGATACAGGCGGTAGCGCCCGCTTTTTCCCTGCAGTATACCTATGTCCCGTTGAAAGGGGATGGTATTTTCATGCAAAGCGGCCCGTCGCAGGTGACCATCCGGTGGAGGGCCACCATCCAGGGCCACCTGGCAGGTTCGACCAACGATTTCGCACTTGTTCTTTATCCCGATGGCCGCTTTGAATTCCGGTACGGGGATATGATCAACCAGGGATTCCAGTCTGCGGTTTATTCGGGAATCTCAAAAGGAGATGGTATGGAGTCGGATATCGTGACCACCTGGGATGCCCCCGCACTTTCAGGGAAAAGTTTAAGGTTTTCCCCCCCGGTATTGCCAGCCGGCATAGCCATTGATAACCAGGGGATGCTTTCCTGCAGCCAGCCCGATTCCACCCAGATATACAAGCTGAATATCCGGGTGGCCGATGCTGGGAAGATTACCGGATCGAAGACCTTGATGCTGTCGCAGGGGCTGGGAATTGCCTGCAGTATTGCCGGTTCATCCGGCAACCAGCTGGAATTCGGGAAAAGGGCCGGGTTAACCCTGTTACTGACCAACACCGGTTCCCAGCCGATCCAAAATATCTCGCTGAAATTCAGGTCTGTCGACTCGTTACTGACTATCCACGACAGTCTCTTTACGGTTGCCCTGGTTCAGCCCGGAAAAACCCTTACCATCCACTCTGCGTTTTCCTTTGAGCTGAAAAACCCTGCCGACAACGGGCTCTATGTTTCAACTTCGCTGCTGGCCCAGTCGGGAGCCAGGGTCTGGAAAATAGAGGATGAATTCCGGGTGGCAGCCTCCTCCATGGCAATAGACAAGCCCGTGCTGAAGGATGGTGCAAACGGCATCCTGGATCCGGGAGAGGTGGCCGACCTGGTGGTCACGATTGAAAACCTGGGCATATTACCTGCGCAGAGCCTGGCACTGTCGCTGGTTTCGCTGGATACGGTTGTCACCGTCCTGTCAGCCCCCTCCCTGTCCATCAACAGGGTTGATCCCATGAGTTCATTGGAACTCAGCTTCCGTGTCGGTGCATCGAGGCATGCCGTCGAGGGGACCCAGGTTCCCATGAACCTGCGGCTGGCCGATTCCCTGGGAACTGTCAGAGCGCTTGATTTTATCCTGCCGGTGAGCAAAAAGCAGGTGGCGCTGGTAAGCCTTTCCGCTTCCGATGGCTCCCTGCTTGCCATGGCCGCCGCGCTCGACAGCCTGCATGTCGGGTACGATACCATCAGGGCACTTCCTGTCGATTACAGTCAGTACACCTGTGTTTTCCTGATACTGGGCACCGCAACCACAGGTTTTCATTCGCTTTCGTTTGCCGAGGCAGCCGACCTTGTGAATTACCTGCAGAAGAGCGGGAATCTCTACATGGAGGGGTACCTGGCCTGGTATTATTCAAACACGACCCAGTTGCAGTCGTACTTTAACTATACCTCGGCGAAGATCCCCGATTATACCTACCAGCAGGTTACAGGGGTGAAGAATACCTTTGCCGATTCCATGGCATTTGCCTACACGGCGCCATTGCACCACGCCATCTTCAGCTTTGTGCCCAAGACGCCGGCCTATGCTACCTTTTCGAATAGCGACAGCCTTGCGAAAAACTTCGAAATCGCCTGCCCAGGAAACGGTTACAGGACTATTGGAACGTTTCTGGGGTTTGACGCCCTTACGGGAAGTTCCTATCCCTCAACCCGGGGCAACCTGATGAAGCGATACCTGGAATTCTTCGGGCTCAACGTTACAGGGCCCCACCCGTTTTTCCATGCGGCTGCCACGCAGACATGCCTGGGAAAAACCCTTGATTTTACCGACGATTCCTATGATCATATCACCTCATGGAGCTGGGAGTTCCCGGGAGGCACCCCCGCAGTCAGCACGCTGCAAAATCCGGCGGTAAGGTACGACAGCCTTGGGAAGTTTGACGTGAGACTGACCGTTTCGGATGGCGCCAATACCAGGTCGATCGTCAAGCAGGGCTATATCAGCGTGGAGCGGTGTACAAGCCAGGAGGCGTTTACTGCCCGGCCCCGTTTCAGAGTATATCCGAACCCGGCTTCTGGGAGTGTTACGATTGAATCTGATCCGTACGACAGGACTAAATTCAAATATGTTCTGTTCGATCTAAAGGGAAGTAAACTGATTGATAATGAGTTTAATCCGGACAGTTATGATTCCAAGGCAACTCTAAAAACAGGATGGCTGAAAAAAGGTTTCTATTTTTTATGGATACAATCTGACCAGGGAATATCTACCCATAAGTTAATTATTGATTAATTGCCGTTTTTTTTAACGACCCGTTTGATTTTTTTCCTGGTGACTGTTGAAGTTTACTATCTGGCTCAGAAATGATTAAATCTGCTTCAGCAGGCACAGATTCCTTTTTACCGGATTGACTATGGTTGGAATAGGTTGCCCAGTCAATATTATATTCAGTCGCCTGATCACCGAAAACATCCCATCCTTTTCTCTTTCCCCTTGCAAAAATTTCCAGAAAAGGGCCGGGACTGCAACGTTCAATTAACTCATAGAGTTCATCCGGCTTGCGGGAATGTTCCTGCTTTTGTGTTCTGATAATATTTACCTGGCTTCTGCCAGGATCGAGGGTTCTCATACTGCCACGGATACCAAATAAAACTAATTCCGTAGTGTTTCTAAAATAAAAACCAACCCCGCGGCCATCGGGGCCTCCGTCTTTCCTGACTTTATGCCAAATAATGTTGGATTTATAGGTAAACCCCCATGCCTTCATGACCTCGAGTCCTTCTGGTAATAAGGCGTTAGGAACCCAAAGATATAGGTGGCTTTTTACTCCGGCAACTGAATTAACGGGGATTTGCATAATTTCCTCGAGAGATAATGTCTCGTATCTTGTTAATCGTTTATGTTCAGGAGCTACTTTCCCACTTCTGTTTAAAAATCGCCATGGTGGGTCTGCTAAAATAGTTGCATATCCTTTGTTGGGGACATGTTCTATAAAACTTTTTGCAACAGGATGAATATGGTTGTTAGATGTTTTCATCAATTAATTTCTCTTTAATACCAAAAACTAAAAGTGGACATCCACCTCCGCCACCACCTTCAATTCTGGGCAGTAATTTTGATATGTGTGTAGTTGAATTTCCAAATGATTTTCCTCTTCCGATTTGTTTGAAAACATGTTGGAGGTGATCACATCGGGTGATAATAATACCAACACTGATCGCCCTCAAATCAAACAAAAGTCTGAAGTTGTTCAAATCTCTGTCAAAAAAGGGATCTTTATTGTTCCATTCGATTTCAAGAGCAATATGGTTTTTGTAACAATCAACCTTGTGCGTCGGAGATTCGGTCAATTCATCATCCACCATAACTGCTGTGTCAAACTCTTTTTCAATCCATTTTCTATCGTACAAAAAGGAATCAATTGAAGATGAAACTTGAGATTTGCTTCCGCCTCCTTCAATTATCCAGCTTTTTTTTAATCGAAATGTAAGGAGTAAATCAAGAAGGTCCTTCCATTCATTTGGGAAATCACTTTTTAGAATGGCACAAGCATGCTTCCATTCATAAACTTCGTAATTTGATAAAATAAATTCAGGTAAAAAATCAAGTCCCATTTTGACTAATATTTAACTGCAGAAATTGAAGCAAAGATAACTCATAAAGCCTTTCAAGATTACATTATGTTAATAACTGATTCAAACATTCCCTACCTTTGAATTTTATTTCACACCCCTGATCTGATGGAAGATTTGAAACAGCAAACAGAGGCATTGTCCAAATCCTTTTTTGAGGAGGTCGTCGCGATCCGCCGCTATTTTCACATGCATCCTGAGTTGTCGTGCGAAGAGTTCAACACTGCGGAATATATATGCGGAAAACTGGAAGAATACGGGATATCCTACAAAAAAGGTATCGCTGAAACCGGTGTGGTAGGGTTGATTGAGGGAAATGATCCGGCCTCGCGCTGCATCGCGCTGCGGGCCGACATGGATGCCCTGCCTGTTACAGAAGGGAATGATGTGCCCTACAGGTCGGTAAATCCTGGAAAAATGCATGCCTGCGGTCACGACGTGCACATGGCCTGCCTGCTGGGCGCTGCGAAAATACTCAATTGCCTCAAGGACCGCTTTTCGGGCACTGTCAAGCTGATCTTCCAGCCATCGGAGGAGAGCTATCCAGGGGGAGCTGTCAGGATGATCGCCGAAGGGGTGCTCCAAAACCCGGCGCCCGTGTGCGTGATCGCCCAGCATGTGATCAACACCCTGCAGGCCGGCGATGTCGGGATGAGGGCAGGGGCCTATATGGCCTCAACCGATGAAATTTTTCTTACCGTAAAGGGGAAGGGAGGCCACGCCGCCACCCCGAACCAGGGCATCGATCCCGTGGTGGTTGCCGCGCACATCATCCTGGCGCTCCAGCAAATTGTCAGCCGCAATGCCGACCCCGTGATGCCGACGGTGATTTCATTCGGCAGGATCGTGGGGGAGGGGCGTACCAACATTATCCCGGATAGGGTCACGATGGACGGAACGGTGCGCACCTACAATGAAGCATGGCGCAAAGAGGTTCATCAGCGCATCGGCAAGGTTGCCCAGGGAGTTGCCGAAGCGATGGGAGCAACCTGTGATGTCAGGATCGCCCACGGGTACCCCTTCCTGTTCAATGATCCCGGTCTGACCGGCAAACTCCGCAGCCTCTCGTCAGAATACCTGGGCCAGGAACACGTTCAGGAACTTGACCAGCGCATGACGGCCGAAGATTTTGCCTATTTCGCCGAAAAAATCCCCTCCTGCCTCTACAGGCTGGGCATCCGTAACGAAGCCAGGGGAATCAGTTCAAACCTCCATTCGGCTACCTTTGATGTTGATGAACAAAGCCTCCTTTCGGGCGTTGGCCTGATGGCATGGGTCACGATGGGCTTGCTGAATGAGTTGAATAACGCGTGATTATGCCGGAAAATGGAACGATGAATTTTTATCAGCGGAACAGAATGAACAGGCTAACCTCCTCCTTCGGTGATCGTTTTTCCCTGGTCCTGCTTCGGGGATTGCTGATTTGCATGGTCCTGTTCGTTCCGGTCCTCCTGTTTTCGCAGGATGTTCAACCTCCGAACCAACCGGTGCTTCCCTTCCAGCAGGATGCACTGCGGTCGGAAAACGAGGAGCCGCTGGCAATCCAGTTATACCAGAATCATGAATTTGACAAGGCGGCGGAGGTGTTCGGCCGCCTCTATGAGCAGAAACCATCGCCCTATTATTTCCAGTACCTGCTGATGTGCCTGGTGGAATCGAAGGAATACAGCAAGGCCGAAAAGCTGGTTAAAAAGAACCTGAAAACCGAACCTGAAGCGCTGCATTGCCTGGTTGACCTTGGTTATATCTACTTCCGCGAGGGAAACTCCGACAAATCAAAAAAATTATACGAAGAGGCGCTGGGTAAACTGAAGCCAAGCCAGCAGCAGGTCAACGACCTGGCCAACGCATTCCTCATGAAGGGAGAAAATGAGTATGCCCTGCGGACCTTCCGGAAGGGCCGCCAGCTGATGAACAGCTCCTACACGTTCGGCTTTGAACTGGCAAGCGTGTATGAGCGGATGGGCGATTTTAAAAATGCAACCGAGGAGTACCTCGACCTGCTCGAGGTGAATAAAGCCTATCTTCAGACCGTACAGGACCGCATCCAGATGACCCTCTCGTTCGACGTCAACAATGAAAAGAATGAGATACTCCGCAAAGTACTCCTCACCCGTGCACAGAAAAACCCTGACAAGAGCTACTATGCCGAACTCCTCTGGTGGTATTCCATCCAGCAGAAGGATTTCGATCTAGCCCTGGTCCAGGCCAAATCGCTCGACAGGAGGTTAGGTGAAAACGGGGAAAAGATCGTATCGCTGGCCAGCCTGGCCGTGGCAAATGAGAAGTTTGAGGTGGCGGTTGACTGCTACCAGTACCTGGTGTCAAAAGGGCGTTCGTGTTCCTATTATGATTACAGCCGCAGGGAACTTGCCAACACCCGTTACCTGAAAATCATTGCCGATCCTGCACCTGCACGCAAACAACTCGAACTGATGGACAAGGAATTCGGGGAGTTGCTTGGATCGGGAGATGACCCCGAAAATATTTCCGTCATCAGGAACCAGGCTCATATCAGGGCCTTCTACCTTGAAAAACCGGACGAGGCCATCGACCTGCTGAACCATGCCATCCAGATGGCAGGCGTGCCGGATGCCGACCGGGCAAAATGCAAGATCGAACTGGCCGACATCCTGCTGTTCACCGATGATGTATGGCAGGCCACCCTGCTCTACCAGCAGGCCTACCAGGATTTTAAATATGATGTTCTCGGCCAGGAGGCCAAATTCAAAAATGCAAAACTCTCCTTTTACATCGGGGAATTCAAGTGGGCCAAGGCACAAGCCGATGTGCTGAAAGCAGCCACATCCAAGTTCATCTCGAACGATGCCATTGCCCTGTCGCTGCTGATCAGTGAAAATTACGATCCCGACAGCAGTACCGTCGCCCTTGGTTATTATGCCCGGGCCGACCTGCTTGACTACCGCAATGCGGAAGAGCTGGCGCTGAAAACGCTTGACTCCGTTTCATTGCTGTTCGGGGAGCACCCAATCCTGCAGCAGGTATTGTACAAAAAAGCGGAAATTAAGGCAAAACAGGGAAAATACGCGGAGGCAGATTCACTTTTCAGGCAGCTTGTCAGAGATTTTCCTGAGGAGATCCTTGCCGATGAGGCCCTGATGCAAAGCGCCCAACTCAATGAAAAACAGCTTAATAATCCCGTGAAGGCAATGTCGTTATACCTGCAATTGCTCGACAAATTTCCGGGAAGCATATTCGTGCCCGACGCACGCCGGAGATACCGGGCTTTGCGCGGGGATGGAACCCATTAACACAGTTTGCAGAGACAAACCCGGTTTTGTTTCTCCGACGATTTATATTCAACAACCATGATCCGACCCAAAAAACACCTGGGACAGCATTTCCTTCGTGACGAAAATATCGCCCAGAAAATTGTCGGGTACCTGAACCCAGCGATTCCCCTTGTGCTTGAAGTCGGGCCGGGAATGGGGGTCCTGACAAAATACATCCTGGGTTGCGATGGAGCCGTGCACCCTGCCGGCGCCTTTGACGCCTGGTTCATGGAGGTTGACCGTGAGTCGGTCGAATACCTCGGCAAGGTCTTCCCGCAAATTACAAACCGATTGCTGCTGGCCGATTTCCTGTCGTATGACCTGGGTAATTTTCCGCCCGATACGCAGACTGGCGCGCCGGAATCTCCCGGTCATGAAATGCCCGCCACAAAGTTTACGGTCATCGGAAACTTCCCCTATAACATCTCCTCCCAGATCCTGTTCAAGGCCCTGGAATTCCGCAACCGGATCCCCGAGGTGATCGGGATGTTCCAGAAGGAGGTTGCCGAGCGTATTGCTGCCCCGCCGGGCAATAAAACCTATGGGATCATCAGCGTGCTGCTCCAGGCCTTTTATGATATTGACTATCTCTTCACGGTCAGTGAAACGGTATTCTATCCGCCGCCAAAGGTCAAGTCGGCCGTGATCCGCCTGCGGAGGAACACAACCATGAAACTGGATTGTGACGAACAGCTCTTTATCAGGGTGGTGAAGATGGCCTTTAACCAGCGCCGAAAGACCCTGCGGAATGCCATCCGGCCGATGCTCCCTGCCACAGCGTCAGGGATTGCCTCCCTGTCGGAATGGTTCACCAGGAACCTTGACCTCCGTGCAGAGCAACTTTCAGTGGATGATTTCGTAAGGCTTACAGCAGAAATTTCTACCTTTGCACAAATTAATATTTCAGGATGAAAAAAGGTTATGTCCCGAAAACAAAAGTTCCGGTTGGCAAGGTAATGCAGCCAACGAGGGAAACTGCCCCGGAAAAACCGGCCGTGCTCACCGCCGGTTCCAAAAAGGGAGATCGTTACTTTGTCTTGTTTTTCTTCCTTTTCGCCTTTATCCTTTACGGCAATACCATCCTCAATAAATTTGCAGTCGACGATAATTTCGTTACCAATAACCAGCTCGTCCAGCGTGGGTTCAAAGCCCTTCCCGAGATATTCTCCACCCATTATGTTAATCAACAGGGCAACCTGGGTTCCACGGCATCCGATTACAGGCCCGTGGTTAAAGCCACCTTTGCACTGGAATACCAGTTCTGGGGGAATAAGCCCGGCCGCAGCCATGCCGTCAACATCCTGCTTTACTGGGCCATGTCGGTCATGCTTTTCTTTATCCTGAAACGGCTTCTGAAAAACTTCAACATCCTGTTCCCTTTTATGATTACGCTGTTGTTCATGGCCCACCCGGTGCATACCGAAGTGGTGGCAAGCCTGAAAAACAGGGATGAGATACTCACCTTTCTTTGCGGGCTGGGAAGTATGTGGTTCATTTTAAACTACGCTGAAACCAACAAATTGCGCCACCTTTTTGTGGCAGCGCCTATCTTTTTGACAGGCTACCTGTGCAAGACCGCCATTTTCCCATTCCTGGTGCTCTACCCGCTGGTGCTCTATTTCTTTACCGAAGTTCCGGTAAAAAAAATCGTAGTTGTCGTGTCGGCCATTTTGGGCGTTATGCTGCTTGCCCATTTTATCCCGCATCTCTTTTTACCGCCGATCCAGCATACCAACTACTATATTGAAAACCCCCTCTACTTTGAGAAGAACTTCTGGATCCGCCTGGGCACAGGGCTTGTTTCACTGCTCTTTTACCTGCGCATCCTGGTCTATCCCTACCCGCTGGTCTATTATTACGGGTTCGATATGATCCCAATCACCAACCTGGCCAACATCTGGGCGATCCTCTCCCTGTTGATCCATGCCGGACTGCTGTTATACGCGCTCAGCAAACTGCGCGAAAAACACATCCTCTCCTTTGCGATACTCTGGTACCTGATTGCCGTTGCTATGTATTCCAACACGCTGGTACCCGTCGTGGGAATTGTCGGAGAACGTTTTATTTTCAATGCATCCCTGGGATTCTGCCTGGTTATCGTCTGGTTTATTTTCAGGATCTTTAAAACCGACCCGAAAAGCCTGACCATCGAAATGGATTCCAGGATAAAGATCCTGGCCGTGCTGATCCTGCTGCTGATTCCCTATACCGTCATGTCGGTTTCGAGAAACCGCGACTGGCGCAACCTGTTCGACCTTTACAGGACCGATGTCAAATCTTTACGCAATTCAGCCAAGGCAAACATTGATTATGGCGGTTTCCTGATGAACACCGTATACCAGGACGAAAACTTCCTGAGAACCGGCGCCGTCAACCAGTTCAAATACCAGACCATTATCACCCATCTCCGGCGTGGACTGGCTCTTTACCCGAATAATTACCAGACTGCCAACGATCTCGGGACTGTCTACCTGTTTATGGGCAAGAACTATGATTCGGCTACCTATTTCCTGAACAAGGCCATTGCCCTCGATTCGGCGATGCAACCGGCATGGGTGAACCTTGGAATGGCCTACCGGGATCAGAAAATGTATCCCAAGGCAATCGAATGCTATGAACATATCCTGAAAGTCAACCCTCGGCAGATCAAGGCTATGTTTGCCCTTGCCGACGTTTACAACGACATGGGCGATTTCGACCGTGCCGTCAAGATGAATGAGGATATGATGAAAAAGTATCCCAACCTCGAGATGCCCTATGTCAACATCGGGAATTATTACATGTTGAAAACCGACACCTTTTCCGCGGTGAAATACTGGGAAAAAGCGGCCGAAATCAACCCCAGTTACGAGTTGTGCCTGCAGCTGAATGCACTCTATATCAAGAGGGGGGACCGGGAAAAGGCTGATTTCTATTACAAACTCGGCGAACAGGCCGCAAAGCAGAACCAATAAACGGCCATTGTCATCAGGACCGTGGGATTTCCCCTGGGTGTTACAGGCCGCTGCCCCCGCCGGGGGCCGGCATGCTTGCTGTGACAAGAATCACCTTGATTTTCCATATCCTGCCTGTAAATCCTGAAAATTTGTCAGGTCAAAGTAGTGTGGTATGAAAATTGCAGAATGATTCTAAATAAGTAATTTTGCTGATCATTAAATTATCTCTCTATGTCAAGACCTGTTCTGTCTAAAGTCGCATTTGTTTTTCTATTCCTCATAACAGCCATTACTTTATCCGCCCAGACCGGTGTGATCAAAGGCAGGGTATTCAACCATAAGAACAATGAGCCTGTCCCCTTTGTAAATATCATCATCGACGGCATACCGACCCAGGGCGCCACCAGCGACCTGGATGGGAACTACACCATTGCCCGCGTGCAGCCCGGCTACGCCCGCCTGGTTGCTACCTCGGTCGGCTTTAAAAAATACACCTCCGTTGATTTTCTGGTAACCAATGCCAAAACCATGGATCTGGATATCGGTCTCGACGAGCAGGTGACCACCCTTGCCCAGGTTGAGATCAAACCCTCGGTGGTGGAGCGTAACGAAGAGACACCGGTATCGCTGCAGAAACTAACCATCCAGGAAATCGAAAGGAGCCCGGGATCGAACCGGGATATCTCCAAGGTAATCCAGAGTCTGCCGGGTGTCGCCTCTTCCCCCTCATTCCGTAACGATGTCATCGTCAGGGGGGGCGGCCCCGGGGAGAACAGGTTTTACCTCGACGGGGTGGAAATCCCTTACCTGAACCATTTTTCCACGCAGGGAGCTTCAGGCGGCCCGGTTGGCATTATCAACGTCGACTTCATCAGGGAGGTGCAGCTCTATTCCAGCGCCTTCCCCACATCCCGCGGCAACGCCCTGAGCTCGGTGATGGACCTGCGCCAGGTCGATGGCAACAAGGAGAAATTCGGGGGCAGGATCTCCCTTGGCTCCAGCGACCTCGCCCTGACGCTGAATGGCCCTGTTACGAAAAATTCAACCCTGATCCTCTCGGTGCGCCGTTCATACCTCCAGTTTCTCTTCAGCGCACTCAAGCTGCCCTTCCTGCCGACCTACAACGACTACCAGTTAAAATACAAGATTGACCTTGACAAGCGGAACCAGCTATCGGTCATCTCTATCGGTGCGCTCGACAATAACAAACTGAATACCGGTATTTCCAAACCGGATGCCTTCCAGCATTACGTGTTGCAGTACCTGCCGGTGAACAACCAGTGGAGCTACGTTTTTGGCCTGGTATACCGCCATTTCAGGGCAAAGGGTTACGATACCTGGGTGCTCAGCCGCAACATGCTGAACAACGACCAGATCAAATACACCAATAATGTCGAGCTCCCCGACAGCCTGTTGTTTAAATACAACTCACAGGAAACCGAGAATAAATTGCGCTATGAAGGACTCACCGACCTGGTAAAATGGAAAATATCCTATGGGGCGGGACTTGAATATGCCACCTACACAAACAGCACCTTTCAGAAGATCTTTACCGGGAACCAGCTTCACACACTCGATTACCACTCAAGGATTGAGATGTGGAAGTGGAGCCTTTTCAGCCAGGTCAACAGGGCCTTTTTCAACGACAGGCTGAATCTTAACCTGGGTGTGAGGATGGATGCCAATAACTACGCCAACAACATGAACAACCTGCTGAAACAGTTTTCTCCAAGGTTTTCGGCCTCCTATGCCTTTGTCCCCGATAAACTCTTCCTGAACTTCAATATGGGACGCTATTACCAGTTGCCTGCCTACACCTCGCTTGGATTCCGGAACAACCGCGGCACCCTCGTGAATGATTCGCTTGGAATAACCTATATTTCAGCCGATCACCTGGTGCTGGGACTGGAGTACCAGCCGGTTCCTGATGCGAAAATCTCGCTGGAGGGCTTTTATAAATTATACCACAACTATCCCTTTTCCCTGCGCGATTCGGTTTCACTGGCCAGCAAAGGTTCCGATTTCGGATCGGTCGGCGATGAGCCGCTGAAATCCATTTCAAAGGGAAGGGCCTATGGTTTTGAAGTGCTGGTCCGCAAAGCCGACCTGTTCAAATTCAACTTCATCCTGACCTATACCTTCGTTCGCAGTGAATTTACCGATTATGCCGGAAAATATATTCCATCAGCCTGGGATAACAGGCACCTGCTCAATGTAACCATCGGAAGGAAACTCAAACACAACTGGGAAATCGGGGCCAAATGGCGCTTTGCCGGCGGCCAGCCCTATACTCCGTGGGATATGGATAAATCGAGCCAGGTAACAGCCTGGAATGCCCAGGGCAAGGGATACCTCGACTACTCGGCTTTCAACACCCTGCGGTTAAAGTCATTCAACCAGCTTGATGTCAGGGTTGACAAGGGATATTATTTTAAGAACTGGTCGCTGATGTTCTACCTGGATATTCAGAATTTGTTGAATTTCAAGGCACAGCAACAGGATCTGCTGGTCAATACCAACCCGGCCGACGGATCAGTATCCCGGTATATCGACCCTCACGGGGTCGAACGCTATAAATTATACACCATCGAGAATAAAGCCGGTACCGTCCTCCCGGCAATCGGCGTCATGGTGGAATTCTAATGCAGGCCCTGGCGTCTCTTCTCCATCATCTCCTGCATGATCTTCTGGTAGGTCTTGAGCTGGTCGGGTGTCAGAACCGCCTTTAATTCGGCTGTTTTTTGCTTGTTCAGTTCCAGTAATGATTTACGCTGAACTGCGGTATCAGTGATTTTTCTGACATCTTCCACCTTTTTTGCATACTTCAGGTTGATAGCCTCTGCCTTGGGTTCCTGTGCAGGGGTCAGTTTTAGCTCCTCCTTCATGCGTTCGGTTTGCCTTTTGGCACGCTCTTCAGGGGTGGCACCTCCACGGCCCATGCCGTTTCCCTGTGCGTAGACAGATGAAACCGAAAAAATAAAGAGCGCGGCCAGGGCGATCAGCAGGCGCAGGTTTCTTGCGTGGGTGAAAATTTGTGTTTTCATAATTTTAGAAATTACAGGTTGGATGATTATTTGTGAATTCAGCGGGGGTACTGGGATAGGTGCGGTTCAGCTATGTTACTTATCAAGGACTGGTGACAGGCCGTTTCATCTTTTCAAAAGTAATGATTTTTTCGATCTCTTCTTTTATTTTCCGGCTGACGATCGCGGCCCCGGCAGGGTTTACATGGTCGGCATTGAAAAAAAACTCCGGTTTCCCATGAAATTCGTTGCGATAATCCAATAGATGGTAGTCGCTGCAATGGTTGCGGGTAACATCCAGGATTTCACGGTCAACCTTATCGATGTCGACGATCTTGCGTGCATAGCTCAGGTATTCATCCGTAAGGGGCATCCTTAACAGGAACAGGTGAATGTGGTATTGCCGGCACATTTCAAGGATTTTGCAGTAGTACTTTGATTCCCCGAGTTCCGATTTTTTAGAATAGCTTCCCAGGTAGGCTGATGCTGTTTCATAACCCAGGGCCATCCTGTTGGGCTCTTTCGCGAAATTTTTGTAGTTTCTGGCCGGGAAATATCCATACCTGATTTTGTTATAATCGGTGTTCCGGAACAGGATCGACATATACACGTATTTGTAATTTCCCACATAGGAGAAAAAGGTTCCTGCAAACCAGTTTAAAAAATAGCCAGGGTCGTTGTATTCGCGCGCCAGCTCCCGGTAATCGAGGTATTTCCGCCAGTATCCGTCGAAGGTCAGGTCGTTTTCCGCCCTCGGGCTGAAGTTCACAGGATCGATGGAGAGCAGTATGTTCTCCGGCTTTCTTGGTGTTTTCTCCAGGATATACCTCAGCTTGTAGTAAGTCTGCTTGTAGACCTCCTTGGGAGTGATATAACAGAATCCGTTGCCCAGTATCTCGGGGTTGACCCGGTTATGCGAATTGCCCAGCATCAGGTATTTTAAGGTATCGGAGGAGGCTGCGAACTGCCTGTCCTGGTTTCGGGCCAGGCGGAAGTAGTACATCCAGTGATCATACGCGAGATTGAGACCCTCGTTCAGCGCCAAAACCAGCAGGATGAAAACCAGCAACTTCGTAAAAAAAGATTTATTCCGCCTCATATTAAAATTGAAAATAGAAAAACTTCTGACTGGAATAGACGCCAAATGCAAGGATAAATACTGACATAACCACGTAAGCGGCTAAACGGACGGCTGTCGGTTTGTCAAGGAATTTTGCGGCAAAGGACTTTGCCGCCACCTGGTATTCGAACCAAAGCATAAAGATGATCAGGAGAACCCCCAGGTCAAAGTCATTGTTTTTAAGAAGTTCCACCATCCCGGTGCCTGAATGGCTGAAGTCTGCAAGGTTCCTGATCATCAGGATGGAGTCGCTGAAGGGATGCTGTCCGAAGAAAAAACCTGTCGAGCATACCAGCAAAAAGGTTGCCGAAATATTAAGCCATTTGAGCAGGCGTGGCGAGCCGGCAAGGCCGCTGATACGGTTGAAGGAGGTCATGGCCGGTTTGGAGATGTTTGCCAGAACCATATAGGAGCCATGCAGGAATCCAAACAGGATAAAGTTCCAGCAGGGTCCATGCCAGAAACCTACCAGCACGAAGGTGATGAGCAGGTTTAGGTTCAGCCGCCAGTTAACGGGTTTCCCGCGGTATTTGAAAGGCAGGGAGAAATATACATAATCGCGAAGCCAGGAGGTAAGCGAGATGTGCCACCTGCTCCAGAAGGCTGAAACAGACTGGGCGCTGAAGGGCCTGTTGAAATTGGGGCTGAGTTTGAATCCCAGCAGCCGGGCCGACCCGATGGCAATGTCGGTGTAACCCGAAAAATCAGCATAAACCTGCATCATCTTCAGGATGATCCCGATCACTATTTCAATGCCATGGAAATAGCCGGGCTCCGTATAGATTGCCTGCACAAATATTGAAAGCCGGTCGGCAATGACGATTTTCTTGAAAAGTCCCCACAGGATGAGCCTGAGTCCGCTGGCGAACACCTGCTGGTCAAAATCGTGGCGTACATAAAACTGGGGAATCAGCCTGCGGCCCCGTTCAATCGGCCCTGCGAGGATCAGCGGGAAGAAGGAGACGAACAGGGCATAGATCCCGATGTTTTTTTCGGGTTTGAGCAAGCCGCGATAGACATCCAGCGAGTAGCCGAGGGTCTGGAAGGTGTAAAAGGAGATCCCAATGGGCAGTAAAATGCCCGGTGAAGGGAAACTCCTGTTGTTCCCGAAGATCCCGGCAACCTGGCCGGCAATTTCAGTGAAGAAGCCAAGGTATTTGAATACCACCAGCATTCCCAGGTTGACCAGCAATGTCAGCGCCAGGTATTTGACCCGCTGCTTTTTTTCGGTGAGTTTGCCCATCTGCAGGGCTGCATAATAGGAGACTGCCGTGGCGGTCATCAGAACCAGTACAAATTCAACCCGCCAGACCAGGTAAAAGAAATAACTGGCGGCGAGCAGCATAACCCATCGTCGCTGGTGTGGCAACAGGTAATAGAGTAACACGACGACAGGGAGGAAAAACAGATATCCGATGGAGTTGAAAAGCATGTCGGTCCGAACTAATGGTTTGTATGAGGGTCAACAGGGATTTCGCGGTACCAGGTACCCTCCCGGGTCTCTTCCCGCTGAAGCGGGTAGGGCGAATCTTTCAGCAGCCCCTCCATCATCGGGGCCATCCCGCTTTTATAGTCGGCAGGTTCAAACAATATCCGTGCCTGGTTCTCTCCTCCGCCAAGGGCCCTCACTGCCTTCCTGATTTTTCCGGCAGTGTGCTCAAAGCTGTCAAGTGTCAGTTCATACTGCCGGAAACCGGTATCTTCCTGTCCCTCGCAAAGCCGGTAGCCAAGTTCAAGGTTGAACCTGATCGCATTGGTGTTGGTTCGCAGGATATGGGCATATTGTTTTTTCCACCCCAGGAGACAAAAGGTCGATTCGATGCCGGCAACCGACACCAGGTAGGGGACGAAGGTGCTGTAAAACTCGGTCCTGCCAAGGAAAATGCCCGATTCCGAGGTGCGGGTTTCCCAATCTACGTTTTTATCATTGAGCAATCCGATCTTTTCCCCCCGGTAGTGAATAACCATGTAGTTGAACCTGGCGTTATCGACCGAGTTGAACCACTCAAGTTGCTGCGAGGGGGTAATGATTTCCCGGTAATTCATGTTCAGCCTTACCGGATCGGAGTTGCGCCACTGCCTTACCAGTTCAATATCCTCCTCCCTGAGCCTCTCCAGGATGATCCCGTATTTAAAGAACTTCATGGTTCAGCACGGTTTTGATGGCAAAAGGAGGTTTCCGGTTCTGGACCATGTATATGCGGCTCAGGTATTCGCCGATAACGCCCAATGAAAGTAAAATGATGCTGGTTGAAAAGAGGATGGTCACGATCAGGGCTGTAAAACCCTGGATGGGCGTCCCGTGGGCGAGCTTCCGGTAGATGAAAAAGATCCCGGTGATGAAACTCAGCATGGCCGAGATGAAACCTCCGTAAACCATCATCTTCAGGGGCATCGTGGTGTAATAGATGATCAGGTTGGAAAGCAGCGAAAACAGGGTGTGCGGGGTATAGGTCGACTGCTGGTAGGGACGTTTCTGATGTTCAACCAGCACGAAGGCAATATGGCTGGTGTACCAGTTGAAGAGTTCGTCTATGTAAATGAAGTTAATCTGGTGGTTTAGCAGGTTTTTTCCGAGCGATGCTTTCATCAGCCTGAAGGAGGAACCATCTCCCTTGGTGCTGAACACCCTGCGTGACCATCCTTTTATGGCGCCGCTGCCCATGTTCCTGACCATGGAATGGTGCTTTTTCCCGTAAATGCCGTAAACCAGGTCAGCCTCCGATTGCTCCATGCAGCTGATAAGCTTCGAAATCTCCTCAGGCGGGTTTTGCAGGTCATCGTCAATGGTGATGATATAGGCTCCCGAAGCCTGGGCAATGCCGCAGATGGTGGCGTTGTGCTGCCCGAAATTCCGTGCCAGCCTTATGGCAACGATCCTCCCCGGGTCAGCCTTCTGCAGGTTTTCCACGATGCCCCAGCTGTTGTCGGCGCTGTCGTCATCCACGAAAATAATCTCGAAGGTTTTTTGAATCCCTTCCATGGTATGCACGATTCGCACCGAGAGCTCTTCCAGTGATTCACAGCTGTTGTAAACCGGGACAACAACCGAATATTCAGGTTTCTCTTTGTTCATGGCCGTCATCCTCCTCCCAGGATAAGGTTTGTTGCGCTCACCCATCGGGATGCATCGGCAAGGTAAAATACAATGACATTGGCAACGTCGACAGGGTCGCCGAGTCCCAGCAGCTGGCGCTCTTCGATTTTGTCGACGGCTTCCCGCGAAAAATTCTCGGCAGTCTCCTCCAGCATGGGGGTTCGCACAAAGGCGGGGGCAACGCAGTTCACCCGCGTCCCCCTGGAGGCGAGCTCAAGCGCCAGTACCCGGGCATAGGCCTCCAGGGCCGCCTTGGCGCTGATATACATGGCGCCGCCCACAAACGGGTAACGGGTTGAGATGGAGGAGATAAAAACGATGGAGCTGTTGCCTTTGGTAAGCTTCCGCTTTCCCAGGATGCCCGCGGTGAGCAGAACGGAGGCATCGAAACTGATGCGGAAGGTGTTCGCGATAATATCTTTGGTGATAAACCGGGCCGGCGACAACTCCGAGATACCGGTACTGTGGACCAGCCCGTCGAGCAAGGGCAGCGCAGCCACCAGGCTGTCAATATCGGCCTGGATGGTAAGATCGGCATGGAACTGAAGATGCCCTTCACCCTGAAGCAGCCGGAAGGTCTCCCCGAGCCTTTCTGCATGGCGGCCCGTGATGATCACCCTGGCGCCGTATTCACTGGCCGTAATGGCGGTTTGCCGGCCGAGGCCCGAAGAGGCGCCGGTAACAAGAACCGTTTTTCCTGTCAGATCAAATGCGTTCATTGCGGGTTGGATTGAATTGGAGCGGCTTCCTGCTCGGTAAGTTCGCACACCACGATACCATCGGTTTCAATCAGGGCGGTGCCCCATGAAAGACCGATGCCGAAGGCCGAAAGCAACAGTTTTTGCGGTTTTTCAGCAAGTTCGCTCCCGATCTGCGTGACCATGGTCAGCGGGATGGAGGAACAGCTTGTATTGCCGAAATCGTGCAGCGAATAGGGGACCCTGGAGGGGTCAACTTTGAGCATCTTGCGGAGGGTCTCATTGATCAGCCGGTTGGCCTGGTGGAACAACAGGTAGTTGAACCCGTCGAGCTGCCGGTTAAAGTGCTTCAGCGTGGTTTTGATGTTGGGGACCACCTCGCGCAGCGAAAAATTGAAAACTTCAATGCCGTTGAGTGAAATCTGAAGCCTGTTGTGGTAGATCCCCTCTCCGTATTTTTTGATGGTAAAGGATTTTTTGTCAGCCAGGTTGCGGACGCCTCCATCGCGGATGATGATGGCTTCATAACCGCTCCCGTCGGTTTGCAGGTTAAACTGCATGGGGGCCTGTCCCGGCTTAAACTCCAGCGCAGTGGCAGTGCCGGCATCACCGAACAGCGGGTAGGTGCTTTTATCGCGGTAGCAGGAGGTGACATTAGAAAGGTCGCCGACAAGCAGCAATCCCTTTTGAATGCCCGTAGTCCGGATGAGGCTGCTGATAACGGAAAGACCATAAACGTATCCCGAACAGCCGAGGTTGATGTCGAGGGCCATGCAGGTTTTAGGCAGCTTCAGCCTGTCCTGCAGGATGGCAGAGGTTGACGGGATGATGTAGTCGCGCGACTGCGAAACGAACACCAGCAGATTGATCTCGCCCGGCAGCCAGCCCAGCTTTTCCATCAGCTGTTCCGCCGCCTGGAAGCACAGGTCGGAGGTGGTTTGCCCCGGCACGGCAACATGACGGGTTTCAACGCCGATCATCTGGATCAGCTGATCCCGCTCCTTTTGCGTAATCCAGTCGTAATCATGATTGGATAATATCTTTTTTGGAACACATGCCGAAAGACCGGCAATCCGCACATCGGGAATCTCAAAAATGGCCATTGGCAGGGTTGGTTGATCTCTGGTTCAAACGGGAACGACACAAAAGTACTTTTTTTTTCGTTATCGTCCCCTTTTTTCTAAATTTGCCGTTAACGAAGAAGCACGCTTCGTGTACCTAAACGATTGAAAAGATGGATTTAACGAACCCAGTGCCTCTTCCGGGCGACCTTCAGCTGACGCCAGACATGGCTACCATTGTCACCGTTCTGCGGCACCGGTCGGTCCTGCAACCTGAGAAGATGGCCTTTACCTTCCTGGCCAACGGGGAGGATGAATCGGGTTCCTTGACCTATGGAGAGCTGGACCTGGGCGCACGCAGTGTTGCCGCGAAGCTTGCATCACTGGGCCTGAAGGGCCAGACTGTGCTGATGTTCTATCCCCCAGGGCTCGATTTCATCCTTGCCTTCTTTGGATGTCTTTATTGCGGCACCATCCCTGCAGCAGCCTATCCCCCTAGAAAGAACCGTTCCCTGCAGCGGATCCGGACCATCGCCGCCGATTGCGGTGCCCATTCCATCCTCACTACAGATGCCATCGCCCGGTCGCTGGAACGCAATTTTGCGGAAGACCCGCAGCTTGCCGGTCTGCCCTGGCATACCACCGACACCTGGAACATGGCGGATGCCGATGCCGCCCCCTTTGCTGAACCGGGGTTCGAAGATCTGGCATTCCTCCAGTACACCTCAGGTTCAACGGGCGACCCGAAAGGGGTGATGGTGAGCCACCGGAACATTATGTATAACCTGCGGTCCCTGCAGCTGATTTTCGCGATAACGCCCGAAGATACTGCCGTTCACTGGGTGCCGCAGTTTCACGATCTCGGGTTGATCTTCGGTATTATGGAGACTGTTTTTTCAGGATCCCGTGCCGTGCTGATCCCCCCCTTTATCTTTATCTCAAACCCGCTCTTCCTGCTTCAGGCCATTACCCGTTACCAGGCAACCGTGAGCGGCCAGCCCGATTTTGCCTTTAACCACTGTGTCGATAAAATTGCAGAATCATTGAGGGCCGGCCTCGACCTGTCGTCGCTGCGGGTTATGTACAGCGGCGCTGAACCTGTCAGAAAGTCAACACTGGACAGGTTTTTGTCGGCCTTTTCTCAGGCCGGGCTCAGGGCCGAAGCACTTATCCCGGCTTACGGGATGGCAGAATCGACCCTGATCCTGGTTGGCGGCGCCATCACAGCCCCGGCCTTCTATCTCCGCGTTAAAACCTCCGCCCTGGAACAGAATCTCGTGGTTCCGGCCGCGGATGACGATCAGGACGACGATACCCAGTGGATCGCCGGCAATGGTAAAACCAGGATGGATACCGCCATCCTGATCGCCGATCCCGAGACCTGTGAAATCCTGCCGCCAGATAGAGTCGGGGAGATATGGGCAAGCGGCAGTACGGTTGCCATGGGTTATTACGACAAACCGGAACTGACGGAAAACGTGTTCAGGGCCAGTCCCGCCGGGACTGCAAACCCGGTATGGCTGCGTACCGGCGACCTCGGATTTGTTTACGACGGGGAGCTTTTCATCACAGGCCGGCTGAAAGACCTGGTCATCATCCATGGCCGGAATTTTTACCCGCAGGATATTGAAGAGGTGGTCGAGGAGAGCCATCCTTCCCTCAGGAAATCATGTTCATCGGCTTTTTCCATCGAATACAACGGGAAGGAGAGGCTGGCCGTCGTTGCTGAATTGCGGCGCTCCATCCTTCCCCACGATACCGCGAAGATACTGGAAGCAATCGTTGCCTCCCTCTCCCGGGAGTTTGAAATCCAGCCTGTCAGGATCACCCTGGTCAAAACAGGTTCCATCATCAAGACCTCCAGCGGTAAGATCATGCGCAGGGCCAACAGGGAATCGTTGCTTCACGGGAATTTTGCCGTTATCGCCGACCGTATCTACGAGGAACACGGACTCACTACCGGCAATTATAAGGAGGGAGAGGCGCCGGAACTCGGAAAATTCATTCTCGACTGGGCTGCCACGCGGCTGAATGACGGGGCTGCAGTTGATTCCGCCAGCAGCCTGACGGCTTATGGAATAGATTCAATCATGGCCGTTGAACTGACGGCAGAAACGAAAAATATCTTTGGATTTGAATGGCCCCCATACCTCTTTTTCGAGGAGATCTCAATCGCCCAGCTTGTCTTGGAAGGGTTGAAATTAATGGAGGAGCGATAAGATAACCCTCTTATTGAACCCGTGAGGTTATAATCCTGAACAGGTCTTCAACAGTTTTGGAGGTGGCAATATCTTCCGCATTGATGGTTACATCATATTCGGTCTTTACCATCGCAATCAGGATGAGCGCATTGATGGAATTCCATTCAAAAACTTCCCTGAAAACACTTCCCGGGGTAAGGGTTCCGGGCGTCAGGTCTTCATATTCTTCCTCAAGACGGGCAATGAAATCTTCAATCTTCATGGATCAGCGGATTAAAGGGCAAAGGTAAGAATTTTCCTGACATATGGCGGTTACCCAACTTATTCGTTACTTTGCATCCCAATTGCATAATGAAGGAATTTCCATGCCCGTAAAGAGTGAATATTACCAGCCTGAGCTGACCCTGCCCGACCTGCTGAACCGCGCGGTAAACAGTCCCAACGACCTGTTTATCGGTTACATTAACGAGGATGGCGCACTGAATTGTCAACCCTACCGGGATCTGTCGGACCAGGCGAAACTGATTGCCGCCGGCCTGTCGCGCCTTGGGTTGAAACAAGGGGATAAGGTGATCATTGCAACCCGCTATAACCGCGAGACCGTCGAACTGTTGTGGGGCTGTTTCCTGATGGGCATTGTGCCCACCATCCTCCAGCCGCCGATGACCTTTTCGGGCTATAACCCCTCCGTGGTGAAACTGATGGATGTTTATCACCAGATGGAAGAGCCATTTGTCTTTATGAGTCCCGAGGTGCAGGATACCGGCGATCTCCCTGCCGCAAAAGTGTTGCACCGGGGGCAGCTCGATTGTACCGGCGGGTTTCCCATTCCCCACCTCGAAGCCGGTTACCTTGCCTTTATCCAGTTTTCATCGGGCAGTACCGGCAATCCCAAGGGGATCATGCTCACGCATCGCAATCTCATGGTGAACATGGATGCCATCCGTATCGGCCTCGACCTGCACTATCCCGACCATGTGGGCAACTGGATGCCCCTGTTTCATGACATGGGGCTGATCGGCTACCACCTGACTCCCCTGTACTGCATCACCTATCAATACCAGGTCGAAACCATCGATTTCATCATGAAACCGGGGCTGTGGCTGAATATGATGAGCCAGCAGAAAATTACGATCTCCGGCTGCACCAACTTCGGGCTGGCGCTGGTTTTACGTTACCTGAAACGCAGCAAACCCAATCCCGGTTGGGATTTCTCCCCCATGAAGGCTTTACTCAACGGGGCAGAGCCGATTTCGGTGAAGATCATGCAGGAGTTTACCGACGCCCTCGGCCCCGCAGGGTTCCGTCCCGAAGCGATGATGCCTGTTTACGGGATGGCCGAGGTAACCCTGGCGATCTCCTTCACCCCGCTGATGAACCCCTCGGTGATCACCGCATTTGACGCCGCCCTGCTTGACAGGGAAAACAGGGCGGTTCCTCTAGATCCCGCGGATCCCGCGGCAAGAATACTCTCAGAGGTCGGTGTGGCGCTGAACGACATGGAGATCAGCATCATGGACGAGCGCGACCAGCCGGTGGCGGAAGGTTTTTCGGGCCATATCCAGCTCAGGGGCGGCGGCATCACCAAAGGCTATTACAACAAACCCGATGCCACGGCAGCAGCCTTCTGCGGCGACTGGCTCCGCACCGGCGACATCGGTTTCTTCCATGAAGGGCACCTCTATATCAGCGGACGCCATAAGGATATCATCTTTAAAAACGGCAGGAACTATTTTGCCAACGACCTGGAAACCATGGCCTGTTCGGTTGAAGGGATCAGCTATGGAAAAGTCTGCTTTGCCGCAAATACCGACAGGACAACCGGCTACGACCGGGTCATTGCCTTTGTGGCCGGGGTCCCCGATCAAAAGGCAACCGCGGCCTTCCAGCAGTTGCGGGGGCTGCTGCGCAGCAACCTCGGCATTACCGTGGATGAACTTGTGATGATCAAATCGAACGAAATCCCGAAAACCTCGAGTGGGAAACTTCAGCGGTATAAACTGATGCAGCGCTACCTGGCCGGCGAGTTCGAAAACAGGAGGATCACCGCCGGTACGACTTAACCAGGAGGCTTTCAGCCCGCCTTCGGGGGAGGGATGCCCCCCGGCTTTTTACCAACGATCTTCAGGTAGGTCTTTAACAGGATGGTGGCCTTGAAAAACCACCACTGGCTTGCTTTTGCAGGGAGGTAGGTCCCTAAAATCATCAGCATCAGCAGGATGTTGTTGTATACCAACATAGGGCTCGACTTCAGAAACAGCCACAGGCTGAAACCCTTGTATTTCCGGTGATAGCCCAGCCTGTCGGCATATTTCCCCGCAATCTGGTCGGCCATCTTCTCCTCCTGGCTGGTGAGTTTGTCCTGCCATGTGTTCATCCGGCCTGTATTGACGGGGTGCAGCAGGTTTTCGTGAAATTTGTCCCAGATAGTGTTGCCGTAAACCTTGGAAACCTCATCCCTCTTTTTATAAAAGTCAAATACCGAAGGATCATAGGGCAGCCCGATGAATTCACTGAGCGACCGGAAAGTTTTTTCCTGCTCAGTCACGAGGTCCTCATAACGGAGGATGTAGTATTTGTCGGGGAAACGGCGCTTGCAATCAAGGAACAGCCTGACAAAGTAGCGCCACCTGGCAACCTGCAGCGTCAATACCGGGGCCTCAACGGCGATCTCCTTCTCGGCAAGTTTTTTGATCGACACGTAATTATCGCGGTAATCGCGGATAATGCAGATGAATTTGGAGTCGGGGAAGATATTCCTGATCCTGTTGATGTAGATGGAATAGATCGGGTTTTTATCGCCGATCCACAGTGTTTCCTCCTTGTCATAAACCGAATAGGCGAAATAGTTGATGCTCTTCAAAAAGAGCTGGATGGAGCCGACCTCCTTGTATTTCAGCAATTCCCCGACGATGAATTCCTTGTCGAGTTTCAGGTTTTCAACCCGGCGCAGGCTGAACTTGGAATATTCGAAGACATGATCCACAAACGAACGGATGGTGGCCTCATCCCATGTTTTAACCTTCCTGAAATGCTGGTATAAAAACAGCATGACGGGAAACTCGGGGGCTATCCTCACGTTGGGATGGGCATTGAAGAGTGTCGTAAGCAACGTGGTGCCCGAACGGGGCCTCCCGAAGATGAAAAACATGGGAATTTTACTCAGATCGTCTGTTTCCATAAAGCCTTCCTTTGATCAATAAACCTGATTTCAGGCAAAAGTAACATATTTACAGGTGATTTTCGCCGGACAACCGTTCTGGTAACACCATTTTTTCCAACAATAAGTTGACCGCGATGGTACCCGTTATGAAAAATTGATCAGGTCATTGCCTGGCCTCTTATGAGCCCGTCATTGTATTGGAATATCCTAGACCAAGCAGTGACTTTTCTTTGTTATTTTCTTTTTATGGTAGAAAAAGGAAGTAAATTAGATTAAAAAGTGTTCTATTTCTTTAGGGGCTGCTCTTTTTCAACGGAACAGGCAGGTCAACAGGTCGTAACCTGCATAATAGGGATCAATCAATTCAACGAATCAGAAAACATATGTATATAGGAAACTTATTTTATATTTGTATAAACTTCCAATTTCCGCACTTATCATGAATTTAACCCAATAAGGTGATAAACCAGCCCAGAAAATTGTTGCTGATCAACCCGGCCGATAAGGCCCGGTCAGGATTTCTGAACGATGCGAGTACGCGGTTTATGCCCCTCGGGTTGGGCATCGTGGCCGCGCTGACTCCATCGAACTGGGAGTTGGAGTTACTGGATGAAAGTTTTGAGGATTTCACCTTTAAGCCAGCCGACATCGTCGCCCTGACCTGTTTTACTTCGACCGCCCCGAGGGCCTACGATATTGCGGCGATTTACCGTAAAGCCGGCATTCATACGGTGTTGGGAGGGATTCATGCCTCCATGTGCCCTGATGAAGCTGCCCTCTACTTTGATAGCGTGGTTACCGGGGAGGCTGAAGGTGCCTGGCCGGAACTGATTGCTGATTTTGAATCAGGGATGACCAAAAAACGCTACAATGGGGGGATCACCGATATAGACAAAGTTCCTCATGTACGGCGGGACATTTATAAATACCCCTATGTGTATGACCTGGTGCAGACTTCGCGCGGATGCCCTGCCGGATGCGATTTTTGCTCCGTTACGCAGATGTGCGGCAAAACCTACCGCGAACGCGACATTGAAGACGTGCTCGACGAACTTGGGGAAACTACCCGCCCCGCCCTGTTTTTCGTGGATGACAACCTGGTCAACAACAAGAAGGGAGCCGACGAACGTGCCATCAGGCTTTTCAAAGGAATGGTCGGAAGGGGGATTAAAAAACACTGGCTTTCCCAGGCAACCCTGAATTTTGCCGATAATGACGAGATGCTTTACTGGGCCAGGAAAAGTGGCTGCATTCTCATCATGATGGGGGTGGAGGCGGAAACTTCACTGGCGCTGAAAGATGTCAGGAAGCACCTGAACCTCAAAAGGGGCGTCGAGTCTTATGAAACCATCTTCAGAAAAATCCACAAACATGGCATCGGTATTATGGCGTTCATGATCTTCGGGATGGAAAGCGACAGGATAGAAGATCTGTATGCCCGCGGCGAGTATATCCGCAAAAGCACCATCGATGCCTACCAGTGCACCATCCTGACCCCGCTGCCCGGCACGGGACTGTATGAAAGGCTTGAAAAGCAGGGGAGGATTGTATTCAACAACTACCCTTCCGACTGGCAGCATTACCATTTTATGGCCGGAACGGTCAATACCCCAAACCTGACGATCCCTGAACTGGAGTCCGGGATGCACGAGATATGGCAGAATCTTTACAATAAGGAGGCTATGCGAAGGAAAATGTTCAGGACCCTGTGGAACACCAGAAGTTTTACCACGGCTTACTGGACATATGCCACGAATCATAACTACGGCAGGATGTTCCAGGAAGAAAAGGCCGGAGCCGGTGTAGGCGGGTCAGCCTGGAGACGTTTCATGGGGGCCCTCTATCTTCAGTTCACAGGCAAGATTATCTGGCTGATGTACCAGCTCGTCTGGGCAAGAATGATCAGGCGGTTTACGGCAGGAGCCCGTTAACGGCAAGTATCAATTCTACCGGCAGGCCCTGAAAGTGGAGCGGCTGAAGGTCTCCTTAGCGGGTAGCGGCTCTTTTCCTGAACAGGATCTTTTTAATATCCCGTAAGAAATAGAAATCACTTGCCCTGTATCTCAAGATCTCCGTCAGGGGCATCTTCACCATCCGCGAATAGACAATGACAAAGGCGATGGCCCCGAAGGCATAACTTACATTGGTCGACCATCCGGCGCCGATCCCGCCATATCGGGGGATCAGGAAAAGATTGAGAATGAAATTGATAACCAGGGCGGGCAGAAAGGTATAGATGGCAATCTGGGGTTTTCCCATCCCTGTCAGGCGGCTGTTCAGTATCCTGAAACCGATCATCAACAGGATGCCGGGGAGCACCAGCTGGATCATGGCAATACTGTGGGTGAACGCCCTGCCGAAAATCAGCGGGATGAGCAGCGGCGCCAGGAAAAAGATGGAGATGCTCCCGATCAGGCCAATGATCAGGGTGACGCGGAAGATGGAGGCCACCGTGCGGTGAATGTTCTGGTCGTCGTTTGAATTTGCGCTCCTGCTGAGGATGATGGTCTCGATGGCCAGCGGGATATGCCACAGCTGTTCGGCGATCTGCATTGCCAGTGAGTAAAAGCCAACCTCCTCCAGGGTTGAGAGTTTCTTCAGCATCAGGATGTCGAGGCGGTAATTGAGCTGCATGATAAATACCGCAATGGCATTTACCAGCCCCAGTTTGATCATGCTTTTCATGATGCCTTCGTGGTATTTCCAGGTAATGTTGTACCTGAACTGTACGATGATGATCCTGTAGGTAAAGAAAAACATGATGAAATTGGCCAGTGCGATGGCGGCAAACGCACCCAGAACCGACATATTCAGGCCCCACACGAATAGGATCGTAAGCAGGAAAGTTATGATGGTCGGCCCTGCATTGACGATGCTGGCCCGCCTGATATCCTCCTTGCCGAGGAAAACCCCGCCGGCAAAAATGTTGGTAAGCAGCAGCGGAATGGTGAGCAACACCAGGACGATGATCAGCGGGTCGAAGGGCTGGCCGGCGGAGAAGAAATAGACAAAACCGCAGATCAGGATGCTCAGCACGCTGGTCCATAACAGGAGGATGAACAGGGCCGAAACGATATGGTCTTCAGGCAGGAGCTTGTTGCCGATATGGTAAATGGTACTTCGCCTGATCCCCAGCTGGGTAAAGCCGATCACCATGATCGGCACCACGATGATGGCGGAATAGAGTCCATACCCGGCTGCCCCGAGCCAGCGCGTCAGGATCACGCCGATGGCCAGGTTGCACAGGGTCACGGTCAGATTACTCCCTAGCAGGCTGAGGATGTCACGCAGGTAGGTTCTTTTGGCCAAATGTCAGGAAATAAAAAAATGCATTAATTTCGCAGGCAAATTTAGTTTATTAATTTAATGCGACATTTCGCAATTTCGCTATTTCACAATTTCACCGGTTAATTTATGAATATCCCCTTCAATAAGCCATTCATCCCCTGGTTCCGCCTCGGACACCTGTTCCGGGCAACGCTGTCGGGGAGGATCGCCGGCAACGGGGAGTATACCAAAAAATGTCACCGGTTTTTCGAGGAGCGTTTCGGATTCAGGAAGGTGCTGATGACCACCTCCTGCAGCGATGCCCTCGAGATGTCGGCCCTGCTGTGCAGGATTGAACCCGGCGATGAGGTGATCATGCCCTCGTTTACCTTTATGTCAACCGCCAATGCATTCCTGGTCAGAGGCGCTAAGATCGTGTTTGCCGACACCCTGCCCGATCTCCCGAATATTGATCCTGGTGAAATTGAAAAGCTTATTACACCGAAAACCAGGGTGATCGTTGTGGTTCACTACAGCGGACTTGCCTGCGACATGGACCGGATTATGGATATTGCCGCACGCCACGGCTTGCTGGTGGTGGAGGATGCCGCCCATGCCATCGATTCCCGCTACCGCGGGCGCCCTCTCGGCTCAATCGGACATTTCGGGACCTTCTCCTTTCATGAAACCAAGAACATCAACTCCGGCGAGGGAGGACTGCTGATCGTGAACAGCGGGGAATTTGAAAAACGAGCGGAGATCATCTGGGAAAAGGGAACCAACAGGGCGGCCTTTTACCGCGGCGAAATTGACAAGTATGGCTGGGTTGATATCGGCTCCTCATACCTCCCGTCGGACATGGTTGCGGCATTTCTCTACACGCAACTGGTCCGTTTTGACGAGATCCAGTCGCGAAGGAAAAAAGTATGGTGGAATTATTATCAGTTGCTACGACCCTTAGAGGAGAAGGGGCTGATCAGGTGCCCCGTGGTTCCTGATTTCGCCACCGTGAACGGAAATATTTTCTACATCACCGTAAGCTCCGAACAAACCAGGGATGACCTGCTGGACTTTCTGAAAACAAAGGGTATTACGGCGCTCTTCCATTACCTGCCGCTCCATGCCAGTCCCTATTTCAAGGACAGGCACGACGGGCGTGAGCTTCCCAATACCGACCGCTTTTCATCCACCCTTGTGCGCCTTCCATTTTATAATTCACTCGGGAAAAACCGGATCAAGCTTATCGTGGGCTGTATCAGTGAATTCTTCCTTACGCGCCCTGCCGGCTCCTCCTGAATCAATCGAAGTTTCCGGTGGGAAAGTTTCGCATTTCGCATTTCGCATTTCGCATCTCGCATTTCGCATTTCGCATCTCGCATTTCGCATTTCGCATTCAAATAACTTTTCAACAAACCCTTCACTTTTATGCCACATCCCTGATTAACCATAAAAATGAATGGACACAATGGAAAATCGGGACAAATCAAAATTTAACGACCAGTTGCGTGAAAGAACCATTCAGGTGGCAGCGAAACTTTATGGGCACCTGAAAGAGAAAAAGGTTTCCTGGATCATCCGCCCTGGCGTGAACCAGGTTATTCGGAGTTCATCATCCGTGGCTGCAAATTTCCGGGCTGCAACCCGTGCACGCTCCGATGCGGAATTTTATGCCAAGATATGTATTGTCGTAGAGGAGTGTGACGAAACCCTGTTTTGGCTGGATTATTTGATTCGGATCAAATTGCTTGATGTTGCCAAAACGAAGGAAATCTATGCTGAGGTTGAAGAACTGGTGAGATTGTTTAATGCGATAAAATCAAAGATGAAGAAAAAAATTGTCGGTAAAAAATGCGAAATGTGAAATTTGAA
>JBAXOB010000049.1:0-37591 GCA_037133475.1 Bacteroidota bacterium
ATTTGAGTTTCAGGATCAACGATGAAGATCTGAAACAGGCGTTTGCTGACTATGGCGCCGTAACATCAGCTAAAGTTATTAAAGACAATTTTTCAGGAAGATCAAGAGGATTTGGTTTCGTGGAAATGACCAATGATGAAGAGGCTGCCAAGGCCATCGAAGAATTAAACAATGCCGAATTTGACGGTAAAGTGATGACCGTTTCAGAAGCCCGTCCCAAAACGGATCGTAAACCAGGCGGTTTCGGCGATTCACGCGGCGGCGGCGGACGCAGTGACTCACGCGGTGGTGGTGGTTACGGCGACAAATCACGCGAAGGATTCAAAAAAAGGTATTAATCAGCGGTTTTCCATTCACTGATCCCGGGCCGGAATAGTTTTGCCAACCCAGCTAACCTGTTCCCCCCGGCATTGCTGCATAGGAGAAAAATGCATTTCATTTTTGCTCGGCAGCGGTAAAATTCATAGGCGCCTCCGGATTTTTTCATAATATTGTTAATGGAAAAACCGGGCCCTTATGAATAAAGCCATCCTCCTCATTTTTTTTACAGTTTTATTTCCTGCCCGAACGTTTCCCCAACCTGCGCCTGACTACCGGCACGCGGATGCTGTCGCGTTGTCAACACCCGATTCGGTTGGAAGGTCCATCGTGGCGCTCTCCTCCTATTTCGGTGCAAACCTGCATACCGTCAGGGACCTGACCAGGGCGTTCTATACCTGGACAGCCACCAGCATCGATTACGATGTTAAAAATATGTTCAGCTTCCGGCCGAAGGATGATCCCCAGAGTATTGTTTCGCGTGCGCTCCTCGACCGGAAAGCCGTTTGCCAGGGCTATTCCGGGGTTTTTCACGAATTGTGCGACAAGGCCGGCATCGAAAACTATATGGTACTGGGTTACTCCCGGCAAAACGGTGAAGTGGTAACCATCAACCACGCCTGGGTGGTGGCACGGATCGATAGCTCCTGGTATCTCTTTGACCCGACCTGGGGCAGCGGTTTCCTGCTCAATGGCAACTTCACCCGGAAATTTACCGACGAATATTTCATGGTCTCCCCGGCGGTTTTCATTCAAAGTCACATGCCCTTCGACCCGCTCTGGCAATGCCTCCATTATCCTGTAACCTCGCGTGATTTCCTCCGGGGAACCCTGCCGAAAAACGACACCGCCCGGTATTTTTCCTATCCCGACAGCATTGTTGTGTACAACAGGTTGTCGCAAAAGGACAAGTTTTCAGCCACCTTCCGCAGGGTTGAAAAAAACGGCGTGACCAATAGTTCCGTTGCAGAATACCTTCGTTTTCTTCAGCAATCCATCGATATCGAGGAGGCAAACCACCAGAATGAAGTTCAGAACCAGCTGGTAAACCAGTTTAACGAGGCGGTCAACCATTATAATACGGCATCCCTCCTGTTCAATGATTACATAGGATACTGGAATCACCAGTTTAAACCCGCCCGCCCTGATGCCGGTATCCAGAAAATGGTCGACAGCTGTAATTACCACCTGGCCCAAAGCAGGAATATCCTGGCCGCAATCGAACCGGAGCAGGAGACCCTCCGGCAGAACAAGGAACTCCTGTTAAAGGCAATTGGTGAAAACCAGAAGCATGTCAATGAACAAAACGCTTTCCTGAAGGAGTACTTTATGACGCCAAAGGCCTCCCGGGGAGCGTTGTTCACCCGGTTTCCCGGGCCCGTGGGAAAAAACAGGTAACAAGGTTTCAGCAGGGAACCTGTCAGTATTGCATACAGAGCATAAAAAAACAGATATCTTTTACCATTAACGGGACTTGCCATGAAAAAAATCAGCTTCTGCCTCATTCTTGCCGCCGTATTCCTTTTTTGCGCGGTGATGCTCTATCGTGCCCATTCAGGTGTCAGTCAGAAAGGGTTGATCACCGTGAGCCCTGCCTTCCGTGAATATGTCCAGGGATTCACCTCGGGAACGGTCTCAACCCGTTCGGTCATAAGGGTCCGTCTTGCCGGGGACTTTGCCGGTACCGTAGCCTTGAATTCCCCGTTGACAAAGGAATTTATTTCATTTAAACCCGCCATTAAAGGCAAGACCTGCTGGACCGACAGCCGCACCATCGAATTCCGGCCTGACGAAAACCTGCCCCAGGACCAGCTTTATACCGCGACATTTTTCCTGTCAAAACTGCTGACAGTCCCGGATTCGCTGAAAACCATGGTTTTTCAGTTCCGGACCATCTCCCAGGAAATCGAAGTGGTTGTCGAAAACCATAAAGCCTATTCCCACGCGGGTGCAGCCCGCGAGCATCTGAACGGCACCCTGAGAACCTCCGATATTGCCGGGGACCAGCTCGTTGAAAAGGTGCTGACTGCCCGGCAGGATGGCCGGCCGCTGCCGGTTATGTGGACCCATGACCAGAAATTGCGCCTTCATAATTTCCAGGTTGACTCGGTGCGCCGCGGAAACGCAGCAAGCGAGGTGAAACTGGAATGGGACGGTGCTCCCCTGGATTCAAAGTGCCATGGGAGTGTGAAAACCGCCATCCCCCCCCTGGGGGAATTTTCGGTGTTATCGGTCAGGAATGGCCCGGGAACCGACCAGTCGATCGTGGTCCAGTTTTCCGACCCGCTGAAAAAGGAGCAGCTCCTCGACGGCCTCTTCAGGATCGGCAAATACAACAACCTGCGCTATGAGATCGACGACAACCTGCTAACCATCTACCTGCCCGAAACAAAAGATAAAAAGGTCAGGTTAACCCTTGAGCCCTCCATCCGGAACATCAACCAGGTTCAGCTTGGTAAACGTACGGAGGAGGATATTGCCATCGACAATACCAAACCAAATGTAAGGTTTACAGGCGATGGCGTTCTGATGCCGGGATCAAACGGCATGCTGCTCCCCTTCGAGGCGGTAAACCTGGATGCCGTGGATGTTAAAGTTGTCAGGATCTTTGAAAAAAACATCCTCCAGTTCCTCCAGGTCAACGAGCTGAGCGGAAATGCAGAGTTGACGAGGGTTGGCAGGGTGGTGCTTAAAAAGACCGTCCCGCTTGCCGGTGTGACCGATTACGGCAGGTGGAACCGGTACTCCATCGATCTTTCAGGGTTAATGAAGACGGAACCGGGCGCGATCTACTCAGTTTCCCTGGGATTTAAAAAGGGCTATTCAACCTACCCGGGCTGCCCGGCCGACTCGCTGAAGCCTGTTACGACCGGCCTTACTACCCTCGAAAATCCCGATGAGGAAAATGACCGGGACTGGCAGTATTACGGCAGCTATTCAGATGATGACGAGGAGGGTGGAGGCTGGAGAAACTATGTTTGGCAGGAAAGGGAAAATCCATGTAAACCCTCCTATTATTTTAATAAAACCATCAGCAGGAATGTCCTTGCCTCCGATCTGGGCATGATCGCCAAATGCGGCAGCGACGGGAACTTCCAGGTATGGGTCACCGATATCATTTCAACCAGGCCGCTCTCCGGTGTCAGCGTGGTGTTTTACAATTTCCAGCTTCAGCCGCTTGCCCGCGCGGTTACCGATGGCGAAGGGATGGCAACCGTGGCGGTGAACAAAAGGCCCTTTGTCATGGTGGCCAGGAACGGGCAGCAATCGGGGTACCTCAAGCTGAGTGAAGGAAACTCGCTTTCGCTCAGTATGTTCGATGTCAGCGGCGAGCCTGTTCAGAAGGGCCTTAAGGGATTTATCTATGGAGAACGGGGGGTATGGCGCCCGGGGGATTCCATCTTCCTGGCCTTCATCCTCGAAGATAAGACCCGCCAGCTTCCCGAACACCATCCTGTCAGTTTGTCCCTTTTCAATCCCGGCGGACAGATGATCACCCGTATGGTGAAGACAAACCCGGTCAACGGGTTTTACAATTTCAGCACTGCCACGGCCTTCGATGCACCTACCGGCAACTGGCTTGCAAAGGTAAACGTGGGTGGCGTTGAGTTCGTGAAAACCCTGAAAATCGAAACTGTCAAGCCAAACCGCCTGAAGATAAGTTTTGACTTTAAGACCGACCGGTTGGTAAAGAACGAGGAGCCGACAGCCCTGCTGGAGGCAGCCTGGCTCACGGGGGCAACGGCCCGCAACCTGAAAGCAAAGGTGATGCTGACCCTGTCAAAGTCGGCCACGGCCTTCAGGGAATACCCGGGCTATGTTTTCGATAACCCGGCAGCAGGCTTCGCCGCTGAAAACATTACCATTTTCGATGGCAGGCTGGATGCAACCGGCCGGACCCTGATCGCCCCGAAAATCCATGTCACCAATATCGCGCCGGGAGCCCTGAAAGCCTCCTTTGAAACGATGGTCTTTGAAGATGGCGGTGATTTCAGCGTTGACCGCTTTACCATGCCCTACTATCCCTACACCTCCTATGCAGGGCTGAGTATCCCCGCAGCAACCTCGGGCGACAGGGTGCTCTATACCGACAAAACCTACCCTGTCGACCTGGTGAATGTGAATGCACATGGACAGCTGGTACCGTCAAATCGCCTGAAGGTCGAGGTTTTCAAACTTCAGTGGCGGTGGTGGTGGGACGATTCGGAGGCAGGATCGGCCGATTTTATCTCCACCTCCTATAGCAAACATACGGATTCGGCAACAGTTAAGACCGTGAACGGCAAAGCTACATTCCCCTTCCGGGTGGATTACGACAACTGGGGCCGCTACCTGATCAGGGTAACCGATAAGATGTCGGGTCACAGTGCCGCCAGGGTGGTTTATGTCGACTGGCCGGGCTATTTCAGGATGCCGGGCGGCGAAAAGCAGGCTGCCGCCATGCTGACCCTTACCTGCGACAAAGGAGTATATAAAGTTGGGGACAAGGTTAAGCTGACCCTGCCAACCTCCCCCGACGGGCGGGCCCTGGTGACGATCGAAACTGGTTCAAAAATCCTCAAATCGTGGTGGGCCCCCACCTCCAAAGGAAGTACCAACATCACCTTTGATGCAACCGCGGAGATGGCTCCAAACTGCTATGTGTACGTGACCCTTATCCAGCCTCATGCCCAGACCCGGAATGACCTCCCTATCCGTTTGTACGGGGTGATCCCGGTGAAGGTTGAAAATCCCGGCACTCACCTGAACCCGGTAATTTCAATGGCTGATAAACTGGAGCCTGGGAAAAAGGTTACCATCCAGGTAAAAGAGGCTGCCGGCAAGGCCATGACCTATACCCTGGCCATGGTGGATGAGGGGTTGCTCGATCTAACCCGCTTTAAAACACCGGACGCCTGGCCGGTCTTCTATGCCAGGGAGGCCCTTGGGGTGAAAACATGGGACATGTTCGACCAGGTGATGGGCGCCTTTAGCGGTGAACTGCAACGCATCCTCAGTATCGGCGGGGACCAGGAGGCGCTGAACAAGGGCGGCCTCAAGGCCAACCGGTTCAAACCGATGGTAAAGTATCTCGGTCCGTTTGAGTTGAAAAAGGGGCAGTCAAAGAGCCATTCGTTTATCATGCCCGAGTACATCGGGTCGGTAAGGGTGATGGTAGTGGCAGGACAGGATGGCGCATACGGCAAGACTGAAAAGGCGGTGGCGGTGAAAAAGCCGCTGATGGTGCTGGGAACCATGCCAAGGGTGCTGGGTCCCGGTGAGACTGTCAGGCTGCCGGTCAGCGTCTTTACCATGGAAAAATCGGTGAAAAATGTGAAGGTGGAGGTGGTGGTCAACGACCTGTTCACCATCACCGGAGGAAATACCCGTCAGCTTACCTTTAACGCCATCGGCGACCAGCTGGTCGCCTTCGATCTGCATGTTGAAGCGGCTACCGGCACCGGCAGGGTCAGGATCGTGGCAACAAGCGGCAACGAACGGTCGGAACACGCCATCGAGATCGAAGTGCGTAATCCAAACCTTCCCGTAACGGATCTTTCCGAAAAGGTCCTGCAGCCGGGAGCTCTATGGACATCGCAGTTTCATGCCCCCGGCATCGCCGGAACAAACAAGGGAACCCTGGAGTTATCCTCCATCCCGCCGCTGAACCTGGAGAAGCGGCTCGGCTACCTCATCCATTATCCCTATGGCTGTATTGAACAGACCGTTTCGTCGGTGTTTCCGCAACTCTACCTCTCCGACCTCCTTGAACTCCATGATGCATCGAAAAAGGAGACGGAGCAAAACCTGCGGGCTGCCATTCAGCGGTTAAAGTCATTCCAGCTGTCCAACGGAGGTTTCAGCTATTGGCCCGGTTCGTCCTACGCCGATGACTGGGGATCCTCCTATGCCGGGCATTTCCTGCTGGAAGCGGAACAAAAGGGTTTTGCCCTGCCTGTGAGTTTTCTCTCCTCATGGAAGGAGTTTCAACGCCAAAAAGCCGTATCGTGGAGTTATAATGCAGGTTATTTTAATGATGACCTGGCGCAGGCCTACCGCCTGTTCACCCTGGCCCTTGCCAGGGCACCCGAGCTGGGAGCCATGAACAAGCTGCTGGAAAAACGCGATATTTCCACGGCAGCCCGCTGGAGGCTTGCTGCTGCCTATGAACTTTGCGGTAAAAGGGAGGTGGCCTTGCAACTTGTCAACACTGCTTCAACTGCCGTGAAACCCTATCGCGAGCTATGGTATTCCTATGGTTCCGATCTCCGCGACAAGGCCATGATCGCAGAGGCTTTATGCCTGATGAATATGAAGACCAAGGCTGCGCCGCTCATCAAAGAAATATCAGCCTCACTTTCAGCCGGCGACTGGTACAGTACGCAGGAAACCTCTTTTGCCCTTCTCGCCGTTGCTAAATTTACAGGCAATACGGGGGGGACCGGGATACAGGCCTCCTTCAGGCTGAATGGCGGTGAAACGGATAATCTCGAAACAAAGAAGCCCGTTTTTACCCGGAAAATAGAGGTGCAGCCCGGGAAAAATGGGATCCTCCAGGTTACCAACGCCGGGAAGAACATCCTCTTTGCCCGGCTTATCCTGACGGGGATTCCGGCTACTGGCGACACCACCGCCGCTGCAAACAGCCTGAAGATCTCGGTGACCTATAAATCGATGAAGGGGGAGCCTGTCAAACCACAGCTGCTGGAACAGGGAACCAGCTTCATGGCCGAGGTGACCGTTACCAATCCCGGGTTCAGGGGCTCCTACCGGCAACTCGCCCTCTCGCAGGTATTCCCTTCGGGATGGGAGGTGATCAACGGGCGCAGCAGCGACCAGGCCCTGGCAGCGACTGCCGCTTCGGCATTTGACTACCAGGATGTACGCGATGACAGGGTATTTACCTTCTTTGACCTGAACCCTTCGCAAACCAAGACCTTCCGGGTGTTGCTCCTGGCAACCTATCTCGGGAGGTTTTACCTGCCGGCGACCCGCTGTGAGGCCATGTACGACAATACCATCAGCGCCCGGGTTCCCGGACGATGGGTGGAGGTAAAGCCATCTGCACGATGAAGCATGCCCGTGACCGGATAGTCCTGGCTCTGAAAAAGCTTTGGAAGAGGAGGCCCCGGCAATGGATTGTACTGTTTTCGCTGGGAGCAGGGATCATCCTGTTCTGGTCCTGGTTGCCGCGGCCGCTGTTCGAGGAGCCTCTTTCCACCGTAATACTCGACCGCAGCGGGAACCTGCTGGGAGCCAAGATCTCCCCCGATCAGCAATGGCGGTTCCCGGAGTCGGAGGCAGTTCCCGAAAAATTCAGGCAGGCGATCCTCCATTACGAGGACCGTTATTTTTACTGGCACCCGGGGTTCAACCCGGTATCGCTGGCCAGGGCTGCCTGGCTCGACCTGAAGTATAGGAGGATTGTCAGCGGTGCAAGCACCATAACCATGCAGGTGATCCGGCTTGCCAGGAAAAACAGGGAGCGGACGGTTTGGGAAAAACTTAAGGAGATCCTGCTTTCCATACGGCTTGAACTGACCCATTCAAAGGCGGATATCCTGAGGCTTTATGCCTCCCATGCCCCCTTCGGGGGGAATGTCGTCGGCCTTGATGCGGCTGCCTGGCGCTATTTCGGATCGGATGCCCAACACCTTTCCTGGGCTGAAGCAGCTACGCTGGCGGTTCTTCCCAACAGCCCTGGGTTGATCTATCCCGGGAGAAACCCCCAGTTTTTGCTGGCCAAACGCAACCGCCTGCTGGATATGCTGTATCAACATAAGGTAATCGATGCCACCACCTGCGGGCTGGCGAAATGTGAACGGCTGCCAGCCCGCCCCATCCCCCTGCCGCAATGGGCACCCCACCTGCTCGACAGGGCTGTCAAAGAGGGTCACAAGGGTACGCAGGTCGTTACTACGCTTGACCTTTCCCTGCAAAAACGGGTTGCCGCCATCCTGGATATTCACAGTACGCAATTCAGGGCCAATGAAATTCAAAATGCTGCGGCACTGGTGGTGGAGGTGAAAACTGGAAATGTCGTGGTGTATGAAGGAAACCTGCCCCGCGCCACCACTGCCGAACATGGTGGCGATGTCGACCTGATCGTATCGCCCCGCAGCACGGGCAGTATTTTAAAACCCTTTCTTTATGCCGCCATGTTGAACGATGGATTACTTTTACCTAACACGCTCGTGCCCGACATCCCCATGCAGATCGCCGGCTTTATCCCTGAAAACTACAACCTGACCTATGATGGCGCCGTGCCCGCCAAACGGGCGCTGTCACGGTCGCTGAACATACCGGCGGTAAAGATGCTCCAGGGTTATGGTTATGGCCAATTTTACGCCCTCCTCCGGAAAATCGGGCTGACCACCCTAACCAAACCGGCCGACCATTACGGGCTGGCCCTGATCCTGGGCGGTGCCGAAGCCGACCTCTGGGACCTTGCCGGCATCTATGCCTCCATGGCCCGTACGCTGATCAATTTTACCTCCAGCGGGACATCCAGCGCCAAAACCGGTTTTTTCCCGCCATCCTATGTTGTGTCAGAAGATGCTGACAATCATCCTGTTTCAGATCATGTCCCTTGGTATGATGCAGGCTCCGTCTGGCTGACCTTTGAGGCGATGGTGGAGGTAGCGCGCCCCGATGAGGAGCTCCAGTGGCAGCAGTTCTCCTCATCCGGAAAGATTGCCTGGAAAACAGGCACCAGTTTCGGAAACCGCGATGCCTGGTCGGTCGGGGTTACCCCTGAATATGTGGTAGCCGTCTGGGTGGGAAATGCCTCCGGGGAGGGGAGACCCGGCCTGACCGGGATCGGGATGGCGGCGCCTCTCCTGTTTGACATCTTTAAATCGCTTCCCCCCACCACCTGGTTTAAGCCGCCTGCCGATGCCATGGTCCGGATACCGGTATGCCGGTACAGCGGCTACCGGTCCACATCGCTCTGTGAATATACCGATACCATTTGGGTGCCGAAATCGGGCCTCAAAACAGCGCCATGCCCCTTTCATCACCTGGTGCACCTGGATAAATCGGGCAAATGGCAGGTGAGTTCCGATTGCGAGTCTCCCGAAAACATGCAGCACGTTTCGTGGTTTGTACTGCCCCCGGTCCAGGAGTGGTATTTCAGGAACAGGAATCCCTTCTACAGGGTACTTCCTCCCTTCAAACCCGGCTGTTCCGGCGCCGGTGAACGGTCAAACATGGAGATCATCTACCCGAAAAACGGCAGTAAGATCTACATACCCGTCGACCTCGACGGGAAGACGGGCAGCACGGTCTTCAAAGTTGCCCACAGGAACATGGCCATCAGGGTTTACTGGCATCTCGACGGCCAGTTCATCGGCACCACGCTCCAGGTACACCAGATGGCGCTTTCGCCTGCGCGCGGCATGCACAGGCTGACCCTGGTCGATGAGAACGGGGAGAGTGTGAAGATCGGATTTGAGGTGATCAGCAAATGATGCTGCCGGGATAAGGCAGCACCGGGTGCCCAAGCGGCATTCCCGCCTGAAGTGGCGGCCGCAGTGACTTTTTATCTACCTTTGTTCCTCCTAAAATGTAAAATTATGATCTTACTCACCGGAGGTACCGGCCTGTTGGGCTCCCACCTGCTTCTCGACCTAGTGAAAGCAGGTAAGGAGGTCAGGGCTGTCAAACGTGCAGGCAGCAATATGGCGATGGTCCGGAAGGTGTTTTCCTATTATGTGGAAAACCCGGATGAACTCTTTGCGAAAATTCACTGGGCCGACGCCGACCTGATGGATTACGGTGCCATCGAAGATGCTATGTCCGGGATTACCGAAATATACCATTGCGGAGCCGTGGTCTCGTTCTACCCGAAGGATCACAAGGAGATGCTGAAGGTGAATATCGAAGGAACGGCCAACCTGGTGAACCAGGCAATCGCCGGCAAAGTTGGGAAATTTTGCTACGTAAGTTCGGTTGCCACCCTCGGAAGGGCAGAAAACAACGAGGTTTCAACGGAGGAGACCTACTGGGTTCCCTCGAAAAAAAATTCGGTTTACGGAATCAGCAAATATGGGGCCGAGCGTGAAATCTGGCGGGGAATCGAAGAGGGGTTGAATGCCGTGATCATCAACCCTTCGGTAATCCTGGGTCCCGGCTTCTGGCAGGACAATTCAGGGTTGTTCAGGCTGGTCTATGAGGGGTTGAAATACTATACCCGCGGTGTCAACGGCTATGTCGATGCGCGCGATATCAGCAAAGCCATGATGGGCCTGATGGACCAGGACAAGTTCGGCGAGCGGTATATCTGTTCGGCGGCAAACCTGTCGTACCAGGAGTTCTTCACCCTTATTGCGAAGTATCTCAACAAACCGGCCCCCACGGTGAATGTTCCGCCCTCCATGACCTCAATCGCATGGCGCGTGGAGGCGGTAAGGGCCTTCCTCACCGGGTCAAAACCGGAGGTCACCCGTGAAATGGCCACCACAACCTCGCAAATCTATACCTATTCCAGCGAAAAACTCTGCAAGGCCCTCGATTTTCAGTTCCGCCCTGTCGAGGACTCGATCAGGGAGATCTGCGCTTTCTACCTGGAGGACAGTTTGGGAAAATAATGCAGGAATGCAGGAATGCAGGAATTATTTAATGCAGGAATGCAGGAATTATTTAATGCAGACAATGCAAGCAATGCAGACAATGCAATTAACCTTTTTAATTGGGATGGTTCGTGAGGCTCGCGAAAAGGAGGACCATGTGCTGGGAATCTGTTAAAAATCAGAAAGATGAATTTAAAATGATTTATCGGAATGATATAGTACGAAATGCCTGGCATATCATCGTTCTCCGCCAAATACCGAAAAAAGTTCTTCGTATCCCAAACAAGAAATCATGAAGGAAACAGGATATATAAACCCTGTTAGATTGAACAAACCTGAGCTTTCGGCAGATGTGTCTTTTTGGGTCACGTTAATGGTGATATTCAAATTTTTTACCGGATTGCGGATGTCGCCATCCAATATTCTCCCGGATAATTGCTCCCGGGCGGAGATAGATCCCCCGAAAACCATGAAGCCGTTAATTATGAACAGGGTTCTCTTTAAAAAATATGAAGGAGGGGAGACCAGGCTTCCTGTTTTCCAAAATTCACGCAACTTCTCTATAATTAAAGTGCCTTGAATCAAGATATTTGCACATTAGTCCATCAACACATCAGCCCATCAGCCCATCAGCCCATCAGCCCATCAGCAAATCAGCCCATCAGCAAATCAGCAAATCAGCAAATCAACACATCAGCACATCAGCACATCAGCCCATCAGCACATCAGCACATTTCCGCATTCACTTTATCAGGTTCCTGTAATGAAAGTACCGGGTAACGATATCATCGACAAACCCCTCAGTTTTATAATCAATCGGGTAGGAATCTATTGAATCGTATTTAACGACAGGCTCTTTTTTTGACCGGCGCAACAGGTAGTAATCCACGTTGCCGTTCCAGCGGTTCTTGTCTTTGCCGAATTTCCCGGCTTTTTCGCGTGCGGCAAGCACACGGCCCAGGCCTACGTTGTAGCAGGCCAGCACAAAATAGATACGTTCCACCGGGCTGCTGATCTCGGCCGGGAGCAGTTTGTCGAGGTATTGCAGGTATTTGACACCGCCTGCAATTTGTTTTGCGGGGGTTGCGTTCTCCCCGATTCCGAATTTTGCAGCAGTCTGGGGCATGAGCTGCATCAGCCCGCTGGCGCTTTTTGATGAGGTAAGCCCTGCGCGGAAGTTGGATTCTTCGTATATGAGCGAAGCCACCAGGCGCCAGTCCCACCAGATTTGCCTGCTCTGCTGCCGGATGGCATCGTCAAAAGGGGACAATTTGTTGCCGGAGACAGAAAAGTAGTCGTTTTTCAGAAAATTCGCAATGCGCTGGTTGTCGAAATAATCAAGATAGGTTTGTTTCAGGCTCCCCGATTTTTTGAATTCGGACAGCCATTCATTTACCTCGGTCAGTAAGGAGTCGGACGACCGGTTTATTCCCCAGCCATAGGAAAACAGCGGGAAGGCGACCGTTGATATGTCGAGGTTTGTATAATACCGGTGATAGACCATGGCCACATTTTCCTGGCATATGGCAAACCGGATCTCCCCTGTCGATACCCGCCGGATCAGCTCCTCCTGGGTGATGTCGGTCACCTCTTTCAGGATTGCCTTTTTATGGGTGGCCTTGAAAAAAGAATGGTAAAGGGAGTTGAGAAAGGGACTGTACCTCACATATACAGTATCCGCGGGAAATTCTTTCAGCTCCCTGATGAGAGGAGGCCGGCCGGCTTTGCCATCGGTATTCTTTCGCTGAACCAGCGACAGCCGTGTTTCCAGAAACGGCGATGAGAACTGTACATATTTTTTCCCCTCCCCGGTGATCGGGAGGTTTAGTGCCATCAGGTCGGCGGCGCCATTTTCAAGGTAATAGCTGAGTTTGGCGATGTTGTTGCTGGCAATGATCCTGAGCGGCACGCCCAGGTACCTTGCGAAGGAGTCGAGCAAAACAAGCTGGTATCCCATCGGCTCGCCTTTGCAGATAAAGTAGTTCAGGGTGTTCTGATCGGTCAGGGCAATAAGATAGCCGCGTTCACGGATACGGCGCAGGGAGTCCTTTTTTACCTCCTCCTTGTGATACAGGTTCCGGGTGATAAAAAAAGCAATTGCAACCACCGCCACGCCCAGGAGAATGGCCCTGAGGATGATGTATTTCCTGGATGGTATGTTCAATATATTGAATTAAGCGACTTTTCGGTATCTCCGGATGGCCACGCTGATGATGACAACGGCATAAATGACCAGGGACCAGAAATGGTTGCTGATATCAGCAAATGTGGAACCCTTCAGTAATACCATCCGCATGATCCTGATAAAATACATCAGCGGATTCAGCCTGTCAAGATGTTGGGCCCATTGCGGCATGCTTTCGATAGAGGTGAACAAACCGCTCATAAGGATAAAAACCACCAGAAAAAAGAACGAAACAAGCATCGCCTGTTGTTGCGTATTGGTGATGGTCGAAATTAACAGGCCGAACGACAAAATTACAAAAAGATAGACAGATGCCGACAGGAAAATTAATCCGAGGCTTCCCTCCATGGGAATGTTGAACAGGAGCTTCCCGATGGTGAGACCGAATGCAAGTTCAAAGAGACCGATGATCCAGAAGGGGATAAGCTTCCCGGCAATGAACTGGATCTTGTTTATCGGCGTCACATTGATCTGCTCAATGGTGCCGATCTCCTTTTCACGAACGATATTCATACCCGACAGCAACAGGCCGATGATGGTGACCAGCAGGACGAGGATGCCGGGTACCATGTAGGTTTTATAGTTCAGCTTCGGATTGTACCAGTAGCTGTAGTCGGTCTGAATATTCCGCAAACCGGCGGTCATGGCGGCAGATGAATTGTTCAAAACCAGTTCCCTGTTAAAATCAAGCAGGATCATCGTGGAATAGGCGTTCGTCAGGCCTGCCGTTTGCCCGTTGATCGCGTTGATGACAAACTGAACCTTCGTATGATTTTCACAGACCAGGTTTTTCTCAAATCCCGATGGTACCTGGAGGATCATATCCACCTTCCCCTGCTTCATGTCGTCTTCCGCTTCCCTGTAAGAAAAGGAGGCGCTTTGGACTTGGTAAAAGGGCGATCCCCGGAATTTGCTGATCAGCTTGCGCGAGCTCCCTGAGAGATCAAGGTCCACCACCGAAATCCGGATGTGCTTCATCTCGAAGGTTGCGGCATTTACCAGGATGATCAGCTGCACGAGCGGGACGACAAAGATGATCGGCAGCATCGACTTGTTGCGGAAGACCTGCAGGAACTCTTTCTGGATGATATATAGGATCGTTCTCATCAGGTTAGCCGGACATTGAATTTTTTAACACTCAGGGTGAGGAACAGGGAAGTAAATCCTATGAGGATAAGGGTTTCACGCCAAACGTATCGTATCCCGTTTCCCTGCAGCATGATGCTCTTGATAATGGTGATATAATATTTGGGGGGCATGATATGACAGAAAACCTGCAGGATCCAGGGCATGTTTTCAACCGGGAAGATAAAGCCGCTGAGAATGATGGTGGGAAGCATCAGGACCACCAGCGATACCAGCATGGCCACCTGCTGGCTGCTGGTGATGCTGGAGATGAGGATCCCGAGCGAAAGCGCCATGGTGATATACAGGAAACTCTCCATCAGCAGCAACAGGATGCTTCCCCGGATCGGCACGCCGAAAACGGCATTACCAAGTCCCAGGATGATGCAGGCATCCAGGAAGGAGAGAAACACGTAGGGAAAGACCTTCCCGATGATGATCTGCGTTGGGCGCAGCGGTGAGACCAGCAGCAGCTCCATCGTCCCGAGCTCCTTTTCCCGGGTAATGGACAACGAGGTCATCAGGGCCGAGATCAGCATCAGCAGCATGGCCATCAGCCCGGGCACAAACATGTAGACCCCCTTCATCTCGCCGTTGTACATCATGCGTACCTCGGGGATGATCTGCATGGGCGCCTGCCCGGTGTTCATCGAAACCAGGTAATTGCTGATGATCCCGCTGGCATAGTTCACCAGCATGTTGGCGGTGTTGGGATCGGAGGCATCCCCGATGATCTGTACACGGGCGGTGCCGTATTTTTCCAGTTTGCCCGCAAAATCCGGTTCAAAGATCAAAACCAGTTTTACATTTCCCTGGCGGAACACGGGCTCGATCTCCGCAACATGGGTGAGGTTTTTTTCAAGGATAAAATACCCGGAGGAGAGGATCTTCTCGCTTATTTTTCGCGTGACCACATCCCTGGAAGGATCATAAATGGCGATTTTGGCATCCTTGATCTCGTTGGTGAGCACATAACCGAACAGCAGCAGCTGCACGGCCGGCATGCCAAACAGGATCAGCAGGGTACGGTAATCCCTGAAAATGTGGTAAAACTCCTTGATGACAAATCCCCTGAACCTTTTCATGTAACTTCCTTGTTTGTATACCAGAAATAGAAAAACCGGGAAGCCGAGATCAGCAGCGGCACTCCCATGGTGACAAAGAAGTTGTAGAGCCATTCTTTGTTGATCACATCGAAACTGCGAAGGGTGATGCCCCCGGAGATCATGATGGCCATCATGAGATAACTCCGGAAGTTGAAAAAGGAGAAGGCACAGGGATAGGGGATGTTCAATCCCTTAATCCGGATGATATGTTTCCTGGAGATTTTTGCAAACAGGATAAGGTAAAAAAGGGCTCCCAAAACCACTCCTCCGGCAAGGCGCCACGCAAGGTGTCCGCCATGCTGCAGCAGGTAGTTCAGTCCCCTGCCGGCAAGAATCCCGCCTGCCGTGGTCCATGCCAGGCCTGCAATAAACAGCAGGTTGTGCTTGCTGACCGAGGGTTTTAACTTTTCAACGATTTTCATCATCTCTTTTCATGGTATCGGCCTGTATTCCCATTGGTCTACAGTTGGTTCTTTACAGCTTTATTCACTCTTTGCCCGTGCCAGTTTGAGAAACACCTCGTTCATCGAGGCGGAGTCAAACTGACGTTTGAGGTTGTCGGGGGTGTCCATGGCGGCTATGCGCCCGTCAACCATGATCGACACCCTGTCGCAGTATTCCGCCTCATCCATGTAGTGGGTGGTTACGAAAACGGTGATCCCCTGGTGAGCCGCTTCAAAGATCATATCCCAGAACTGGCGCCGGGTGATGGGGTCAACGCCGCCCGTTGGCTCATCCAGGAAGACGATCTTCGGGTTATGCAGAATGGCGACGGAAAAGGCAAGTTTCTGCTTCCAGCCAAGCGGGATGTCACGGATGAGCTTGTTGCGCGATGTTTCGAATCCCAGCTGTGCCATCAGGGCACCGGCCCTGGAATCGATCTCCTTTTTTCCAAGGCCATAGATACCGCCGTAAAACCTGATGTTTTCATATACCGTCAGGTCGTCGTACAGCGAAAACCGCTGGCTCATGTAGCCGATGTTCTTCTTCACCTTCTCGCGCTGCGTGTAGATGTCAAAACCGCCAACCGAGAGCTCACCGGAGGTGGGATACGATAGCCCGCACAGGATTTTGATGGCGGTGGTTTTCCCGGCTCCGTTGGCTCCCAGGAAACCGAAGATCTCACCCCTCTTTACCGAAAAGGTCAGGTGGTCGTTGGCAATAAACGAGCCGAACGATTTCACGAGATCCCTGACGATGATGATGTTTTCTGTTTCGGCATCCATGGTTATTTCTTTCTCATTACTTCCTGTGGCATAAGTGGCCCGGCCTCATTTATTGCCGGTCATCAGTTCCATAAAACAATCTTCAATTGTGGCTTCGATCGGGGTAACCTCCGCCAGCCGGTGGTCGTTCCTCTTCAGGTGGTCAGCCAGCCTCTCCGGGATGATCTCCCCGTCTTTGAAAGAAACATGGGCCGACTGGCCAAAGGCATACACACTGTGGATTCCGGGATATTCCCTCAGTTCGCCGAGCAGGTGGTAAATATCGCCGGCTTTGACCGACAGCAGGTTAAGCGGGTAAGCAGCGATCACCTTGGCAGGCGTGCTGACCGACATGATGCGGCCTCCCTGCATCAGGGCCACGCGGTCGCAAAGGCCCGCCTCATCCATGTAGGGGGTCGATACGAGGATGGTGATACCCGAGGCTTTCAGCCGCTTGAGCATCTCCCAGAATTCGAGCCGTGAAACGGCATCCACCCCGGTGGTGGGCTCGTCGAGAAAAAGAACTTCGGGTTTGTGGATCAGGGCACAGGATAAGGCCAGTTTCTGCTTCATCCCTCCTGACAACTGTCCGGCTTTCCTGTTCTTAAAGGGCTCGATCTGCCGGTAGATATCCTTGATCAGGTCATAGTTCTCGCGGAGGGTGGTCCCGAAAATGGTGGCAAAGAAATTGAGGTTTTCCTCAACCGTCAGGTCCTGGTAGAGCGAGAACTTCCCGGGCATGTACCCGCTCATGTTCCGGATCTTTTTATAGTCCTTCACCACGTCAAATCCCTCAACGGTGCAGGTGCCGCTGTCGGGCAGCTGCAGCGTTGTGAGGATGCGGAAAAGGGTGGTCTTCCCGGCTCCGTCGGGGCCGATAAAACCAAACAGTTCCCCTTTGCCGATATGGAACGAAATATCGTCCAGGGCAAGGGTAGTCCCAAAGCGTTTGGTCAGGTTTTTAACTTCGACGGAAGGAGGTGCCATGGTTATTTTTGAGGAGGCATGGTTTTGGTCCAGTAGGTGTTCCGGCCGAGAAGCGAAACACCGATATAACCGCGGATCTTCAGCTTGTTCGGGGTCTCAAAACGGATGTTGCATTTGTAGGTTTTCCCGTTCTTGGGATCATAGATCGTTCCGCCCGACCATTCATCGGTGCCGTCGAAGGTGAAGTTTTTCATGTTCACCATGCCGATCAGCGGGGCGGTTTTCAGCTTGTCATCCGGGTTTTCCTTGTCGGTACGCGGTTTCCCTGTGACCTTGTCGTTGGGCTCCTTAAGCCAGACGAGTTTCCCGAAAAACTTGCCGTTTTCTTTATATAGTTCGATTTTGCCGGTGGCCTCCTGGTTGAGCCAGGTACCCAGGATATCGTCCTGCTTGTGGCCCTGGGCTGAGGCGGCTGTTGCCGACCAGAAGGTCATCATCAGGATAAGGAATAAGGTGGTGGTGGTTTTCTTCATGGTTTCTGTGGTTTTGGTTAATGGATTAGTAATTTTATCTCGCCGGGCATGCCAATCTTCAGGGTGCCGTCATTTTTCACCCTGACCTTCACCGCATAGACCAGGTTTACCCGTTCCTCCTTGGTCTGGATGGTCTTGGGGGTAAATTCGGCCGATTGCGAGATCCAGCTGACAATCCCCGTCGTTTTTGAATTGGTCTGCTCGTCCTTGTCAAACCTGACCTCCACCTTGTCGCCAAGTTTTATAGCGGGCAGCTGGGCACCGCTGACATAGACGCGAAGCTGCATTTCACGCAGGTCGGCAATCTTGTAGAGGGGTTTTCCAAAGGTGGTCACTTCGTTGTTCTCGGCAAATTTGGTCAGCACCGTACCCTTTACCGGGTTTACGATGCGCCCGTTTTTGATCGATTCACGGAACTGTGCGATCTGCTGGTCGGTGCTCCCGATCTGGTTGTCGATACCGGCGAACTGTGTTTTGATGGAGGCGATCTGCTTTTCGATCAGGTTAAGGCTTGCGTTGATGTCGTCCAGCTGTTTCTGGGTTGCAGCGCCATCCTTAAGCAGATTCAACACCCGCTTTTTTTCGACCAGGATATTCTCCCGGTTTTGTTCCTGGACGGCGATCTGGGCCTGGAGGTCCTCCCGTCGTGAGCCGGTGACATTGTTCTGGCCGATGGTCTGCAATTTTTTAAGGTGAAGGTCGGTGGTGTCGATAAAACCGACCAGCTGGTTTGAGTCGAGCAGCTGCCCCTCTTCAATGCTGAACATCATGATCTTTCCATTGGCAAGGGATGAAACCGTAACCTCTGTTGCCTCAAAGGATCCGTAGGCATCCGGCTTATCCTTGTCGTTGCTGCAGGATACTCCCAGCACGGCCAGGGTGAAAATTGCAGCTGTCAGTCTTTTTTTCATATTATGTGTTGTTACGGGTTCTCAGAGTTTTCCCAAGGTGAATAGATACGAAAGCTGTGCTTTGATCAGCTGGATCTTATGGATCTCTTTATTTAATTTTGACTGGGTCTCCTCGTTCAGCCGTGCGATGTAGTCACTGGCAGGGATCACGCCATTGTCAAGCTGGGAGGATGCGGCCCTGCTGATTTTTATCCTCAGGGCGATGATCTGGTCATCCTGGGATAATAATTCCCTGACTTTCATCACCTCGCTGATATCTTTCTGGTAGCTGATCTTCAGGTTTTTATTAAATGTCTCCTGCTGGTTTTTCAACATGTCGCCCTGGATGGAGAGCATCTGTTTTTCATTTTTATTCTGGTTCCAGTTCCAGGGATTCCAGGTGACTTTTGCCCCGAACATCCACCACGGTTTAAAGTCGTCATCGAGCATGTTGAGGCCGGGCCGGCCATAACCCGCCTGGCCAAAGGCAAAAACCTTCGGGTTCCAGCGGGTGGTAACCATATGCTGCATCAGGCTGATTTTCGATTCCTGGATGTTGAAAAGCTCGTTTTCGGCGCGTTTATCATCAAATACCATTTCCGGGAAGATAACTTTTGGTACCGTAAGCACCGTGTTTTCAGGTATCGGGTGCGAAATAAGCTCGGCCAACATCTGGTAGGAAGCGCTGCGGTCAAGCCGGGTTTCGGTAAGCTGCTGGTCGATCCTGATCATCTCGGCCTGGAGCAGGGTTTCGTTCATCTCAAGTCCCGACCCGTTGCGGATGGAGGAGAGGAGCTCCCTGTCCTTGACCTCAATCCGCTCCCTGTTGCTTTTCAGCAGGATCTCGTTCTGGTTCAGCAGCAGGATGCTGAAATAGATCTGGTTGATCCTGTCTTTGAGCTTGTACATTTCAATTTCAACACTCTTCTGGTCGGCGCTGAGGTTGGAGGCCTCCACCTGTTTCTGGTAATGGGTGGCCTGCCCATCGTAGATCACCTGGTTGAGATCCAGGGTGAGCTTATACCAGTCCTTGCTGAGCGTGGGCATCTTCAGCGCAGGCAATCCCTTGGGCAGCACGATGGCAACCTTGGTGACCTCCGATTGCAATGAGGCGCTGCCATTTACATTGACCTGGGGAAGGTAGTTCCGGTTCAGGTTTTCGACCTTGAGCGTGTTGGAATTCTGCAGCATATCCATCTGCTTCCTCAACGGGTAGGTGGATTCCGCCTGGCGGTAACAGTAATCGAGGGTGATCGAATCCTGTGCCCGCGTCATGGATGGCCATAACAACAGAAGCAGGGCAGCCGGCAGGAATAACAGGCGGAAATTATTTGCTGGGATTATTTTCATAGCTTTTTAAAGCATTTAAAATGAACTCCGGGACAATGGTTTTCCTCTCTTCATAAAACAGGGCAAGCTGTTCATTTGAAAATCCAAAGATAGAGATGAGCAGCGGTTTGGCCAAAACGGGGAAAATACTGAGGGAAAGAATGTTGATATAGATGTGGAACGGATCGATGTCAAGATGAAGTTCCGTCCTGACCTGTTCCCGGATCCTTGCCAGCATGAGATCCGGCGAAAGCTGCTTCCGGGCCAGGATTGTCCTGATCAGTTCCGGCTTTTCGGCCAGGCTGTTCAGGATAAAGATGGGAAGATAGGAATTCCTGGAGAGGAAGGTGATGTAATAGGTGACAAATGTTTCGATTTTGGTTGCAATGGGAAGATCTGAAAGAAAGATTTCGTTCAGTTTGGCCAGCAGTTTGCCAAAGGCATCCTCGAACACGGCATTGAAAAGATTATCCTTGTTCCGGAAGTAATAATGAACCAGCGACTTGTTTACCCCTGCTTCGTCGGCAATCTCCTGCATGCGTGCTCCGTCAAACCCTTTACAGTGAAACACCTTTTTGGCGGCCTCCATGATCCTTTCTTCGGTGGTTGGTATGAGTTTGTCCATATGGTTTAACCAATTGGTCAAAAGTACAACAAATTTTTTTATCGCAGGGGGTTCAACAGATTATTTGGGAATTTTTATTTTTTGGCCGGGAACCAGCCTGGAATTTGTCTTCAGGTTATTGGCCGATTTTAGCTGGGAGACGGTAACATCATGTTTCTCGGCAATGTCCCAGAGATTATCACCCGACTGGATGATATAGGTGCTGAATTTCTGGGATGCCGCTGCGGTTGGTTTCCCCGCCTTCTGTACCGGCTCCTTTTTACCGGATTCATTCGAAGAGGATACATTGGGATTGACTTTGAGCTTTTGCCCGACCAGGATGGTTTCATTGGTGAGGTTGTTCCACTTTAGCAGTTCGGCAGGGGTGCAGTGGTATTTGCCGGCAATGATACTCAGGTTTTCACCGGCGCTGACTACGTGGGTGGTCGAACCTCCGTGCGAAGCGGCGCCATTGCTTTTCGGCTCGGTTTTTTCTGCAACGGCAGGGCTATGGGATGAAGAACCGGCACCCTTGACAGAGGTATCCCTTGGCGCCGGACTGGGAACATAGGTGGAGGTGAGATTTTTATCACCCCCCTTTTCCTTGGCTGATTTGGTATAGACCAATACCTTTTTATTCGGCCTTACCGTGTTTTTTCTTAAACCGTTGAGGGATTTCAGATCCGCGATGGTCATATGGAACTTTTTGGCAACCGAGGCCATGGTCTCGCCGCTTTTCACGGTGTACAGTTCGGTATCCCGGTAGGTTGAGTATAACATTCGCTGCAGTGAATCCTGGGTCTTGCCTCCCTTGGTTTCATAGGCGTACAGGGCGTTTTCATTGTTGATGAAGTTCCCGATGTATTTCTTGCGCAGTCGAAGTTTGTAGGGGGTTTCGGGGGTGGCGGGAATAAACCAGTGCTTGAAGGAGGGATTCAGGAACTCAATCTCCTCCATCGGGATGTTCAGCATCTCCGAAATCTGGTCGAATGCAAGCGGATGGCGTATGGTAACGGTGTCGACCTCATAATAGAGAATGCCCGGATCAACAGGATATATCTTGTGCTCATTGGCATAGGTCAGTACATAACTTGCTGCGATAAAGGCAGGAACATACGACGCGGTCTCTTTGGGCAGGTATTTTTTCAATGCCCAGAAATTCTTCATGCCTCCCGAACGGCGGATGGCCTTGTTTACATTGCCGGCGCCCGAATTATAGGCGGCCAGGGCAAGCGACCAGTTGCCATAGATATCATACAGGTCGCTGAGATGTTCACAGGCTGCCTTCGTTGCCTTATAGGGGTCAAAACGGTCATCAACATAGGAGCTGACCTTCAGCCCGTATCCCTTCCCGGTACCATACATGAACTGCCACAGTCCTTTTGCTCCCGCAGGGGAGTTGGCCGTTGGGTTGAGGGCCGATTCAATGACCGCAAGATATTTGAGCTCCAGGGGCATGTTGTACTTGTCGAGCTGCTCCTCGAACAGGGGGAAATAGATCTGGGCAAGGCCAAGGATCCTGGCGGTCAGCTTGCGCTTGCGCACCGAATACATCTCGATGAATTTTTTCACCTCCCCGTTGTACACATATTCAAAGGGCGACTGGTCATTCATTTTCGCGATCCGCTCGCGGTAAACAGAATCGGAAAAAACGGGTACGTCATTATCAGAATAGGTGTTCCAGTTCTGGTACTGGCTTGCATTGGGGAATTCGGTATCTTCAAAAATCTTCAGGCTTGCCAGGCTGTCGAGCATGCTGACGACGGGGTCATCCTCAACCAGGACTCTCCTTTTGATGAACATGGTATCAGGGCGAACGGAATCCTGCGCCGAAACAAAAAACGGGAGCAGGGTCAAGAATAAAAAAAGAATTTTAGCCTTATTTAACAACATGAAGATAACATTTTAACTGATAATGAATTATAAAATAACTGCAATACTACGATTTTATTTTAAAAATTTTCAACATGGATGGTTACTTCTGTATGGCTAAAGGCATTTTTGATCTCATCCTCGATCCGGTCACAGATGTCGTGGGCCTCCCTGACCGTCTTTTCGGGATCCAGATTCAGATGAAAATCGATGTATTTATAATTTCCCGCCTTCCTCGACCGGAGGTTGTGGAACGACATTTCTGCCGTGCAATTGTGTTGAATGATCGCAGAGATTCTAGCGATCTCTTCTGCGGGCAGCGACTCATCCAGCAACGGCGCATAGGCCTTCATGAACAGGCTTACCGACTCCTTCAGGATCAGCAGGGCCACGCAGATGGCAATGACCGGGTCAATCAGGTGGATGCCGGTGGCCCACATCAGGATCAGCCCGGTTGCCACGCCAAACGAAGTATAGACATCGGTCTTCAGGTGCAGGGCGTCGGCTTCGAGGGCGACAGAATCGGTTTCCTTCGCTACTTTATATAATCTTCGTGAAACAATAATATTGACAATGGCGGAGGTTATCATTACCGCAAACCCGAACCCGATTTTTTGTACTTCGGCAGGATGGAAGATTTTTTTCGCCGCCTCCACGATGATCCAGATGGCGGCAATGAATATCAGCAAAGCCTCCACCACACCGGATATGTTTTCAAACTTCCCATGGCCGTAAGGATGCATTTCATCAGCCGGGGTGTCGGAAATCCTGACGGAAAAAAAAGCAATGACCGATGCCAACAGATCCATAAAGGAATGGATCGCCTCTGAAATAATACTGACGGAACCGGAAAGGAGCCCGACAATAATTTTCATAAGGATGAGAAAGCTGTTTGAAAAAATTGAGAGACGGGCAACACTGACCTTCTTGTTCATCCGGGTGAAATTTTAGCAAATTTAGTGATTTTGAAAGAACTGTGAATGTCTTATATTTGTAACATCAATCCCCCCTTCAGATGAAAATGTTCCTTCCCATTGTGCTGCTGTTCTTAATGACGACGGCAGCTGTTAGCGCACAGGACAGCACCCGGGTAAATCGTCCTGCCTTACAGCATGAGATGACCCCTGATGAATTGATGCACAAATCAGAAATCGGAAAAAACTTTGTAGAGACATCGCCTCCATCGCCCCCGGTCAGGAATGTTGCCGAATTTGACAGGATGCAGGGCGCCCTTGTGCGTTATCCCTTTGGGATTCCCATTTCCCTGATCAAGGAGATGGCCACCGACGTGATGGTTACTACTATTGTTGCCAGCACGGCCCAGCAGGCTACGGTTCTCAGCCAGTATGTTGCCAATGGCGTTGATACCAGCCACTGTAATTTCCTGATCGCCCCCTCCGACAGCTACTGGACCCGTGATTTCGGTCCCTGGTTCGAATCCGACAGCGCAAACCAGATCGGGATCATCGACTTTCCCTATAACCGTCCCCGTCCCCTGGATGATGAGATACCTAAAGAGCTGGCCGCCATGCTGGGAATCCCCTGGTTTGGCATGAATGTGACCACTACCGGCGGAAATTACATGACCGATGGCTTGGGAATTTCAGCCTCAACAGAATTGGTCTGGAATGAAAACCCTGCACTGACCCATGCCGAAATTGCCCAGAAACACAGCGATTACCTCGGCATCACCAATTACCAGGTTGTTCCCGACCCCAACATTTCAACAACAATCGACCACATCGATTGCTGGGGGAAATTCCTGGCACCCGACAAGATACTGATCCGGAAAGTTGCACCCTCCAATTCATCCTATACAGCCCTGGAAGCTGCCGCCACCTACTGGGCCTCACAGACCTGCTCATACGGCTATAATTACAAGGTATTCAGGGTGATGACCCCGTCGGACCAGCCCTATTCCAACTCTGTCATTCTCAACAACAAGGTGTTGATCCCCTTTATGAATACCGCCTGGGACGACAGCGCCAAAGCCGTATATGAGGCGGCAATGCCGGGCTATACGGTAAAAGGATTTATCGGGAATCCGTCAACACCCTGGATCTCGACGGATGCGCTGCATTGCAGGGTGATGGGCATCGCCGATGTCGGCCTGCTTTATATCAGGCATATCCCAATTGCCGCCACGCAGCCATGTGAAACCGATTATACCATCCTGGCCGATATCATTGCCAGCAGCCACCAGCCGGTAAAGAACGACTCGGTACTTATCTGGTACAGTCTCAACAACGGACCCTATAAGCCGGTCCTGATGTCAAACACCACGGCCGGTCACTACAAGGGGATTATCCCGAAACAGGCTGCAGGCAGTGAAATCCGCTATTATCTCACCGCTGCCGATCAGTCGGGCCGTCGTGCATCTGCCCCCTTTATCGGGGTGGCCGATCCTTTCGTGTTTCACACGGTTTATACCAACCTGGCACCTGTTCCCGATACGCTTTGGTTTCTGACTGTCCAGGATTGTATAAAGGGTAAGATTACCCAGCTGAAGAATCTGACCAGCGGAGGACTCAACCTGACCTATGTTCAGCAAAGCGGCTACCTGCCGTGGTATGTCGATTCCATGTCGGTCAGCTCGCTGCCGCATATGGTCAACCCGGGCGACAGTGTCGGCATCAGGGTTAAAATGTATATCATCGTGAAAAATCCCGCCATTCAGTTTGTGGTTGACTCTCTTCATTTCACTACCACCGCCGGCAATTACCACGTCATCATTATGGTAAATCATCAATTGCTGGAATCGGTTGCTGCTGCCCGGCTGCCGGTGAGCGCGGGCAACAACTACCCCAATCCGTTCAGTAGCAAAACGACAATCCCGCTGGAAATTTCGCAACGTGGCAAGGTGAAACTCGACATCCTCGATATACAAGGCATGGAGGTAAAATCACTTGTATCCGGAATACTTGAACCCGGGGAGATACGCGTTGACTGGGATGGAACAGACCACCTCGGGAACAGGCTCCCGGGAGGTGTCTATCTTTACAGGGTGATCACCGAAAACGGAACAGAAACCAAACGGATGGTGCTTATTCGGTAAACCGTTTTTCAGGCCGCATCTGCGGGAAGAAGAGCACATCCTGGATGGACTGGGAGTTGGTCATGATCATGGTTAACCGGTCGATCCCGATGCCGAGACCTGCCGTGGGAGGCATCCCGAATTCAAGGGCGCGGAGGAAATCCTCGTCAAGTACCATCGATTCGTCGTCGCCCCGTTTACCAAGTTCAAGCTGCGATTCAAAGCGTTCGCGCTGGTCGATGGGATCATTCAGCTCGGAAAAGGAGTTACACAGCTCCTTGCCGTTGCAGATCGCCTCAAACCGCTCGACTAGTCCATCCTTGGTGCGGTGTTTCTTGGCAAGCGGCGACATTTCCACAGGGTAATCGGTGATGAATGTCGGCTGGATCAGGTAGGGTTCGCATTTTTCCCCGAAGATCTGGTCGATGATCTTGCCCTTGGCCATGGTCCTGTCGATGGGAACATTCAGCTCTTTTGCTATGGCAACGAGTTCTTCCTCCGGTTTGCCGTCAATGTTGATCCCGGTAAAGTGTTCGATGACTTCAAACATGGTGAACCGCTGCCACGGGCGTTTAAAATCAACCAGGTTTTCGCCTACCTGCACCTGTGTTTTTCCATGGAGGTCCATGGCGATCTTTTCAACCATCTCCTCCACAAGGTCCATCATCCAGTCGTAATCCTTATAGGCGACATAGAGCTCCATCTGCGTAAATTCAGGGTTGTGGAAACGATCCATCCCCTCGTTTCGGAAATCCTTCGAGAACTCATAGACGCCGTCATATCCGCCAACAATGAGTCTTTTCAGGTAAAGCTCATTGGCTATCCTGAGATACAGGACCATGTCGAGCGCATTGTGATGGGTCTTGAAGGGCCGTGCCGCCGCACCGCCATACAGGGGTTGCAGTACCGGGGTTTCGACCTCGAGATAGCTCTTTGCATTCAGGTAATTGCGCATCGAATTGACCAGCTGGCTGCGTTTGATAAAAACCTCGCGGACTTCGGGGTTGACGATCATGTCGAGATACCGCTGGCGATAGCGCTGCTCGGGATCTGTGAATGCGTCGAAAACGGCATCCTCCTTTTCCTTCACGATGGGAAGCGGACGCAGCGACTTGGAAAGCAAGGTCAGCGACCGGGCATGGATGGTGATCTCGCCCATCTGGGTGACGAAGACGAACCCCGTTATCCCGATGATATCGCCAATGTCGAGGAGCTTTTTAAAAACAGTATTGTAGAGGGTTTTATCCTCACCCGGGCAAATGTCATCGCGCTTGACATATAATTGAATGCGTCCGCTCTCATCCTGGAGTTCCACGAAAGAGGCGGCACCCATGATGCGCCGGCTCATGATCCTTCCCGCAATGGTTGCCTGCTGGTACAAGGTATTGTCTCCCGGAAAATTTTTCTTAATCTCTGCAGCCTTGACATTAACCTCGAATGTGTCGGGCGGATAGGGGTTTATCCCCAGCCTGATCAGTTCACCCAGGGAATTTCTGCGAATGGTTTCCTGTTCTGTATATACGGTACTCATATTTCCTGATTTTCGGCAAAGATACAGATTTAGGCCATAACATCATGGAGGATGTGATGCGACTGCAACCCTTTGAAGCCCGGAAGATGCAGCCGGTAATAAAGGAGGATCGTTTCAAGAAGCCTGCTGCGGGTTTCAGATTTCAGACGGGCAAAGGGATCCGCATATAGGATGGCCGCGTAACCCGGAAGATCTTCCCGGTCTTCAGGATTCCCGCCGCACACCTCCAGCAGTGTATGAAAGAGCGTGCTGTTCTCCGGATCAAGGTAGTGCTGGTGGTCGGGAACCGCCGGCTGGAACAGCCCCTCCCGGAGGTTGAAAATCGGGAACTGGTCCGAATGGTTCGACAATGGAAAGATGCCCAGGTAGTGACAGAACTGCAGGGAAAAAAACAGGGGGAAAGCTGATACAGGCTCAGCCGTCTCATCCAGCAGAACACAGGTGTTCCAAAGGAATACGAAGAGATCGGGATTTGCCTCCTCCTCGCGGATGGTCTTGTATGCCAGTTCGTTCATGAAGAGCGCTACCGAACTCTTACGGATGTCGAAAGGGAGGGTGTGGTAGGGCCGGGAGAGGTGAACCTCCCGGGCATGCTGGAGCGACTGGTTTTCCCTATGGTAAACGACCAAATCCAGCAAGGTCATCGGCTGAAACAGGCCGGGCCTGGTTTTTGATTTCGGGTTGTGAACACCCTTGAAAAGATAGGATTGAATACCGAAAAGCTCGGTATAAATTTTAACGATTACACTGGTTTCCGAATATTTGACAGAGTGAAAAACAATGCCTTTGGTAGCATGAAGCATCAGTGCATAATGAGTATTTTTGTTACAACTTTCTCCGAACCGCTGTCGTTGGCCGCATATACCAGGTATACACCGCTCTCGACTTTAGTGCCGTGAAGGTTTTTGCCATCCCAGATCGCCTGGCCACCTTCGGCCCGGGTTGAATACACGAGTGTTCCGTTTACATCGGTAATCCTGACCTGGGCATTGCTGACAAGGCCTTTTACGGCAATGGATCCCTGGTAATCAGACTTGACAGGGTTGGGGAAGGCAATTACGTTGGAATTGACCTCGCCGCCGGGGGTGGCGGTGGATCTGTAAGAAATGACCCCTTTATCGGTTCCGAAAAACACATCTCCATCCTCGTTGATGGTAATGCAGGTAATCCTGTCGGACAACAGGGGGCTGTTATCGGAAGTAAAATGGTATATCTGTTTCGTCCCGTCTTCTGAAAAGAGGAAAACACCTCCGCGGTCGGTACCGATCCATTTGCGATTCGCCCCATCAACAGTGATGGCGGTTACGGTTTCATTTTCAAGCAGGTATTGCACATTGAGCCCCTGGGTAACCAGGATTTGCTGGGCATCGAAATTTTGCCCGTTGAAGACATTCTCGGGGGTGTAGAAAACAGCAACCCCAGCTTCGGTGCCAATCCAGATTTCGCCCTTCAGGTCTTCAGCCATTGTAAAAACAGTGTTCCCAGGGATATTACCGCTGCCGACAGAAGAATTCAGCAGTTTTGACTGATCATCGGCCGGATTGTCGGGTGTTCCGTTATCGGTGAACACGAGGATGGAATTTGGGTTCTGATTCCCATAGCGCATCTGGATCCAAACCTGGCCCTGTTTATTGACGAGCACCTGTCCAAGGTCATCTTCATTGACAATCGGGATGGTGAATCCTGTCCATTTGTCTCCTTTTTTCATGGAGAGGCAACTGTTATTGTGCGAGGTGACCGCCCACAGGTTCCCGCTGGCATCGATGGTGACCCCGCCGACCCGGATATCCGACGTGTCGGAGGCTGTATGATAGCCCAGGGTACTGTTGCTCCCGGTAAACCGCCGGGTGACCACATTGTTGTTTATTTCCAGTACCCCGCTCCCGTAAGTGGCGGCATAAACATGCTTGTGGTCCTTGGGGTCAACGGCAATGCTTACCACATCATGGCACTTGGCCAGGATGGGATCACTATACCCCGAAAGGTTAACCCAGTTATTATTATCGAAATGGTAAACCTGTGGCTGGATGAATATGGGGCTGAAGGATGCATCCCTTCCGCCCGGTGCAATATACATGTCATTGCCCTGGCAACTCATGTTGAATGCAAGGGCGGTAGAGGGTCCGCTCAGGTTATAGGCAGTTTTGGCCATGGTTGCCGGATTGTAGCTTGATAAGCCCCCATAGGTGTCTCCTGTCCAGATCCAGCCATCCTGGTCGGCAATGGCCGCCTGGGGAAAGGAACCTCCGGGGATGGTGGTAAATGTTCCAAGGTCGGTCGAAGTTTCGGTCACCAGGTAATTGTAGGCAACCACCAGCGATTTATCATTCGACCAGAGATTCATCACCGGGCTGTAAACTCCCCGCATCCAGCGGCTCCAGGCCCCGTCGGCAAAAATAAAGATCGTATCGGAGGTGGCGGAACCTGTTTTTTTGTTGACGAAAATTTTCCCGCCGAAATAGGTGATTGAACTGAAAGTCCCGGTTGAATCAACCTTCAGATCCTTGTGCCATGAGGCAAAGTTAGCCAGGTTCGGATCGTTGGCGGAGGCTTTGTACAGGCCCTTGTCGGATGCGGCAAACAGCGAATCATGACCATCCTTGGCCAGTCCCAGAACATTGACCTGGCTTCCCTGGCTACCTATATAGTAGGTGTCGCGGATCTCCTCCTTGCTGATATCGAGCACCACGATGCCGAATCCGCACGAAAGGTAGGCATCCTTCCCGATAAAAAAGATATTGTTGATCGTCTTGTTCCCGAGGATCCCCTTGCGCTTGATATCTGAAATATTGATAATGGTGTTATTCTTGATCAGATCGATGTTGGCGTTGCTGTATGCAATGACCAATGTCTGGTATTGTTTGTTATAGTTGATGGTGCTGATGCCTATGTCGGAAAGGCCTGTGATTTTGGTGATGCGGGTAATGCTGTTTTCAGGCTTGTCATAATAAAACACGGCATAAGGGGTGGAAATATAAATTCTGCTTCCGGCATCCGTCAGCGAATTGCACAGCGTATAGGGGAGTTCATCCCTCCAGTGACCAATGGGGACCGATTGGGCAAAAAGCCCCGTAACTCCGGTAACAGCTATAAGGCAGGTGAAAAGGTATCGGAAGCGTTTCATGGGATATTTTTTTAATTTTTTGGGGCCACAAGGGAAAACCATAATCTGTTATTCACGGTTCGGACAACCATGCGTGGCATGTCGGTCATGAACAGGGAATCAGGGATTATCTGTTGTAACAAAAGAACTGATTTTTTCCGGATTTATTGTAGGAAATCATCTATTTCAGAGGATCATGCCTGCCGCAACCGTTTCATTGGTGGCTTCATCAATAAGAATGATACTGCCGGTTATGCGGTTGGTGGTATAGGCATCGAAAAACAGGGGCTTGGTCGTTCTCAGCCGGACGCATGCTATTTCATTCATCCGCACCGTTGTATTCCCGGTAACCTTTTCCAGTGTGCTGATATTCAGTACATAATCGATATCCTGAGCCAGGCACCTGACATCTTTGGTGGTATTCTTCAATGCGTATTTTCCGTTGATCTGGAGAGGTTTTGGATTCATCCAGCAAATCATGGCAGTGATGTCGCAACTTTCCGACGGGAGATCATCGATGCCGACGATCATGTCGCCACGGCTCAGATCCACATCATCCCTGAGGGTAATGGTTACCGACATGGGAGGATGGGCCTCGGCAAGCTGACCGGTTAGGATATCCACAGAAGTTATTTCACTTTCGAGCCGGGAAGGCAGCACCATGATTTTATCCCCCGGGTGAAAAAATCCTCCGGCAACGCGTCCGGCATAACCACGGTAGTCGTGGAATTCATCCGATTCGGGGCGGATCACATACTGCACCGGGAAGCGCTGATGAACCAGGTCGTGGTCCTGGCTGATGGGAATGGTTTCAAGGTGATACAGCAGCGTTCCTCCTGAATACCAGGGCATGTGGAGGGAGGGTTTTACCACATTGTCGCCATGAAGGGCGCTGATCGGGATAAACCGCATGTCCTGCGAAGGGAATACCTGGTTGGCAAAGGCCTGGAATTCGCCGAGGATTGACTGATAAACATCCTCGCGATATTCCATCAGGTCCATCTTGTTGATGCATACGATGATGTGCGGGATGCCCAGCAGGGAGGCGATAAAGGCATGCCGGTGTGTTTGCTCGATCACCCCGTTCCGGGCGTCGATGAGCACGATTGCGGCATTTGCCGTGGAGGCGCCGGTCACCATGTTACGGGTGTACTGGATGTGTCCCGGGGTATCGGCAATAATGAATTTACGCTGGGGAGTGGCAAAGTAGCGGTAGGCAACGTCAATTGTAATCCCCTGTTCCCGCTCGGCCCGCAACCCGTCGGTAAACAATGCCAGGTTCAGGTGCTCGCTGCCTTTTTGAATACTGGCCCGTTTTACGGCATCGAGCTGATCCTCGAAAATGGATTTGCTGTCATACAGCAACCGGCCGATCAGGGTGCTTTTTCCATCGTCGACACTGCCCGCGGTGGTGAACCGGAGAAGCTCCATGTCGAGATAGGCTTTACTTGAAAATGTCTCTTCCATCAGAAATACCCCTCCTTTTTCCGGTCCTCCATAGCAGCATCCGAGCGTTTGTCGTCATACCGGCCACCCCTTTCCGTGACACGGGTGGCGGCAATTTCCTGGATGATGTCTTCCACACTGTCGGCAAACGACAGGGTAAGCCCGGTACAGGAGATGTCGCCGACAGTGCGGCAACGTACCCTGCGGTATTCTACCTTTTCGGATGGTTTCCGCTCCATGAAGGGGGCTGCGGCAAGCCATACGCCATCCCTGTAAAAAACATCGCGCTCATGCGTGAAGTAGATGCTGGGGAGATCAATATTTTCAGCCAGGATATATTGCCAGACATCCATTTCCGTCCAATTGCTGATCGGAAAAACACGGAAATGTTCGCCCATCCTTTTTTTGCCGTTAAACATATACCAGAGTTCGGGACGCTGGTTTTTGGGATCCCATTGGCCGAACTCATCGCGATGGGAAAAAAAACGTTCCTTTGCCCTTGCTTTTTCTTCGTCGCGCCGGGCACCCCCGATGGCGGCATCAAATTTATTCTGTTCAATCGTATCCAGCAAAGTAACGGTCTGAAGAACATTGCGGCTGGCATTGATCCCTCTCTCCTCAACAGCCCTGCCCTGGTTGATCGATTCCTGCACGGAGCCGACAATGAGGCGCGCATCGACAGAATCAGCCAGGCGATCCCTGAATTCAATGGTTTCCGGGAAATTATGACCGGTATCGATATGCAGCAGGGGGAAGGGGATCTTTGCCGGGTAAAATGCCTTCAGCGAAAGATGCACCAGGACAATGGAATCCTTTCCTCCGGAGAAAAGAAGTACCGGACGTTCAAACTGGGCGGCAACCTCCCGTAATACATAAATTGCTTCCGACTCGAGTTCTTTAAGGTGAGTCAACTTATAACCGTTCATTTACCATTTCCCCCTTAAGATTTACCAAAGATCCGCTGAAGAAAGGTCTTGTTTTTTGTCGAGGATTCCCGGTCGTCGGAATAGTAGCCATAACCATATCCGTGTCCGTAACCGGATCCGTATCCATAGGCATAGCCGGATCCGTAACCGTAACCGTAACCGTATCCATACCCGTAGGAGCTGCGGTTCAGTTTCACGTCGTTGATCAGGATGGCCAGGTTGTTGATGCCCCGGTTCTCCATATCCCGGATGATGGATCCGAAAATTTTCTTATGCGTGTATCCCTGACGTACCAGCACCAGGTTGGCATCGGCATGTTTCATCAGCAGGAATGCATCGGTTACCAGCCCTACCGGAGGCGTATCGATGATGATATAATCATAAACCTCCTTCAGTTTCCTGAACATGTCGGAGCACCGTTCAGATGCAATCAACTCGGCTGGGTTCGGAGGTACGGGACCCGACATGATGATGTCGAGATTGTCGATGCCCGAAAACTGGATGATATCCTCCAGCTTGCTTTTCCCGATGATGTAGGAGGTGATACCTTCCGTGTTCGTAAGACCGAAGTCCTGGTAGATCTTGGGTTTCCGTAAGTCGAAACCCATCAGCAACGTCTTTTTGCCGTAAAGGGCATAGATGGATGCGAGGTTGATCGAAACAAATGTTTTCCCCGCGCTGACCATATCGGCCGTAACCAGCACTGTTTGTTTTTCTTTGCCCTGGAGCAGGTAGTTGATGTTGGTCCTGACCGAACGGAATGATTCGGCGATAGTCGATTTCGGTGAATCGATCACCACGACCGTACTCGCCTTGTTGCTGTGAATTACGTGTCCGAGAATGGGGAGCCTGGTGAGTTTTTCAATGTCGTCGCGCTCCATGATCATATCATTGAAATAGTCTTTTCCAAGGATATACAAGATCGGGAGGATGATCCCCAGGATGAGGGCGATGATATAGTTCAGCGACTTCTTGGGAAAAACGGGGGATAACCCGATACTCGAGGCTTCGTCAACCACTTCGTTGTCGGAAAGATTGGCAGCCAGGGTGATCTGGGCCTCCGAACGCTTCTGAAGGAGATAGGTGTAGATGGCGTCGGTGAGTTTGAACTTGCGTTCAATACCGAACAGGACGCGTTGTGTTTCGGGGAGGACACTGATCCGGGCGTTGATCAGTCCGACCCGGCTGTTGACCTCCTTGAGGGCAATATCATTGGAATTAATGGCGCTCTTGACATTTTCGTACAAGGCGTTTTTAGTGGTGGCGATTTGCAGGTCGATCGACATCAGGCTGGGATTCTTCGATTTCGAATACTGGGATGTCTCCGTCCGCTTCATGTAGAGGGTGGTCAGCTGCATGGTCAGGTCGTTCAGCACCGTGTTGTCAATCCCCATGGAGGCCGGCACGATCAGTTCATCGAGCTTCTGGTTTTTCTCAATGTATTCCTTCATGTTCTGGAGATACTTCGACTTTACCAGCAGGATTGCCTTTTCATCCTGGAGCTGCATCATCTTGGAAAAAACCTGCTTGGTTTCGTCATCCATGTTCATGACCTCCTTGTTGGTCCTGAAAACCATCAGGGCGTTCTCAGAGGAGTTGAGTGAATCGGAGATTCCCCGCAATTCGTTGTCGATAAAGGAGATGGTGCGGATGGCGACGGTGTTCTTCTTTTCCAGTCCCTTTGCAAGATACTCCTTGGTCAGGGTATTGAGAAAATCAACCATTTTATCGACATTTCCACCCTTTAATTTGATCTCGACGATCGAAGCCTCCTTGTTGATCGGTTCCAGCTTAAATGATTTAAACTCGGTCACAAGAGCATCATAGGTCTTGAAAATAAAGGAAAAGGAGCGTTTTGAATCTTTCTTTTCATTATAGTTGTCATTCAGTAGTACCTTGAACCTGAATTGTTTTGTCTGTATATCCTGGCCATAGGAAAATGATTCATCAACGGCGACCGATTCAAGACGCCCTTCAACGCCGCTCTTTTTTGAATAGTCGTAGAATTTGATCGACTCTTCATTGGTTTCGATTTTGAATTTGTTTTTCGAAAGCAATATGATCTTAAACCACAAATTGACCGGCTGGGGATAGGTGGTATCCAGGACAACCCTGAACGGGCAATCCTTATAAAGCTCCTTGGTTACAAAATTGTCCTCCACGGTATAGGAGACCTCGAAACCCAGTTTCGTCACGGTCCGGTAGGAGAGGGTGTAGGATGATAAAACGCCGATCTCGTTTTGCAGGTTCTGCATGTTGTTGAGAAGCCCCATGCCCAGCAGGTCCTGGGGATTCAGTTTGTTTTCCGACTTGTCCTTTACGAGAACGGTGGTTTTTACCTCATAAACCGATGTGGTATATTTATTGAAAATAAAAGCAATGATAAGTGCAATAAATATCGTCACGGCAAAGAAATACCAGTAGCGGTAGAATTTAAACAGAATGATCTTGTAATCGACGGTTTGTTCAAGCTTGTTATTATCCTGTATGGTCTCGTTCACGGGAAATGATATTTTACAATTTGAAATAATTGATCAGTAATAATGTCGTTGAGATGGAGGTGAGCACAATGGTCCATGGGAAGGTAGAACCAAGGCCCCATCTTTTGTAGCCCAGCGGTGAAACATAAATAATGTCGTTTGGCTGAAGATAGTAGTAGTCGGAACTCAGAAGTTTATCGCTGGTTAAATCGACATAATGTACCTGTGACCCGCCCTTTGTCTGCCGGATCAGCGCAACCTTGTTGCGGTTTCCGAATTCTGAAACATCGCCTGAAAAGGAGAGGGCTTCGAAGATGTTGAGATCATCCTTGTAAATGGTGAATTCACCGGGTTTGTTGACCTCGCCGAGGATGGTAATTTTAAAATTCACTATTTTAACGACAACCGTTATCTCCTTCAGGTATTCCCCGATCAGTTGCTGCAGGATCGTCTTGATCTGCTCAACGGTTAAATCCCTTACATATACTTTACCAATAATGGGGAAATCAATATTTCCTTCACTGTTGACCACATAACTGTTCAGGTAAATGGTAGCATCCGTGGCGTAATCGTTTAATGCGGTAGTTCCCGATTGTTTGTTGAAAAAATTATAGGCCTTCTCATCCAGGGCAAATACGCGGATATAGAGATTGTCCTTTGACTGCAGCTTGTAATCCGTATTCCGCTTATTGGCGTGAAATGAAGTGGTATCCTGCTCCTGCTGTTTCTGGAGATATTTTATTTTTTTCTGGGAAATGCATGAAGAAAAAAGAACAGAAATTATAATGAAAATGGATGCAAGGTTTGCCGCCCGCCTGATGGATTGTTTCATGTGTTGAAATTTGTTTTTTTGGCCAAATGGAATAGCCATAAGGGATCATTCACGGTTTGCATGAACGAAATCCTTATGGTAATTTCATAGACTGCTATTATTGAGCTTGCAAAAGTACTTCTTTTTTTCAAATCTCATATTCACCAGGTGCCTGAAATTCTTATAACAAGTCAGGATCTGCATATTCACCCAGAAGTGTTGCCGATGTTGTATGGGTAATTTTCACCGGAATATAATCCCCGGGCAATGAATCTGCCTTGGTAAAAACAACTACCTTGTTTTGTGAAGTTCGTCCAAAATATTGGCTGTCAGATCTTTTTGATTTGCCTTCGATCAGGACCTCCACGATTTTCCCGATTTCTTTTTGATTATTGGACAGGGAGAGTTTTTGCTGCAGGGCGATGATCTCCGTGAGGCGGCGCTCCTTGGTCTCTTCCGGAACATTATCTTTCAGCGTGTCGGCTGCCAGGGTTTGAGGCCGTTCGGAGTATTTGAACATAAAGGCGGCATCATAACCTACCGTTTCCATCAGCGCAAGGGTGTCGTGGTGATCCTCTTCGGTTTCATCACAGAAACCTGCGATGATATCGGTGGAAATGGCACAGTCAGGTAATATCCGCCGGATGTTGCCGATGCGGTTCAGGTAATCCTCGCGGGTATATTTCCTGTTCATCAGGTCCAGCATGTGATTGCTGCCCGACTGTACCGGGAGGTGGATGGCTTTGCAAAGATTCGGGTAACGTGAAAGGGTGTAGAGCAGCTCCTCCGAGATATCCTTTGGATGGGAGGTGGCAAAACGCACGCGCATCAGCGGGTTTACGAGGGCTACCCTTTCAAGCAACCTGGCGAAATTCACAGTTTCCCCGTTGGTATTCCATTGATAGGAATTTACGTTCTGGCCCAGGAGGGTCACCTCCCGGTATCCTTTTTCAAAGAGATCCCGGGTTTCGATTACGATCGTCTCGGCATTGCGGCTGCGCTCCTGTCCGCGCGTGGAGGGCACCACGCAATAGGAACAATAATTTTCACAGCCTCTCATGATCGAGATAAAGGAGGAGATCCCGTTGGAATCAAGCCTTACCGGGGTGATATCGGCATAGGTTTCATCGATCGACAGAATCGTATCGATTGCGGGCTGCCCCGTTCCAACCTGTTCAAGCAACTGCGGCAAATGGCGGTAGGAATCGGGACCGGCCACCAGGTCGAGCAACTGCTCCTCCTCCATCAGGGCGACTTTGGTCCGTTCAGCCATACAGCCAAGCAACCCGATGACCAGGTCCGGGCTCTTTTTACGGAGTGATCTGAAAAACTGGAGTCTTTTCCTGACGCGCTCCTCGGCATGTTCGCGTATGGAACATGTATTGACAAAGATAATGTCAGCCAGTTTTATCTCCCTGGTAATCTCATATCCTTCAGCCGTTAAAATGGAGGCAACAATCTCACTGTCAGAAAAGTTCATCTGGCAGCCGTAGGTCTCAATATAGATGGATTTGTTTTTTTTCACAATGTTGTATTACCCTGGGGTCCGGAGACCGGTTACGCATAAAAAAGCGATGCAAAGGTAAGGATTAACTTAATTGTCTTACTTTTGCACC
>JBAXOB010000050.1:0-35143 GCA_037133475.1 Bacteroidota bacterium
GGAATGCAGGAATGCGGGAATGCAGGAATGCGGGAATGCAGGAATGCGGGAATGCTGGAATGAAGAAAATGCAGACAATGCAAACAATGCAAACAATGCAGGCAATGCAGGCAATGCAGGCAATGCAGGCAATGAAAATAAAGCCGAATCCAATGCTGCCTATTGCCTATTGCCTTATTTTTTTTAAATGACAATTGACGAAACCTACATGAAGCGTGCGATCACCCTGGCAAAACGGGGTGCAGGGTGGGTTAATCCCAACCCGTTGGTGGGTGCCGTACTGGTCAGGGATGGTCGCGTGATAGGAGAGGGATACCACGAATTTTTCGGGGGAGCCCATGCCGAGGTTAAAGCAATCAGGTCGGCAAGCGGGCCTGTGGCAGGGGCAACCCTTTATGTGAACCTTGAACCCTGCTCGCACGAAGGGAAAACGCCTCCCTGCGCCAACCTGATCGTGGATGAAAAGATCGCCCGCGTGGTGGTAGCCGCCGGCGACCCAAACCCATTGGTCAACGGCAGGGGGATTGAGTACCTCAGGTCACATGGAATCCAGGTGGATTGGGGGGTAATGGAAGACCAGTCTGTACGCATGAATGAGGTGTTTAACAAATATATCAGGACACAGCTTCCTTTCGTGGTGCTGAAATCGGCCATGACTCTCGACGGGAAAATAGCCACCGTAACCAATGCCTCAAGGTGGATCACGGGGGAACGTTCCCGCCGGATGGTCCATCTGCTGCGCCAGCAGCTGAGTGCCGTGATGATTGGCGTTGACACGGTGCTGTTCGATGATCCGCTGCTTAACATAAGGTTAAAGGGAAGCTGGAAAAATCCGTTGAAAATCATTGCCGACACCCACGGCCGGATTCCGCTGGAAGCAAAGATATTGACCCATGATCCGCAGCTGACACTGGTGGCCACAACTGCCTTGGCCGATGCTGCAAAAATGAAATCCATCGAACGGATGGGCGCCCAGGTGCTAATATGCCCTGTGAAAAACGGCAGGGTCGATCTTGCCTTTCTCATGAAGGCGCTTGGCACTATGGAGATCGACAGCGTGATGATCGAAGGCGGCAGCACCATCGCCTTTGCCGCCCTGCAGGAGGGAATCGTGGATAAGCTGATTACCTTCATCGCCCCGAAAATCCTGGGCGGAGTAAATGCTCCTACCCCCGTTGGCGGAGCAGGGATCGAAAGTATGGAGGGGGCGATTACACTGGTGAACATGAAAACCACCAGGATTGGGGAGGATATTATGGTGGAGGCGTGGGTGTGAAATGTGGGAATGCAGGAATGCAGGAATGCGGGAATGAAGGAATGCAGGAATGTGGGAATGCGGGAATGCAGGAATGCAGGCAATGCAAAAAATGAAAATAATGCAGGCAATGCAGGCAATGCAGACAATGAAAATAATGCAGGCAATGCAAACAATGAAAATGATGCAGGCAATGCAGGCAATGATTAATTAAGAGGTATGTTTACAGGGATAATTGAAGAAATAGGTGTAATAAGGTCGGCCAGGCATGGGGCGAAGTCGTCGCAGATTACCATCGGCGCTGCGAAGGTTATGGAAGACATGAAGGTGGGCGACAGTATTTGTACCAACGGTGTTTGTCTTACGGTGACTTCATTTACGGTTGATTCGTTTGTGGTGGATGTGATGCCCGAAACGATCCGCCGGAGCGGTTTCAGCACGCTGAAAACGGGAAGCAGGGTCAACCTCGAGCGCGCGTTGCGCCTGATGGACAGGCTGGGAGGGCACCTGGTAAGCGGCCATATCGACGGCACAGGGACCATCAGCAGGATATGGGAAGAGGATAACGCGGTTTGGTTTACCATCACCACGGATTCGAAATTGCTCAGGTATATCGCGGATAAGGGGTCGGTTGCGCTGGATGGCATCAGTCTTACAGTTACCTCAACCGACAGCCATTCGTTCAGCGTCTCCACGATTCCCCATACGCGGGATGTGACCACCCTGATGGAAAGGGCCAAAGGGGATCTCCTCAATATCGAGTGCGACATGATTGCAAAATACATTGAAAAATTACATTCATCGGGAAATCAGGGTTCGAAAATTGACCTGGATTTCCTGGCTAAAAATAACTTCTTATGACAAACTATAAGTTCAACACGATTGAAGAGGCGCTGGAGGATATCCGAAAGGGAAAGATGATCGTCGTGGTTGATGATGAAGATCGCGAAAACGAAGGGGATTTGGTTATTGCAGCCGAAAAAGTCACCCCGTCCATTATCAATTTCATGGCAAAGCATGGCGGCGGGCTGATATGCCTGCCCATTATCCGCGAGCGGCTGGAGGAGCTGAACATCGAACGGATGGTGGTGAAAAACACAGATCCGAACCGCACAGCCTTCACCGTTTCCATCGATGCCATCGAATGTTCGACAGGCATCTCGGCCCACGAACGTGCGCTGACCATCAAGCGGGTGATCGACAACCAGACCAAGGCCCGGGATTTCACGAGGCCGGGACATATCTTTCCCATCGAGTACAGGGAGGGAGGCGTTCTTGTCAGGGCCGGCCATACCGAAGCCTCTGTCGACCTGGCCAAGATGGCCGGTCTCTATCCTGCAGGGGTGATCTGCGAGATCATGAACGAGGACGGCACGATGGCAAGGGTTCCCGAACTGATGGACTATGTCAGGGAACACAACCTGAAGATCATCACCATCGTGTCGCTGATCGACTACCGGCGCAAGTCGGAAACACTTGTTGAACGGGCCGCCATCGTTGACATGCCGACAAAATACGGTGAATTCAAAGCCTACAGCTATGTCAGCAAGATCAGCAAGGAGAATCACCTGGCACTCGTCAAGGGCGATATTACCGACGGGGAACCGGTTTTGGTAAGGGTGCATTCCGAATGCCTCACCGGCGACGTATTCGGTTCGATGCGGTGCGATTGCGGCGACCAGCTGGAATACGCCATGAAGAAGATTGCAGCCGAGGGCCGGGGCGTTTTGCTTTACATGCGGCAGGAGGGCCGGGGTATCGGGCTTGAAAACAAAATGAGGGCCTATTCACTGCAGGACAAGGGAATGGATACCGTGGAGGCGAACAACGCCCTTGGGTTCGACGCCGACCTCCGCGATTATGGTACGGGTGCCGAGATCCTGGTCGACCTGGGCATCAAAAAGCTCCGGTTGCTGACCAATAACCCGCAGAAGATATCGGGAATCGAAGGATTCGGACTGGAACTCATCGAACGGATCCCCATCCAGACAACCTGCAATTCACGCAATATCCGGTATATGAAGACCAAAAAGGAAAAACTGGGACATTTGCTTACATTTGCCGACGAAGGAACACCCGTTGAGTAGTAGTTATCCCCTGCGCCGGGTCATGCTGTATGAACATGTAAAACTGGCCCGGTTCACGGGAACCGGAATATTTTAATTCAAAACGATCAGCAATAAAATTTATCGATATGACAACATTTGAAGGAAAACTGGATGCCAAAGGACTCAGGTTCGGGATCGTAATCGCCCGGTTCAATGAATTTATCAGCGGGAAGCTCCTGGCAGGGTGTCTCGACGGGCTCAGGCGGCATGGCGCCGGGGATGAAGGCATTGATGTGGTTTGGTCGCCGGGCGCATTTGAAATTCCCCTCCTTGCCAAAAAATTGGCAGCTTCAAAAAAGTATGATGCCATTATCTGCCTGGGCGCCGTGATCCGGGGAGCAACACCCCACTTCGACTATGTAGCTTCCGAGGTTTCCAAAGGCGTGGCGCACGTAGGTCTTGAAACGGGCATGCCCGTTATCTTCGGCGTACTTACCACCGAAAACCTGGAACAGGCGATCGAACGGGCCGGCACCAAAAGTGGCAACAAGGGATTCGACGCATCCCTGGCGGCGATCGAAATGGCAAACCTGATGCGGCAGATATAGCGGCTGCTGTTCAGTCGTTTGGCATTATTTATGCGTTATTACAAAGACCGTCCTGCGGTTCTTTGAACGTCCCTCCTCGCTGTCGTTGCCGGCAACGGGCATCGACTTCCCGTACCCTTTGTAGGTAAGCCGTGTCAGGGCAATTCCCTTTTCGATCAGGTAGTCATAGACCGACCGGGCCCTGTTTTCCGATAATTTCAGGTTTGCGGCATCATTCCCGATATTGTCGGTATGTCCCTGGATCTGGATGCAGATGGAAAGATTTTCATCAAGGAAATCCAACAGCTGGTCGAGCACGACTTTCGATTCGGCGGAGAGCTCCGAGGAGTTAAAGGGAAAATAGATGTCGTTGATCCTGTAGGATTTGTTGAGCTCGATGGGTTTCATCTCGATATCCACCTTTGCCGGTAACTTGAAGATGGTATCAACCCTGGAGATGTATTTTGATTCGTAAACGTGGTCGGCCTTTTTAACCGTCATGATGTAGTCGCTGTTGAACGGGGCTACTGCCACGTAATTTCCCGTGAGGGTATCCATCGGGATCTGGGAGACCTTCTTGGTCTCCAGGTTTTTCAGTTCGATGCGCGCATTCAGCGGTTCGGAGGTGGATTCCGATTTTACGTTTCCCTTGATGAACAGCACCTTTTCAGGGCGTGCCGCATCGTAAAGGTCGAATGAATAGAGATCCCAGCCGCCGATACCCTTATATTTGTTGGAGGCGAAATATCCCTTGGTCCCGTCGGTGCTCACGAAGAAACCTATTTCGTCTTCCGGTGAATTGATCGGGTAGCCGATGTTTTTGGGCTTTGACCATCCCCCGCGATCATTCAGCTTGGAAAAGAAAATATCGTAACCTCCCAGGCCGGGCCAGCCATCGGAAGAGAAATAGAGCGTCTTGCCGTCAGGATGAATAAAGGGCGATTTCTCATTTCCCTTGGAATTGATCGCCGGGCCAAGGTTGATCGGCGTTCCCCACTCCCCCGATTCACTTTTGATGGACCTGTATATGTCATATCCGCCATACCCGCCCGTGCGGTCGCTCACGAAATAGAGGGTGTTTCCATCCGCCGAAATGGTTGGCTGTGATTCCCACGATCCCGGCAGGTTTATCTTATTGCTTACGCTGTGGATAGAACTCCACTCACCACCCACTTTTTCAGAGACATAGATGTCGCAGTTGAGATATTTCTTGACATTGTCGTATTTGCAAACCGTGTAATACAGCGTATTGTTGTCGGCCGTCAGGGTGGCTCCCCCCTCGTTATCGTTGATGTTGAAAGGCTCGGGCATCTCTTCCCCTGCCGCAAATTTCCCGTCCTCCTGCCGCAGGCTGAACATGAACTTTTCCTTCGTCCGTGTCTCCTGTACAAGGCTGTTGCGGTTAGGCTCGATCTTTATCTCCCGCGTAAAGAGGGCCATCTGGTTGTCGGGTGAAAGGATGGGCAGGTATTCGTTTTCAGGAGTGGAGATGCCTTCAACGACCTTCGGGGCGAATGGAACCGGGTTGCCTGTGATGTCAAGGTAAAAACCGGAGTATTTCTGTAACTCGATGGCCCGGTTGTAATCATCATCCTTTTTGATCTTGTCGACATCCTTCAGAAACAGGTTCAGATTTTTTACCGCCGCGGCAAAATTTTCCTGGCTGTAATAGATCTCGCCCAGGTAAAAATAGGTATAGACATCATACACCGGGCAAAGTTCGGCTACCCTGGCAAATGCCTTTTCAGCCTCTTTAAAGTTGTTGTCCTGTTTTTTGAAGTTCACCAGTCCGAGTACAAACCAGGCATCCACGCTCATGGGCTCGGCACTGACCACCCGCCTCATCTGCTGACCCGCAAGGTTGTAATTTCCGCTTTTCAGGTAGTCAAGCCCCTCCTGGTAAATCTTTTCGGTCTTCTTATCCAGTTTTACCTTGCAGGAATCACGGGTCGATCCCTCGTTATCAGGGATAGAGCCGGCGATAAAAGCTGGTTGCGTGAAAAGAGGAACACGAACCTCCATTCCTCCGTCAATAGTGATCGTTGCGCTGATTGCCGGCAGATGCAAGAAAATCAGCAGAATCATCAGGAGGGGGGAGTAGTGGCAGGGGAGGCGCGGTTTCATCGGGATATTTTTTTCAAAGATATGCCTAAATGTCTTAATTTTACACCTTTGATAGGTTGACTGTGATAAATTAAACCCCCTGATTATGAAAAAAATATATCTCCTGTCCCTCCTGATGCTGTCGGGAGCCCTGTTGTCTGTGCAGGCCCAGACGGTGATCCCTAACCCAAGTTTTGAGACCTGGACCACTGGCAGTTATTCAGACCCAACCGGCTGGGATACCCCTAACCAGGAGCTTATGTCCATCCCGTTCTTCGGGTTTTCGGTGGTCACCAAAAGTACCGATCACCAGGGTACGGGCAGTTTTTCGGCTAAACTCGAAACCAAGCACCTGACCCTTCCCCCGACGGATGTCCCGGGTTTTATGACCTGCGGCAAACTGACGGTCGATATCACCAATGGTACCTATACCTTGTCGGGAGGGGTTCCCTGCGTGGATATGCCCACCCACCTGATGGGATTCTACAAATTTGTTCCCAAAGGCGGCGACAGCTGCGTGATCGGTATCGGGTTGACCAAGACCACGGGATCGGCGGTGGATACTGTTGCCTATGGCAGCTTCTCCACAAAAGACACCGTTCCCGACTGGTTGCCCTTTTCGGCATGGATCAAATATGTCAGCACCCTGACGGCCGATACGATGAATATCATCGCCATGTCAACGGCCCAGCAGGTGATGACTCCCGGAACCGCCTTGTGGGTCGACAACCTGTTTCTTGATTATACGTTAGGCTTCCAGGAAAAGGATCCTGCCGCCGGTATCCGGGTTTACAACGACCGGGAAACCTCGCGGCTTATGGTGTTTTTCGATTTTCCGCGGCTTCAGCAAACCCGTGTACGGCTTGTCAGTATGACAGGGCAAACAGTGTTTATGGATGATGGCGGGCCGGTTGACAAGGGCCGGAGGGTCATTCCCTACGGATCGCTGACACAGGGGATCTACCTGCTTGAAATCGAGCATGACGGCATGGTTTTTACGAAAAAATACTTCCTGAACCTGAAATCATAAGCAATCCCTTTATGGGATTTGTTGCAGAATACCGTCCCGGCTGACTTTTCACGGGACCGGTGCGGAAAAACAAAAGCGCCCGCGGGCTGAAACCACAAAAGATTATAATTCCGATGATAAAATCAAATCCGGTCAGGGCAGGTATTATCCAGATGACCTGCAGTCATGATAAGGAGGCCAACCTGGAAAAGACGATGGATAATATCCGCGAGGCTGCCCGCCAGGGTGCCCAGGTCATCTGCCTCCAGGAGCTTTTCCTGACCCCCTATTTCTGCTGGGAGGAAAACTACGATTATTTCAACCTGGCCGATGCTATCCCGGGAATCGTCACCACGCTTTTCAGCAACCTTGCAAAGGAGCTGGAGGTGGTGATCATCGCCTCCCTTTTTGAAAAACGCGCCGAGGGGTTGTATCACAACACCGTTGCTGTGACCGATGCCGACGGCACTATGCTGGGCATCTACCGCAAGCACCATATCCCCGATGATCCGGGCTATTACGAGAAATTCTACTTTACCCCCGGCGACGGAGGTTATAAGGTGTTCAACACAAGGTATGGCCCCATCGGCACCCTGATCTGCTGGGACCAGTGGTATCCAGAGGCCGCGAGGATCACCAGCATGATGGGCGCCAGGATCCTCTTTTATCCGACTGCCATCGGGTGGGCATTGTCACAAACCGGTGAGGTGAACCGCCAGCAATTCGATGCCTGGCAAACCATCCAGCGCAGCCATGCCATCGCAAACGGTGTTTATGTGGTATCTGTGAACCGGACAGGGCAGGAGGGCTCCATGAACTTCTGGGGAGGTTCCTTTGTGGCTGGCCCTTTCGGGGAGCTTCTCTGCCAGGCTTCCCACGACAGGGAGGAGATCCTGGTGCAGGAACTCGATATGGAGAGGATCGGTGAGATGCGCGTGCATTGGCCCTTCCTGCGCGACAGGCGGATCGACAGCTACGAGCCGATCCTGAACCGGTACCTTTAATTACAAACCAAATACAATATTTTCCTATGATTGAGTTTCCTGGCCCTACGCCAAAAGAACTGGGGTACCGCTTTCCTGCCGAATGGACAAAACACAGGGCCACCTGGCTCAGTTACCCTCACGACGATTCCTATTCCTGGCCGGGAACACTCTCCCGGATATTTCCCTTCTACAACAGGTTCATCAAAGAGTTGTCGAAAAATGAGGAGGTTTGCATCAATGTCCGCAATGAAGCGTTACGCGATAAAGTCGCCGCCGATCTTCTGCAACTGGAGGTCGATATTTCTAAAATCAAACTGCTGATCCATCCTACCAACGATGCCTGGTGCCGCGATCACGGTCCTGCATTCCTGGTTCGTCCCGACAGGAAGGATCCGAAGGTGATTGTCAGCTGGAAATACAATGCCTGGGGCGACAAATACGACCATGACCTTGACGAGCTGATCCCGGGGCTTGTTTCCAAATACCTTGATGTTCCTGTCTTCTACCCCGGTATCGTCATGGAGGGGGGAGCCGTGGAATTCAATGGCATGGGTACGCTGCTTACCACCACGCAATGCCTGTTGCATGAGAACCGGAATCCCGGGATGCTGCAGCATGAAATCGAGGATTACCTGCGCAGTTTTTATGGCGTTGAACAGATTCTGTGGCTCGACGAGGGGATCGACGGCGACGATACCAACGGGCATATTGATGATATCACCCGGTTTTTCAGCGAGAGCGGTGTGGTTACCATGGTGGAGCCCCGCCGGTCGGATGCCAACCATAAGATCCTTGACGAAAACCTCAGGAAACTAAAGACTTTCAGGCTCCGCGACGGGAAACAGCTCGACATTGCCGAGATCCCGATGCCCAAACCGGTGATCTACGACGGGCAGCGGTTGCCGGCCTCCTATGCCAATTTCTACATTGCCAACCAATCGGTGATCGTACCGAATTTCCAGTGCAGGGAGGATGACCAGGCCATGCGCCTGCTGGAGGAATGTTTTCCTGAACATAATATTATCGGCATTGATTCGGTGGAAATTATCTGGGGACTGGGTTCATTTCACTGTCTTTCACAGCAGGAACCTGACATCACGGGACTCCTTCCTGAACCTCAGTGAACAGGAACGATATTCAGCAAATTATTTTTCCTGGTTAATCTTTCACGCACCTTACCGGGAAAGCGTCGAACCTTGAATTCGCATACCAGGAGATGCTGGGGTTGAGCAGGTTCAGCCCCCGGGCAACAGCCTTGTCGGTTCCGCTGGGTGTCGATGTCCAGAACATGGTTCCGGTAAGGGGTAGGGTGGTGAATCCCCAGAAACTGTCCATATAGTCCATGCCTGTCAATAACCCGTGAAATCCCCCGTTTGCCAGCGGATCCTTTAAGGTGGCGCCTGCCAGCCCGTTGGCATCGGGGGCAACTACCCCGGCCATGACGTTGTCGATCAGCTGCTGCCACTCGGCCTCCGAAGGAAGGTGCCATTCGGGGGGACAGGCCCCCTTGCTGTCGCCACTGGTGGCATACTGCATGATCTCATCCCATTGATAAAAACCGCCATAGGCACTGCAGGCCGGGTCGGCCGGTGCACAGTATTTTTCAACAAGGCAGTTGTCGGTTTGCGGTGTGGCGGGGAATCCCTGGATCTGCATGCCATGGTCCAGGTTCCGGGTCATCCAGCATCGTGCGTTGAACATTGCCGTGGAATAGGTCTTCCCGTCGCGCACATCGGTGAGCAGGCTGCCGCAGGTAAAGCTGGTGTTATAAACCTGGATGGTGACGGTTGCGCTCCCGGCGCACCCGTAGTTGTTGGTATAGGTGTAGCTGACGTTGCCGGGTCCCGGGCCTGCCGCCATGGGGCTGAACTGGTAGACGCCGGGAGATGGGTTTGAAACCCCCGGTCCGCTGTACACCCCCTGCCCAACGATAAAGGGGGAGGCGCCCCTCAGCGTGATCTTGTTTGCACCCAGCGTGGTCTTTGTGTCGAAACAGGGCAGGAAAACCGGGTTTGGCGTGGGTTTCACAGCCACCTGAACCGATGATGACGAGGTGCATGGATGGTAATTGTTCGATCCGGTAACCGCTACCTGGGCATTCCCCTCTGTAAGCCAGTTGATGGTGGCGCTGTTGGTGCCCTGTCCCGCGGTGATATTCCCGTTACCGGCAGGAGTTATGGCCCAGGTAAAGGTACAGGCAGGGTCGGCAGGGGTCTGGTAAGGGTATGATGATGTAGAGCAGATCACCCCCGGCGGCGCCGTGATGGTGGACACAGGGATGGGGGTCACAACGACGGTTTCCTGTGCCGGGGCAGCCACGGAGCACCCGTTGTCGTCGGTATAGCTGACCTTTACCAGGTGGGTTCCCGGGATATTCCACTGTATCAGGACGCTGTTGGTGGCGCCTCCCGAGAGGATGGTCCCGGCAAAGGGCGGGGTGATGGTCCAGGCATACCCGTTCATCAGCGGCTGCGTCGTATAGATGCTTTGCGGCGTATTCATACATATCGATGAAGCGCCGGTGATCGACGGAACCGGCAGCGGAACTACCTGGACTCGCAGGACGAAGGGGGCAACGGCAGTACACTGCGTTGCCGGGATGGTGTAGTTGATGCTGATACTTTGCGACCCCAGGGTCGTCCATGTTACCGTGGCTGTTGAACTCGATGCACCTCCGCCGGCAGAGAAAGATCCCCCTGTGATGGACCATAGGTAGTTCGTCATCCCGGCCTGCGTTGAATAAATATTTCCCGGGACCGTCTGGCAGGCAAGGATTTCGCCTGAAATAAAGGTTGGGACGGGGAGAGGGTTTACATTAACATTGAATACGGTTGGTGCCAGTGCCGTGCAGAGGGTGACAGGATCGGTATAAACTACGCTTACCGACTGGCTGCCGGTCGTGGTCCAGGTAATGGTAATGGTTGGGTTGGCGGCACCTCCCCCGGCCGAGACGGAGCCCCCTGTTACATTCCATACGTAGTTCAGCTTGCCCGCCTGGGTCGAATAGGTATGCGAGGGAGTGTTCAGGCATACGCTCTGAACGCCCGTGATCACAGGAACCGGCGCATCCTTGACCGTTACATACACCACCCTTGGTACGGTGGAGGTACACCCGGTAACCGGGTTGGTAAAGATGACTCCCACACTCTGGCTTCCTGTGCCATTCCAGGTTATGGTGACACTGTCGGCAGCGCTGTCACCGCCCGAGGTGACCAATCCTCCGGCCGAAACGCTCCAGTTGTAGGCCGTCATGCCGGGTTCCGTATGATAGGTGGCCCCTGTTGTTCCCTTGCAAAGCGAAGCCGGGCCGGTAAGGGTAGGCGTGACATGCACCAGCGCCGAATCATAATGAACCACCCCGAGGCAGGTGTTGATCACCGAGTAAACCCAGGTATTAACCGTCGGACTAAAGGTCACCGTATCGCCATATCCCAGCACGGGCCCTGTGGAAGAGCCGCTGTGCCACGAAACCCCGTCGGGAACAAAACGCATGCTCTCCTGGTTGGCGGTCCAACTGGTGTTGTTCCGGTTCGTTCCGCCCACGGTAGCGGTGAAGGCAATTGTCCCGTTGTTGTTATGAACACCCTGGGTTGCCTTGTTCGACTGCCAGGTACAACTTGGTTTGACCTGGAGGTGGTTTTCAATGACCCCTCCCTGTTCTTTCAGCACGATCTGGAAACTGCCTTTGGTCGTGGTGCAGTTGAACATCGGGCAGTTCTTCCAGTAGACCACCAGTTCCCGGTCGGGGGCTGTTCCCATGGTATAATAATAGATATTGTTGATGGCCGAGAGGTTGGGCAGCCAGTCCTGCCAGGGGGCGAAGATGCAGTCCTTGGGAGAGGCTGAATCCGCGGCATTGTCGGGGATGACCCTGGCAATATAGGTATTCCACGGGTTGGTGCCGGGTGAGCGGAATCCGATCCACCCGTTTGACCCGACAAAAAACCGGGTGTACAGCTGACTGAAAAAACAAAAGCTGAAGCCGATGTCATACGGGCCTCCCCAGCAGTCATCCTTGCCGCCATTTGTTGACGTACAGTGGGTAAGGGTAGGATCGAGAGGGGTTCCGATGGTGGTATCCAGGGGTGCATAGGGTATCACCTGGAAAGAGTAGCTGTCGGTACCGTAATCGGTGCTGGTCACCACGGCAATGAGGGTGGTGGAGTTGCCCAGGCAGGTAGGGTCGGTAAAAGGCTGAATGGTGATCCCGTTTTGCGCGGTTGAGGAAATTCCCGGGATGATAAGCAGAACACACAGCAGGAGTGAGAACCTAAAGGCTGGAAAGCAGGAAAAGCAGGGTAATCGATGTTTGATCAACATGATTCAGGTACCAGGATTCTCAACCACAAATGTACCATAAAATATGAAGAGGGTCAACGTTTAATTAAAAACCGGATCTGTTCAATTTTGTTTTCAACGGGCAACCTGCCATCGATCCAGTGGATCTTCATCCCCTGGCGTTCCATGCGCCGGAACCAGGTCATCTGCCGTTTGGCAAACTGCCTGATGGCGATGTTCAGCGAAAAGAACATCCCGGCACGGGTGAGTCCGCCGGTAAGGAAAAGGGTAACATACCTGTATTCAAGCCCGTATTTCATCAGCCGTTCAGGCGATATTCCCTGCCGGAGAAGCTCTTCCACTTCGGTGATCATGCCATGTTCAAGCCTGAAATCGAGCCGTTCGGCGATACGGGCCATCTGGATGTCGCGGGGATAGGCGATGCCGATAACCGTCGACCGGATGACCGGGAAGGGGGCGGCCTGCCCCGGGGATGAGCCACTACCCGGTTTGGAACTCTCTTCCGCACGGGCTACCAGGATAGCCTTCAGGAGCCGTGCCCTGTTCTCAAAATCGGTGATATTATGCAGGGTTTTGGCCGACTTCAGGATCCCGGCCAGTTCCTCGTCCGTTTTTTCCTGCAGTTCCGATGCCAGCTCCTCCTCATTCATTACCTTTTGCAGCCGGTAGCCCTTTAATACCGCCTCCAGGTACATTCCCGACCCCCCGCAGAGGATGGGCAGCCTGTTCCGTTCAAGGATGTCGCGGTAAACTTTAAGAAAGTCCTGCTGGTATTCGAAAATATTGTACTCATAGCCCGGCTCGGCAATGTCGATGAGATGAAAGGGAACTGCAACCCCATCCACAAGGTACTCGCCAATATCCTTGCCGGTGCCGATATCCATGCCACGGTAAACCTGCCGCGAATCGGCGCTGATGACCTCTCCGCCGAGTTCATAAGCCAGCCTGGCTGCAAGTGCAGTTTTGCCGGTTGCCGTCGGGCCTAGGATCGTAACCACGGTGAAAAGAGATTAGATGAAAAATTAACCTGGAATGTTGTCCGTCGCCACAGGTTTGTCGAGCGTTTCATAAACAGAATTCCGGCTGATGTACTCCGGGACCATCTGTTTCATCTTTCTGATAATTTCAAAGTTGTTTCGGCCCGGAACCATGGCCGTTAACTCCTCAATATCGTGTTTTACCGAGCTGAGCTCATACTGGCGAACCTTGGCGGTCAGGATGAGCGGGTGATGCGTCGGGAGGGTGTTCTCTTCGACAGTAAGCAGCTCCTCATAAAGTTTTTCACCGGGTCTGAGCCCGATGTATTTGATCTGTATGTCCTTATCCAGGGTGAGACCCGAGAGTTGGATCATCTTTTTGGCCAGGTCGAGAATCTTCACCGATTTTCCCATGTCGAAGATGAAAATTTCGCCGCCTGCTCCATAGGCGCCGGCTTCCAGCACCAGCTGACATGCTTCGGGGATAGTCATGAAAAACCGGGTGACCTCGGGATGCGTGATGGTAACCGGCCCCCCTTTTTCAATCTGTGCATGAAACATGGGAATGACCGAGCCGTTGGAACCCAGCACATTCCCGAAACGGGTTGTGATAAACCGCGTACCTGTGGAGGTGTTCAATGCCTGGGTATAGATCTCGGCGATGCGTTTCGAGGCGCCCATGACGTTGGTGGGGTTTACAGCCTTATCAGTTGAGATCATGATGAACTTTTCCACGCCGGAAGCGACCGACAGGTCGGCAATGATACGCGTTCCCCCGATGTTGGTCAATACGGCTTCCACAGGGTTGTTTTCCATCATGGGCACATGTTTATATGCGGCGGCATGAAAAACCAGGTTTGGTTTGAAAGCTTCAAAGATCTTCTGCATCCTGTCGCTGTTACAGATGTCGCAGAGGATGAACTCTGTAAGGAAGGCGGGGTTGTTCGACAGGGTTTCCAGTTCAAGGTAGTGCAGCGGTGTTTCAGCCTGGTCAACGAGGATCAGCTGCCGCGGGGCAAACCGGCTTAGCTGCCTGACGATCTCGCTGCCAATGGAACCTGCCGCACCGCTGACCAGGATGGTCTTTCCTGCAATCTCCCGGGTGATCCGCTGCTTGTCGAGGGTGATCTCCTCGCGTTCGAGCAGCTCCTCGATCCTGATATTCTTCAGCTGGTTGAAGCTTAACTCCCCGTTGATCCACCTGATTACCGGGGGAACTGTCAGCACCCTGGTATTGTATTCCAGGCATTTTTCAACCAGCGCCTGTTTTTTGAGGGGATCCATCTGCATGATGGCCAGGATGATCTGGGCGATGGCATGGGTGGCCAGCAGGTTGTCCAGTTTCACAGGGCTGATGATGTCGACGCCCTCCAGTTTTTTCCCCTGCTTGCTGGGGTTGTCGTCGATGAAGGCCATAACCTTGTAGTCGGTTCCCGCATCGCGGTCGAGTGCGCGTTTGGCAATGATCCCGGCCTCCCCGGCGCCATATATCACCACCTTCACCTTTTCACGGTCGGAACGGTGAAAATCAAGATAAACCAGCTTGACGACAAGGCGGAAGAAGAGCATCCCGAAGGAGGAGGCGAGGAAATCGATGATGATCACCGAAAAGGGGATAAAGAAAAAATGGCCGATGAAAAAATAGGTCACCAGGTTGGTAAGGGCGAAAATGACGCTGCCTGCCAGTACTGTCCCGAAAACGCGCAGGGCGTCGCCGGTGCTGGTGTAGCGGATGATCCCTGCATACGACCGGGCGACCGCGAAGGTGATACTCCGGATCAGCGCCATGTAGAGCAGGATCCCGGGAAGAGGCTTTAACTCGGAGGAGGGAATGGCAAAGTTGAACCGCAGGAGATAGGCGAGAATAACGGCCGACAGGATAATTACAATATCGATTAAAAATATCAGCCAGCGCGGGGTGTTTTCCCTGGTTAAAATCATGTGCCAAAATTACAGAATATTCTCCTGAACATATGAACATTTGCCGTTAAATATGAACATTCGGCGATTCAACATGCAATTTTTTCTACTTTTGCTGCGTTTTCAGGAAGGTATCAGTTTTCTTTTTCCCGCCATGCCGAAGCGGGGTGTACTGAACTTCCCGGTTTTTTCTTCCGGCCAACAACACAGAAATAATTCTCAAATGAAAAACACAGCATTTACAAAGTTCCACGAAGCCATGGGAGCCAAGATGGTCCCGTTTGCAGGCTACTACATGCCACTTCAGTATGAAGGCGTTATCGCCGAACATGAAACCGTTCGTAAAGGCGTCGGCGTATTTGACGTATCCCACATGGGCGAATTCTGGGTAAAAGGTCCGCATGCACTGGAATTTATCCAGTGGGTTACCTCGAACGACGCTTCGAAACTGGTTCCCGGAAAGGTCCAGTATTCCTGTTTCCCCAATGAAACCGGAGGAATTGTGGACGATCTGCTTGTTTACAAGGTCGATGATCTGACCTACCTGCTGGTGGTCAATGCCGCCAATATCGATAAGGACTGGAGCTGGTGCACCCAGCATAACAAGGCGGGAGCAACCCTGTACAATGCTTCCGATGAAATTTCGCAACTTGCCGTGCAGGGCCCGCTGGCCTTGAAGGCCATGCAAAAGCTTACCGACACGGTGGTGACCGACATGGAATACTATACCTTTAAAAAGCTCACCTTTGCCGGCGTTCCCAACGTTATCTTCGCCACCACCGGCTATACCGGGTCGGGCGGATGCGAGATCTATATGGCCAACGAAGATGCCCCCAAGATATGGGAAGCCGTTTTCGAAGCAGGGAAAGAGTATGGCATCAAGCCCATCGGACTTGCCGCCCGTGACACTCTCCGGCTCGAAATGGGTTATTGCCTTTACGGCAACGACATCAACGACACCACTTCGCCCATCGAGGCGGGGTTGGGCTGGATCACCAAGTTTACAGATTATAAGGACTTTATCAACAAACCGGCCTTGCTGAAACAAAAGCAGGAGGGTACCGCTCACCGGCTGGTGGGCTTTGAAATGGTTGACAAGGGAATCCCGCGCCATGAGTATGAAATCGTGGATGCTGCCGGAAACCGGATCGGTGAAGTCACCTCCGGAACCATGGGCCCCTCGGTTAAGATCCCGGTGGGAATGGGTTATGTTCCTTCGGCACTTTCGAAAGAGGGGAGTGAAATCCATATTAAAATCAGGGAAAAGATCCTCCGGGCAAAAGTGGTGAAGTTCCCCTTCTACAAGGGATAACCATTTGAAAATAGGGGTTCGGCGGCGGATTTGGCCGGATTTTAGAAACAGTTTGCATGGTCATCGGATCCTTTGAATGCCTCTCAGTAAATAATAAAAGTAACTTAAAAATATCAACATGTCAGAAATAGCAAATAAAGTAAGATCAATACGGTGGCAACACATGATGTTCATCCTGCTGATGGCGATGCTGGTTGCCGGAACCGACAGCTGCAAGCCAAGCGGGAAACTCTCGAAAAAAGATCTGAAAGCGCAGATTGAAAGCGCCAAACGTCAGTTGCAGCCGATCGTCAACGGCACTTCGACGCTCTCACTCGAAGAGCAGCAGCGCATCGTCAAGGGGATTATCGCCAAGAATTATAATGATCCCACGCTCAATGCCATGATCGAAGATGCCCAGCAGCGTTTGAAAGCCGCCTTTGCCGAACAGGAGAAGGTGCGGGCCCAGAAAATTGATGTGGCCAGGGCAGCCTTGTATGACCTGCTGCTGAATAAGGACAACCTGTCGGCCGATGAACTGGAAAAACAGCTGAGCGCCATCAAGTCGCAGAACCTGAAGGACAGCCAGATTGATGAACTGATCGCCAGGGTTGAGAAAAAGATCCATGACATGCGCACCTCAGGAGGTGGCACGGCCAACCTGCCCGTGAAGGCCCAGCTTGAGAATGCCTTTGCCTCTATTGCAAACTCAGCCAAGTCGGGTAACCTGACACAGGCCGACAATACCATCCAGAAAACCCTTCAGTTATTCTCCTCCGAAGATGCCACCGTGCTGATCATCATCAGCAGGGAGGGTTCCATGGTGGATTATGACAAACCCACCACCATCAAGCGCTACCTTAATTTTCTCAGGGATACCAAGGCAAGCAAGAATGACATCGATGCCATCATGACAGATTCTGATGGAAAAATCAAGGGACTCGATTTAATTAAAAAGTAAAAAGTATGAGAAAGATTCTTTCGATCATGATAGGACTTCTCCTGTTTGCAGCGGCAGGCAGGGTGTCGGCACAGGATAACCTCTCCCCCCAGCGTAAACAGGCCATCGACAGCCTGGCCCTGGAAAAGGTACGCGATCTGAGCAAGTATATCAGCATCATCGGCGATAAGGCAACTCCCTGGTCGGATGCCCAGCGGGTTATTGAACGCGCTACCGAGCTCTTTATGGAAAACAGCGAGATTGGCGTTTCATCCCTTGGAAAACAGGATGTTAACTATTATAAAGTACGCGAATATTTCGACAGGCTCATGCAGCTTAACTACGACAAGGTAACCATCGACTGGTACAAAATCCAGTATGTCAGCGACCTTGTCCGCCAGCCCGATGGCACCTATGTCGGCGTGATTACTGTCTACCAGCGGTTCCAGGCTTTCGACAAGGAAAAGGGACTGATCTATGAAGATACTACGAAAAAGGATATCACCGTTTACGTGAAACGCAAGGAAACCCAGATTGGCGGCCGACTGATCAACTTCTGGGATGTCATGCTTGGTGATATACGCGTTAAAGAAACTTCCAAATAAACTGGTTGAGGTTCTTTTTTTCACCACAATAGGCACATAGGACACATTAGATCTTCTATTGTGCCCTAATGTGCCTAATGTGGTAAATAAACTTTCTATTCTTCCCCAAACTAAATGCTACATAAAACCATGCGCTACATTTTTTGGATTGGACTGCTGATGCTCCCCGTGATCGGTTTTTCACAGGGATCGATTGGTTCCCTGACCGGCGATGAGTCGGTGTTCTACGCTCAGACCAAGCAGGTCAACCAGTTTTTTCTGCGCTTTAACGGCGAAGAGGATGTGAAGGGCAAACACCTTTACCAGGGTGATCCTGCCTTCCGCGATGTCAAAACGCGTAAAAAATATATGAATATCCTGTTCGACAATTCCAATCCGAAGATCACCGCCGACACCAGGTTTGTCTTTATCGATGAAGCGCTGAACAAGAAAACCCCCGCATTGCTCGACTTCTATTCAAAGGGATGGTTTGCCGAAGTTGCCACCAGTTTTATGTATAAGAAAGAGAAGGTCAATATTATCCTGTACCTCAAAATCGAAAAGCAGCTGAAGGGTTACAAATGGGTGATTTCGAATGTCTATTTCGATAAGTTCAATTCATGGTTCACGCACCTGAACGATACCGTAAACCTGAACTATTTCATCCACCCGATGAGTCACGAGCTCGACTTTATGAACCTTCACAAGGTGTTCAAGGAGCCCGAAACCCTGGATTATTATTTTGAACGGGAATATCAGCCCGACATGACCGGCCTGTTTGTCATGGAGATGAAAAACGGGAACCTGACCTTCGTTTCGGTAAACAACGTGAAATTTCATGTATTCCAGGTGCCCAACTGGTATTTCGAGATATCCTATTTCAACCGTAACGAGGCGAATTCAGGATGGCTGATATCCAATATCCTTCGCCTTAATGAAAAGGAAAAAAAGGATTTGTTGCGGCATTACACCCATATTAATTAAATCCCCATGAGGAAGATTTTCATCCTTTTTCTGCTGGCTTTTGGTATCGGGATCCTCCCGGTTAATGCACAGAAGAAATCCGTCAATACAAAGAAGCCCGCGACGGCAGCCAAGACCCCTCAAAAGAAGAGCGGTACGGCCACCCAAAAGAAGGCAACACCGGGCGCCAGGGATGTGGCTCCGAATTCCAAAGCCGGCATGATGGAGGCCAGTAAAATAGATACCTTTAAGCTGCAGGTCACTCCCTTGGTGAAATTCTTTGAAAGCTCGCTCAATTTCCTGGCCGACCCGCGCAACAGCGTGAACGAAAAACAGACCATCCTCTCGCGGAGCTACCTGAAATGGTGCTGGGATGAGAAGGTTCAGGTTGAGGATGACCTCGACGAAAACCGGCTGGTTCCGCTTTATAAGGATATTCCTGCCTACCTGAGCGACGTCAGCTTTTTCTTTAAAAGCGCGGTATTCGCCTATTCGGTGCAGGATGTCAGCGTGGAGGCCAGCCAGACCGGGCTTACCTATTTCAGGGTAACGGCAAACCGCAACCTGCGGGGTGTTACCATTAACGGCGATTCGGTAAACTCGAACAAGGTACGCTATATCGAGATGAACTTCGACTCGGTGAAACAACAGCTCAAGGTCATCAGTGTCTATACGACGAAGCTGAATGAGAAGGATGACCTGAGGAACTGGTGGAACGGCCTTTCCCATGAATGGAAGGTGATACTATCGAAGGATATGGCCCTGGAGGGAACCATGCCGATGTCGCAGATCGACAGCTTTAACGACTCACTGGCCATGATCGCCGGGAAACCCACCGCCATCCTTGGATCGGAGTTCTATAAATACCTGGCGCAGATCATCCATTCCCAGGCGGTTGATCTGTCCGGGAATAAAACCATATCGGCGCTGGATCCGCTGAATAAACTGTCGAACCTGAAAAATGTCAGTGTTGCCGGATGCCCGGTCACCGACCTGATGCCGCTCCGGAATCTCAATAAACTCGAGATACTTGATATTTCCAATACGGGGGTGAAGACCCTTGACCCGCTGCGTTACTGCCTGCTGCTCAGCCAGCTCAGGCTGAAAGGCACCCCGATCAGCGACCTTTCGGTTGTTCCCACGTTCCAGGCACTCACGATCCTGGATATCAACGGCACCCAGGTGACATCACTCGACGCTGTGAAGGAGCTGACCTCCATCAAGGATTTGCGCCTTAACCATACCCGTATCAAGGAGCTGGCCCCCGTTTCCGGACTGACCAACCTTGAAATGCTGAATATCTCCTCAACCCGGATCGACAACCTGGAACCACTGAAGGGCCTGACCAACCTGCATATCCTCATCAGCGACAGCACGGGCGTGAGCAGTCTTGCCCCCCTCGATAACCTGCATGGCCTTGAACGCGTTTATTGCAACAACTCCGGGATTACCCAGAAAGAGGCGCTCCACTTCCTTAAGATTCACCCTGAAGCATCGCTGGTTTATGCCACCAAGGAACTGACCGGCTGGTGGAAGGGAATGTCGCAGGAATGGCAGAACATCTTCCGGTTTTATGCTACCCTCGATAACCCTCCCTCAGGAGAACAGCTGCACAAGCTGATCCTGCTCGACAGTATCAATATTACCGGCAGGATGACCATCACTTCGCTGGAACCGCTGCGAAAACTGATCCTGCTCAGAGTTCTCCAATGCCAGAGTACCGGTATCACCTCCTTATCACCTGGCACTGATCTGAGCGAACTGAAGGTCATCAATGCCTCCAATACAAGGGTTGCCGACCTTCAGCCACTCGGCACACTGGCCGGCCTTGAAACCCTCAACCTGGATAATTCCGCGGTTGCCGACCTGAGCCCGATATACGGACTCCAGTCCCTTCGTTTTGTCTTTGCCGACAACACCGGGGTAGTGGCCAAAGAGGCGGATAATTTTGCGATGAAAAATCCCGGCTGCGTTCTCCTGTTCCAAACCTTCGACAACAAGGAATGGTGGAAGAACCTGAGCCCAGCCTGGAAAGATGTATTCCTGCAACAGGTTGGCCTGAAAGGGAACCCCGATAATATCCAGCTTCAGCAGATAGCGGGGCTTAATAAAATCGAGATCTCCGAAAATTTCCAGATCACCGACCTGGCGCCGCTGCTGCACTTAACCCGGATGACGGAACTCCAGTTTTCGGGTACCTCCGTTTCAAAACTTGACCCTGTATCGCGGATGCCCCAGCTGGTGGCCCTGCGCTTTCCGAAGAACCCTGTAAGCGACCTGGGCCCTGTGACCGGCTTGCCAAACCTGAAAGAACTTGATTTCTCGAATACCCAGGTGGAGGAGCTCGAACCCATCCAGAACATGATGCGCCTGGAGGTGCTGAAATTCAGCGGAACCCAGATCAAAAACCTGAAATACCTGCAGAAACTGGTCAATATGAAGGTGCTGGAATTTTATAACTCCCGCGTTGGAAATGTGGATGTGCTCGACGGCATGTCAAAACTCGAATCTGTCAAGATGTTCAACACCAAGGTCTCTCAGAAACGGGTCGACAAGCTGAAACTGCTCCATCCAAAATGTGAAATAATATTCTATTGATCCAAATGCAGGAGAACTCTGATCCCCGCCACACCATTGAAGTCTGTTTCACGCCGAAACTGTTTCCGGAGATTGCAACCCGGGAAAATTACATCGTGGTCCTTGCCGACATTCTCCGGGCTACCACCTCCATCTGCGCCGCCTTTGCCAATGGCGTAAAGAGCATCATCCCCGTTGCAACCCTGGATGAGGCCAGGGAGATGAAAAGCAAAGGCTTCCTGGTGGCATCGGAACAGGACGGGAAGAAGCTCGATTTTGCCGATTTCGGAAATTCCGCCTTTAATTTTTCACGGGAGGCTGTCGGGGGTAAAACCCTGGTTTATTGCACCACCAATGGCACCCGCGCACTCGATATCGCCCGGAGCGCCGAAAAAATCGCCATTGGCGCATTTGTCAACCTCGCCGCCCTTACCCAATGGCTGGTAGCCGAAAATAAAAATGTGGTGATCCTCTGTTCTGGGTGGAAGAACAAATTTTGCCTGGAAGATGCCCTTTTTGCAGGGGCGTTGACCCGCAACCTGCTGGATGCCGGGAGATTTGAAACCGCCTGCGATTCGGCGAATGCCTCGCTTGACCTTTGGCAGGCGGCACAACCCGATATCCTGGCCTATATTGAAAAGGCAGCGCACCGCCACCGGCTTAAAAAACTGGGCCTTGACGATGTAATCCCCTATTCTTTTACCCTGGATTCAACCCTTGTTGTACCGGTATTCGAAGGAACGGAGATACTGAATGTCGTGTAGGGCCCACTTCAATGGCCCAGGAGATAAAAGCCTGCCGGCGAATTACGAACGATTATACTATTAACCTGTTTAATGTCAAAACCCATACAATATCTTACCACCATGACACAGAGAAGGCACGATGAGCACAATGAAATTCATGGAGATCATTGTGTAAATCATTGTGATCTTTGTGGTTAAATTAACTTAATTGATCATGGGAACAGTATTCTTATGAACAGCCGGAAAATAGTTGAAGACGATCAGCATGACTACAAATTGAATATTATTTTAACCTTTTCATTATGAACAAAATCAGAACCCTATTGATCATGTCAACCATCATCGTATCCTATACCTGCAACAGCCAGGGGAAAGCTCCCGCTGAAAAAGGGAAAGAAAAATTCAAATACCTGACCGAGCAGTTCGCCGATGCCAAGATCCTGCGTTACCAGGTGCCGGGTTTTGAAAGCCTGTCGCTGAAACAGAAGGAGCTGGTATATTACCTGAGCCAGGCGGCGCTTTGCGGCAGGGATATCACCTACGACCAGAACTTCAGGTCGAACCTGCTGATCCGGAAAACACTGGAGGCCATCTACCAGGATTATAAGGGCGACCGCAAAAGCGCCGATTTTGAAAAATTCACCGTTTACCTCAAACGGGTTTGGTTTTGCAATGGGATCCACCACCATTATTCCACTGACAAGTTTTTCCCGGAATTCACGCAGGAATATTTTTCAGCGCTCATTAAAGGCGTAAAGCCTGCGTTGCTGCCACTGGCCAAGGGTCAGTCGGTAACCCAGTTCGTGGCCATGATCTCTCCTGTAATTTTCAGCGCCGATATCGCTCCCAAAAGGGTAAGCCTCGACCCGGGGTCGGATATGGTGCTGGGTTCTGCCTCCAACTTTTATGAGGGACTTAACCAGCATGAGGTGGAGACCTTTTATGAAAACATGAAGAAGGATGCCAAAAAGAACAAAAAAGACACCCTGGTTGCATTTGGTCTTAACTCGAAACTGGTCAAGGAAAACGGGAAGATTGTCGAAAAGCCCTACAAGGTGGGCGGCCTTTATTCACCCGCCATCGAACAGATCGTATCATGGCTTGAAAAGGCGCTGACGGTCGCTGAAACCCCCGAACAGCACGATGCCATTGCCAAACTCATCGCCTATTACCGCTCCGGAAGCCTCGCCGACTGGGATGCCTACAACATTGCCTGGGTGAAGGACCTGCATTCGCTGGTTGATTTCGTCAACGGGTTTATCGAAGTTTACGGCGACCCGATGGCTAAAAAGGGATCGTGGGAATCGATCGTGAATTTCAAGGACGTGGAGGCCACCAAACGTACCGAAGTGCTGAGCAAAAATGCCCAGTATTTTGAGGATCATTCGCCTGTTGCCCCGGAATTTAAGAAAAAAGAGGTAAAGGGTGTCACGGCCAAGGTGATCATTGTAGCCCAGTTGGGAGGAGAGAGCGATCCAACCACACCCATCGGCATCAACCTGCCGAATGCCAACTGGATCCGCAAGGAGTACGGGTCAAAATCGGTGACCATGGATAACATCACCTACGCATACGACCAGGCTGCGCTTGGCAATGGTTTCATGGAGGAGTTCGCTTATTCGAAAGAGGAGATTGAACGCTCGAAATTACACGGCCATCTCGCCGGCAACCTGACCACCGACCTGCATGAGTGCCTGGGCCATGGTTCCGGCCAGCTTAAAAAGGGTGTCAGCGCCGATTCCCTGAAAAACTACCATTCCACCATCGAAGAGGCCCGCGCCGACCTGTTTGCCCTTTACTATATCAAGGATGAGGCCCTGGTGAAATTCGGCCTGGTACCCGACGACGGCGTTGCCAAGGCAGAATATGACAGCTATATCCGCAACGGGCTGATGACCCAGCTTGTCAGGATCCACCCGGGGAAAACCATCGAGGAGGCCCATATGCGCGACCGCTCGCTGATTGCCCACTGGGTGTATGAAAAAGGGATGGATAAAAAAATCATCGAAAAGGTTACCCGCGATGGCAAAACCTACTTCAGGATCAACGATTATGACGCGCTTCGCAACGAATTCGGCGAATTGCTGAAGATCATCCAGCGCATTTCCTCGGAGGGGGATTACCAGGCAGCCAAATCGCTGGTTGAAACCTATGCCGTCCAGGTTGACCAGGCGTTGCATAAAGAGGTGCTCGAACGCTATGCTCGTTTGAAAATCGCCCCCTATGCCGGGTTCATCAATCCGGAATATAAACTGGTGATGAAGGGTGGCACCATTGCGGATGTTAAGATTTCCTACCCGGAAGACTTCACAGCCCAGATGATGTCCTATTCGAAACACTATTCCTTTTTGCCGGTGCACTGAGTGCCTTTCCCCGGATGCACGTTAAATCTATGAATCAACGATTTGTCATTATCATCATCCTGCTCATGGCCCCGGTGTATTTTGCCAGCGGACAACATTCCTATCCGAGGGACTATTTCCGCTCGCCCGTCACCTTCCCGATCACCCTGGCCGGTTCGTTTGGCGAGATCAGGAGGAATCATTTCCATTCCGGTATCGACATCCGCACCGAAGGGGTGCAGGGCAAACCGGTCTATGCCATTGCCGACGGCTATGTTTCGAGGGTGAATGTCTCCCCGGGAGGTTTTGGCAAGGCGCTGTATATCATCCATCCCAACGGTTTCCTGTCGCTGTACGGACACCTGAACCGCTATGCGGGGGCCATTGCCGCGTATGTAAAGGCGCAGCAATACAGGCAGGAGTCGTTTGCCATCGACATCGAGGTACCGCAGGGTGCCCTGAAGGTGAAAAAGGGCGACCTGATTGCCTATTCTGGCAATTCGGGTGCCTCCGGAGGTCCCCATCTCCATTTTGAGATCAGGGATGCCCGTACACAGGAGATCATCGACCCCCTGGATTTTGGCTTCATGAACCCATCCGGGATCTCCCCCGATATCAACTGGCTGAAGATCTATCCCTATGATGAAAATTCGCTCGTGAACAACAGTGCCAATCCGGCCCTGATCCAGGTTGCCGGGGCGGGCGGCAGCCACAGCCTTAAACTGGCCGACACGATCAGGGTTTCGGGAAATGTCATATTCGGCATCGAAACCTTTGCCATTGCCCTGGGCGGCATGAAGACCGGCGTGCATAATATCACCCTCTCGGTCGACGGGGTCAACGTCTTCTCCCAGAATATCGACAGGTTTGCCTTTGCCGAGACCCGCTATGTCAACAGCCTGATGGATTACGCCAGCTTCCTGAAAACCGGTAAAAAGATACAGCGCTCCTATGTGGCCCCCAACAACAAGCTCAATGTCTATTCCGAGCTGAAAAACCGCGGCGTGGTGAGCTTTACCGATTCGAAAAAACACAGGATCCGGTATCTGGTCAAAGATGCCTTTGGAAAGTCATCGGAACTGAATTTCTGGGTCGTCAACTACCCGCCGCCGGCCAGGCAGGTGCACCCAAAACCGGGATCGGCGAACCTGAAGCTGATGTCGTACAAAACCGACAACCAGTTTGAGCAGCCCGGCGTGAAGCTCGACCTGCCGAAGGATGCGCTGTACGACGACCTTGCCTTTGAATATTCGGTGTCGGCCCCCGTCAGGGGATCTTATGCCGGGGTACATCATCTTCATAACGAATACACCCCGGTTCACAGCTTTTGTACACTCTCCATAAAGACCGACAACCTGCCTAAAAATCTCACCTCCAAAGCGGTGATTGTTTCTGTTGGTACGGGGAGCTCTTTTTCAAGCCGTGGAGGCACCTGGGAAAACGGATGGATAACCACAAAAATAAGGGATTTCGGCGATTATACCGTCACGGTCGATACCGATCCGCCGGTCATCAGGCCTGTGAATATCACCCCAAACAAGAATATTAAAAAACAATCATCGATCCTGGTCAAAATCAGCGATAACCTCGCCGGCATCAAATCCTACAGGGGCACCCTCAACGGGAAGTGGATCCTGATGGATTTCGATGAGAAGAACCACCTGCTGACCTACCTCTTCGACGAAATGCTGAAGCCTGGGAAAAACACCTTTGTCCTCAGGGTTACCGATGCCGTTGGAAATTCGGCCCATTATGAAGCCGTTTTGATCCGGTAAATATTTTTTTATCTTTGTATGATGCAAGAGACCATTCTTATCCTGGATTTTGGTTCCCAGTACACCCAGCTCATCGCGCGCCGGGTCAGGGAACTCAATGTTTATTGTGAAATCCACCCCTTCAGCAAATTTCCGCAGCCCGATAAAAATATCAAAGGCGTAATCCTCTCGGGAAGTCCCTTTTCGGTTCGCGACGAAAACGCCCCCTTCCCCGACCTCACCCATATCAGGCCGGCACTGCCCTTGCTGGGAGTGTGCTATGGCGCCCAGTTCCTGGCGCAGAGCTCGGGTGGCATGGTTGCCCCCTCAAAAATCAGGGAGTATGGCCGGGCAAACCTCTCCTTTATCGACCCCGCCAGCGATCTCCTGCACGGCATGTCGCAGGGAAGCCAGGTGTGGATGTCGCATGCCGATACGATCCTGAATATCCCGGAGGATTTCACCGTCATTGCCAGCACACCGGATGTCCGGTTTGCCGGCTATAAGATCAGCGGTGAACCTACCTATGGCATCCAGTTCCATCCCGAGGTTTATCATACCACCGAGGGGCTGACGCTGTTGAAGAATTTCGTTGTGGATATCTGCGGATGCCACCAGTCGTGGACCCCCGAGTCGTTTGTTGAAACGACCGTTGCCAGCCTGGTGGAGACGCTGGGTGACGACAAGGTGGTGCTTGGCCTGTCGGGCGGCGTCGACTCCTCTGTTGCTGCCATGCTGCTGAACAGGGCCATAGGGAAAAACCTCTACTGCATCTTCGTTGACAACGGGCTGCTCCGGAAAAATGAATTCCAGAAGGTGCTCGACCGTTATAAGCAACTTGACCTGAATGTAACAGGGGTGGATGCCCGCGACCTCTTCCTCGATGCCCTCCGGGGCGTTTACGACCCTGAGCAAAAGCGTAAGATCATCGGTAAGACCTTCATTGATGTGTTTGATGCCGAGGCCCATAAGATCAGGGATATAAAATGGCTGGCCCAGGGAACCATCTATCCCGATGTCATCGAATCCCATTCGGTCAAGGGACCCTCTGCAACCATCAAATCACATCATAATGTTGGCGGACTGCCGGCTCATATGAAGCTGAAGATCGTCGAGCCGCTCAACAGCCTGTTCAAGGACGAAGTCAGAAAGGTGGGACGCACCCTTGGCCTGGATGCTGAGTTTATCGGCCGCCACCCCTTCCCGGGACCGGGCCTTGCCGTGAGGATCCTCAGCGATATTGACCGTGAAAAGGTACGGCTCCTGCAGGAGGTGGATGATATTTTTATCGCCGGCCTGCGCACCCATAACCTGTATCATGAGGTTTGGCAAGCCTTTGCCGTGCTCCTGCCGGTTCAGACAGTAGGGGTGATGGGCGATGAGCGGACCTATGAGAATGTGGTTGCCCTGCGCGCGGTGACCTCCACCGACGGCATGACCGCCGATTGGGCACACCTGCCCTACGAATTTCTCGCCAGGGTCAGCAACGACATCATCAACAAAGTGAAGGGGGTGAACCGGGTTGTTTATGACATCAGTTCCAAACCGCCGGCTACCATTGAATGGGAATAATGATCATGGGTTTATGCCGGGATCAGAAAAGCAAAACGGGCAATAAAAAAAAGTCATATTTTTAAGGAATGAATTTTAGCATCGTCCCATGAGAAATCTTCCTGTCGTTTTCGTTGTAATCCTGTTCATCTGCTTTAAATGTATTGTTTGCGTTGCCCAGACACCCCAGGAGGTGCTGAAGCAAATGCGCTCCACGGTCACCGAGAAAATTGACGGCAGGGAATATTACATTCATCTGGTAAAGCGGGGACAAACGCTCTATATGATCTCCAAGGCCTATGGCGTGGAGGTGAACACGCTGATCCGTGAAAACCCGGAGGTTAAGGAGGGGCTCAAGGCCGACCAGAAACTCCGTATCCCGGTGGCAGGCCAGAAACAGGAGGAGCAGGTGAAACCGGTTGCGGCAGATCCGGCAAATAAGGAAGAGCAGCATGTTGCGCCGGCACCCAACCCGGAGACACCGGTCAGGAAAAAATCTCAGGAACCTTCACTCCACCCTAAAGCGACAAAACAGGGCAGCCTCCCCGCGAAGGTGCCTGTTGCACCCCCAAAACAGGTTGTGCCTGATCAGGTGGTCGCTAAAACCGATTCTGCTGTTGTTGCGGAATTACCCTGCGGGGAGGATAAATCCACCAAAAAGGATGTTTACAAGGTGGCGCTGATGCTGCCGTTGTTCCTGACCGAGATAGCCGGCATCGATGCAGAACACCCTGATGCGGAGACGCTTGAGGCTAAGAGCTTCGAATTTCTGCCCTTTTATGAAGGTTTCCGCCTGGCGCTGGACTCCATTGAAAAAAGCGGCCTGAAGATAAAACTCTATGTCTACGACGCCGATAAGGACACTGCCCGGACAAGGCAAATACTGAGAAAACCGGAAATGAAGACGATGGATCTTATCTTCGGGGTTCTCTATCACAGGAATTTCCAAATCGTTGCCGAGTTTGCCAGGAAAAACAAGATCATCCTGGTTAACCCGATTTCGGAAAAAAGCGAACTCGTCAATGCAAATCCCTGGGTTTTCAAAGTACTGCCTTCGAAAACGACCCAGTTTGAAGAATTGGCCGACTATATGAACCGGAGTTTCAAAAAAGGACAGCTTCTCATCGTTCGCAGCGGCCAGTACAACGACAGGGATGCACCCGAAAGGCTGAAAAAAGCATGCCAGGAACACGGGATGAATGCAAAGATTGTTGAGGGCCAGGAGGGAGCCATTGCAGGGCTTTCAAAGGAGAAAGACAACTACCTCGTGGTGTTTACCGACAATACGCCCTATGCTTTTGATCTTACCAGGCGGCTTTTTGAACTTCGGAACGATTATAATATGATCCTGGTAGGCCTTCCCGACTGGTCATCGCTGGAGGGGCTGGAGACGGAATACCTGGCAGCGCTGAAAACCCACATTGTCACCCAGAGTTTTATCGATTATGATGACGCCGCCGTGAAGGTGTTTGTTCGCAAATATCAGTCAGTCTACCATGCCGATCCTGCACTGCTGTGCTTCCAGGGGTTCGACGTGGCATGGTATTTCCTCTCTGCGCTGAATAATTACGGTACCGGTTTTCCCCGTTGTATCGATAACCTGAAGATCAAATCAATGCAAACACATTTCGATTTCCGCCAGGGGAAAGGCAATGGTTTTGAAAACCGGCATTGGATGATCTACAAGTATGATAATTTCAGGATGGTACCTGTCAACTGATCCCGGGGGCCGACGGAATGGCGAGCAGCGGGACATTTGCGGCAAACAGGTTTTTCTTGGTGATCTTCTTGGTAAAGAAGAGATGCAACAGGCTGTGCTTGTGCGGCTGGAATACGATCAGGTCGATTTTGTGCTCCGTTACAAAATGATCAACAGCCTTCTGGTTGTTATCCGCAACTTCGACAATTTCAAAGTCGATGAGGTTTGACTTCTCCTCTTTCCCGAATTTAAGTTGCAGGGCTTTCATCCTGACATATTCATCCGACTGCTTCGACTTGGTACTGAAATGTACTACCTTGATCCTGAAATCAAAGGGTGAAAAGAGTTTAAACAGGTTATGGATGGTTTCAGCATTGCCCTCCGAAAGGTCGGCAGCCAGCATGATGTTTTGGAAACCGTGAAAGTTCCTGATGTCGGGTACCGTCAATACAGGGACTTTCGCATTGTCAATGATATAGGTTGATACTTTTCCCCATACATTAAGATTGTTTCCCCTGCCTGTTGTCCCCATCACCACGAGGTCGGGATGGAAACCCTTGCAAATCTCGCTGAGTTCGTGTTCGATTTCTCCTCCCGTTACCATACTGGAAAAAACTACATTGCTGATGTTTTCCTTCTTTAGCAGCGCATTCATCTTCTCCTCCAGTTCCGCCATGTTGTGCTCTGCATGCCGGAAAATCTCCTTCATCAGCTCCTCGTTATAAATGGTGCTCATGTCGAGGGTGTCGGGAAAACTTGTATCTGCAATAACGACCTGGTCAAAATAGGTATGGAACAGCCTGATTTCCGCACCGTAAACCTTGGCAAATTCGATGGCATAACGGCACGAAATGTCTGTATGATTTGAAAAATCAACAGGTACAAGAATTTTTTTCATTGTGACTTTCTTTAATCGTTAAAGGTAGTCGAAACATCAACGCAAAGTTAATATCTCTTTCAGAATTTTGCAATTATTTTGGTTTGAATAGGTCGTCATCAGTGCCACTTCCCGTTTACTGACAAGGCTTCTGTCAAACTCCATTAAGAAAATCTCCCGAACTTTCACCTTGAATTCATCCGGCCCGGATGCCAGCGTACAAAGGTCGCCCAGGGTCGTGCCGGCGACCATATGCGGGTTGACCAGGCAAAATCGTCCGTTGAAAAGTGCATTCAGGAGTTTTAATTTCAGACCCGTTGGCTGGAAAGTAACCATGATGTTTACATGGGCGTCGCGGATAAGGCGGAACATCTGATCATCGGAAGGGTTGACAATGAAACGGATATTGCGGCGCCTGCCTGCCATTTTCAACAGCCATGCAGGTGGATTGAGCCCTGCAATGACCAGCTCGGGAAACGAATCTTCCCAGACGCGGCTGATGAGGAATTTCGCAGCGAGACTGTTTTCTGCAACCGACAGGTTTCCCTGGTACAAGGCATAGCTCCCGCGGCCCTCCAGTATGGCTACACGGTTGTGACTGTGGAAACTGGGCAGTGTCAGGATTCGCTTGCCGGGGAACTGCGACAGGAGATAGTTTGTGTCGTCCTGTGATACAGGCAGCATCACGGATGCATGCTCCAGCGTTTTCTGGAATAATTTCAACCGGGCGCTTTCTGCGAGGAAAAACAGCTTTCTGACAGGGTTTTTTTCAGCCCTGAAGAGATGGTAATAATAATGATGTTCGATGTTGCTTTCCCGGTAGATCAAAAAACGGCCCTGCAGCCTACTGTCGCCCAGGAATCCGCAGGTGTGGAGCCCTTCGAACAGCACAGGGTGATCATCTTGTAAAAGGTTATTGATCAGCTCTTCCGACATCCTGCCGGCCACGATATAGGGACGGAAGCTGAAGTTGGCCGCCAGCCCGGCCCTGCGCCTGTAGTATTGTACCGATTGGCAGTATTTTTCCAGCTCAGGCGCACGCGATCGAAGGTGTTCGTAGCAATGCAGGTGGATGTCAACTCCTGCCGCGTGAAGCGCCAGGATCTTGTAATACACATCGATCACCCCGCCGTAGTTGGCCGGGAATGGGATGTCGAAGGAGACGATATGGACGGCAACAGGGGACAAATCTTACCTTTAAATTAGCAATATGCATTCCGCAACCAGGGCTGGAGGCCTTGTTACGATAATAATTTCAACAGCTTCGGCTCTTCATTTTCCCAGCAAAGCTCTTCGGCAGCTTTCAGCAGGTTGGTCTTATAGGATACCAGTTTTTCACGGTTGCCGAGCATGGAATCAATCCTGGCAGCCAGCATGGCAGGATCGTGATTTTCAATGTATTCTCCGATCCTGTAATCGTCAACGATGGCCTTCATCTCGGGAAACGGGGAGACCAGCACCGGGACATTGGCCTGGATATAGTCAAGGAATTTATTCGGCAGGCAGAAATGATAATTGATGCTGACATCCTTTTCGATCGACAACCCGAGATCGGCCATCAGCGTGTATCCCGGCAGTTCCTGGAAGGGAACCTGCCCGAGGAACCTGACCTTTTCCGAAAGTCCGGCTTCGCGTGTAAGACGGGTTAATTTAACGGTGATATCACCAACGCCGGCAATTACCAGAACGGCATCCGTTTCAATATATTTCATCGCCAGGATGGCCTCCTCGAGACCCCGGCCAACATTCACCGCTCCCTGGTAAAGGATAACCTTCTGTCCGGGAAGAATATTAAGCTTTGATTTGTCATAAGGCCCCGACAGCGGTTTCCTGTAAGGAACATTCCTTATTACTTCGATCATGTTTCCATATTCAGCGGAGTAGAGCCCTGCCACCGAACTATTCACGGCAACAACCCATGGCAGTTTTGGGAAAAACCGGTCCTCAAGCCATTTCCAGATCCGGGTGACCCTTTTCCGACCCACCAGTTCAGGGACTCCCCTGAAATATTCATGGCAGTCGTGAATGTGGCTGACCGGTTGTTTGCCTGCAAAACCTGCAGTTTTCTTTCTCCCGAAGGGATGTTTGATGCGATTGGCCAGGAAATTTGCAGGAAGGGTGTCCAGGTCGTTGGAGATCAACAGGTCGAACGGGTGGGTGAGCAAAAAGAAAAAAAGGATGAGGTTGTATTCGGCATAAAACAGAGGACCCTTGTCAAAGAGAAGGCGCATCCGGTGCATCCGGTAGGAGCGGGGGGCCAGCGTCCTGCTGTCTCTCAGTCGCCTGCCCACAAGCAGCACGTCGTAACCTGCCTTCACCAGCGTGTTGCACGTTCGGTCAACGCGCTGGTCGGTGGTGAGGTCGTTGGTGACGGATACTATGGCTTGTTTGACAGAGAGCGGCATGATCATTCATTAACCCGGTGCGGTAACTTGCACAGCCGGTACGGAAGGTGCCGGTTTTGTGAGTAACAAAGTTAGTTTTTTTGGCTGAATTATCAGCCAATTCAATTAATTTTGACGTTTTTCGCGCCCATGCATTTAGACCAGAAAGTTTCTCTTAAAACCCTGCATACCTTTGGTATGGAGGTGGAGGCAAAGTATTTCGTCGAGGCAAAGACCCTCGCGGAGGTGCTTACGCTGCTGAATTACCGTCACATGATCCACATGCCGATCCTCTTCCTCGGGGGTGGGAGCAATGTCTTGTTTACCCGTGACTTTTCAGGTATTGTGATCAGGATCAGCTCCAGGGGGATTGCCGTGCTGGAGGAGGATGACCACTCGGTGCGGGTCACGGCTGAAGCCGGTGAAGGGTGGGATGCCTTTGTACAGTACTGTGTCGGCCGCGGCTGGGCCGGGATCGAGAATCTTTCGCTGATCCCGGGCACTGTAGGCGCTGCTCCCATCCAGAATATCGGGGCCTATGGCGCAGAGGTGAAGGATGTCATTGAATCGGTCCGGGTGGTGGAGATCGAATCGGGAAAGCAACGGGTTTTCTCCAATGCCGATTGCTGTTTTGGCTATCGCGACAGCATATTTAAACAGGCGCTGAAGGGAAAGGTGATCATCCTGAATGTCACCTTTAAACTGGCAAAGACCAGTCCTGCAGGTCCGGGTGGCGGGCCGGAGCCTTCTCTGCGGCTGGATTACGGGGATATCAGGGGGGAACTGGCGCGTAACGGGATTGGAAACCCGACAATCGGCGATGTCAGGGATGTTGTTTGTTCAATTCGCCGCCGGAAGCTGCCCGATCCTGCCGAGGCAGGCAATGCCGGAAGTTTCTTCAAAAACCCGGTTGTTCAGGATGGTTTGCTGGCCTCCCTCAGGGAGCGTTTCCCCGCCATGCCCACCTATCTGTTTGGATCGGACCTTGTGAAGGTGCCTGCTGCCTGGCTGATAGAACAATGTGGCTGGAAAGGATATCGCAGCGGCGATGCAGGCGTTCACCCGGTACAGCCGCTGGTGCTGGTTAATTACGGCAATGCCGACGGCCGTCAGATTCTCGCGCTCGCAAAGCTGATCACCGATTCGGTAAGGCAAAAATTCGGGATAAGCCTCGAGACAGAGGTTAATGTGATTGACTGACCACCCGTTTATTCGGTTTTCAGGGCGCCGACCAGTTCAGTTACCGAGCCGATCTGATGCCTGTTCAGGTAAGCTTCAATACCGTCAACAATTTTCACAGAAATCGCCGGGTCGATAAAGTTGGCAGTGCCAACCTGGATGGCGGATGCCCCGGCAAGGATGAATTCGATGGCGTCGGTGGCATTCATGATGCCTCCCAGCCCGACAATCGGAATATTTACGGCTTTATGAACCTGCCAGACCATGCGCAGGGCAACGGGTTTGATAGCGGGGCCCGAAAGCCCTCCCGTGATGGTTGACAGCACCGGGCGGCGTTGTTCGGCATCGATGGCCATTCCCAGCAGGGTGTTGATCAGGGTAATGGCATCGGCTCCACCGTCGCTCACTGCCTTGGCCAGGTCGGTAATGCTGGTGACGTTGGGCGACAGTTTCACCATCAGCACCTTTTTGTAAACCTTGCGAACCGCTGCCGTTACTTCGGTGGCCATGGCCGGAACGGTGCCAAAGGCCATCCCGCCCAGTTTTACGTTGGGGCAGGAGATATTCAGTTCAATCGCCGGGACCTTATCCAGTTCATTGATCCGTTCGGCAACCTCAACATACTCCTCAACCGTTGACCCGGAAACATTGACAATGATGTGCGTGTCGAAATTCATGATCTTCGGGTAGATCTCCCTGCAAAAATGATCGACCCCCTTGTTTTGCAGGCCGACCGAATTGAGCATGCCCGAAGGGGTTTCGGCCATGCGCGGGTATGCATTGCCGTTTCTGTTCTTGCCGGTCACCGCCTTGACAAAGATCCCTCCCAGCCTGCCAAGGTCGATGAATTCCCTGAATTCATCTCCGTATCCGAAGGTGCCGGAAGCTGTGGTGACAGGGTTTTTAAATAGAAGGCCGGCAATATTTATCGACAGATCAGCCATGGAAGATTATTCAAAATTCGTTGTTCCTGATTCGATATCCGATATTCGTTGTTCCTGATTCGATATTCAATATTAGGAGTGTTCAAAACATTAAAGTTTATAAATGTAGTTCTTTGACATTTTGAAAT
>JBAXOB010000051.1:0-32368 GCA_037133475.1 Bacteroidota bacterium
GTAGTTGACACTGATCGACCTGGCACCTGAAGATGTCCAGGTAACCGTTGCGGTATGATCTGTAATCCCTCCGCCCGAGGTGATGGTACCGCCATCGATGGTCCACGTGTAGTCAGACATCCCGGATTCGGTCGTATAGACATTCCCGGTTGAGTTCAGGCAAACCGGTGTCGGGCCGGTGAGTGCAGGTACCGGCAACACGTTAACAGTAACCGGCAGGCTCTTCGGCGCTGAACCACATCCGTCGGTATAACCGACATCAATGTGTTGCGAACCGGCAGAGGTCCATGTGACGGTAGCCGTATTGTCAGAGGTTCCTCCCCCCGAGGTGATGGTACCTCCGGCGACTGACCAGATGTAATTGGTCTTGCCTGGATCGGTGGTATAGAGATTCCCTGTGGTGTTCAGGCATACTACAGCCGGTCCTGAGAGTGAAACTACGGGCAGCGTGTTGACAGTTACGCCAAACACCGTGTCGGTTCCCCTGCAGCCATTGCCATCAGTGTAATTGACACTGACAGACTTAGCGCCTGCACTGGTCCATGTGACGGTTGCGGTATGGTTCGTTGAACCTCCGCCGGATGTGATGGTGCCTCCGGTAACATTCCAGGTGTAATCTGTCATTCCGGATTCGGTAGTATAGACATTCCCTGTCGCGTTAAGACAAACCGGTGTGGGGCCTGACAAACCGGGGACCGGCAGCGTGTTGACAATGACGTTATAAGCTGTCGGATCAGCTGCGCGGCAACCATTGCCGTTGGTGTAATTAAGCAACACATAACGTGAACCGGCTGATGTCCAGGTAATGGTAACCGAAGTATCAGTGATTCCTCCACCAGGGGTGATAAAACCGCCGAGAACAGACCAAACATAATTGCTCATGCCGCTTTCGGTATAGTAGAAATTGCCAGTCGAACCGACACAGACTGTTGCTGGTCCGGTCACAACCGGTAAGGGTTGGTCATAGACGGTGACTGGATAGCTTACAGCGCTGGCAGCGGTGCATCCGTGGGCGTCGCTGTAATTGACACTGACGGTCTGCGGCCCTGTAGTGCCCCAGTCAACAGTGATGGAGTTATCGGCTGATGTGCCTCCCGACTCAATGTTGCCTCCGGCAGAAAGAGTCCATGTATAACCGCTTTTACCTGCCTGGGTGGTATAAACATAGCCGGCAGTATTCACACAGCCACTGGCTGGTCCCGATATCGTGGGTGAAGGCAGGTTATAGACTGTCACATCAAAAACCGTGGGCGAGGCAGAGGTGTGCCCGTAGGTGTCAGTGTAATTAACACTCACACTTTGAGCGCCTGCCGTGGTCCATGTTACGGTTACCGTGTTGTCGCTGGCGCCTCCTCCTGCAGTAATACTGCCTCCGGCTGAAACGGTCCATGTGTACCCGGTCATGCCGGCCTCTGTCGTATAGACATTGCCGGTTGAATGGATACATGTTTCACTGGGCCCAGTAATGGTGGGAGTGGCGAATACACCCTTGACAAAGAGGCTGTAAGGCACCGGTGGCGATGCACTGCAGCCATGGCTGGAGACATTCAGACCGATCGTCTGGTTTCCCGGTACGGTAAAGAGGATCGTGGCGTTATAGGTCTGCCCTCCGGCGGTAACTGATCCACCGGTCGGAGTCCACGAATAGACAGACATGCCCTCCTGGGTCGTGAAATGATGTGACGTATTGATATCCACGGTATCAGGACCGGAAATTGTGGGTGCCGGTACCGGATATACCATCACGCCCAGGCTGTCGGGTGGGGTAGTACATCCAAATGTGTTGATATAGCTCACTTTGACCGACTGGGCACCAAGCGTGCTCCAGGTCACAGTGACAGAATTGTCGGTGCCGGTGCCGCCGCCGGTGACGGAGCCACCGCCGGAAACCTGCCAGAGGTAGCTGGTCATCCCGGCATCGGTGGTATAGACATTCCCGGTGCTGTTCTGACAAACAGAGGCAGGCCCGGTAAGCGTAGTTACCTGGCCCGGGTTGACAGTCACATTGAAGGAGGTAATGGTAGCAGGTGTACAGCCATGAGCGTCGTGGTAAACCACCTGGACAACTGCCGCTCCGGCAGCAGTCCATTTAACGCCGATGCTGTTGGTTCCCTGGCCGGTGGTGATGGTGCCTCTGCCTTCAGAAACATTCCATACATACCCGGTCATGCCTGGCTGTGTAGAATAGATATTTCCTGTCGAACCCTGGCAAACCACGTCGGGTCCTGTGATGGAAGCCACAGGACGCGGATAAACGGTTACATCGTAGGTCGCCGTTGTAGTGGCAGCACATCCGTAAGCATTGCTGTAGGTAACGGTTACCGTATGGGCTCCTTCGGTATTCCAGGTAACCGTAACGGTATTGCTGGTGCTGGTGCCACCGGCAGTGATTGAACCGCCTGAGGAAACTGTCCAGGAGTAGGCTGTCATGTTAGGTTCAGTAGTATAAACATGGCCACCGGAAATACCGCAAACAGTGCTGTCGCCGCTAAGCGTCGGAACCGGTATCGAAGAGGTTGTGATGGTACCTGATCCGATTGCTGTAAGACCTGCGTTGTCGGTGACGGTGACGGTGTAGGTCCATGGGCTGCCGGTTATGGTCTGGGTGTAGACATTGTTGCTCCACAGGTAATGATAGGGTTCCGTACCGCCGGTAGGATGGGCGGTCAGTGATCCGTTCTTTTCGCCGGGACATGCCGGTGTAGAAGATACGGTCAGCCCTATTCCTCCGATCTGGGTTGTTGCAACATCGTCGTCAGGATTGAATTCGAGTACGCTGATATTTACAATTTTCAGAATCAGCGTGGTATGAGGATCGACAACAAACCATGGCATATTCAGCGGTACACTGTCGTGTTTCGGCAGGAAGATGCTTGAACTTCCGATCGGGATGGTGTCAAGTGTGTGGTTAAGGTAGAAGAACCTGACGGTTGCAGAGCAATCGACATCCCCGTTGTTGCCTATCCTGGAATAAAGGGTAATGTATTCTCCTGAATCAGGATTCGATTTGGACGCCGCGAATATCTGCGGATATGGATTTGCCGCCTGGCCAACAATAATGGCGCGGGTTGCTTCATTGTTGTCTTCGTGGGCCTCCACCACCTGGTGGTTGTAGTCGATGATGGCCCGGATGATATGCGCACCCGGAATCGGGCTGGCCCACTTGTGATTCAGCAGGATGGAGTTGTGATCGCCTGTTGGCAGACCCGGTACGACCTGGTCATCGAGATAGATTTCGTCAACCATGACATGGAGATGCATCTGGTCGGTAACATCGGAGTTGCCGATATTATCATAGGATACGATCATCGAAACCGAATCGCCGACTCCCGGGTTCAGCACCGAAGGATTGATGAATTGTGACAATTCGCGCAAGTCAGCCCCGTCGGTTACATTTACGGTTACGATCTTGATATTGTTGAATTCATTGCATTCCGGGTATACATTGTCAGGATCAACCGTCATGCGGAAGGTATAAACACCCTGTTCGAAGAAAGTATAGGGGGTGGGTAAGGAGGGACCCCATGGACAATAACAATTTTTGATTGCGTTGTGCATGATCGCATCTCCGAGGGGAACCCATCCGATTCCGGTTGGTGTCCATACATCGAAACGCACCGCTACGGGATCGGCGTCGTACAAGTGGGAAACCGCCACTGCGACACCCAAAACGGTAGATTGACCAACCAGGTAGGTCCTGTCCCAGAAATCGGTTCCGCAGGAATGTACAGGCTCGAATTCGTGGCACATCAGGTCGGTGGCATGGTTGTCGGTGTAGGATTCATCCCATTCAGAGATGGTATTGTTATGATCCACCTCGGCGGTAAGTTCCGTTCCGGTTAAAGGTAATGCAGTGGTCCATGAAACATTCACAGTTTCACCGATCCCCAGCGGGCCAGGAACGGAGATCCTGACCGGAGGCGCTGCACCCATGGTGAAATCAACGTCGATAGGAGTGCCCACCGGTGTAGCGGCATTGCCATTGTTGACAACATGTGCAACGATGGTCACGATACCACCGTTGATCGGGTCAGCCGGGTTGATGGGAAGAACCGTTACCGACCGGCAATAGTTCAGCGTCAGGTTCGGCTTGGTTATCGGCGGTGCGCAGGTGCCTGCAGTTGCCTCGACGATCAGGACATCATTGGTCGGGTCACATTGAGTGTAAACATGATTCGGATCAACGGTCATTCTGAAGGTATAGGTGCCTGCGAGGCTAAAGGTGAACGGGGCGCCCGGGCAATTGACTATATATGGGCAACTGCAGTTCTTTGTTGCATTGTTCAATGTTCCGGTGCCCAGTGTCTGCCAAACGGCCGACCCCGGTACTTTTACCTCGAACAGGACATCAACGGAACTGGCGTCATACAGGTGGGTAACATTCAATCCGACATAGATCGGGGAGGATTCGTTCAGACAGTAGTTATGCCAGAAATTGCCTCCGCATACCGGAACAGGCTGGAATTCATAGCACATATTGTCTGCCATTGAATTATCCGTTTTACTCCACTCCGTGATCCAGTTATTCGGATCAATAAGCGCTGTAAGCAGCGTGCCGGATATCGGCAGCGGAGCCCCGGTATAGGTAAAGACATGGGTTTGTCCCGCCGGAATGACCCCTACAAATTGTACCGTATTGGTCCAACCTGTTGAATAGGTGAATTTCACTTCAATTGGCTGGGCGATTGTGCCGACAGCGTCTGCGTTTCCTACATTCACCACATTCGCTACCAGGTTAACCAAACCTCCAAGGGCTGGATTATCCGGGTTTACGGGAGTAACCTCAAGTCCGTGACAGAACATTGTCAGGTTTGGCAACAATACGGGAGGCGGAGGATCAATCAGGTGGAAATGGGTCGTGTCGTGGCCAGTCAGCGTGAAGTCGGTGACATAGGTGGTGACATGGTATTTCCCTGCCGGGTTGCCCGGGCTCGGGAAATAGATGCCGTAATCTCCCCATGAATTGGTATAGCCGTAAATCGTGTCGTGTGTCTCCTCGACAACCGACGTTACGGTGGCGCCTGCTACACTCGGGTCAAGCAGCGGCACTGCTATATCCTCGTAATGAGCATGCCCGTAAACGTACAAATACGAGTATTGGCCGGTGTAGGAGATATGGGGTGAAACAGCAGAAGTTACAACGATCTTGCCGGCAACCTGGTAGTTCCCGTTGGTAAACGGACGTATCGCGGTATTATCCAGTTCATTGCTTTCGACAATGACGTTGGTATAATCGATATACACCTTCATCGGGCACCAGGCAGGAACAAGTGGCGTGGTGATAATCCAGTGGAGGGTATAATTCTGATGAGGAGGGATATTCGCTATTGTGGAATCGGGGTAAACAATACTCAGGTCGAACTGGTTTTCCAGGTGACAGACGAAATTCTGAGCAGGATAATCCGATTCATTATGGATGACAGCCGACACGGTGATCTGTGTTCCCGGGTCAGGATGAGGGTTGCTGAAACTGATATCGTTGGCGAAGATATAGATATTCGACGGGTGCAATACGGCAGGTGAAGCAAAGGGTCCGAAGGTGGTTTTACAGGGAGCAATGCTGCCTGAAACGATCGTCGTTTTATAAGTGTTGCCATAAGGCAGGTTGGTCACATCGCAGATGTACCGTTTTCCATCGGTCGTTGTTACATCATTCGGGTCAAGTTCCGTCATCAGCACAACCCGGTCGTTGGGACCCAGGTAGCTGCCGTCGCCTTCATAGTCAAGCATAACCCTGGGATATCCCAATGGTGGGAGCGAGTTGTTTGCATCGTAGTAATCAACCTCAAAATGGAATACGTCGGAGGCCGAGCCTGTTGTCGGGCTGACAACTGAATTGGTAAAGCCAGGGTTCCCCGTATAGGCAAAATGTTGTGCAGCAGGGTTGATATTCGGGTTGTTGTCGTCGCAGTCATCACCGTTCGGCACATATCCTGCCGGAGAAACCAGGCTGCAGGAATAGATAAAGATATTCGGGTTTCCGTAACCGTCGCCGTCAGCATCCAGGTAATACTTGGTTGCCTGGGTAACTGCCAGGTGAACTGCAGTACGGGTAAGGCTCTTGCATCCTGTAGCAAGATCCCTCGATTCGGCATAATAGGTTCCGGCTGTGGAGGTGGCATAGGTGTCGTGGCCCTGTGATAACAGGTTGCCACCGCTCGGCCAGTTGTACCAGTCGGTTGTTGATCCGGCCGGTGGCGTTACGCTCAGGGTTGCAGGAAGCTGGGTTGAACACAGCGACTGATCGCCGCCGCTGACCGGGGCTGCAGGCGCCGGAAGCACTGACATGGTAATCGAACCCGATGTGGCAGGATTGCCGGAGGTGCAGGGCAGGCTTGAGGTTAACACACAGGTTACCACATCTCCGTTTGCAGGAGCATAGCTTAAGGTTGGACTGTTCCAGCCTGTGTTCGACCCGTTGACTTTCCACTGGTAAGATGGGGAGGCCCCGCCATTAACAGGGGTAGCGGTGAAGAGATCGTTTATGCCGGCACAATTGGGATTGGTGGCAACCACGATGGAAACACTGACAGGCATCGTTACAAAAACGCCAACATTTTTCACGGTCGGGGATGCTGAAATACAGCCATGGGTGTCGGTATACCCGACGCTCACGGTCTGGCTGCCCAGCGTTGTCCAGGTAACGGTAACAGTATTGTCGCTGGATGTTCCGCCCGAGGTGATGGTGCCGCCCGGAGAAACATTCCATATATAATTGGTCATACCGGCAGCCGTGGAATACACGTTGCTGGCCGAAGGCGGATCACAGACGGTTGCATTGCCTGTGATAACAGGTGTCGGCAGGGCATACACATCAACCGGGAACGAAATCGGAACGGCCGGGGAACAACCGTTGCCATCGTTATAGGTGACGGTTACGGTTTTTGATCCGGCTGAATTCCAGGTCACGGTGATGGCGTTGGTGCCCGTTCCTGCGGTGATCGTGCCGCCAGGTGCAGTCCACACATAATTGGACATGCCAGGCGCCGTGGTATAGACATTCCCGGCTGAGGGAACGCCGCACATACCCGACGGACCTGTTATGGTGGCAGGGGTGAATGGGAATACATTGACATTCTGAGTTGCAGGGCCTGCTGAGGCACAACCCAGGGCAGTCGTATAATCAACGGTCACAGTCTGTGCACCCGCAGATGACCAGGTCACGGCAATCTGACGGGTTCCTTGTCCCGAAGTGATGGAACCACCTGCAGAGACAGCCCAGGTATAACCTGCTTTACCCGGTTCGGTCGTATAGGTGTTGCCGACCGACGGGATCCCGCAGATCAGGGAAGGACCTGTAACCGTGGGAACCGGGATCGCTTCAACCACTACATCCTTTACGAGCGAGGTCGGAAGATGACAACCATTGCCATCGATATAATTCAGACTGACGGTGTGGGTTCCTGCCGCCAGCCACGTGACGGTAATGAAATTATCGGCTAATGTTCCGCCTGAGGTGACAAATGCAGGCGGTGATACAGCCCAGGTATAATCGGTCATTCCGGCTTCGGTAGTATAAACATTTCCTGCTGACGGGACGCCGCAAATGGCGGCTGGACCCGTAAGGGTCACGGCCGGGTAAGGATAAACTACCGTGTTCATGGATGCGGCGATCAACGGGGCACAGCCATTGGCATCGTGATAGGTTACGCTGACGGTTTTGGACCCGGGGGTTGACCAGGTTACGGTAATATCGTTGGTTCCACTCCCGTTGGTGATGGTTCCACCCGACGAAAGGGCCCATACATAGTTATTCTTAAAGGCTTCCGTGACATAATGGTTGCCTGTTGACGGTGTTCCGCAGATGGAGGTCGGACCTGTAACGGTTGCCACCGGCAGCAGATAAACGTAGATCAGGGCTGAAGTCGGCGATGCAGGAACGCAACCGGCGGGGGTGGTATACGATACCACTACATTTTTAGGTCCGGTCGTTGTCCAGGTAACAGTAACGGTATTGTCGGTCGAAGTTCCACCCGAAGTAATGGTACCATCAGGCACCGACCAGACATAGTTTGACATGCCTGGTTCCGTCGAATAAACGTTGCCTGCCGAGGGAATGCCGCAAATCGTCATAGGCCCTGTAACCGAAGGAACCGGCAATGCATTCACCGATACATTCTTTACAATGGGGCTTGCAGCCGAACAACCGACACCATCGGTATAGTTGACAGAAACCGTTTGGTTGCCTGCCACATTCCATTCGATTGTCACCGTGTTGTCAGAGGAGGTTCCGCCCGCGGTAATGAGGCCGCCTGACGACACCGCCCAGGTATACCCTGTCATTCCCGCTTCAGTCGTATAGACATTCCCGACGCTGGGGATGCCGCAGATCGTGGCCGGACCGGTGAGGGTGGGGGTGATGAACGAGTTGACAGTTACAGGATAACTTGTAGGCGCAGCAGCCGTGCACCCGTTTCGGGTGTATGAGACGGTAACGGTTTTGGAACCGGTTGTGCTCCAGGTTACATGGATTGAATTCGACCCCAGGCCGGAGTTGATCGTACCGCCTGGCGAAACGCTCCAGGAATAGGAGGACATGCCCGCTTCGGTCGTATAAACATTCCCGCTCGAAGGCAGTCCGCAGATTGCGGATGGTCCTGAAATTGTCGGAACGGGTAACGCATAGATATTGACTGTTGAAACCTTCGGAGTTGCAGGAACACAGCCGTATGTATCAATATAGGTGACCGATACCGATTCGGCACCTGCTGCATTCCAGGTAACGGTAACAGTATTATCGGCGGATGTGCCGCCTGAGGTGATGGTGCCTCCTGCGGAGACAACCCAGGTATACCCGGTCATCCCGGGATCCGTGGTATAGACATTGCCGGTTGACGGGAAATCACAAACGGTAGTTGGTCCTGAAAGCGACGGAACCGGTAAGGCATGAACATTGACGGTTTTGGAGGTTGCACTGGGCGCTGAACAACCATTTCCGTCGGTATAGTTCACGGTAACGGTCTTTGATCCCGGTGTGCTCCAGGTTACGGAGATGGCATCGGTTCCCAGACCTGAATTTATCACTCCTCCGGAGGATACTGTCCAGGAATAGCCCGTCATACCTCCTTCGGTGGAATAGCCGTTCCCCGCCGACGGCGTGCCGCAGATGGTGGCGGGTCCGGTAATGGTGGGGGAAGAGAAGTCATAGACATTGACATTGTAACTGCTCGGTGTCGCCGAATTACATCCGTTTCCATCGGTATAGGACACGGTTACGGTTTTGGCTCCGGTGGTACTCCAGGTCACGTGGATCGAATTGGATCCCAGTCCTGAATTAATAGTGCCGCCTGCAGATACCGACCAGCTGTAGTTTGACATGCCGGATTCGGTAGTATAGATGTTTCCTGTTGAAGGAATCCCGCAGATCTGCGCTGGTCCTGAGATTGATGGCACGGGCAGGGCATAAACACTGACCGTTTTGCTGGCCGGGGTTGCCGGTGAACAACCGTTGCCGTCGACAAAGGTAACCGTGACCGTTTTGGTTCCGGTGGTTGCCCAGGTGACCGAAATGGATTCTGTGCCGTCTCCCGAATCAATGGTACCTCCCGGAGAAACATTCCATACATACCCGGTCATACCGGCCGTGGTGGAATAGGTATTGCCCGAAGATGGAATTCCGCAAACAGTTGCGCTTCCTGTGATGGATGGGTTTGGCAAGGCATTTACCGTAACGTTTTTAACCGTGGCGCTTGCAGCGCTGCAGCCGCCAACTTCATAATTGACACTGACAGTATTCGCACCTGCAGCAGTCCAGGTAACGGTAACGGTATTGTCAGCAATTGTTCCCCCGGAAGTAATGGCTCCACCGGCAGAAATGTTCCATGCATAGTTGGATTTCCCGGCTTCCGTCGAGTAGATATTGCCTGTGGAATTTACGCATACGGATGCAGGCCCTGTAAGCGTGGGCGTTGGCGCCGGGTTTACGGTCATGTCGATTTCGTTGGAATTGGCCGAACATCCTGCCTGGGTGATCACCTGGCAGGTTATCTGGTCGCCATTCTTCGGAATATAACAGAAGGTAGCATCATACGTATTGTTGTATAGGCTGGTTATTTCCGCGGCAGTCAATATCCTGTTATAGATACGGACATCATCAATGGAACCAAGGAAATTGGATCCGGAGCCCTGGTTGTTGCCGATCCTGCTGGTAAGGTAGCCGGTGCCAAACGAGGTGGCGGCTGAAAGAGGAGCGTCGGCGTTATGATAAAGATTGGCCGTATGGGCCGCCTGATCATAGGTGACGGCGACCTGTTCCCAGGTACCGCTGGTGACCGGGAGACCTCCCAATACGCCACTCCCGGTAAAGCAGGAATATCCGCTGGAACTGCCCCTGTCGTCAATCGTCAGGCAACGGTCGAAACCTCCATCGTCATTGGTGATAATGGGTCGGTATGGAGATGTATTTACAGGTTTAACCCAGGCCAGCATGGTGATCTGTGGCAGGGCGGAATAGTTGATGTTAACCGGAATGCCGATATAGCTGTTGGTGCCGGTAAAATCATACGCCGAAAGCGCCTGGCCAAACCGGTCGTTCGTTAAGGTGGCATTCGTTACCGTGCCGTTATTTGCGTTGGATGCGTCATTGGCATTCGAATGGAAGGGATAATAGGCCACAAGACCGGTTGAGGGATCCCCGCATAAAGTGGAGGGAGCCGGGCTACCGTTGATAAACCAGTGATAAGCCGGGTTTGTTCCGCCGTTCGTTACAGCAGCCGTATAAGTTACCACAGTACCCTGGCATACATTGTTGTTCCCTGAAATCGTGACAGAAGGATCAGCATTTACCGTAACATTGGCTGTTGCTGTTGCACCCGGGGCTGGTGAGCATCCGGCAGGGGTCGTATAGGTCACGGTGACTGATTCACTGCCAGGTGTATTCCAAGTGACAGTTACTGAATTGTCGGAAGTTGTCCCTCCGGCCGTAATGGTTCCGCCTGCGGAGACATTCCAGAGATAATTGGTCATGCCGCCCTGGGTCGTATAGAGGTTCCCTGTTGACCCGGCACAAACGGAGGTCGGGCCATTGGTCATTGTCGGGGTCGGGGTGGAATTCACGGTAACGTTATAAACAGTGGGAACGGCAGCTGTGCATCCGTCAGCATTCTTATAGTTGACGCTGACTGTTTTGCTGCCTGCCGTATTCCAGGTAACCGTTACCGTATTGTCGCCGGAGGTGCCTCCGGAGGTTATTGTTCCCCCGGCAGAAACCGACCATGCATAGTTGGTCATCCCCGACTCGGTGGTATAAACATTCCCGGTTGAACCTGTACAGGCCGTGGCAGGACCGCCGATTGTCGGAACCGGCAATGCGTTGACCGTGACATTTTTAACGGTAGCTGATGCTGCATAGCAGCCATTGGCATCCATATAGCTGGCCGATACGGTTTGTGGTCCGGCCGTGTTCCATTTGACAGTGACGGTATTGTAGCCTGAACCACCGGCTGTGATGATGCCTCCGGCTGAAACTGCCCAGACGTAGTTCGACATTCCGGCTTCGGTGGAATAGACATTGCCGGTTGAACCGACGCATGCACTGGCATTTCCTGTAACGGTGGGCACAGGCAGGGCGTAAACGTTGACATTTTTAGTGGTGGGACTTGCCGCGGCACATCCGCTCGTCGCATAATTGACGCTTACGGTTTGCGCACCGCCAACAGTCCAGTCAACGGTTATGCTGTTGCTCCCGGCGCCGAATGTGATGGCTCCGCCGGCAGATACCGACCAGTCATACGCGCTCTTCCCCGCTTCTGTTGAATAGGTGACACTGTAGGTGGGGATGCCGCAGATATGGTTCGATCCGGTTATGGTAGGTGCTGGTATAGGATTGACCGTTACATTGTAGACCGTTGCCGAAGCGGCGGGACAGCCGCCAGCTCCGGTATAATTCACCGAGACAGTCCTGCTTCCGGTTGTATTCCATGTTACGGTTACGGTATTGTCAGCACCCGTACCACCCGATGTGATGGTTCCTCCTGCCGAAACAGACCATACATAATTGGTCATACTGGCCTCCGTGGTATAAACGTTCCCGGTTGAACCGGCACATGCTGTTGACGGACCCGACAAACCTGGTACAGGGCTATCGGTAACCGTTACATTTTTAACGGTCGGCGTGGCAGCCGGGCATCCGTTATCGTTATAATTGATGGAAACCGTTTGAGGTCCAACCGTGTTCCAGGTCACCGTTACGGTATTATAGCCATCGCCACCTGAAGTAATGGTGCCTCCTGCCGAAATGGTCCAGTCATACGATGATTTTCCCGGTTCGGTGGTATAGACATTGCCGGTTGATCCTTTGCAGGCAGTGGCCGGGCCGGTGATGGTGGGAACCGGTACCGCCGATACCGCAACATTGAGGACGGTCGGTGAAACAGCAGTACAACCGTAACTGTTGGTGTAGTTTACACTGACTGTCTGAGGGCCTGCCGAATTCCAGGTGATGTAGATGTCGGGATTGCCGGTACCTCCTCCTGAAATGATCGTTGCTCCCGCCGAAACGTTCCAGATGTAATTGGAATAGCCGGCATCGGTGGAGTAGTGAACATTCGCAGCCCCAACACAGAGTGAATTATATCCTGACAAGGATGGGGACGGGATTGCGGAAGAAAAGGTATAATAACCGGTGGCCGGGTTGCCCGTGGGGCAGCCGATGTTCGATGTTAAAGCACATTTTACCTGGTCGTTGCCATATGCATTGTACGTATAGGTAGGCGAATTGGTTCCGACAGGGGCATTATTCACATACCATTGGTAGGTAGGTGAGGGACCCGGGTTTGTCGGGTTTGCAGTTAATGTCCTGGAGGTGCCGCTGCAGGCCCACCAGTTGGAAGCATTGATGGAAACCGATACGGCATTGCTGTAGGAGGTGATCACGGCATTGCCGGTCATCAGGGTGCTGGTGCCGGTGATAGCCCAGACGGTATAGGTGCCTTCGGTCATATTGTTCCATGAAAGCGGGCTGCCTGTGCCTGGAATCGGGCTTCCAAAGGCAACGCCGTCCTTATATAACTGGTAGTTTGCAATTACTTCTGAACCGTCGAGACCGACAGTAAGTCCGGGACCACCTGTACAGAATGCTCCTCCGCCGGTAACGTTGAATACGTTGGGCCCGTTGGTGGAGAAGGTCAGGTCAGCTCCATAGGATGTGCCGATACCGTTGGTGGCATAGGCACGGAAATGGTAGGTTGTCCCTGCACTCAGTCCTGAAAGGTTGCTGACAAATACGCCTGTTCCCGTTCCGTCGGTTGTGTGTGGATCAACGGAAATGGTTGGATTAGCAGCAGTGCTGTAACAGACACCTCTGGCTGTAACCAGGTTAGCAGCATCATCCGTAACATTCCCTCCCGCCGTGGCGGAGGTTTGGTTGATACCTGATGCTGCGGTCGTGGTTACCGTAGGTGGCTGCGGACCCGTGACCTGTACATCGTCTACATACCAGTATCCTAAGTTGGTTGGTGTGGTAGTCGTGAATGCGATATAGGTGCTGCCTCCAAGGTTTGAATTGATCGCCGTTGAGATGTTGTAAGGACCATAAGTTCCGGCAGCTGCGCCCGTAAACGACCAAGGTTCGTTGGTCCAGGCAATTCCGTCGCTACTCGACATGATCCTGAGATTGGTGCCGGATCCGTTTGTGGTGATGTACTCCTTAAACCGGAGAACCAGGTAAGGTTGTCCTGTGGCATCCAGCGGTGGTGTGATGAGTTTGTTCCCTGCTGCACAATATCCGCCATAGGTAAAGACCTCCGGATAGGTTCCTCCGGCATTGGCAGTGTAATTTTTCTGCCATGTGTAGCTGTAATTCCAAACTTTACTCCAGTCACAAGGCAGGAACTGGTTCCAGTTTGATTCGGAAAATGGCAGGGAGGCAGGCGATGGTAAAATAGTCTGGTTCCCGGCAGGATCCTGTGATGTAGCCGGGTAGGTGAGCCCGTTGACGTTGATATAACCCGGGTAGATATAGGAATCAATAACATTCCCGCCACAGGCGCCGGAGGCAATATCGAAGGAGACCCAGAAATAGGTATGCCCGGTAGGCAGATCGTAGCCAAGGGTAGTGAAATTGGCACTGGTCCCGCTCAGGCTTTGTGTTTGCATCAGGGTGGCGGAGGCAAAATCGGTGGTTGAGTTACGCCAGAGTTTTGCGCCGGATGGAGCGACATCTGTGGCATTGGTACCGGTAAAGATGGCATCGATACTGTTGAGCGGCAACGTACCCGTTGTTCCGACCACATTGAAATCGAGCATCAGGGATGGATTGTTCAGGGAGCCTTTTGTAACAGGGCTGGTTGAAGGCTGGGTCCCGATGACAGTCATCAGGAATTTATCGCCTGAAATCTGCCTGTTACCGGCAGGGTCGGTTACCGTCGGGGTAAAGGGACCGGTGCAGGAGATGGAAGTGCATTGCGCATCCAGCACATCTCCCGGGGTTGCCGTGGGCGAAACATCGTAAACCAGCCAGAAATAATTGGTGCCGGGATACAGGGAGTAACTGCTGGTAAAGGTAAACGGAACGGAAACATTCGTAACATCCGAGCCGAACTGGTTGCCGATATAGAAATAATTGTTGGAGCTGGTGAAGTAGAGCCTTGCTTTTGAGATATCGGAAACCTGGGTGCTGCCAAGGGCGTTGAAGGTAAATGAGGTTATGTTTGCAGAATAGGATGTTGCACCGGGGTTTACGACCGTGATGCCGATAATCTGCTGGTTGGTCTGCCCGAGGTAAACAGGGGTGGTTACCGTTTGGGTAGCAGTTGCCGACATGGTGTTGAAGGTGAGGTCGTTTCCGAGTGTAGTGCCGGCAGAGTTGGTGGCATGCACCCGGTAATGGTAGAGGGTATTCGCCGTGAGACCGGTGGCGTTGCCCGAAACATTCTGACTTGTCCCGCCTGAAATGGTTGGGCCGGTGGCAGTGCTGCCGTATGAGTCGGTCAAACCATAATCAAAGGAGACGGTCGTCGTAAGGTTGTCGGGGTTTACAGAGCCATTCAGGGTTGCAACCGTTCCGCCGATGGTTGTGGCGGTGGTTGTCGTCACGATGGGTGGGCCGGGAGGAAGGATGTTGACTGTGAAATCTTCACAGTTACCCAGTATCTCTGTCTGTGTGCAGGGATCCGTCGGATAACCCGCATAATAATCCCTGGCCATGATCCTGAGCCTGGCCGGGCCGGCAACAGCCGTTCCGGGAATCGTAATGGACATGGTATATCCGTTGCCGTAACAATATCCGTTTCCAACCTTTTCCGTAGCAACATCAAATATGTTGTTGTGGTTAATATCGATCCAAACGGTGACATACAGGTTCTGATAATTAGCCGACATCGATATGGTATAGCTGTTATTCGGCATCAGGTCAGTCGTCGTGGAGGCGGTATAATCATGGTAATAGCTCGGGGAGCCCGTGCAGGGGATCGCCTGCGAAATGCTGCCAAGCGTAAAATTGGTGAGGCCATAGCCCGTACCGCAACCGGTTGAATAGACTGGGACGCAGGAAATTGTCGGCAGGGTGGTAAAGGTCATGTCTAAGCCAGTCTGGGTACCTGCCACATTCGTGCCGAGCGCCTTATAATGATAAGTGGTATTCAACGAAAGGCCTGTGATGTTGGCTGTAATGGATTGTGTTGATGCTCCGTTGACCGTGGCTGGAGTGCCTGAAACAGTATCCCCGTAGGATGTCGTCAGTCCATAGGCAAACCTGGCGGTAGTGGTTGCGTTGTTTGGGTTGATATTCCCGTTCAGGTTTGCGGAAACGCCGGTAATACCGGTTGCAGCCAAGGTGTTGACAGCAGGAAGAATGGCGTTGGTTGTGAAGGTCAAATCTCCGCCATTATAGGTCCCGTTGACAGTTGTGCCTGCAACACGGTAATGATAAGTCGTATTTCCGGCTAACCCAATAAGGGATGCCGTTATCGGTGTATCGCTGTTGCCGGTTACGGGGTTAGGGCTCGCAGCAATGTTTAAGCCGTATGAGTCAGTTAAACCGTAATCAAAGGAGGCGCCGGTGGAGGTCCCGTTTGCATTAATGATCCCGTTTACATCAGCCGTTGTACCTGTAATATTTGAAGGCGACGAGGTGGTTACCGTTGGCGGTGGAACAGGAGGGAGGATGTTCACCGTAAAATCAGAGCAGTTGCCATACCAATAATTACCGCAAGGATCACTGGGATAAACTGCATTGTCGCACATTATCCTGAGCGTGGATGTACCCTGGGTGGCAGTGGGTGATATGGTGATCGGGATGGTGAAAATATCATAGTTGTCGTACATATAGGTATGTCCCACCATCTCAGCATGGTCAAATACATTGTTTTGGTTGTAATCAATCCATGCGGTGACCTCTACGGAATAGCCTAGAGAATTGTCGCCGCACTGCAGTTGGAGGTCGTAACTGCTGCCCTTGTTAAGATCAGTGGGAGTGTTGTAATTGTTATAAAATGGAAACGATGTATTGCCCCCGCAGCTCATCAACTGGTTGATCGTATTAAAACCGACCCAGGTTATTCCGATCCCGTAAGTAGCACAGCCTGTATTGTAGGTCGGGATACAGGACAGGGTCGGGTATGAGTTGAATGTCATGTCACTCCCATAGGTGGTGCCCGTAGCGTTGGTTGCAACTACCCGGTAATGGTAGATGGTATTTACTGCCAACCCGGTTAAGGGAGCGCTGACTGCTGTTGAAATGTTGTTGCTCAGGGGCGATTCCGTAGCGGCAACGGAGGAGCCATAAGCCCCCGTCAACCCGTATTCAAAGAGGATGGTTGTTGGTTCATTGTTGGCATTTACATGGCCATTCAATTGCGCGCCGTCGGCAAGGATCATGGTCGCGGCTTCGGTGGTGGCTGCAGGAGGCATCATTTCTGTTAAAAAGGTGGAATCAGCGCCGTAAACGGTTCCTGAAGGATTGATGGCCACAGCCCGGTAATGGTAGGTGGTGTTTCCTGCTAACCCGGTAACGGTAGCCGTTATCGGGGAGTCGCCACTGCCGGTAACAGGATTGGGGGAGCCAATAATATTATAACCATAGGCTGCGGTTAACCCGTAGTCGAAGGAATCATAGCTGGTGGTGCCATTTGCATTGACGATGCCATTCAAATCAACAGACGAGCCTGCAAGATTCGAAACAGAAGCAGTGGTTACTGTTGGTAACGGCAGCGGTGCAACAATGTTCACGGTGAAATCGGAACAATTGCCCCAGCTTTCTGTCATCGAACAGGGATCAGTTGGGAAGTTGCCGGTACTGGGATAATAATTTGACATGATCCGCAGGGTGGTTGGTCCAAGGAGGGCTGAAGGGGGTACCGTAAAGAACAGCAGCGCCGAATTCCCGGCAGCCCCGCAGGTGATATTGCCCACGTTTTCACCCGGGTCAAAGAGGTTGTTCTGGTTGTAATCAATCCAGACCGTTGCCGTATTATCATCATAGGCGGCATGCACCAGGATGGAATACTGGCCGTTCTGGGCAATATCCGTGTTGTCGGTTGCCGTGAAATCATGGTAATAACTCGGTGACCCGGTGCAGGGGATCGTTTCGCTGATGGTGTTCAGGACAAAATCTGTCAGCCCCATGGTTAAACCATAGGCAGAGCAACCATTCCCATATACCGGGATACAGTATTTTGTGGGTAATGTCTTAAATGACATGGGTGCCCCCATTGAACTTCCCGAGGCATTCGAGCCGTTTATCCGGTAATAATAGGAGGTGTTCAGCGTAAGCCCCGACAACCCCAGGGTGATATCCTGGGTTGCGCTTCCCGTGACACTTGCCGGCACACCCGCCACCGTTGTAAAAGTGGTAAACGTCGGATCTTCCGTATAGTCGAACGAAACCGCGGAGGTCTGGTTGTTCGGGTTTACCGTGCCATGGATGGTGGCGCTATAACCGGTGATGTCGGTTGCTCCGCCTGTGGTCACCGTCGGGGCAATCGCCAGGGTAGTGAAGGTCGAATCAGACCCGTAGGTGGTACCCCCTGCATTATATGAAACAACCTGGTAGTGATAGGTCGTGTTCCCGGTAAGCCCGGTGAGCGATCCTGTGACAGGGGTGTCAACATTGCCCATTACAGGCGATGGTACGCCTGGTGCCTGGCTGCCGTAGGAAGCTGTCAAACCGTAATTAATGAAAACGGTTGCATCCCAGTCATTGGCATTCACAATGCCGTGAACGGTCGCGTCGGTTCCCGAAATCCCGTCGGTGGTGCCGGTGATGGTCAGTGGCGGAGGGGGAGGAGGCAGGAGGTTGAGCATGAAATCGGAACAGTTTCCGTTGATCTCCAGGGCAGAACATGGGTCAAACGGGTTCATGTTAAAATCATCCTGCCACCGGGTCATCACCCGCATGCGGGTAGGTCCGGTGTTGGATGAAGCATTGATATGGATATACAGGTTGTAAAAACTGGTGGTATCATAACACCAGATGCTCCCTACGGCTTCGGAGGGATCAAATACATTGTTGTGGTCATAGTCGATCCAGACCATCGAAACGGTCGTGCCTGAACCTGCCGATTTCACAGAGAGCGGGTATGAAATATTCATGGTAGCATCCGTCGGAGTGGCTGTGAAATCGTTGTAATATCCTGTACCGCCGTCACAGTTGGGAGTTACATCGATCGTATTGAAATGGTACGATTTCACCCCATGCCCGTTGCTGCATCCGATGGAATAAACAGGGATACAGGTGGTGGTTGCCAGGGTGGTGAAGGTCATGTCGGCCCCAACCGACTCCATAAACTGGTCGTTCACGCTGCGGACCCTGAAGTGGTATGTGGTGGAATAAGCCAGACCGGAAAGGGTGGCGATGACATCATGATCGGCAATCTGGGCCGAAATATCCGAGGGTGTGCCATCGAGGGTCGTTCCATAGGAATCTGTCAACCCGTAATCAAAATAGACATGGACAGGTGAGTTGTTCGGATTTACGGTGCCGTTCAGCTGGGCTGATGTGCCTGCAAGTTCAGTTGCCGCAACGGTTGCAACCGTGGGGGCAACCGCATCGGTGGTGAACGACTGTGTTCCGCCGCTGATATACCCGCCCGGGCCATATCCGACAATTTCGTAATAGTAGGTAGTATTGGGATTCAACCCTGTTAAATCGGCATAAATATCTGTCGGGGTAAAGCCTGCTACAACATTGTAATTGCCGATCATCACATTTCCGAAGGCAGGTGTTTTTCCGTAATGAAATTCAACATTGGTGGGATTGTCGTTTGCTGTCACGGTGCCTTGCATGGTCCCGCTGGTCGAGGTGATCGCTTTGGCGACGCTGGTAACCACCGTGGGGGGGGTGACCGCGGCGATGATATTCACGCTGAAATCGGCAGCATTGCCGTAACCGGGATCATTGCACGCATTCGTTGGGACCCCGTTGTGGGAGGCCATGAACCTGAGACGGTGCGAGCCAAAATAGCCGGTAACAGGAATGAAAAAACTGCTGGTATAGGTGATTCCCGTACTTGCACAATACAGGGAGGTCAACTCTTCACCGGGAGAATTGAATATCCCGTTATCATCAAAATCAATCCATACCTTCACCCAAATCCCGGCATTGCCGGTCTGGACCGAGAGTGTATAATATCCGCCTTCAGCCAGGTCGGTACTCAGACCGGTATAGTCCTGGTAATAGGAGGGACTTCCTGCACAGGTTATCGCCTGGTTGATGGAACCAAGCTGAAATTGGGTTACCATATTCCCCATGTCACAACCCAGTGTGAAATTCGGAGTACAATACTGTGCTTTCAAACCATTGGCCATAAAGAGAAACAGAATGGTCAGGAAAAGGTAGGAAATTTTTTTCATTTTTTATGTTATTACGTTAGTATAATACGTTGATATTCAGTTGGTATATGTATTGATGAAACCGGTAATGCATGGTAAGCAGGCAGAAACTGACAATTAACTGTACGTTTGGTTGCTGATTGCGTGGTGACCCGTCCGGGGAGGGAGTAAGTTCTGCAGGAGGTTAATTCGTATCATGGCGGTCCTGTTAGGTTTTCGGAACAATGGAATCGTTTACGCGGTATAAAACTAAAGAATAAAAATGAAAATTGAAACAAGGAACGTAAAATTAATATACTTTTAACACGGGATTAGGGATGAAAGTTGAAAAATAGTAAGGTACCAACTATAACAAATAGCAACTTAAAATATTCTATTAGTGTTTTATCATCTGCTATAATAGAAACAATCTAAATTACATATCTGGATTTGCAATTTTTGTCATTTTCAGCCATCCCCTCGTTTTCTCGTCCTCTTTCACTTTAAACAGTTGGCAGGTTAGACCCTAACAGGCTAAAATCACAGGGTGTTTTTCCATGGAAGGGGGTGGTTGAAACCGGCCTTCCTTTGCCAAAAATCCCTATGTTTTTTTTTCATTACGATGGTCCAAGGAATGAAAAACGATTATCTTTGCCGGGTGAAAGAGGGGCAGATCACAAACAGCCATCCGTTTGCTGCCGGGCTTTCATTCACGCGGTAGTAGCTCAGATGGTAGAGCATCAGCTTCCCAAGCTGAGGGTCGTGGGTTCGATCCCCATTTACCGCTCCATCAGTTTCCTGATTAAATCCGCGGGGCCTGTTTAAACTTTGGTTAAACAGGCCCCGCGGATTTTTTAATTCCTCAAACACAGCCGTATTGCGTAAGGAGCCGGGTTGAGATAGACCGTCAAAAAAACAGGATAAATGCCGAGGGTCGTGTAAAGGTATTATTGTATTTATAATATGGTATAACCGGCATTACATTCTCCTTATAAATACCCTGGATAAGCTGACATAGCGGTCCCTGGTCAGGCGAAATCCGGACCCCGGGAAGCCTTCTTTCAGAATGGCACGTTATTTGAATGAATCAATCAGGGGAGCATCATGCAGGTATGATTTCAAAAGGGCTGGTTCAAGCTCCTCCGGGCTGAAAAAGCTCCTTGTATAAGCCCCTTTCCTGCCTCCCTTCTCCGGGTAGCCGGTAACGGACTTATAACCCCAGTATCCTGTTTTTGCCGGCATTGAATTCCGACTCAGTAATGATTCCCCTTTGTTTAAGTTCATAGAGCTTTTCGAGTTCATCCGCAACCACCCTGTTCTGAAATCCCTGGTTGCCGGTTGCAATGGCTTTTGCCAGTTCCCTTGCCTGGCTCATAATCTGTGTTTTTTTGTACTCCTCCTGCATCTGGGTAATCATGTCCTTCAGCGCTTTCGGCTTTTCCACCATGTGGTAAACCGTTGAACCGACCTCTGCCGCGGTCTGGATCTGGACATTCCCGTATCCGAAGATCCTTCCCCATACCGATTGCTCATAGGTTACGTTATTGATCTTCTCCAGCGGGCTCTCCTTTGAATGCTGGGAAAAGAAACCCTCTTCGTCGATCACCCTCAGGTTGGTTACCGCCCAGATATTGTTGTTCCGTTGCGTAACTTTATATCCCAGGTAACACACCATTCCCAGCGGGAGGATATAGGCGTAACCCTGAAACAGGATCGCGGGAATCATGGATATGGCTGTCAGCAGGACCGGGAATACCAGGGTAAACCAGTGGGGCCTGATCAGCAAGGCAACGGTTTCATCTTTCTTGAGTTTTGTCTTCATGGAGGTCGGATGTTTTACGATTACAGGTTGGTCCATGCTGTTTTGACAACATGGTTTTCTTCATATGGGCTGCCCAGAGACGGTAGCATTCACTGTTGACGTGAAGGGAATCAGGTTCAAATAGATCCTTCCTTAATTTACCACTGGCATCATACATGACGCGCGTGATATCAATAAATTTCGTCCTGCGTCTTTTCCCGGCAAGTTTTTTCAATCCTTTATTGGTAGCGGCCTGGCTGGGGATCAAATGTCTCCTGGCGAAGGAGGGTTTGACCGACATGAACCAGATCGTGGTATGCGGGAGCCGGCGATGCACCCTGGCGATAAAGGTATCGCACCGGGCAATCAGTTTGTCGGGCGTTACCCCTGCCGCAAGATCATTGTCGCCTTCATAAACGACAATGACGGCCGGGCTGTAGGGTAACACGATGTCGTTCATGTAATAATTGAGTGCCTCCATGGTTGAGCCGCCGAACCCTCTCCTGATCACCCTGATTTCTTTAAAATCGTCAGCCAGGTTGCTCCATTTGCGGATGGTCGAACTGCCTGCAAACAACACCACACCGGGGGGAGGAAAGGAGGCCGAATCCTGTTTTAAAAAATCGTTGATCTCGGATTCGAAACCGACAGGCGTTGTACCCGCGATATAACGGGATGATGGTTTTACCTGTGAATAGGAAACACCGCAAATGATCACGGATAAAATGAAGGTCAACAAGTTTTTTCCCTGCATGGCGGATGTTCGTAGGGACCCTTACCGGGTCTGTTTGTTTTTGATGGGAATCCACACCTCCTCTTCGGAGTCGGGATGGTTCCGGATATATTTTTCACCCAGGATCTCAAAGTGGGGACGGTCGTCGAGCAGGTATCCTGATGCAGGGAGCCAGGTCCCGAAAATATAGAGGAAGGTGTCCCTGAACATTTCGGGAGTTCCTTTATATAAGAAGACGGCATAGGTTCCGCCCGGCAATACAAGGGTTTCCATCCCTGCCGGAATATCGTCGAACCCTGAAACCTCGACGGCTGCCCATTTCTCAAATGGTGCATCCGGGGTGAAATCCTTCAGCTCCCGCACCTGGTCATATATCTGCAGCGAGATCAGCTCCTGGTTCAGGGTGTTTTTGATCAGCTTTCTTGCCGGCATGAAACTATGCCATAATTCAAAGGTCCTGTTGTTTGAAAAGGTCATGTTCAGTCGTTTCCCGATCAGCATTTTTTCGGTGATGACCTCTATTCTAGGCTTCATTCGGCTGGTGGTTCTGGATGAATATCTTTTTTCGGTGCAAAGATATGGCTTCTGCCGGTAACTGATGAAAAAGCTTGCGGGACCATGGCTGGTTCAGGTGGATTGCTCCAGTTGATCTATGTCCATTCCGGTCAGGGATTGTACCTTCCCGGTTATTTTCGCGATATCCCAATCCCACCATTTCAGGTTCAGGAGCCTTTCAATGGTGTCGTCGGGAAAACGCTTCCTGACTTCAGTTGCCGGGTTCCCGCCTACAATGGAATAGGGAGCCACATCCCGTATGACGGTTGAATTTGCAGCAATAACGGCCCCGTCGCCAACAACAACGCCGGCCATGATGGTGGCATTGCAGCCAATCCACACATCATTGCCGATCCGGATATCTCCTTTCTGCGGATAGGTTTTTCCTTCCATGGCATTTTCCCATCCACTTCCGAAAATGGCAAAAGGGTATGCGCTGAGCGCCTTTGTGAGATGATTGGCGCCATTCATGATGAATTTCACATCCGATGCGATCATGCAGAACTTCCCGATGATGAGCCTGTCGCCGGTAAAATCAAAATGGTATCTGATATTCTTTTCGAAATTGTGAACGTTTTCGAAATCATCATAATAGGTGTAGTCGCCCACGATTACATTCGGATTCCTGATGATGTTCTTCAGAAAACAAAGCCGGTGGTAATCTTTCAGGGGAAACGCTGAATCTTTGTCTGGTCCTGTCATGTTCGGAACTTTTGAATATCTGTTGGATTGAAACCTGCCGGCAGGTTTATCTTTTATTTGCCGTCATAAGCCTCCTGCAATTTTGCAAGGTCAAACCGGGTCATCCGGAAAAGAGCTTTTAAAACCCTTTCCTTCCTCACGGGATCAACCGTAGTGAGCAAGCTGGGTAGCACCGCCGGTTGGATCTGCCAGGAGAGACCGTATTTGTCCTTCAGCCATCCGCAGGGCTGTTCGGTACCACCTTCCGTCAGCCGGCTCCAGTAATGATCGATCTCCTCCTGGGTTTCACAGTAAACGGTGATTGAAACGGATTCGTTGAACCTGAACAAGGGCCCCCCGTTCAGGGCGATGAACTTCATGCCGTTCAGGCTGAACTCTACAGCCATGGCCGTGCCTTCCGGCTTCCCGTGGTGTTCAAATCCCTCTTTGCCGAACCTGCTGACCTGCCCGGTTTCTGAATCGGCGAAAATGGAGGTATAAAAGCGAACGGCCTCTTCCGCCTGGTCATCATACCAAAGGCAGATTTTCATCTCTTGTTTGTTCATGGATACTCCTTTTATATTTTAAAATTACCTGGTCAATCACGATTTTACCAGTAAGAATCCTGCAGCCTCTTTTGCAAGAATATCACTAAAAATCTTCGTCATTCGCTAAACTGCGGAAACCCATCGCTTTTCCTGCCCGGTATGTTGCCCTGCAAAAAGGGCCGTCAGCTGCCCTGTGCCTTCAGTTTTCCCCGGTAGCATCGCAGCGCCCTCTCTTCGGCCGCCACCAGGCAATAGTTGCAGGCAATACATTTCGACTTCGCCTGCCTGCCCTCTTTGAATTTCCTGACGATATCGGGTTCGATGATGAAGGGACGGCACATGGAGATAAAATCGGCTTTTTCACCGGTTATGATGCTTTCGACCGACGCAAGCGTACTGATACCGCCAACTGCAATGACAGGAATTGAAACCATTTTCCTGATCATGGCAGCAAATTGGACATTGTAATTTTCGTACGGCCTGATCTTTTTTGTCAGAATCGGAACAACTCTTTTTGCAATGCTTTTGACAATCCCGGGATAGGACTTGTAGCGGAAATTATGTCGAAAGGCAGCCTCAACGGGTAATGTGTCGCCCCTGACGGTATAGAGGCCGTCTTCAAAAACCCCGCACGAAACCTCGATCGCGCTGCACCCGGCAGTTTCGAGCATCCCGGCGATTTCAACGGCCTCCGTGATGTTCATACCTCCTTTCCTGCCGTCGTGGGCATTCATCTTGACCAACACAGGAAAATCGCCGGCCATCCGTTTTGCCCTGGCAAAGATTTCGCCGATGATCCTGAACCTGTTTGCCGTGGTGCCGCCCCACCGGTCGGAGCGCCGGTTGGTGTATGACGAAAGGAACTGCGCCAGGAGGTAACCATGGGCCAGGTGCAGCTGCACTCCGTCAAAGCCGGCATCCTTCGCCCTCACGACCGCACCGGCGAAACATTCGATGATTTCGAAGATCTCAGGCTCTGAGAGTTCATGGGGGAGATCTTCGTTGAATGTCCTGTCCCTGATGGCCGAAGGGGCAACCGTGGGGAGGCCTGTGATCTTCGACCGGGTTTGCCTGCCGCAATGGGCAATCTGCAAGATAACAGGGGTGTCGTATTCATGAATCTTCCCGGTAAGCTTTTTATAGGGATCGATAAAGGTGTCGTCGTGGATCATCAGCATGCGGTAGCTGTTGCTTTTCCCGTTCGGCATGACCCCGGCAAACCCGGTAATGATGCACCCAACCTCATTCCTGGCAAGCATCTCATATTTTTTAATCAGCTGATCTGTCGGATAACCATATTCATCGGCAAGACCCTCATGGGTGGCCGAACGGATGATCCGGTTTTTCAGCCGGATGTTACCGATGGTGGCAGGTTCGAAAATCATGTTGTAGATGCTCGGGTATGGTAATTTTTGCCAGCGGTTCAGCAGACTGCCGGCGCTAAGAAAGGCCGGGCTGCTGAAGACAAAAATAGCTTTTTTTAACTTTCGGCCACCAGCGTAACCACCTTTTCCTCCGCCATGACCTCCAGGATGGAAAATCCTGTCAATTTCAAAAATAGTAGGATTTCATCTTTCGTGAAGGCCCTGAGGGTGGTAATATCTTCAATCTCTGTCGTTTCGTTGCCCTGTTCGATGCGATAGAGGGCATGCCAGTCGTAGGTCCAGCCTGTTTCAAGGTTTTTTTCAAGGTGGCTGGTCCGCGTGATTTTCTTTTGACCCGGCTGGAAGGTTTGTTCGGAATCGTCAAAGTTGTCGAAAATGCCATTGGCCTCGAACACGCCAAACACCAGTAATCCATGTTCCCTGAGCGCGTTGTGTATCCCCGCCAGGGTGCCGGTGACCCCCTTGTTTTCCGTTACATAGGCAAGGGAACGCCCGGTGATCATGACCGCATCAAATTGCCGGTAAAACGACAGATCCCGCATATCCCCCCGGATAAACCTGTCGGATTTTGTTTCAGACCGGGCTATATCCAGCATCTCCTCATAAAGGTCGAGCCCGAGGTAATCATAACCATGGTCAAGAAACCTCCGGGCCAGCATCCCCGTGCCGCAACCGATTTCCAGTATCTTCCGGCAGTTATGGGCTTTCAGCAATCCATCATAAAATTCGAATTCCTTGTCATAGTCAAAGATATGCCGGTACATTTCATGGTAGATGCCGGCCAGGGTTGAATAGAGTTTGGTCATGGCTTTTGTTTTTCACGCATGCACCGCACCGAGAATCCCATCCACAACGGGTGGGTGTTGCGGAGTACATCGTCGAGACTGTAGATCATGTTCCTGTACCAGGCGGCCGACTCACCTGATGGCGAACTGCTCCACCAGAAGGCGCTCCTGCCCGCCAGGAAGAAACGGCCATAGCTGCACCGCTCGCCGCAGGGAAGGGCGGCGAAGCCGAAGTCATCCCTGCCGTTTCCGCCGGAACTCCAGCCCGAACTTTTTTTAAGCCGTGGCCCGGCATCGTTTCCCCTGCCCCCTGTCGTATTCCACACCGGGTCGCCTTCGCCATACTGGCTGTCGACAGTACCCTCCAGGAGTTTCCAGTCCCCGTCGGAAGGCACTTTCCACCCATCGGGGCAAAGCAGGCCTGTGTTCACGGCATGCCAGTTGTAGAGCGCCCCGCAGGTTTTCGCATTGTTTTGGTCATTGTTGTACCAGCAAAAGGCCCCGAGCGTATCCTCCGTCCAGTCAGGGCTCCCGGGAATCATGGGTATCTTTGTCCCGTTACGGTAGGCAGTGGTTCTCAGGTTTTCGCCCATCCACTCCTGCCTGCCGATGGTAACAGTAGGGTAAACATTCCCGTCAATATCGGCAACGGAATCAGTCACGCGGGGTTGCCCCTGTACCGACAGGAAACCGGTGAATGCAAATAGTAGGAGCAGGATGTTATTTTTCATTTGCCAACCGTTTTTTTCAAGACCGTGCTGATTTTCGTTATCCCGATTCATTTGGTACAGGCAGCGTTTCAGGTCATATTCACCGTAATGCTTATTTTTATTGATGTGCAGAACCCTTTCTTGTATGAGACACCCGCCGGTTTGTCTTGTTAATATTCAAGCACGCCCGTATGCATGGTCATCTTCCATCCGTTGCCGGTTTTGGAATATACCTTGCAAACTCTCCCTTTCCAGTGAATACTGAGCCCGTCATTGCTGATCCACAGGGTGTCAATATCAACCACGGCAAAGGCGCCATCGCCTTCTTCGGAGATCACGATCTTTTTGATTTCACGCAGGTTTCGCGCCAGCTTATAATTGTCAAAAAGCTCCTGCCATCTCCTGCTCCATCGTTCCCTGTTGAATTTCCCCTGCACCAGTTCCCACTCCAGTGGATCGTGCGACGATGGTGTTTTCGGCCATGGCCACACCATGTCGGGATGGAAGAGGGAGACCAGCAAACCGGTATCCTGCGTGTCCCAGCCCCTGGTTTCCCTGTCGATGATTTCAACTATTTCCGATTCTTCGTTTATCATGGGATCGGGTTTTTATGACAGATGGCAGCCCGGCACCTCCGCCCTCTCAGTTAAAATTATAGGTTATCTCTCTCAATGAAAATTTCCCGTAGGTGAACTTCCCGCCAGGGTAGTGCCATATGGTTTCACCACGGGTCCAGATCAGGGTGCCGTTGATCTCCCTGTAATCCGAAACAGGCGTGGTAAACGGATACTGCTTCATATCGGTCACCTCCGTGCGGTCGTCCGATTCAAAATCAACCAGTTGGCCTTTATTATTAAAGAACAGCGTGGCGGTCACCGAAATGCCGTGATTCGTAAAGATGGCCCTGGCAGTATTGTTGTCAATTTCCTCCCATTTTATCCCTTTATCGATCAAGGTGGCGGGTGCCATCAGGCACATGTCGTTAAAAAGGGTGACCGTCTCCGTTTTATTTAAAACATCGCCAGAAAGGTTGACAACCTTGATCAGCCCCAGCAGCCTGATATCCATGGATGCCATGCCTTTGGCGTACCTGTGGTAACCTGAAACAGGCAATCCGAACATGGTGCCCTTCATGAAAAACAGGCGGGCGGGATCGTCGAAAAAGTTGAATTGTTCGGAGGTGTAGGTGACAAATTCCTTCCCTTTTCCCCGCATCTGCACGTCGAAAACCACATGCATGTTTTTCACCCAGGGCTTGTTGACGGCACCCGTATAGGTCAGGTAACGCTGAACGGGGGCGGGCAGGGGTTGCAGGTCGGCTAGGGTAAGCAGCCCGGTTGACAACGAGTTATTGGCAACCCGGTTCTCCTGTACGTCGCGCCTGAAGGTTTTCTCAAAATTTAAGATGCAAACATAGAAGAAAACGGCAATCAGCACAACCAGGTTGGCGATGGTGCCGAATCTGGCATCCTGCCAGCCCGTCACTATAACCGTTTGAGAAACGGCAACCGCCGCCAGGGCCAGGATCCACCAGCTTTCAATTTTCAGCAGGTACAAAGCGATCGTGGCAATGAACAGGAGGGCGGCCAGCATCCACAACATCCCAAGTGGTTTTGAAATGGGGAGGATGAGTTGTTTCATATCGCCATAATGAAACGCCTTGGCAAAACCCATGAAATGGATTAAGCCGTGAACCAGCAGTACCGCTATAAAAAGATATTTCATAAGAGCTGCGTTTTGTCTGTTTTCTAAAGTTTTCAATTAATCAACGGGTGATTTCCTTTATTCCAGGGCTCCCGCGCCTGCTTCCCGGTGTTGCCAGGCTGCAATCCCCTTTTCCAATAATAAAGGTAGCTCTTTTTTATCAACCTGGCCTGCTTTTTTAACATGGAAACATGTTTTTCCCTTCAGGAACTTACAGCGGGAGGGAGCGGTCTCTTCATGCCAGGGCCCCTGCGGGAGGGGGAAAACCGGAAAGTGACACGCTCATTTTGCCGGGCGACCGGGAAAAAGCATTCCCGGTATGATGTTACCGGCGGTTGCTGATTTATCGCCACCTGCCTGTTTTTAAATTGACTTAGTTGCCGGTTGAATGAAAAATTCAATTTTACCGCATTGGGGGCAAAAGTAAAGGTCGAACGATTCCCTTGATTCAAAGAGATTTCCAAGGCCCCATGCCCTGGCACCCTCGTGGAACCTGCTGTTTCCCTTGAAAAACATGGGCATCCGGCATCGTAAACAATCGATTTTCAGGTTTCCCGAAGACCCGGATGTTTCGGCGGGATCTCTTTTCTCGCCGAGTTTATGCTGGCAATTCGGGCAAATGGTGTAGGAGGCGTCAACCTCTATCTTGCAGTAAGGGCAGCATTCGGTAAATTCGGCTTTCGGGACTGTCCTGTTTTCGGAAAAACTGTACTGACAATTCCAGCAAAGGTCGAAATTGTCTTCCATTTCAGATTTGCAGTTTGGGCATGTTTTCATATCTATTCGGCAGATTTGAATATCTTTTTCGTTATGACATTTCCCCGGGATTCCACAATGATACTGATCGGCAAGGACCAAAGAGCAATACATTAAAGAGAAAAATAGCAACCGTCGCATGCTCGGTCCTGATAATAATGATCCTCTTGAAACGGCTGGTAAACAATTGATTGACCTTCTCAGGATTCTTAACTGAAAGGTTCCCAGCAATAAGAAAACCCGAGGTTGCCTGGCTCAAGGGTAGAGAAGGTTATTAGTCGGCAATGCCGGTGTGACCAGCGATCCGTGTAGTTTAATTATAAATTATTTTGCAGGTTCACAAGTGTGGTTTTTGGTTAAAGTTGTGGAATCAGAGAAGATGGTGTCAGAGACTTTTTTAAACAGAATTTTTCCGTAAAGTGGATTTTTTTGACCTAATATGTAAAACCAGCCTTCAACAGCTTTTACTTCACCATGATTATTTTCAATAATTACCCCGGTACAATAACCTTTTATTGTTTTATCCAATTGTAGTTCGTACTCAAACATCATTTGAGTGTTGTTTTGGATAGATATCCAATTCGTTTTCCATGATTTATAATCACTTTCCTTATAATTTACACAACGCCACTTTTTTGTAACAGAATCGTATTCGTCTCTCCACATCCTATCCCCGTTCAGTATGAGCGAACCAGAGGGTTCTTTTTGCACTATAAATCTGCCGCCATGCTGATAGGTGCCATCATAAGATGTACAAATGTATTTCCATTTGCCTTCCAGACAAAGATTTCCAACTTGCCGCTTCACAGGATCAATTGGCTTGGGAATGAAGACGTAGGCAAAAAGTCCACCGATAATACCGGTAATGAGTGCGGCAATTATTGCTTTCCAAATTTCAAGTTTGATCGTGGACCAAAACCTTTGATTGTTTTCTCTTTCCATAATACAAGTATTTGAAATTAATAAGTTAGGAATAATGGCATTAAATGTTTAAAAGAGTATCTAAGCCGCGTTTTAACCCGACAAAGGAATTGACTTTTCTCACAGCTAACAGTGTTCCATTTACATAGGGCTCTGCACCGTTACCAGAATCATGACGAATTGAAAGACGTTCGTTGGGTAAACCGAAAATAATTTCAAACGAAAAATTGAAACCGGGAAGTCTGACAGAATGCAATTGCATCCCTCCAATGGTTGCTCCCCGACTGCTCTTGTCACCGATAGTTTGATCAATTGGATAGTGAATAGCTGGCTGTTGAATATTTGCGAGTCTGTTTGCTAACTCCCTGGTTGTTCCGCTAGGGGCATCTGGTTTATGCTCTGTTGCATAGTCAAATATTTCCCAATTGGGAATATGTTTTACTGCGATTTGCGCAAAATGCTGCAAAAGGACTGCTGTTATTGAAAAGTTCCCTGCAGCTAAAACTCCAACGCTGTTATGCACAGCAGCATCGTTTATTTCCTCAAAATCCTTTTCGGACAAGCCTGACGTCCCGATTACAACATTGACTTTTCTTGAAATTGCAAAAAGGACATTGTCTTTGACAATCAGTGGGGATGTATAGTCAATAAGAACATCACATTTTTTTTCAAGTGCATCCGGAACGCTTTTATCTATAATAATATCGATCCCATGCGAGTTAAATACTTCTGAAATGTTTTTGCCCGCTTGTTTCCTTGAAACAGCACTAGTGAGATTCAAGTCGCCTGATAGGTTAATCTCGTTATATAGGGCACGGCCTACCCAACCCGTAACTCCTGCTAAGCAAATATCTATTTTAGGATTTTCCATGTTTTAGCTTAAAAATGATGTAATTGAATTCATTGATGATTTTAAAAAAACTTTGCTCACAGGCTGACACATTACAGGCAAGCAAAGAAATTGCGTTATCTTGTGCTCCTTAACTTGTTATTTATATTCGTAACCCAGTGAGGTAATGTTGCCGGAATTTGACATCAGGTACCTTGGTTGATCGTGAATATATTTCATTGTATTTTACTTCATTCCCTTGATAAAAGAGAATTGCCATGGCATCAGAATGCCTTCAAATCGCCAGATGAAAGTTCCCTTTGGGAGTTCATTCATGCTGACAATTTTTTTGAAAATGTAATGTCAAAAATATATATAAATTGAATTCATAAAACCGAAAACTGAAATATTTCAGTTTTCTTAGCATAAATTCCTTGGCATTTTAATTGGAATTAAGATGATCAGCTAATCAGGAGTAACAGTTGACCTGTCAGGACTGTATCTCACTTGGTGGAGAAAAACCTACTCTTGCCTTTGCCATTTTTATCAAAGCGACTCGCAGGTGATATATCGTTCGAAGAATATAAGGGGGCCTATCACTTATTCTGTTTCAACCGGGGATCGCTACCCATTGGGATGTCCTTTGGCCGGGAAATAGTTGTCTTGTTTCAAAATTGGGATTAAATATCAGGATTATGATTTCCATTACAACATTTCTAACCAATAAAGATGTACCTTTGCACACTTTTTGCCGGTAACGTTCCATCAAACATAACAAACATAAAATTAAATGATTACAGTCTCAAACCTGGGCATCCAGTTTGGTAAGCGCATCCTCTTCCAGGATGTCAACATGGTGTTCACCCCCGGCAACTGCTACGGGATCATCGGGGCCAACGGCGCCGGAAAATCGACCTTCCTCAAGATGCTCTACGGCGAGATGGACAACACCACGGGGTCGGTCACCTTTGGTCCCGGCGAACGGCTCTCGGTGCTGAAACAAAACCACTCCGAATTCGACGGCTGCCTGGTGCTTACCACGGTGCTCATGGGCCACGCGCGGCTGTGGGAGATCATGAATGAAAAAGACACCCTCTACGCCAAACCCGACTTCTCGGAGGCCGACGGCAACCGCGCCTCGGAACTGGAGGAGCAGTTTGCCGCCATCGACGGCTGGAACGCCGAAAGCAACGCCGCCAGCCTGCTCAGCGGAC